>NZ_CATKQQ010000078.1:0-323 GCF_949767605.1 Pseudomonas sp. IT-P218
GGCGACCCGACAAGCCGCTCCTACAGGGGATCGAATACAGCCGTGAGAGATTGGTCGACCTTGAGGCCGTCTTCGCTGGCAAGCCAGCTCCTACAGATTTGTGGGGTATGTTGGGTTTGTGGCTTGACACAGATCTGTAGGAGCCGGCTTGCTGGCGATGCGGCGACCCGACAAGCCGCTCCCACAGGGGATCGAATACAGCCGTGAGAGATTGGTCGACCTTGAGGCCGTCTTCGCTGGCAAGCCAGCTCCTACAGGATTTGTGGGGTATGTTGGGTTTGTGGCGTGACACAGATCTGTAGGAGCCGGCTTGCTGGCGATGC
>NZ_CATKQQ010000079.1:0-313 GCF_949767605.1 Pseudomonas sp. IT-P218
CTGCAAGCCTTCCTCAACCAGGTCACGCGCACTCGCCTGACCCTGCAGCAGGTCAACCATGCCGCCGACCCGCAGGACATGACCCAGACCCTGGCGCAGACCGTGTTCCAGGGAAAAAGCATTGACCTCACCGACACCCGCGCCTACGGCAGCCAGCTCGCCGCCAGCCTCGGCGCGGAGTGGGGCGGCATTGGCCAGACCCTGTTCGTGCAGCCGCTGGAGCAGGCCTGGCAGCGCGTCCTGCAACCTTCGGCCAGCAGCCTCAACCGTCAGTGGCAACGGGCGATCGTCAGTGAATGGGACGCAGCCTTTA
>NZ_CATKQQ010000080.1:0-306 GCF_949767605.1 Pseudomonas sp. IT-P218
ATAAACGGCCACCATCGATCGCCAGCAAGCCGGCTCCTACAGATCTGTGTCACACCACAAATCCAACATACCCCGCAAATCCCTGTAGGAGCTGGCTTGCCAGCGATGGCGGCATAACGGCCACCATCGCATCGCCAGCAAGCCGGCTCCTACAGATCTGTGTCACACCACAAATTCAACATACCCCGCAAATCCCTGTAGGAGGTGGCTTGCCAGCGATGGCGGCATAACGGCCACCATTGATCGCCAGCAAGCCGGCTCCTACAGATCTGTGTCACACCACAAATTCAACACACACCCGTAAAT
>NZ_CATKQQ010000081.1:0-303 GCF_949767605.1 Pseudomonas sp. IT-P218
TGGAAGTAGTAAAGCTCCTGCTCTTCACCTTCTGCCTGATCCACCCGAGCCAACGGCGCATAACTCCCCGGCTCGTAGATATACAGACTGCTCTGCCCCGGTCGCTCTTCACGCAACATCCGCAGGCCTTGCCACAAAAAGTGCTTCTGCTCGGTCTTGCCGTTGACCTCTGAAACCTTGCCAACCCGTCGCCCCAGGCTGTCATACCGATACGCACCGGTACTCTCCAGCCTGCCATTCACCAACTTCTCAGCCCGCACCAACCGATTTTCACAGTCATATACAAACGTCTGCAGCTTGCCC
>NZ_CATKQQ010000082.1:0-303 GCF_949767605.1 Pseudomonas sp. IT-P218
GGTTTGCGCAGGGGGTTGGTCCGTGGTCGCCGCGGATCTGTAGGAGCCGGCTTGCCGGCGAAGGCGTCCTTGAATATTGCGCTGGCCTTTCGGGACTCTTCGCTGGCAAGCCAGCTCCTACAATGGTTTGCGCAGGGGGTTGGTCCGTGGTCGCCGCGGACCTGTAGGAGCCGGCTTGCCGGCGAAGGCGTCCTTGAATATTGCGCTGGCCTTTCGGGACTCTTCGCTGGCAAGCCAGCTCCTACAATGTTTTGCGCAGGGCGTTGGTCCGTGGTCGCCGCGGACCTGTAGGAGCCGGCTTGT
>NZ_CATKQQ010000083.1:0-290 GCF_949767605.1 Pseudomonas sp. IT-P218
CAACACAGCCAGGGCCTGCGCTTCAACCCGCAGTTCATCCAGGCGATCAACCAGCTCAGTCACCTGGCCGACGTGCTGTTTACCGACGGCGGCATGGGCCTGAGTTTCGAACTGCAAGGCAAACCGGTGCGCGACGTGGTGCAGACCACTTTCACCCTCAACGGCGAACAGCACGAGTACTTCAACCAGAAGGAAAGCTGGCAGCGCTTCAACTGGCCGGGTCGCAGCCAATACCCCGGCGCGAGCCTGACCTGGACCAGCGTGCGGGCCAACGAACGGTTGTTTGGCGA
>NZ_CATKQQ010000084.1:0-289 GCF_949767605.1 Pseudomonas sp. IT-P218
CGGTCGGATGCATCGTAGGCGAACTGGTACGCCGCGTTGTTTTCGTTGATCAGCGCGGTCAGGCGAATCGCCGGGTCGTATTCGTAGCGGATGCGCTGGCCCTTGGCGTCCTGGCGACTGCTCGGCAGGCCGCGGGCGGTGCGCAGCAGTCGGGTGGTCTGGCCCTTGCCGTCGGTGTGCGTCAGCACCTGGCCGAGAGCGTTGTAGGTGAACGACTCGGCGCTGCCATCCGGGTGATGGATGCGCAGCACTTCGCCGTCCGGCTTGCGCTCCAGCGTGGTGGTCTGGC
>NZ_CATKQQ010000085.1:0-255 GCF_949767605.1 Pseudomonas sp. IT-P218
AAAACCGATCGTAGTCCGGATCGCAGTCTGCAACTCGACTGCGTGAAGTCGGAATCGCTAGTAATCGCGAATCAGAATGTCGCGGTGAATACGTTCCCGGGCCTTGTACACACCGCCCGTCACACCATGGGAGTGGGTTGCACCAGAAGTAGCTAGTCTAACCTTCGGGAGGACGGTTACCACGGTGTGATTCATGACTGGGGTGAAGTCGTAACAAGGTAGCCGTAGGGGAACCTGCGGCTGGATCACCTCCTT
>NZ_CATKQQ010000087.1:0-247 GCF_949767605.1 Pseudomonas sp. IT-P218
ACCCTGCGCGGTCGGCAGGCGCTGGATCGACAGCAGACGATCGCCGTCGTCGTACACATAATCCTGACGGGCATCGGCATTGAGTTTGGCCGTTAGCCGACCAATGCTGTCGCGTTCGAATTCGGTGCGACGTTGTGGTCGCTCGCCGCGTTCACCGTAGCCGGTTTCGTCGACCTGGGTCAGATGCCCGCCCAGGTTGTAACTGAAACGCCGGGTCAGGTTGTCGATGCGCTTTTCTTCGATCAGA
>NZ_CATKQQ010000088.1:0-297804 GCF_949767605.1 Pseudomonas sp. IT-P218
TGGCGGCATCAGCTTCACCATTGCATCGCCAGCAAGCCGCCATCGCCGGCAGGCCAGCTCCCACAGTAGATCGGGTACAGCCATTCGTCCGCCACTGCGCACCTTCCTGTGCGCCGCTCTTCCAATGCAGTACACACCCCTCGCACGGAAGACTCAAAGATGAACACCACCCTTGCCGCGCTCATGTTCACGGGCTTGCTGTCGGCCTCTCCGCTTTGCGTGCTGGCCACCGAAAAAACCACCGAGGATGCAACCATTCCACCCTCCGCTCCCGCGCTCAACCAGGGCGCTGAATCCAACGAGGAAAAGGCTGATAAAAAGGGCGAGGAAGCGTCAGGCTCGAACTCCGGCGCCGATGCCCATTCGTTGAAAAAAGACGCGGCGTCGGAAGACGACGGGGACAATCAGAAAGGTAGTGAGTCGGGAAGCTGATCACTCACTACCCCTCTTTTTCATTATCAGTCGTCGCGGTCATCACGATCGCGATAACGACGGTTGTCGCGATCATCGTCACGACGATCATATCGATGGTCATACCCTCGGTCGTCGTCATCGCGCTGGTCATAGCCACGGCGATGATCATGATCGTGATAGCGGCCGTACCTTTCTCCGTCTTCCCAGTGAGGTCCGCAGCCGCCCAGCAGGAGCAAACTGGAAATGGCCAGGGTCATCATTACTGCGCGATTCATTTGAACATCCTGAAGGTCGGGGGCTGTGAGGGTTTTGCCCGGCGGATAAGCCGCACGGCGTTGAACCCTGGTTATGACCATTAAGTAACTCAATGATTCCGTTGGATTTCCAGCGGGGCGTGATGATCGCGGTATCCGTACTGCCAGGAACAAACAACAGCTCGCAGAATTGAAACTCGCGGGATGCGATCCTGTACTGAAGTCTTCACTTGAGTGTTCTAATGGCCCACAAAATGCCATAGGTCCAATCATGCGCAGCAAACTCCCCGGCATTCCTGCACTCTGTATTTACCTTGCCTTGGCCTGCCTCTTTGCAGTCGCATGGATCACCCACCCCGCTCCCAGGCATTCGTCCTTTGCCCAAATCAGTCCGCTCATGTCGGTGGCTGATAAAGAGGCCAAACCCATCTATACCAGCCGTTTCGCCTCCTCCGGGCTGGTGGACTTCGTGCATTCCGCGTCGGTCACAGCCTTGCCTGACGGTAGCCTGATGGCAGTCTGGTTCGCCGGCACCCGCGAAGGCGCCGCCGATGTGCAGGTGCGCTCCGCCCGTTTCAATCTGAGCACCGGCGAGTGGGGGGAGGAGCAGGTCATGGCGACCCGGGATTCGACCCAGCAGAGCACGCGCAAATACATCCGCAAACTGGGCAATCCGGTCATCGCCCTCGCGCCGGACAATCGCCTGTGGCTGTTCTACGTTTCCGTCTCCATGGGCGGCTGGGCCGGTAGCGCGGTCAACGTGATGGTTTCAGACGACTTTGGCGGGCATTGGTCGGCGCCGCGGCAATTGATCACTTCACCTTTCCTGAACATCAGCACCCTGGTCCGCTCGGCACCGGTGTTTCATGTCGACGGCTCCATCGGCTTGCCGGTCTATCACGAATTCCTCGGCAAATTTGCCGAGTACCTGTACTTGAGCGCGGACGGTGAGGTGATCGATAAATTCCGCATCAGCCATGGCAGCAATTCATTGCAACCGGCGATCGTTCCGCTGGATGGCCAACGCGGCATTGCCCTGTTGCGTTATGCCGGCAGCACCTACCACCGAGTCCTGGCGAGCCGCACGGAAGATGCCGGGCAAAGCTGGAGCGAACCTTTTCCGCTGGTGCCTTCGAACCCCAATTCCTCGCTGGCGGCCGTGGCGACGCCCGAACACCGGTTGCTGGTAGCGCTCAACGACCTGCAAGAGGGGCGCTTCAAGCTGAGCCTGTATATCACCGATGCAAAAATGGACGATTGGCGCCTGTTGCACGACCTGGACAAATCACCGGATCCCGAGGGCGATCCGTATTCACCCCTGGTTTACAAGGAAATCATCGGCAAAGAGTTCCGCGGTTCCAGTGGCAAGCTGCGCCAGGCGCTGGAGGCGGCATTCCTCGCCAACCTCGATAAACGTGTGTGTAAAAGCCAGGGCTGTGAATTCGAATATGAATACCCCTACTTCATCCGCAGTCCCGACGGGATGTATCACCTGGTTTACTCCTGGAACAACACCTTCATCAAACACGTCTCCTTCAACGATGCCTGGCTGTCCGAGCGCCTGAAATGATTAACCTGTGGCAAGCCCATGTCAGCTTCGCGATGATCATCTTCCTGTTACTGCCGTCTTTTGGCCTGGGCAGGGTCTGGCGCATCGCGCTGCTGCTCGCACTGCTGGCCGCCAGCTTCATACCCCTGGGCGGGTTGTCGCTGGCCGCTTACTTGCGCAGCCATATCGACGACCTTGCGATCACCTCATTGGTGTTCATGGCCTGGGGGTGTTTGCGTCGGCTGGATGTGTTGCCGCCTGCGCAGCAGGGGCACACGAGCGTATTGATCCTCTTCGCCGCGTTGGCCCTGGTGCTGTACCCGGCCACCCTGGGCTTGAGTGACCTGGACCCGTACCGGCGTGGTTACAGCCCGCGCGCCCTGTTGTTGTTCGTCGCGCTGGTGACGTTCAGCCTGTTTTACCTGCGCCATTACCTGGCCGTGGTGATGTTGACCTGTGCGACCCTGGCCTTCATCGCCGGGAGCAAACCTTCCCACAACTATTGGGATTACCTGGTCGATCCGCTGCTGGGCCTGTATTGCTGCCTGGCACTGCTGGTGCTGGCGGCGCGCTGGACGTATCGCCGGCTCATGACGCTGCGCGGCGTTTGAAATTCAACGAAATTCTCAATAAGGAAAGACGCATGGGCTGGCTGAAATCGAGACGACTGCATTACTGGCTGGGCGCAACAGCAATCCTGTTCGTGCTGTTTGCACTGCTGCGGGTGCTGTTCTTTTTCGGCTATTCCGGTTTTGACGCCAAAGCCCTGGGCAACGAGGACGTTCTGACAACCCTGGGCATCGGCTTTCGCTTCGACTTGCGCCTGGCCATCCTGGTCATGCTGCCGGTGGCGTTGCTGGCCTGGATCCCGCGCTGGAACCTTGTCGGCAGCCGCCTCCTGCGCATCATCAACCGTCTGTACCTGGTCGCCATCCTCAGCGCTGTGCTGCTGATCTACATCATCGATTTTGGCCATTACGCCTACCTTGGCGTGAGGATCAACGCCACGGTCTTGCGCTTCATCGAGGATGCGCAGATATCCCGTGACATGGTCTGGCAAACCTACCCGGTCATCTGGATTACCCTGGGCTGGCTGGCGACAGTCGCCTTCGTGACACTGGCCCTGGTGCGTCTGGAACGGGTCACGCTGGACCGCCCGCGCACAACCATTCACCCACTTTCCGCGACATGGGGCGGTGCGGTGATGGTGGTACTGGTGCTGCTGGGTATTTTGGGTCGTGTCGAAAACCTGAACCTTGAAAACCCCGTGCCGCTGCGCTGGAGCGATGCGTTCTTTTCGGGCAACAACCAGGTCGCCGCCTTGGGCCTGAACCCGGTGATTTTCCTCTACGACACGGTCAAGGTCGGCCAGTCACGTTATGACGAAGCCCAGGTGCGCGAACACTACGCGGTCATGGCCCACTACCTGAGTGTCGACCAACCCGACCCGCAGACCCTCAACTTTGTCCGCCACCAGGCGCCACAGCCCTACAAGATTCCAGGCTCGCGGCCACCGAACGTGATGTTCATCATGCTTGAGTCGCTGGGCACCAGTGCCGTCGGAGCCTATGGCAACCCGATCGATCCGACGCCCAATATCGATCGCCTGGCCACCCAGAGCTGGTTCTTCAAACACTTCTACGTGCCGGTCACGGGCACCGCGAAAACCGTCTGGGCCAGCATCACCGGAGTGCCTGACGTCACCCGCCACGAAACCGCGACGCGCAATCCCCTGATCACCCGGCAGAACACGCTCGTCAATGCCTTCACCGGCTACGAGAAGATCTACACCATCGGTGGCAACTCCGGCTGGGCCAACATGAATGCCTTGATCAGGCAAAGTATCGACGGCGTGCGCCTGTTCGACGAGCGCGACTGGAAATCCCCGGTGGTGGATGTCTGGGGCATCTCGGACCTGGACCTGTTCAAGGAAACCGACCAGATCCTGCAAGCGCTGCCCAAGGACAAACCGTTCTTCGCCTATGTGCAAACGGCCGGCAACCATCGGCCCTTCACGATTCCAAAGGACAATGACGGCTTCGAGATCAAGCACCCTACCCTGGAGCAAGTCCAGGCCGCCGGCTCGCGCAGTGTCGAGCAATACAACGCCGTGCGCCTGCTGGACTTCAACCTCGGACGCCTGATGGAAATCGCCAAGGCCGGCGGTTGGTACGACAACACCATTTTCGTGATGTTTGGCGACCACAACACCCGTATCGCGCAGATCCCGTTCCTGGCGCCGGCCTACGAGCAACTGGGCCTGGAAAGTAACGCGGTGCCGATGATCATCCACGCACCCGGCATGATCGGTACCCGCAAAGTCGAGGAAGCGGTCGGCCTGGTGGACCTGCTGCCCACCGTGGCGGGTATGGCCGGGCTTGAGTTTCGCAACGGCGGCATGGGCCGTGATATCCAGCAGCCCGCCCCCGAAGGCGAACGCGTGGTGCCACTGGTATTGCGTGAAGGCACCTTCCCGCTGATTGCCGGCGTGACGCAACACTACATGGTGCAGATGGAGCACGACGGCAGCTCGCCAAGCCTGCATGACCTGGCCTCGCCGACGCCGCTGGACAACGTCGCCGAGCAAAATCCCGAGGAGTTCAAACGCCTGTCACAATTGACCCGCGCCATGCATGAAACCTCACGGTTGATGCTGTACCAGAACGTGCGCAAGTAACGGCTTTGTCTGATGCTCATCGTCAGGGTTTTGCGGCGTGACCCTCGTCAACGGGCGGCGCGTCCGTGGGGTTCTTCTGCGGAACGACAAAACTCACTGTCGTACGGGTGAGGATCTTGTGCGTCGGGTCGGCCACTTCCAGCAGAACCTTGTGCGTGCCGGGGGTCAGCCCGACCAGGATGATCGGGTCTTCACTGGTGTGCGCCCATGTACCTTTCCAGTCGTCGACGGTCACGTGAAGGTGACCAAGGCGTGGTGAAACATCAGCGGCCGCTTTGCCAAAGATCGGCATGATCCTGGCGTGCTCTGTTCGATACTGGATGATGACGACCCCACGGGCGAGCGGTTCGGCGAGCGGCGGCCAGGCAATGAGGCTTGGCGTCGTCTCGGATTCCAGTGGAAGTATCGCCGGTGGGTGATCAGTGTCTGGCGCGCCTTGACCAAACGCTGCCGTGCAGAAGAACACACCCCAGGCCAGGACCAACAGGTTTGCGGGAGCCATGCTGTTTTTCTCCTAGGGAGCCAGCCTGCCCTTGAGTTCGGCTTCGTTCCACAGGCCGCTGAGCGGACCGCGGGGTAAACCTTCATTGGCTCGCGCCAGCGGGAAAATGACGGGCAGGAATCCGGCGTCGCGCACCAGCCGCGCCCCCACATCCTTGGCCTGGGCGTCGTCGGCGAAAACGGGAATCGCCTTGCCCTTGCCAGACTCGTCCTTCATGGAAGCGTAGCCTACGGCGTTGAATGCCCGCACCAAGTGTATGCCGGGCAGGTATTGCTGGTCCGCCAGGGCTGCTCCCATCTCCAGCGCCTTGCTCCCGACATCTCCATCACGGCCGCTGAACGGGTTGCTGGTGCTGAACACCACCTTGCCACCGAGCTTGCCCTTGAGCTGTTCGGACAGCACCGGCATCGCGCCGTAGGGAACGCTCAACACGATCACATCGCCCCAGGCCGCGGCATCGGTCACCGAGCCCGCCCGGGCGTTGGCGCCGGCGCGCTTGACCAGGTCCGCCAACTCCTCGGGATGGCGTGACGAAAACATCACCGAGTGCCCGGCCTTTGTCCAAAGCGTACCCAGCGTACCGCCGACGTTGCCAGCGCCGATGACGCTGATCTTGAGGGTGTCCGCCATGACCTGGCTGGCGCACATGACCAGGGCGGCGAACATCAGGAAGAGGATTCTGCGCATGCCTAACGCTCCTGGGTTGGAAAGCAGTCTTACATCCAACCGTAGTCGAGCCAGGGAACCAGCTGGTGGATCACGACGTACGGCAGGATTTCCCCCGGCCTTACAACGAAAAATCCCGGAGACAGAAGGTCTCCGGGATTTTTTGCTCACAGAACCACATCGCAATAACGATGAGCTCACCCTGTAGCGGTCAACTCATCCCGATTCTGCTCAATCGGACTTTTTCGAAGTTGACGAACCGGCATTACTCAATCCCTTGGCGTTGTGATCTCCCGGCGTCGTGGCCGAGATTGCAGAGGCTTTAGTCAGGCCGCGGGTATCTTTGGATTGTGCGATGCCCGAAGTGGTGGTGCCGTGACCCTTGTCACCGTTGCGATCACTGCCGTAACGGTTGCCGCTGATGCCATGGTCGCGAACCGATTTGCCCGCATGATCACTGCTCAATCCCTCACCGCGGCCGTTACTGCCGGAGTGACCCGAACCGCTGTGACCGCCAGCGTTACCGCCGCCATGGCCACCACCATTACCGCCGCCATTTCCACCGCCGTGGCCACCGCCACCACCACCGCCGCCGCCGCCACCGCCGCCACCACCACCACCACCACCACCACCACCACCACCACCACCTTCTTTGGCATAGGCGGAGTTCATGATGGACAGGTCAGCAGGCAGTAACGGAGCGGCTGCAAGCATCATGGCGAATGACATTACAGCAACGAAACTCTTGTTTTTTAAAAGCATGATTGCTTCCGTGAGGGTTGATTGCGCGTTGTTTAAGACGCGTTAAATCCCCGACAGTTCAAGTTCCGCGACGGACGGATACATCAGTCTATCGTCAATCGAAAGCGCCATTGAGGACCTCATAGATAAGGCCGGTAGCAAGCGCAACCAGTATCAGGTCGGTGCCCGCCTGCTGCCATTCGTAACCTTCATAACGAGGCAAATGGCCGATCAGTCGGCCATCGAGCTTTTTCGCAATCCCGGGTGGCAGCGGTTTACCCCGGGCGAGGTTCTTTTGAATGCCGGGTGGCAAGGCAGGTCCGGGGCTCCAGTAGTCCCGATACCCATCGACAATGCCAATAATGCTTCCTCGATTGATGCTTGGACCATGGTCCCAATCATCGCCCCCGGACTTATTCCCCTTATTGCCCTGGTTGCCATGCTCCTGGCTGTGTTGCGAATTGCCCTTGGCGTTTCCTTGCCCCTTGCCATTACCTGGATCGGCCCATGCCGTGGCCGGGCCGCAGACCAATGCGACACATGTGATAGCTGCAATCAACGAGCGATGTCTGATCATATCCGTTCTCTCAGAAAGGGAAGACTCCCTGTAATGTAGACACTCTGGACTGTTTTGGTTCCGACGGTGAAGGACGGGCAAGGCCAAGCTATGCCAATATTCAAAGGATCGCCTTCTGTCGTACCGGAGTGCGCCATGATCGAAACCATCGAGTCGTCACGCATCAAGCGCTTCGCCGCAAACACCGCCGGCCGGGACTTTGCGGTGGGTGACATTCACGGTCACTTCAGCCGATTGCAGCCTGCGCTGGAGGCGGTCGATTTCGATCCTGTCGTCGACCGCCTGTTCAGTGTCGGTGACCTGGTTGATCGTGGACCCGAGAGCCGCGACGCACTCGACTGGCTTGCCAAACCATGGTTTCACCCGGTGCGCGGCAACCATGACGACTACGTGGCGCACTTCGACACCTGCGACGTCGACAGCTGGATCTGCAACGGCGGGGAATGGTTCGCCGGGCTGTCGCTGGTGGAGCAGATAGCGTTCGCGCTGCAGTTCGCCGAGCTGCCGATCGCCATTGAGGTCGAAACGCCTGGCGGATTGGTCGGGATCGTTCACGCCGATTGCCCGGTGCCATCGTGGGATCAACTGCGCACCGAACTGCAATCACCTGAAAGCACCAAGCGGCTGGAACTTGTGCAGCACAGTTGCCTGTGGTCACGAACCCGGATTCAGGACGGCGATACCGACTGCATTGAGGGACTGCGCGCCCTGGTGGTCGGGCATACACCGCTCAGGCAGCCCGCGGTTCTCGGCAACGTGTACCACATCGACACAGCGGGCTGGCTGGACGGTTATTTCACCCTGCTGGATCTGGCTACTCTGCAATGCATCACGCCGATTGATCCTGAGCTCGGTTTAGATTGGAATTAACCATCTTCTGCCGCCATGCGCGGGATGGAACATCCATATCTGCAGAATTGCCGCAAGCTTCTTCCCGCCCCAGCGCGACAACAAGTGGGCGCCGTCAATGCGCCCCGATTGAGATGTTTGAAATCATTAGGACAGTTCACTAACGCGCCTTAGTTGATAGGGATCAATACTTGGCGTTGAGCATTAGTCAGGCTGTCTATCAACGCGATACTCATGCCGGTTGGCCCTGTTTGCGCAACGGGTTTACCCAAGTCGGCGGACGCTGTTTCGGGTAACTTGTACATTGCGCCAGTCAGCGGATCGACGATCAGCAGGCCGATAACGCCGCCGATGAGGATATTTCCCCAGTACCAGCCGCTGAGGCTGGAATCCAGCTCGACAACTTTGTCTGGGTATCCATCTTTCTTGAATTTAAGCTGATAGGTTTGCCCGGAAAAATAGCCGTTTCCAGACTTTAGAGTCACCGTGCTGGGTGTGTTTCCGGAATGGACGACCTGACCATTCTTGTTTGTGATTTCAAAAGATGCGCCTGTAGGCGCGCTGGATACGGCTACCGGATACTGCGAATCGCCGAGAATACTCGCGCAACCCTGTAGGCCCAACACCGCTGCTACTGCAAAACTCCCTACGACCATCCGAGACTTCATTGCACGCTTCCATAAAATTTGGCCGTCATTGACCTGGCTGTTTATCCAACCGAGACGGATTGTATCTGAGTAGTGGCATTGAGACACCATACTATGGTGGCCTAATGATGTTCAGCCTGACCGCTCGTCCAAAGCTGGGCACTCGCAATGCGCCACTATCTCTCACGTATAAGCGCGGACATTGCGCGCATCAAAACGGAGAACCAGCATGGACATTGACGAGAATGCAGTGGGTAACAGGTCGCAGCAGGACGTGACGCGAACCACGGACAACGAAACCGGCCATGACCCCATGAAGGATGCGCCTGAGGTTCCATTGCCGCCGAACGATGAAGCGCCTGTCGATGAAGATATGAGAGGCGTGGAGGCAAATAACCCGGTCTCGAGTGAGCATCCGGACCATGGAAAAGGTGCTCGCCTCGAAGATTCCGACGCCGCCCCGCACATGAACGATCAGGACGAAAACGACAAGGAGGCTCGCGGCTTGCCTGCGAGCGACCCGGAATCAGGTGCCTGAATGCGTTCGGCTCATTCCAGATGCCCGCTCAAGGCGTAATGCTGTTCACTTTAGGTTGGAGGGCTCCAGGTGCATGTTTGGATTAGGTGCATATCCATTCCTGCGGTAACGGCCACCTATGGTTTCGCCCTTACGGCGAGTCACTTGGAAAAGCCTGTAGGAGCAGCCGGTCGACGCTCGATTGCTCCTACAGGGGAACGTGCTCACTTGAAACCAGGTCGGCTGTCAGGCCGCCTCGCTTTGCTTTTGATCGTGGCGCCCCGTTAAACCACGATGGCCGAACGCAGGCATTGCGTAGTGGGTAAACCGGCAGGACGCCGGTTTAGCCGCGCTGGGCCAGGGACGGCCCATCGCGGCGACCCACGGAGCAATGCCGGAGAGAGGGCATGCCGAGCCACAGCGAGGCACCGAGTGGTGGGGCAAGAGCCTTTTGGTTACTTTTGGGCTCTTCCAAAAGTGACTCGCTGTAAGAGCGAAACCATTAGTGGCCGTTACCGCAGCAATGGATATCCCCCCAATCCAGTTCTTAACAACACCATGCTTAAGTGAACAGCATTACGCTCAAGGCGGGCTTTTTTCGCCTCGAATTTACCTGCCAAGATGCCTGGCATGGAGCATCCCAAGCCAATTGCCACCCTGGGTAGCGACTCGATCACGGCTCACTTGGCAGAATGGAAGCTCGCGAAAATCATCCCAAACAGCCAGCCACCGATCATGGCCAGGTAAATGGATTTGTATCCGGGGATTGTATAAGCCAGCGAATAGTTGACCGCGGTGACTGCGATGGCAGCAAAGAAAAACTGCTTGCGAGTAAACCTGCTTAGATAACGCTCTGAGGCTGCGTTCAGGGCCTTGAGATATTTCAATGGCTTCATCCTTGAAAAAAACGCGGCAATCCTAACCCACCGCCTACCAACACACCATGTTGAATCCGGTGCGGCTCGTTTTTCGCCAGAGTCGACAGTGGCGCTTACAGGAACTCACTCAGAAACGGCAACGGTGCCTTTGCCGCACGAATGGCGGCGATCCGCTGATCCGCTTCCGGCAGCAGGTAGGCAAAGAAAAAGCTCGCGGTTTGCAGTTTACTGGCGCGCAGAGGATCGCTGTCCGGTAGCAACCGACCGACACGCGCCGCCCGAGTCCAGGCAAACGCCAGGAGGGCCACGCCACACAGTCGTAGAAAATCGCCCGCTGCCCGATAGGGATATTCGCCGTCCTCGACGGCCTGATCACGTATCTCCAGGTGCACACCCTCGAGTTTATTGCACAGTAACGCCAGCTGCGCGCCAAAGCTGACGCGGCCTGCTGTTTCGCCGGCCTGCCCGGCTTCTTCGCGCATCACCGCCAACAATTGAGCGAGGGCCCGGCCTTCATCGCCCAGCACTTTGCGCAGCAGCAGGTCATTGGCCTGGATTTCGTTACTGCCCTCGTAAATCATCGCGATTCGGCTGTCGCGCAGGGTCTGTTCAATGGCGAACTCGGCGACGTAGCCGTAGCCACCGAAGACTTGCAAGGCATTGCTGGCCAGGCGAAAACCCTGCTCAGTGAAAAAAGCCTTGATCACCGGCGTCAAAAGCTCCGCCAGTTGCAAGGCACTCTGCCGAGTGGCCAGGTCCGGGGCATGCTCGGCCTGATCGAGCAAATGCGCAGCCCAGTAACCAACGGCGCGCATGCCCTCGGCGCAGGCCTGTAATTCCAGCAAAACCCGGCGCATGGCCGGATGATAATGAATCGGGTCGACCGCTTCGGCGGCAACGCCGACAGGACGCTTGGGCGCACGCATTTGTCTGCGCTCCAGCGCGTACGTATAGGCGTTCTGCCATGCAGCCTCGGCATGCCCCAACCCCTGGAGACCGACATGCAGTCGCGCCGAGTTCATCATCACGAACATCGCGGCCAAACCACGATTCGCCTCGCCGATCAGCCAACCCTGGGCGCCGTCGAAGACCAGCGAGCACGTGGCACTGCCCTTGATGCCCATCTTGTGTTCGATACCGTCGCAGTGCAGCGCATTGGTTTGGCCGTCATCCAGTCGCCTGGGCACCAAAAACAGCGAAATACCACGACTACCATTGGGCGCCCCGGGCAAGCGCGCCAGCACCAGGTGCAGGATATTTTCGCTCAGGTCATGTTCGCCTCCGGAAATGAACAGCTTGCTGCCGCTCAACCGATAACTGCCGTCGCCCTGGGGTTCGGCACGGCAGCGCAGCAGGCCGACGTCGCTGCCGGCCTGGGGTTCGGTCAGGCACATGGTGGGCAGCGCCTCGCCACTGACGATCTGCGGCAGATAACGCTCCTTGATCCACTGCGGCGCATGGGTCTTGAGGCACAGGTAGGCGCCATGGGCGATTCCCGTGTACATGGCCCAGGCGTGGTTGCTGGCGTAGAGCATTTCCTGCAAGGCGGCATCGAGCAGTTGCGGCAGTCCCTGGCCACCGAAGGCTTCATCACAGGCCAATGCCGGCCAGCCACCTTCGGCGAATGCCCGGTAAGCCTGGACAAAACCGTCCGGCGTGCTGACCCGGCCATTGTCGAAGCGGCAACCCTGGCGATCGCCACTGCCATTGAGCGGCGCCAGTACATCCGCGCTGAAACGCCCGGCCTCGCCCAGCACCTGGAGTGCCAACGGCAAGTCAAGGGCCTCGAATGCGGGCATCTGGCTCCAGGCCTGGGGCGCCTGCAGCCAGTGTTCAAGGATGAAATGCATGTCGCGCAACGGTGCCTGGTAGTGCCACATGGCAAACCTCGTGTCGATTAAAGGAAAAAATACCGCCAGGGTTCAGCCACGAAAATCCGGGTTCTCGATCAGCACGGCCATGCCCTGCCCGCCGCCGACACAGGCAGCGGCGATTCCGTAGCGCAGATGTTGTTCGCGCAATTGCCGCGCCAGGGTCATCACCAAACGCAGGCCCGTGGCGGCCAATGGATGCCCCAGCGCGATCGAACCACCACGGCGGTTAAGCCGCTGGCTATCCAGCTCCAGCGCCTGAGCCACCGCCAGCACCTGCGCACCTTGCGCCTCGTTGATTTCGAACAGGGCGATATCGTCCTGGGCCAGGCCGCTGCGTTGCAGCAACAACTGGATCGCCGGCACCGGGCCGATCCCCATGAACTCCGGCGCCACACCGACCACCGCAGTCGCCAACAGGTGCGCCAGTACCGGACGCGTACTCATCGAGGCTCGGCCGACCAGTGCGGCCGCTGCGCCGTCCACCACCGCACAGCTGTTGCCGGCGGTTTGCACGCCATCAGCATGAATCGCCTGCAGCCTGGCCAGCGCGGATAAATCGGTGGGCCGGGGATGGCTGTCCTGGGTCACCGCTTCACATCGACGCGGCAGGGTAATCCCCCGTGGCTGATAGCCCTCCAGTTCAAACACCTCATTATCCACCGGGACGATTTCATCGCTGAACCAGCCGCTGGTCTGCGCGTGCAGCGCCCTTTGGTGACTGTCGAAGGCATAGGCATCCACCGCCTCGCGGCTCAGACCGTGACGCCTGGCGAGATTTTCCGCCGTGGCAATCATGTCCAGGCCCGGCGCCGGGTCGTACAGCGCTTCCCAAAGAAAATCCTTGAACTCCACCGGCGCTCCGAGGCGAAACCCGCCCCGATGGGTGTAGGCGGCAATCGGGTTGCGCGACATGGATTCGGCACCCACGCACAGTGCCAGTTGTGCGCCCCCTTGAAGCTGCTCGCCGGCCTGGCGCAACAGCTCAAAGCCGGTCGCGCAAATGCGCTGTACCGCCAATGCCGGCACCTGTTGCGGCACACCGCTGTACAGACCGATATGGCGTGGCAGCATGTAGGCGTCGAAGCTGGCCTGGGCCATGGAGCCGGCCAGCACCGTGTCAACTGCCTGCGGATCGAGCCCGGCACGGGCCAACGCTTCGCGACCGACCTTGATGCCCAGATCAATGGGCGATACCTGGGCCAACGCGCCGCCGACATCAATCCAAGGTGTTCGCACGGCTTCAAGAATCGCCACATCGCTGAAGGACGAGTATTGCCCCGGGCCACTCATGACCGTGGCCCTGCACGCAGGATCGACGGGTCTTCACCGCGATACAACGCCTCGACCTGGGCCGCACGCCATTGCAACACCGCACGCTGGTTGATCGAGCCTTTGTCGGTAATTTCACCGCGATCGATGGACGGGGCCTCGTCGAGCAACGCGATCCATTCCAGGCGACTGGCGTTGCCGCTGGCGTCACGATTGAGCCGCTGCAACCAGTCGGCGAACCACTGCCGCACCGGCGCGCTGGCCAGCACCTGGGCATCGTTGGCACTGGCACCGAGCCCCGCCAGGCGGCGGCATTCGTACATTCGCGGGAACACCAGCGCGCCCAGGCATTCACGATCCGGCGCGGTCACCACCAGGTCCTGAACATAGGGCGAGCCCTCCAGTACCGCACGATTACGCAGCGGCCCGACACTGACGAAGACCCCGGAAGACAGCTTGAAGTCTTCGGCAATGCGCCCATCGAACATCAGCCCCAGTTGCGCGTCATCCGGGTCGGCCAGCTTGAGCGCGTCACCGGAACAGTAATAGCCTTGTTCGTCGAACACCTCGGCGGTCTGCTTTGGTGAGCGCCAGTAACCGGGCATGATGTGCGGCCCACGGAAGCGCCCTTCCAGCTTGCCCTCCCTGGGCACCAAGCGGACCTCGCAACCCGGTGCCGGCAGGCCGATGTAACCGGCCATGGACAAGGGCCCGGTGGTAAAGGTGCAGGATGGCGCGGCCTCGGTCATGCCCAGCCCCGCCATCATCCGGATACGTTCGCCACAGTGCTGTTCGGCGACCCGGTCAAGCCGATCCCAGACACTTTGCGACAGCCCGGCAGCGGCGAAGAAGAACAGGCTGACGCGCTTGAAAAAACACTCCCGTAATTGCGCGTCCTGTTCCAGGGCCGAGACCAGTTCTTCCCAGCCCTTGGGCACGGTCAGGTAGGCGGTGGGCGACACTTCCTTGAGGTTGCGCAGGGTCTGGGCAAATCCCTGGGCGGTCGGCTTGCCGTCGTCCAGGTAAAAACTGCCGCCGTTGTAGAGCACGATGCCGAGGTTGTGGCTGCCGCCGAACGTGTGGTTCCACGGCAGCCAGTCCACCAGCACCGGAGGTTCTTCACCGAACACCGGAAAGGTCTGCAACAACATCTGCTGATTGGCGCAGAGCATGCGTTGGGTGGTGATCACGGCCTTGGGCAGCCGGGTCGAGCCGGAGGTGAACAGAAACTTGGCGATGCTGTCCGGGCCGGTGGCGGCGAAAGCGGCTTCGGCCTCGGCGCCGCCCGATTGTTCGAGCAGGCTGGCAAAGCTCACCTGGCGGCGCCCCGCGACCTGGCCACGGACGATAATCAGTGGCGTTTCGGCCGGCAAAACTGCGTCGATGGCGCGCTGGTACGCCGGGGCGTCACTGACGAACACCAGGCCAGGTTGCAGCAGGTCGCACACGTGGCGCAGCTTGGAGAAATCCTGGGACAGCAGCGAATAGGCCGGCGACACCGGGCAGTAGGGAATGCCCGCATACAGGGCGCCGAAGGCGACTTGTAAATGCTCGATGTCATTGCCCGAGAGCAACACCAGGGGCCTGTCGGCCGACAGTCCATAGCCCAGCAGGCTTTGGGCGATCGCCCGGACGCTGTCGAGCATTTGCGCGTAACTCACCCGACGCCATTCACCGTCGTCCTGGCGGGCGGCGATAAAGGTCTGCTCGGGACGCGCCCGGGCCCAATGTACCAGACGGTCGAGCAAGCGCCTGGGCATCTCGGCCAAGGGTTCCAGGGAGCGCATGTGCAGTTCGCCCTGCTGCTCGGTCACCTCGACCGCCGCGCAACCGATGGACACGGGGCGATAGCGCGGTGCGCTGGCCTGGGCTTGGGCTTGTAAACTGAATTCGGAACTCAAGTGCATGTACTCCGTCGAGGCACGCTAAACCAAGTCACCCACAGGTGACTCAGCGATAGCGTGGCAGCCGTTGGCTGCAGCCTTGTTATTGTTATTTCGGCCTTGCCCGCCTGTTCAGATCGGGTAGTGCCACGGTCCGTTCTGCAAGGTGACCCAACGCAACTGAGTGAAATGCTCGATGGACGCCTTGCCACCAAAACTGCCGTAGCCGCTGGACTTGACCCCGCCAAAAGGCATTTGCGCCTCGTCGTGCACGGTCGGGCCGTTGATATGGCAGATGCCCGACTCGACCCGTTGGGCCAGGGCCAGGGCACGCCCGGTATCGCGACTGAAAATCGCCGCCGACAAACCGAACTCGGAGTCATTGGCCAGCTGCAGCAGCGCTTCATCTCCCTCGCCGCGCAGCAGCACGGCCACCGGCCCGAAGGACTCCTCGCGGTACAGGCGCATGCTCGCGTCGACACCGTCGAGCAGGGTCGGCTGCAAGATGCTGCCGTCCAGTTGCCCGCCGACCACCAGGCGCGCGCCCTTGGCCAATGCATCGTCGATCAAGCCCTTGATGCGCGTGCCGGCGCTGGCGTCCACCAGCGAACCGAGCACCGATTGCGCATCTGCGGGGTCGCCCGCGCGCAGGGTGGCGACCTTGGCCGCCAACTTGGCGACAAAGGCATCGGCCACCTTGGCATCGACGATCAGGCGCTCGGTGGACATGCAGATCTGCCCTTGATTGAAATAGGCGCCAAAGGCGGCCGCCTCTACCGCAGCATCCAGGTCGGCATCGTCGAGCACCAGCAGCGGCGCCTTGCCGCCCAATTCCAGCAACGCCGGCTTGAGGTGGCGCGCCGAGAGCTCGCCGACGATTCGTCCGACATGGGTCGAGCCGGTGAAATTGACCCGGCGCACCGCCGGATTGGCGATCAATCGCTCGACAATCGCCGGGGCATCCTCAGGTGCGTTGCTGATGACATTGACCACGCCATCGCCCAGGCCGGCGTCCTGCAGCACCTGACCGATCAAGCGGTGCACCGCAGGACTGAGCTCGGAGGCCTTGAGCACCACGGTGTTGCCGCAGGCCAATGGCATGGCGATAGCGCGGGTGGCAAGAATCACCGGGGCGTTCCAGGGCGCGATGCCCAACACCACGCCGCAGGGTTGGCGCAGGGCCATGGCGAAACTGCCAGGCACATCCGAGGGGATGACTTCGCCATTGATCTGCGTGGTCATCGACGCCGCTTCACGCAGCATGTTGGCCGCCAGCCGCACGTTGAACCCGTACCAGTTGGCCATGGCGCCGGTCTCCCCAGCCGCCTCGATGAACTCGGCACTGCGCGCCTGCAATTGTTCGGCTGCCTTGAGCAAACGGGTGCGACGTTCATTGGGGGCCAGGGCAGCCCAGACGGGAAACGCCTTCTGCGCAGCGGCCACCGCGGCGTCGGCATCTTCCAGGGTGGCGGCGGCAACCCGCGACACCAACTCGCCAGTCACCGGGTTACGGCGTTCGAAGGTTCGACCGTCACGAGCGGGGCACGACTGGCCGCCAATCAGCAGGGGCACGTCCAGCATGGTGATTCCTCTTTATAGTCTTTGTCGGGAATACATTAAGAACGATGTAACCGCAGTACCGGGACGCAACTGCGCCCGGCTACCTACCGCAGAACCTCAGCGTTTGTACGCTTGCAGGCCGGGCTTGATGCTCTTGTCGTCGAGGAATTGTTTCATGCCCTGCTCACGGCCGCCTTCGGTGTCGAGCAGGCGCGACTGATCGAGCTTGGCGTACAGGTAGTCCTCGTTCTGCTCCCACGTCAGTTCGCGGCAACGTTTGAAACCATGCTTGGCCGCACGCAGCACCACCGGGTTTTTCTCCAGCAGGTTACGCGCCAGCTCAACGGTGGTTTCACGCAGTTGCGCCAACGGGACGCTTTCATTGACCAGGCCCATCTCGGCGGCTTTCTGCCCGCCAAAGGTCTTGCCGGTCATGATGTAGTACAGCGACTGACGGTGGCCCACGGTGTCGGCCATGGCCTTGCTGACCAGGTTGCCGGGCGGGATGCCCCAGTTGATTTCCGACAGGCCAAACGTCGCTTCGTCGGCGCAGATCGCCAGGTCACAGGCCACCAGGGGGCTGAAGCCGCCGCCGAAGCACCAGCCGTTGACCATGGCAATGGTCGGCTTGGCGTACATGCGCAACAGTTTCCACTGCCATTGCGAGGCTTCGCGACGGATTTTTTCCTGAAGGATCTCCGGGCCGGCGTCCACTTCGCGGAAGTACTCCTTGAGATCCATGCCCGCCGTCCAGGCTTCGCCCGCACCGGTCAGCACCAGGACACCGGCGTTCGGATCCTGCTCGAGGGTTTCCAGGACATCGATCATCTCGCGATTCAGGGTCGGGCTCATGGCGTTGCGTTTTTCCGGGCGGTTGAGGATGACCCACGCGATGCCTTCCTCGATTTCCACTTTGACCGTTGTCCAGCGACCTTCGTAATTGCTCATGACGATGCTCTCTTGTTCTTGGTTTGAAGATGACTGGAAATTAAACCGGTGAATTGGTTATGTCAATTAACTATTAATAAAATTAACCAGTTTCCCGCTGCGCAGCGCCCTGCTGTCCGAACGCCAGCGATTTTGGCCATAGCAATCACCGGTCAACGCCGGCAAAATAGATAGTCTTGTTAACCCAAAATCCCCAGGACTCACCCGCAATGGCCAAGCCCTCCCCCCTCGCCGAGTCGATCGAGGCACCGTCGAACAACGCCGAGATGCAGGCACCACTCGATTCGGCCTTGAACGACCTGATCGGCTACGCCATGCGCCGCGCACAACTCAAGCTGTTCCAGAACCTGATTGGCCGCCTCTCGGCGCACGATCTGCGACCCGCCCAGTTCTCCGCCCTGGCGATCATCAATCAGAACCCCGGCCTGATGCAGGCCGATCTGGCCCGGGCACTGACCATCGAGCCGCCCCAGGTGGTGCCGCTGCTCAACAAACTGGAAAGCCGGGCGCTGGCGGTGCGCGTGCGCTGCAAGCCGGACAAGCGCTCTTATGGGATCTTCCTCAGCAAGACCGGCGAGACCCTGCTCAAGGAACTGAACCAGATCGCCGCGCAAAGCGACCTGGACGCCACCGCGGCGCTGGACACCCAGGAACGCGAAGAGCTGCTGCGGCTGCTGAAGAAGATTTATCAGGAGTGACGCACGCCCCCCAAGGGGCGTGCCGGTGAGAAGCTTGCAGGCGGTTACCAGATCGGCAAGGTGTAGGTCACCAGGAAGCGGGTCTGGTTTTCATCGCGAAATGCCGCGCCACTCGGGAAATCGTTGCGGTAGATCGCCTTGCGCGCCACCAGTGCGACGTTTTTCAGCGGACCGCTCTGCACCACGTAACCCAGTTCCATCTGGAACTCGCGCTCCTTGCGGTCCTCGGCGTTGAAGGCTGCCAGCTCGATATTGTCACCACGCAAATAACGCAACCGCCCCCTCAGCCCGGGCACTCCGGACGCGACGAAGTCGTAGTCATAGATGGCCTGCCACGTGCGCTCCTTGGCGTTGAGAAAGTCCGACGCCATGGTCAGCTCACTCATCCCCATCAACTCTGTCCCGGAGATGTAGGGCGTCGCCGAGTCGCCACTGGAATGCATATAGCCGATGCCCAACTTGTGTCCGCCGTAACGGTAGCTGAACAGCCCCGAGACGTTGCGGTTATCCACTTCACCGCCCTTGGCGCTGCCATCCTCGCGACTGAAGAAACTGCGCAGGTCGCTGGTCAATGTCCCGCCGCCCAGGGGCAGGTCATGCAGCAAGGCAAAGGTGTCCTGTTGGTACAAGTCGGCCACTTCCGCGTGGTAGGCCCGCAGGCTCAGCGTCTTGCTGACCTGATAATCGCCCCCCAGGTAGGCCATGTGCGAAGTCGTGGCAGTGGCGTTGAAGCGCCGGTTGGGCGAAGCGATGGTCATCGCCTCATAGTTGGTGGAATTGCGCTTGTCGATGCGATCGATGTACCCGGTGTTCAGCGTCAGGCCATCGAAGTCCCTGGAACTGAGGGTGGTGCCGCGAAAGGTCTGTGGCAGCAATCGCGAGGGGCTGGCAAAGGCAAACGGCAGGAAGATCGACACGTCCCCGGACTTCACCGTGGTCTGGGCAAAACGCAGCTTGGCGGTCGGGGCCAGGCGCGAGTACTCATCCGCCGCACGATTGTCGCTGGCCGACACCGGCAACAACTCGGTGCCGCTGCGATCCGGCGCGGAGTCGAGCTTGACCCCCAGCAGCCCGCGAACGTCCAGGCCAAAACCCAGCGGCCCTTCGGTAAACCCAGACTCCATGTTCATGATGAAACCCTGGGCCCACTCCTGCGCGGCGGTCTTGGCGCCATCGTCCTTGTATTGACGGTCCAGGTAGTAATTTCGCAGGGTCAAGGTGCCGTGACTGTCTTCGATAAAACCAGCGGCGCGAAGCTGGGTGGGCAGGACGCTCAAGCCGAGCAGCGCCAGGACCAACCCTCGGTTGATACCGGGCACACAGGTGGCTGACGCCGTCGCAACGTCGTGCGTGGGGAGATTTGGCATGTTCGATTTCCATTTTTTATTGTTGTTTGTGCTGCCGGGGGAGCGCACTGCAGCCGGCTTCGCGAACAGAGAATGGAAACAGCCGATGACAGCTGTCAACGGTGAATGACCGATAATCGAACATTAATATTATTATCTATTTTCCAGTTAGCCGCTTCATCATGATCTTAGTAGTTGATTTATAAGCCTTATCGGCTGATTTTTCGGATTTTCATGAGGCGGTTCATTTTTTAGTTATCTTTGTTATCTTATTCATCGGCAGTCATCTTCCGCGTACCCTGTGCGATGGGACGGCTCGACTCCACAACAAAAACAACAATGAGGTTTCACCCATGGACAGCCCATCGCGTCGTTCGACGCTGACAATCGCTTTGTGCTTTATCGTTGCGCTGATCGAGGGTTTCGATCTGCAGGCCGCCGGCACCGCTGCCGCCGGGCTGCGCCAGAGTTTTGCCCTGGACCCGAAGATGATGGGTTGGGTGTTCAGCGCCGGGATCATCGGCCTGCTGCCCGGAGCATTTTTTGGCGGCTGGATCGCCGATCGCATCGGCCGCAAGAAAATCCTCGTCAGTGCCGTGCTGCTGTTCGGCGTGTTTTCCCTTTGCACAGCCTACGTCGAGAGCTACTCCAGCCTGTTGCTGGTGCGCTTCATGACCGGCCTGGGCCTGGGCGCCGCCCTGCCCAACCTGATCGCCCTGTGCGCCGAAGCCGTCAGCGAACGCAACCGCGGCACCGCCATCAGCGTCATGTATTGCGGAGTTCCCCTGGGCGGTGCACTCGCGGCGGTGGTGGCGATGTTTTCCAGTGAACACTGGCAGACCACCTTCATCATCGGCGGCCT
This sequence comes from Pseudomonas sp. IT-P218, assembly GCF_949767605.1. NCBI lineage: Bacteria > Pseudomonadati > Pseudomonadota > Gammaproteobacteria > Pseudomonadales > Pseudomonadaceae > Pseudomonas > Pseudomonas sp. IT-P218. The sequence continues at coordinate 20,712 of NZ_CATKQQ010000088.1, forward strand.
GGCACCCTTGCTGGTCGTACCGCTGATGGCCCTGCTGCTGCCCGAATCCACCGCCTTCCGCCAGCAACATTCAGCTACTGGCAACCTGCGCCCCTCCAGCGCACAGGCGCTGTTCGGCGAAGGTCGCACACGCAACACCCTGGCCTTGTGGCTGAGCTATTTCTTCACCCTGACCGTGATGTACATGCTGCTCAACTGGCTGCCTTCGTTACTGCTGGAACAGGGCTTCAGCAAACCCCAGGCGGGCATGGTGCAAATGCTGTTCAACATCGGCGGCGCCCTCGGCTCGCTGCTCGGCGGCCTGCTTCTGGACCGTTGCAACGGCGTCAAGGTCGTGCTGTTCGTCTATGCCGGGTTGCTGACGGCGCTGGCTGGGGTCGGCCTCGCGGTGGGTATCGTACCGATGGCGATCGCCGGGTTTGCCGCCGGGTTGTTCGTCATGGCTGCGCAACTGGTGCTCTACGCCCTGGCGCCACCGTCCTACCCAACCACAGTGCGCGCCACCGGTGTCGGCGCCGCCGTGGCCATCGGCCGCCTGGGCTCGGTGGCAGGCCCCTTGGCCGCCGGGCAGATCCTCGCAGCCGGTGCAGGCACCACGGGCGTGCTGCTGGCGACCTCACCAGGGTTGGTGATTGCTGCCCTGTCGATCCTGACCGTGATTGCGCGCACCGGATCGAGCGCGCAAGGGCAACTGAAGACCGCCAACTAAGCGGTTGAGGGATTTCAAGCGAGGGTTTTGCTCAGAGCCCTCGATCTTCATCAGCCTTTGGGTGATGGAGGTCGTCCTGGTCCTCTTGATCAATAGAATCAAGATAGTCGAGGTCATCCTGCTCCTCGTCGTCATCGTCAAGAATGCCTTGGGCGTCTTCTTCCACCCAGGGTTCTTCATCGTGGAATTCATGATCGAGCAGATGGTCGTGCTCGGGCTCAGGAATATCGATCTCGTCACTCATTTACATTTCCTGCGTTGGCTAAACTGTAAAGGGCACCTGTATAGGCGTGCCCTGCTCCTCAGTCAATATTCAGACGCACTAGGCCGTCGCTTGATATCCTGTTTCCACTATTTTTCCCACTGAGATGAGCGCCGACAATGCCGGATCGTCGGCATTGTCGCTCGAGCACTTGAGCACTTTTAACAATGCCAAAGAATCGGCAGACAGACTCACCCGCAGCAACCGCTGCAGACATTGAAAGGTCTATCCAGGCCCTGAACAAGATGGCGGAAAGACTGTGGGGAGATGGCCGGGAAGCTGAGGCGAAAGCCCTTCTTGATGCCTTGGATGCATTGAACCGGGCGCTTGACCGGATCAGGATTGGCGAGAGTCGCCGAGTTCTCCATTGAGAATCTGCGTTTACCTTGCGTCGTCGAAAATCTGGCCTGCACCTGATATGCGCACTCCCGTCACGGCAACGTCATATTTGCCCGGCACAATGCAGTCAGCCAAAGGGAATTGGCTACGTGATTGAGAAGCCCGACCAAGTGTCGGGCTTTTTCATTTGCAGTCAGCGCCGCCCATCTACAACGGGCCATAAATCAGGCGACCCTTAACGACTCGACACTTACTCGCCCATCAGCCATGAGCTGAAGATACTCTCGCCATTTTTGGAAGGCTTGCTGCTGCCTGGTGGAAGCCGCCAGCCACTCTGTGCCACCGATTAGTTCGACCGGGATGGCCATCATCTGCCCGATTGCAAGATCAAGTTCATTTGCGAGCTCACGCCCATTCGGCAAATCGAGGATTAGTGGTCGCATAAGAACCTGTCTTTTTTTTGGGCTACTTCATCGACTTGGCAATTTGTTGATCGTGCGCGAGCGCCGACGAACGGTCCCCCCCACTTAGGGCGCCTGAATGGAGACATCGCCAATTACTGCTTGGATACCTCACCAATCCGACGATCCACGCGCAGATCATGCGAGCGAGGGCATGACCAAAAACTACCAGCGCGACCACGAGGACGCCATCTGGGGGCCGAGGAAATCGGGACCTGAATATCAGCGAAATCACCGGCTAGTTTTGCGCGGGTTTTGCGCAGGCACAAAAAAGCCGATCTAGATGATCGGCTTAAGTGTCTGATTTTAATCAGGAATAATGGTCGGGACGGAGTGATTCGAACACTCGACCCCTAGCACCCCATGCACGCAGGACCCATGCAAGACCCTTTGTTTTGGCCGTAATCATTGGCGCTCGCTGCAACCGAATGTCCAGAAGTGTTTACAAGCGCGTGAGAGAGTCACGCAAAAGTCACGCACGACTTTACTTCCCTCCCCGGCGTTCTGCCGACGAACACAAACCCTCTCCATGCACATTTCCCGATGCTAAGCTGAAATCTCCACGGAGGAATCGCGATGCCCAACTCAGACCTGCTCCCTTCCCTGCTATACAAGATCAACGAAAACCAGCTCGCCCTGGAAGCCGCCATTCTGGAGCTTTCGAACTGGGTAGAGCAGCAGGGAGCGGCCGACGTCGCCGACAACGTGCGTGGAGCCCTGGACACCATCGATAAGAACGAAGAATTTATCAAGCTGACGCTCGCGGTGCTGATGACGCCGGAGTGATCCGTTTTGCATTCCGTCGCGAGCATTCGCCATCGCGCCGCGCCTCGTTTACTGTATATCCAAACAGTATCCGTAAGGCGCAACCGTGGACCCCTACGAAATCGAAGACACCAGTGATTGGCTCGGAAGTCCGACCAGGCTGGAAACCGTCAAGCATTACGCAAGCATGCTCGAGGAAGACGTCAAGGATCTGAAGCGTCAGCTGCATGCTGCAAAGGAAAACATTTCCACCCTTGTCGAAATGAACGACCAGCTGTCAGCCGAACTCCAAAAGAAGCGGGTATGGATGGCGAACCTGGAGGCGGAAACCACCGACCAACTTGGCCAGATCCGAAGCCTGACCATGGTCCTTGATCAAAAGGATCGGATCATCCGTGAGTTGCAAGCGGGCAATCAGAGAGGCTGAATATGTGCGGAAGACTTTCCCAATACGATGGAATTCACGACTTCGTCGCTGCGCTCAGCATGCCCAACCCTCTGGTCAATAGCACCGGTGACCAGCCTTTCGAGCGATACAACGCCGCCCCGACCACCCAGCTCGCCATCTTTCACCAGGAAGGTGAATACCTACACGCCGATATGGTTCGATGGGGATGGCGCCCGCATTGGGCTAAGGGCCGCGCAGCTCCGATCAATGCCAGGGTAGAGAACGTCGCCCACGGTCCTTTTTTTCGGGCCATTTGGCCCCACCGAGCAATCATCGCCATTAACAACTGGTTTGAATGGGTGGACGAAGGCGGACCAAAGAAGCAGCCGTATCTGATCCGCCGCCGGGACCGGGCGCCAATTCTGTGTGCAGCGATCGGCCAATACCCGAACGCCGAACATGAGCCGAGCGAGCATGACGGCTTCGTCATCATTACCGCGGACAGCGCCGGCGGCATGGTGGACATCCACGACCGCCGACCCGTGACGTTATCACCTGAGCTGGCCAGAGAATGGCTTGACCCGGCCACGCCAAAGGAGCGTGCTGAACAAATGGTAATGCTCCAGGGCGAGCCCACCGAGGCGTTCGAGTGGTTCAAGGTGGACCGCGCGGTTGGCAACGTGCGCAATCAGGGTCCCGACCTGATAAAGCCAGCCGAGGAAGACGGCCTGTTCTAAGTTGCGGCCAGCGATCTCAGCCGCTCTTCCGTCGCGGTATCGAAGATTACGTAGAGCCGATCAATGGATGCCTCGCTCAATGCGCGGGCCGACTCCAAGCCGAGAACAAAGCCCTCTGCGCGTGCACCGGCTTTCACCGCAACAATCATCGAATCCGCCTGGTCGATCTGAGCAAGAAGCTTGTCGGCTTCGCGCTCGATTTTTGGGCTCAGCTCTACGCCTTCCATTCCGACACCTTTATTTAAACGATCGGCTACAGGATAGCGGCATGCGTCCCGGCCGACAGCACCGCCGATGCTTTTGCCCACAACTTCAATCGCTCTGGCTGCCCATTGAGCCCGCCACTGATGCGTCGAGTGATCGCCTCGAACCGGCCAGCGTCCGCCAATTCATTCAGGCCGTTGCTCGACCAGAACCAGGCGGCAGAGAGAGCAGCATATGCCGGCTGCTCCAGCAGTTCCGGCTTTGTCAGCAGGTCCAGGCTCAGGGCTGAGCCGCATGCCTGATAGTTGACCCAACCGGTGACCTGGATAAGTCCTCTGCCCCGGTACCGCCACCCGTCGCCAGTCACGGCAGGCCCGTTGCCCAGGCGGGAGGCGTAGACAATATTCGCGATCTGCTCGGGCTTGCGCGCGACAGCGGTAGCCGTCACCAGGTTGAACCGCTTCGGCCAAGTCCGGATCAGACCCTCAGCGCTGTAGTTCAGGTTTTCGACCAAGGTGCGCAACTGGCCGGACTCATGCCCGACCTGCGCCAGGAACGCGGCAACACGCAACGGCCGTTGAATATTGAATCGCGCCATCGCGTCATTTAGCGCGGACACAAAAACGCCGGCAGCTGGGCCGGCGTTCGGGAGGATCTGCAGCAGTTGCTGCTGGGTAACTCTGTCCATGGTTTCTCCAGGCGAAAAAAAACCCGCACAAGGCGGGCAGGATTTTGCGCATCATTGATTTTATGGCATGCTCGTCGCCCGACGCTTGCAAGCGCCGCTCCAAAAACGTGCCGTCTACGGGCGACCAAGCGGTACGGTGTTATGGCAGAACGGAAGCAAACTCAGGATTCAACCGATTCAATTCACTTCAATACATTAGGGACGTAGTCATGCCAAATACAAACAACCAGAACCAAACCAACAAACCACCTGTCGACTTGAGTTCGTTTACCAAGGAGCAGCAGGAGGCACTTCGCCAACTGATTCGGGAAGAGATTGCAGCGTCCCGTAAATCAGACTGGGGAAAGATTGTCTGATAAATTTATTAAGGGCCCGATTCGGGCCCTTAAGCTAGCTAATGCCACTAGATATTAAGCAAGAATAAACTTTACAGCCCCGCCAGCAACTATGCCTTTGTAAGTATCCCCATTCTTCATAAGCCTAAACCTGAATACCTCTTTCGGACCATCAAAAACCATTTCATCAACCTCGTAAATATCAGAGATCAGATCGGTTGACTCATCCAAAAACTTTCTATCAGAAGAAACATCGGTGATCACTGCGACCTTTGCCTGCTTGTAAAAACCAACAACATCGGGATGAGTTGTAGCAGGAAGATAGATCCAGCCAAACTTGCTTGCAACGGTATTTTGAATAACTGGCCCGCTTGGGACTGCATAACTCTGTCGCGGAGCCCGCTTGCTCTCTAACTTTTCGAAGAGATCAAGCCATAGCTTTGTTATTGAGTCATCGGAGAAACGCCGGACATTTACTTTTCCTTTCTCCCCCATCGAAGCTACCAAGTCTTTATCGCTCAGCAGCAAGATTGTCTTTTCAACGAACTCCTTTTCCGACTCCACAATAAAGCCGTCTTCACCGCTGGTTACGATCTCCCTCGGGCCGTAGTTGGTATTTATGGATACCAATGGTGTGCCGTAAGCGAGTGACTCTGCGAAGCTAACCCCAAACCCCTCTGTCACAGACATAGCCAAGCTTACGCTCGCACGCCGGAAGATTTTCGAAACGTCTGTAGCGAACCCCATCATTTTGATGGAGTCCTGCATTCCCAGGCTGTTTATCTCGTCCCTAAGCTCTTCTTCCTGCTCACCCGACCCCCAGATTTCTAGGCGTGCGTCAGGTTTTTTTGCCACGACTTTAGCGAAAGCCCGAATTATGTTTTTAATCCGTTTCACTGTGTGAAGTCTCGCAACAACCACAGCCAGGTTCTCTTCGCGGACTACTTCCTCCGCGGGAATCTCGACCCCAACGGGATTGCCTATCGCTGTATAACGATCGAACGGGAATTGCTCGTTCAGATCCTTCAGCTGAGCCCGAGTCAAAACAACTAGGCTGTCGCATTGCGGTATGCCACGAATCACACCATCGTATTTTGGCGCGACAACAGAGCCTACGGTGTGAGGTCGCAACAAATGATTGCTGTGCATCATTAAGATTCTATAAGTACGATCAGAATCAACCATGCAAACTGTATCTGCGCCCTGGAGAGCGTCAGAAATCAGAAAACATGGTAGGCATTCCTCGGAAAGCAGCTTCAACCAATATGCATGCAAAGATTCGAGCGAGTTAAATTTAAGAACCGGCTTCCCCGGGCAAAGAATAGTCACCATTGCTACGGTGCCATCGCCACTATAGAACTCTTCAAGAAACACATAATCAGTAGCAGTCAGATACCTAACAACCTTCACACCAAGGTTATTGATATAGTCAACCCGCTTCTTTACCTTCACCTTCAAATGATCAAGAGTGCTCTGCGCTTTATCCTCGGCCTGACCGCTGGCGATTTCAGCTTTATGAGCAAACCACCTTTGAAGGTTAACGATATTGGTTTCGCTTGAAATTCGACCTTGAGCAACAAGATTCTCGTAGGTCTTGTCAAGCTTGTCATCATTCAAAAACAGCGCGATCCGCGATAAGGCTCCGGTTCTGGCTAAGGCCTGGGTTCGTGCCAACGAAACTCTTGTAATACCGCCACCTTGCTCTACAAGGTTGTACATAACAGAAATGACTTGCTTAACCACGGTGTCGCGCCCTTCTTCAGGTTTGCGGTATTTCGCTCAATTGTTGCATGAAGAGCCTCTCCGGGCCAGACGAGAAAATTCGGTGCGGAAACCTATAATCGCTCGCGCTTTGAGTTACAAATTATTACTTCGGATATTCTCGCGCTGGAGGTTCCTGACGAAGAAAAGGCCCGCCCGCAGCGAGCCATAGTGATCGGGCGCTCAAAGACTCAGACAACGATCCCGTGGCGCTGGGACATGTACGCTCGAATCCGCGCGATTATCAATGCGATTTCGGCGTCGGTCAGCTCCGTAGAATAATGCGCCCACAGCGCCATATCTGCAGTACCCGCGAAACTATTTGCCGCGGGATACGCCGAGCCAATTCGGAAAGGTACCGCCGCCGGGACGCGGCCATAAGTGACAGCAGCACTGGTGCGGGTTGAGTTCTTCGTCGCGTTGATGCTGCGGTTGAAGTCTGCCTTTGTCACGTCGACGATCAAAGACCATTCGCCGATGACTATCTGGTTGGACGCGGATGACTGGGAGATGGGCGTCGAGCCGATAGCCGTCTGACCGGCATCAGTATATCGAGCACCTGTCTTGACCAGAGCTGCGTTGGTGGAGTCCCAGTAGAGCGCGGCGCCCGGGGCTGCTGTGGAGTATGTGCCGTAAAACGCTGGGGAGTGAGCAACATCCGCGAGAGTGTCTTTTGAGCGGATCACGCTAAAGACTGTCTGGGTCGGCGCGTCCACCACCTGAGTCTGCAGATAGTTGGCCTGGCCCTTGAACTGGATGTAGCTACCGAACTCCGCCGGCGCGCCAATTACCTGCGCATCAGGTTTATCGCCCATAGCGTAGTTTCGTGCGGCTTTCATTACATCAGTATTTAGGAAGTGCCAAGCCTCCAGGTTTCGCGTGACTGGCGGTACGAATTTTCGCAATCCGGAATTCTCGGCGTTGCTGTTCTTGGCGATGAGTGCAGTTCCCATTTGGGTTTCCTTAAATCAGGTTGGCAAGGGCGCAAGCGAAAAACTTGGCGTAGGCTTTTTGCATCTGTTGACGAGTCGATTCGCGTGGGTGGATGGCATCACCCAGCGAGCCAGTTACAGCACCAGTGAGAGGGTCGGTTACCGGTGAGGTGATGGTGTAGCCCGCTTCTTGGGTGACATGCGCCCAGACTGGAAAGACCAGGACGTTAGTGCTGGCGACATCGTTCCGCACCTGGAGCATGGCCTGCAGCAGCGGCACATACTTCGTCTCCCAGAGAACGTCTCGGGCGGTGTCGCGCGGTGTGCTCGGGCACGACATCACGATCTTCGCTGATGGCCATGCCGCCTTGCACTGGCTTACGATGAGCAGTAGGTCAGAATAGGCATTGGCGTAAATCTCAGCGGTGCTTCGGTCGCGAACGTTGTTCGTTCCGAGCGCGATGTTGACGATCTTTGGCGTAGCCAGGCCGAAGCGAGCTTGGTAGAAGGCCGGATCAAATACCCTGCCGTTTCGCACAATGCTAGGGTCATCCCCCCCGGTAGACGCTCTCAGGAATGGGTTGACCTGCCACTTGGTCAACTTGGGTGAGTTGAGATAGTCCGCTTCTCCCCCAGGAGCCACCATGCTCACCCGATCAGTAACCGAATAGGTGAAGTCGCCCGTCTCCCATCCTTCACGGGCCTCACCCAGCTCGCCAGTTGCGTTGTCCGGATCATCAATGGCGGAAGAGCCCTTGATGGTGCCGATAAAGGTCGGTGCATATCCCCAAGCTTCAAGGAACTGCTTCTGCTGCGTGCCACCCTGACGGTTCTGGATGGAATCTCCCAGCGTAAGGATCGCACCCGAACCGATGCCTGGATTAGGTGCAGTCAAACAGTTCAGCGTCAGTCGAGTGCGGCTGGCCGACGTCAGCTCGGACCGTAGATAAAGGTAAGCGTGGGCGCCAATATCTTCCGTCTTGAAGCGAAGCTCATCGGTACTGGTGATGATCTCCGGGGTTGAACGAGAGGCAAACGTACCGCGTACCAGGTTGGTGTCCGAGCGCTTGGCCAAAATGTTTCGTACGTAGATGGAGGTATTTTCCCCTTGAACGCCGCAGATCGGGCTTGCAATAAGCGGTATGGTGGACGGGATCGGGGCTACCTTGGTGCCCGCGGGATTCTTCATGTCAGACCAGACGAAGCCCAGTTCGTCAGTAACCACCATCTCCTCGCCAGGAGTGCGGCGAGAGCTTACGGCGCCATACGTGGATCCGTCGGGGCCGTCATCAAAAATCAAGAAATCATCGGGATCCAGCATCGAAGTTCCTTCTTGCACTGTCTGTTTTGCGGCCATCCCCGGCAGGTCGAAACCCGTAGAACCAACGCTCCCCCATGCAAACCCAAGCTCATCGAGGAAGTAATAGAGCACTGAGCCGTCAACCGGGTTGATCAGCTTTATAACGCTCTCTACTGCTTCAGCACTCGAGACTCTACCAATCTCAACGGCTACACCCGCGTCATTTCTGTATTGGGTTGAAAACGTATTGCCGGTTCCAGGAACCGAAAAAAAACGGTTGGTCGAGCCAGAGCCAGATGTTGCAGCCAAGCCGTCTGGGATTGACAGCTTTTGGTTTGCCGTGGCTGCGGCGATATTTGCAGCGAGCTCCGCACGACTTGCAGAATCGCTTGCCGATTCCACGGAGTCGGTCAGATCAATGACTCCCTCGGCAACGGCAGTTTCCACAGCCTCCTGGCCGTCGACCTTTATGCCTTCTGCAACTTGTTTGAGGTTTTGAATTTCGCCCGAATCGGTAGGGATTCCTTCGGCATCAATTGCATCGTTGGAAAATCGATAGATGATATCGCTGCCGATTTCCGCCTTCACAGTGGCAATTTCAAGCCGTTGTGTCTGGTCTGCCATGGAATTTCCTTGAGGCGTGTTTAATGAATGCGACCAAGTCGCGGTCAGCAGATAGAGTTAAAGCCAGTTGCTGGAGAAGAATTCGCCGCCGTTACTGATCAACATGTCGGCGACGGCGTCGAAGATGGTGTCGATCTGGTCGTCGTGCGCGTGGGTGTCATCAGCCGTGAAGGCCGAGGCTTCGGTGAGAAAGGGAGCCACCCAGTCGGTCTGGGCGACGACCTCGCCGCGGTGGTCACGGACGTGCTCGATCTTGCAGCCCTGATCGTCGTAGATGGCCGGCACGAACACCCGGCCCGACTTGAACCAGGGCACGGCATCCATGCACCTGGTGACCTTGTTGGCCGCCGGGCCGCGCGGCTGAGGTTCGATCGGGATCGAACCTTTTTTGCTGATCGTCTGGATCAGGCCGGTGCCGCTCGACTTATCCTCCACGCGCATGTAGCGCAGGGCGGCCGGGCGGAACTGATCCCAGTCCTTCCACTTCTGCCAAACTCGCAGAGCTTCCGTCTCAAGATCGCCAGCATCCCACTTACCGCGGTGCACCTCGATGATGTACAGGTTGCCGTCGACACCCAGGCCGCAATGACTGAAAACCGAATAATCGTGCTGCTCGTCGGTCTTCTGCGCGGTGTCAACGTACACACCGCGCCAGACCAGGAAAGGCAATTGCTGATAGGTCTTGAACCAGTCGGCATCGATCATGCCGCCGCTCAGGGCCACCGGCTCCTGCTGGTACTGACTGACCATGGTGTACGGGTCGCGGTCCCAAAGCGCCATCAAATCGGCGACGGTTTCCTTGGCTGGCCAGTAGGACCAGTACTCGACACCGCCACGGACGATTGAGGGACTGCTGAAGACATCGCGCTCGGCGTGCTCGCGGATCTCCGGTGGAAGTCCTCCTATATATTCACGGGTGACCAGGGCCGGGACTTTGATGTGACTGAAGTCCAGGCCCATGCCCCCCTTGAGCAAGAAGCCCGACACGTCGTCCGTGTGCAGGCGCTGCTGGGTACAAATTACAGGGGTGTCAGGCGATGCCCGCCGGCTACGCAGGGTGTTGGTGACAATCCGCTGAGCCTTGGCACGCATGGTTGCGCTGAATGCGCTGTCGGCCTTTTCCGGGTCGTCCAGGTTGATGAACCCGGTGAAGCCCTCGGAAATATACCCGCCGCGCACGCCGGTGATCTGGCCACCGGTGGATCGGCTGAAGATCTGGTGTTTGTTGCGCCCGTTCTCGTCAGTGATGATCCAGTTCGCCACGTCGGCCTTGCCCAGGTCGCACGGCCAAAGCTCCTGGTACTCGGAGCTGGTGATGATCGACTTGATGCGGTTGGAGTTCTCTTCGACCAGCGATTTCGAGTAGGACACGCTCAGGTTGCGTGTCCGGGCGAAGTTGGTCATCACGTAGGCAGGCACGTGAATAGACCAGAACTCGGTTTTCGTTCCGCCTGGCGGCATATTGAAAACCACGTTTTTAAGTTCGCCCGACAGAACTTTAAGGGCGGTGTAATCCATGTAGCGGTGGTGCCAGTTACAGAGCATCCTCATGCCTTGGTTCAACTGGAAAAAGACGCGCATGAACGACAGCGGGGAATGTTCGCTGATCAGTTTGGACGCTTCTTTCTCTTCCCGACTCATTGATTCCCAGTCGAGAAGGGAACTCATAGGCGATCAAGGACCGATTCGAGGGCCTTCTTGTCCACGCTGACTTGCGACTTCGTTTCGATAGCGCCGCCATTCTTGCCGGTGATTTCGACGATCTTCTTGTCCAGGCCCAGAAGCTTAGCCTTGCCCATGGTGGCTGACACCGCCGCCGATGTTTGCGGGGTTTCGGCGCCAAGGGCTGCCTTGCGCGCCTCCTCCAGTTCCAGCAGCAGCGTATCCACTGTGATCTGGTGCCTATCCATGACTGCTTCCCTTAGCTCGGCGATCCGGGCCTGAACCTGCGGCTTCTGCAGGACGATCCAGCTCTCTCGAGCGGCTGTCTTCTCTGCCATGTTGGTTACGTTGTAGGAGCGGCGGTAGGCCTCGGAAGCGTTGTTCGTTTCCATGTAGACAAGGCAAAACGCCTCCATCTTGTCCGTGAATCGGCGCTTGCGAGGCCTTTCCATATCTGCACCTACGGGTTGATGAGTTTCCACTTGTAGCCGACCCACTTCGGGATTTTTCCGGCAGTGAACAGCGGTGGTTTGGTTTCAGTGGTTCGCGCCGGCAGCAGCCAATTTCCGACCACTACAGGGTCGGCATCGGCCAAAGTTTCGCCCTTGTACCAACCGCTTTCGTCGTATTGGTAAACGATCTTCTGGGTCATAGGTAACGAATCCATCGAACTTGGGCGAGGTTGACTGAGCGGGCTTCATTACCACCGCTGCTGCCAATGCTGATCGTGTGCTCGTGATCGCCGGCGTAGCTGATCCCGACGCCGTGCGTGTGGTCACCGGCATACGAGACCCCGACGTTGTGCGCGTGTGATCCGGCAGATGATGTGGTCGAGTAGGAACCGATGATCCGGGTGTAATCGTCACCCGAAGCCATCAGTTCGTCGCCGGAACCATTGGGCGTCACGCTGCCCTCTTTAACACTGTGCGCGTGTGCCCCTTGCTCGTCAGTCCAGGCTGAGTGGATGTGACTGCCGGCAGCGTCAGACCAAGCCCCATGGATGTGGCTGCCTGCTGCTGATGCGGATGCCCCGTGGGCGTGTGTAAGGTTCTGACTGGCCTGCAGCGTATTGCTCAGAGTTCTGCCGGGGTCTATCCCGCGGCCATCATCCAGGCAGCGCGGGAAGACGCCACGCCAGTCAGGGAGTCGGAATTGCGTGCTCAACTCACCACCGGTGTTATAGGCGGTGCCAATGACGGCAAACAGTTTCGGATAAGCCGCGCGCAGCAGAACCGCCCCAGTCGACTTCAGCCAACCCGGATCGGGAGTACCGTTGTGCGCCACGTCCTTGTATTCGCCGACACTGTGAGTCGAGTAAAGCGACTGCCCGATCTGCCGCCAGTACGTAGGGCTGATTAGCGGGTTGTTTCCGGCATTACCGGCGACGCGCGATTCGTAGTAATAGCCATCACTGGCGTAGCAAGGCGCCCCAAGGCCGTAGATCGCTTGAGTGTGCCAGGTCATTGCTCCCTGACGCTCAAGATCCTGAAGGGCTGTATCCACACGATTGTGCCACCAGTTCTCTTGGCCGGCAGGTGGCGCGTCCTTGTCTTGTCCGCCCTCCCATCCAGAGTTTAGCCGGGGCCCAGGTGGCACTTGAAAGGTATTAGGGTTGTTTTGCGATTCCACGCCCTGAGCCCAGCGCGTATTAAAAGGCTGTCGTGCCATTAGGCTAAATCTCCAGGGAGGGTGACGTTTGCAAAGGTATAAATGCGCGACGAGGTGAATTCGATCGTTCCGATGTTGGCCGGCAGGACAAATATCGAGCTGAGTCTTACTCCTTGGGGCCGCGGGATGATGTCGAAGTTGTTCAGCAGGTACTCGGTCGTGTTGTCTAGCTCGGAAGCAATGCCGATATCGAAGGACATGTCACCGTTATCAATCAGCGCTGTCACCTCGACACCGATGATCATTTCCACCAACTGGATGATGCTGTCGGAAGTGCCATCGCTGATGTTTCGGGCGATTTTGGCCTTGATCAGTTTCCGATACAGGTCGTTGTTAAGCGGCGCGTCCATCATGGCGCCATCGCCGATGTAGGGCGCGACGTTGTAGTTGGTGTAGGAGTCGTTGCCCGAGTAGCCGAATACGTCGTACGCAGCTCCACGCAGAATTGGCCTGGGCATGCCGACAATTCGCCCGATAACGTCGAGCTGCTCGCCGGTTACGGTATCTACGTCGTAGCTGTTGTATACCTGGTCAAGAGGCTTTTCGAGATGCTCGTCAGCGATCGCTGGAAGCAGCGTTAGCCATTTCTCCATCCGCGGCTTGCCGCGGTATTCGTTAATGATGCGCGACTCGGCACGCGCGACGTGATCCATGATCATGGCGTCACCGTCACCGCGATATTGGCGGCCTCAAAGGTGGCGAGCTGGGCAATGGTCGGCTGAATCGGCGTCAAGCCCTGTGTGCCGGCGCTAAGGCCGATCGTCAGAGTGACGATGTAGCTGTCGCCATACTTACCAAGCACCTTGTTGACCGGCGTGTAGAGACGGCCGACAGGTACCACCTCGCCGATGTCATAACCGCCCCTATTGAAACCGGTCGTTGTCTCACCGGCAAACAGGCCTTTCGTAGAGTCAGCGACAATGGCCTGCTGAATCTCCGCTGCGATGTCGCCAGGCAGATCGCCTTTTTTCTTCACGTTGACAGCCACGAACACCGGCAGGCCGATAGCGCGCTGAAAAGTCATGACGGCAGTATTTCCTGTCACCGGCGACACGACCTCAACCTTGACGCCGTTTGCGCCGGGGGCATCGATCCAGGCGTCGGTTTTTTGGTTGTAGCGCGGGAACATGCCGCAGCCTGGGTTTTTCTTTTGGTACATGGCCAGGCCGATGTCCGCATCGGTACCGCCGTTGACGATGACCGCCAAGCAATTGACCGGCACACCGTCTGCATCTACCGGGGATACGCTGTCATTTTCCAGCACCACCACGTCGGTGACGCCAGGCACATTGGCAATGCTGCCAATCATGTTGTCGAGCATGTTGCTCCCAGCCAGCGCAACCGACCGATCACGACGAGCTCGAAACACCTCGTCAGATTCAGCTTCATCGCCAGGCGCTGCTTCGGAATTGGTGACCGATGACCAGCCCGCCACGGGTGTGCCGATGATGTTCAGTTCGCCAGCCGATGCCAGCACCCTGCCTGGCGTGGCGCAGGTAGCAAACCCCGTAGCCGACTGGCTGACACTAATAATGATCGGTGCAGTTGTCAGCCATCGAGTGTTGTCGATGCGACTGCGCACCTGGGAGCCCTGAGGAATCACGGTTCCTGCGGCCCCGATCACGGTGATAGGAGCGACGGAATAGGTCGCCGGTTTGATCCTGATCCCTGAGATTTTGCCGATGTTGCGCAAACCTTCGCCGGTAGCACTGTCGGGGTCTTTGCTGCGGTAGGCAGCGATGACGGCTTCGTCCAGATTGACCAGCATCTCAGCTTCAATGCCGATGCGCAGGCCATCAGGAGAGTCGGGATCGATGTTCCAGTCAGGATCGATCGCCAGTGTTCTTTCTTCGATGTCGCCCAGATACTCGTTGAGCGAGCGCCCAGTGATGCCTTGGTCGGTGATTTCAGCCATTTAGATAACCGCCTGAACGTATTGGATTTCGGCGCTATCGCCGGATTGGCTGACTATGGTTGCGCTGACGGTGAGCTCTCTCGTAGCAATGTCCGTCGTCACGCTAAAGGCCGTCATACCGGCGCAGCCCGGCGTCAGGAGGATTCGGCGACGGATCACTGACTCGCGCGATGACAGGACGGAGCCTTTGCCGAGCACGCCGCCAAACCAGTCGGTGCCATCGGTGGTGTCGAGAAACCATTCGCCAAGGAAGAACTTGAGGCGGGTTCGGACGTTCTGCGCGACCTCCTCGGCGCTGTAGCCACTGAGAAATTCCTGTGCGCCGAGCGCTAGGTCGCCGTCCGCGTCCAGTTTGCGTACTGTCATGGGCTGACCACTCCTGAAATGTCGTCACCTTGCTCAACACCGATGTGTCCATGCTCCAGGCCAATGCTGACGCCTTGGTTGTGGATGGTGGTCTCGGTAGTGACGGCCTGCTCGAAGTTGACCGGCTTTTCGAAGTTGGCCAGACACTTCACGTTGAGCGACACACCGTCGACCTCCAACGTCTTGTTGTCGTGAATCCAGAAGTAGGCCGTACCGTCATTGCTGCGCAGACGAATGCCGTCATTGGCAAAGTTGCTGATCGCACCGGGGATAGACCGGACACCAGGTACGAAATAGGCATCGTTGATCGAGAAACGCCGCGGCTCGGACTTGATGGCCACGCCGCCTTGGTCGACCCAGGAGTCGATACACTCTTGCGAGAAGAACAAAACCCCCTCAGTACCATTGGCGACCCGACATTCCAGCGTGCCGCCGGCAGCCCCCCAGAACTGGACCGGTACACAGATGATAGGGCGACGCGCCTCCTGTTTGCCCTGGCGATCCTCGAGCATAAGACCGATCTGCACTTCCGCCATCTGGGTAACCGGGTCGAACTTCAGTACATGCCCCGGGATGCTGGTGCGCATGTTGCCCTTCAGGTACTCACCGAAGACTTCGCGCAGCATCTTGGAGAACTCTGCCTGCGTTCTGGAGGCGAGCGGATCAGTCATCGTGTGGCCCTTTGCGAAATTCCGGCTTGTGCCGCCGCGCTCAGGCGCAGACAGCTGATCTGGCTTTCCCACTGGTCGCCGTGGGAATCCCCAGCGAACACCAGAGAGTTGATCTTGTAGAAGCCCTCGCCAATTGTGCGCGGGATGTCGTAGAAGAACGCCCCGGAGAACTCGAAGCGGGGCGCCATCGACTCCAGCTTGATGGTGTCGCCCAGCTTGATCTTTGGGTTGAGCGTGTAGCGGATGCCGACTTCGGTGTCGGTCACCACCGGCGAGCCGATCATTCCGGTGCCGGCGCTGATGACGTAGACCTGATTGGACAGGGCTGAATCACGCTTGATGATCTTGATTGCGCCGTTCTCGACCATCCAGTCGAACTGGAATGCCTCAGACAGTTCGTTCATGCAAGCGGTTGGACTACCTTGCAGGACGGTGCCGCGCGATCGGCGCTTGAGCTCGGAGAAGTCGCCATAGAACTGGATCTCCGCACCGAACGGCTCAGCACAGGCCTCGATGATCTGCACCGGATCGGTTTCAGGTGACAGGGTGAGGTTGATCAGGTTCTCGTCGCGCTCCTTGGCTGACGATTTGCAGAAAAAACGGATCCCTTTAGTGGCGCCGCCGTCCTCTAGGTGCCGCTGAACGTTGACGATTTGACCCACGAACACCGCGCCAAACAGACCGTCGTAGCCAGCTTCCAGCGAAATGAACTCGTATTTCTTGGTGATGCCATCGCCGAGCATTTGGCGCTCGGCATAGGCGGACACATTGTAGATGGTGATTTCGGCCACACTGAGGGCGTTGCCGGCGAAGTGGGTAGCCTGGAAGGTGATGCGCAGGCCGTCATTGTCTCCCGGGACGATCTCACCGACCCGCATTTCGTAAATCCGCGAGCCGGTCGATCGGCCCAGCTTAAGCCGGTAGCTGCGCAGAAAGATTTCGTCATTCATCGGACCAGACCAGAAGGTTGGCGACTCCCAGGTTGTCCGGGGTCGGTTGATCCCCCTCTAGTGTCAGGGAGCCGTAGCTAATTTGTGGTGGCGGGTACAGGCCAGCGAGTAGGTCGACACCCGGTAGCAGGAAGCGTCCGGCAGTCAAGGTGACGCCCAGCGAGGTCAGAATGTTGACCCGGAACACCTCAAGCCGCGCCATCCATTGCAGCTCAATGGTAAGGGTGTTTTTGCCCAGTCGAGCGCTGAACGTCTGTGCCGGCAGGGCCTGGACGGCAACCTTGTAGCGACTCATTGGATCACCTCGACAGACGTGTCACCGGCATTGATCATGGGCGCGCCCTGGGTGGTCACGGTGTCGTTTTTCATCAGTTGATCCGCTGAGGTGACGCCTTGGCCGACCTTCGAGCGGACGATGCGCACCTGCTGAAGCTCAGCGATGAACACCAAGCCGTCTTCGTTCTCGGGCCGCGTGCGTTCAGTCAGGCGCACCAGCATCATGTCGCGCATGATTTCCTTGCCTGTGTCCAAATCGAACCGGGCGCGGGCTTCAAGGATGGCGGTCAGCGATGCCCAGGCGGTAGAGGCCCGGGTCTCGTCACTGCCTGACAGCAGATAGGCCGAGACGGCGCTGATCGCCGCCCCGCCAATGCCGCCGACCGCCGTAGCCGCCTCACCCACGCCCATCATGCCGATGTCGCTCAGGTCCAAGCCAAGCGGGGTGTTGGACACGGCCCCGGTCAACAGGTAGCGGTTTGGTAGCAGGATCGCGTGGTCGTTGCCGTTGGCGCCGAATTCGACCGGGAACTGTGTGAGATACACCGCTTTATCGGTCGAGCCTTCAAGCTTGGCGTCAAACTCCAGAGGGCCAATTTTCGGCAGCGTCTTTGCAAAGATGCTCATCAGGCTCATTTTTCAGGGCTCCTGAAGTCCTGCATCGTTTGTTCGGTGAGGGTGCTCAACTGCTCGGTGTAGAGCTGCTTGACCTTCTCGGTATCGGCCCCGTGGATATGGAACTGGCGATTGTCGGTGTAGGAAGGACCGCCATTCCCGCCCTGTCCGCCTTGAGGGCTGTAGCCCGCCGCCTTCTCGCCGCGTCGCACCGCTTCGCCCTCCTTGTCTGCAGGGCGTTCGTATTCACTCGAAACGATCGATGCTGCGTCGTAGGAGCTGGTCGCCGTGCGCAACTTGCCGCCGGCCGCTCGTTCATTGCCGCGGGTCAGTTCGTGGTTGATGAACTCCAGCTGTTCGGCGCCAGTCGCCTTGCGGATGTCCTTGCCGTACTGCTTGGCGAACTCCTTTTGTCGGTCTGGATGCCACTGAGCCAGGCCATAGGCGTTCCCACCGTCGCCTTCTGCGTCTGCCTTGAACTCGCTTTCCTGCTCGATGTTGGCCGCGATGCCTTCCGACTGTTCGCGGGTCCAGCCTTTATGCATAAAGAAGTCGACCACAGCGCCGACCGCCTCGCCGCCACCTTTCTTCAGGCGGTTGTTCAGTAGTTCGGTGTCTTCGCCTTCGTTTAGCTTGCTGGAATAGAACAAGGCCGCCGCACTACCACCGGTAACAGCCAGTAGAGACGCGCCACCAGCCCCCGCTGCCCCACCGGCGGCGGCACCGGCACCGCCCAGGCCTATTAGCGCGCGTAAAGCCGCCAAACCCTTGAGCGCAGCACCACCACCCATCAGCGCCAAAGCGATCGATACCAGCTCGATGTTGTCGGCCAGGCCGCCGAAGAATTCCTTCAGTCCCGAGTCGACCAGGTCCTTGTTGTCGCGATAGAAGGCAACGAAGTCCTCGGCCATGTCGGCAAAGGCCGGGGCCAGCTCACCGGCAATGGTGTTGCCTATGTCGGTGAAGACCAGGTCAAGCTCGCTGGACGCTTTGGTCAGGCGGGCCGAGTCGTCGATCTGCTGCTGAGTCATGATCCCCAGCTTGCCGCGCACGTCGAGTTGCTTTTGGGCTTCCTCGCTGCCTTTCATCAGCAGGCGCACGGTCGATTCGCTAAGGCCCAGGGCGTTGCCGGCCAGGCGCTGATTAAGCGGCGACATGGTTTCGAACTGCTTGGCGATGTTGGTCAGTGCCTCGGCGGTGTCCTGCGCGCCAATGATGGCGTCGGGGTCCAACCCTAGCTTGGCTACGTCACCAAACCACCCGGTGTTGCCGGTGATGGGCGATGCCATTAGATCCTGCAGCTTAGTCAGGTCGGCGAACGCATCAGCTGCGCTACCACCCTGGGCCTTGATTGCCTGACCGAGCATTTGCACGTTCTGCGTACTCAGCCCGGTCAGTTTGTTGAAATTGTTCAGCTCGGTACCGACGTTTTTGAAGTCGCCGACCACCTTGTCGATGGCCAGCTTGCCGGCCAGCACAGCGCCGAGTTGCAGCGCCGACTTGGTCAGGCCGCCGAACGCGGCGTCAGCCTTCTGGAATGACTTGTCATCCACCTTGATGCCAAGGGCAATCAAGAAGCTTTCGAGCACTTTCAAATTCAAGCTCCTTGAAAAGCGAAAAACCCCGCGAGTGCAGGGCTAGTCTTGGCTATTGGCCTTGGCCAGGTGACGGGCATAGATCATTTCATCCATGACCAGGTTGGCCCGCTTGACCCAGCCCAGCGAATAGGTGCCGTCGGTAAGGTCGCTGTAGGTGCACAGCGGCGGGCACAGGCCCGGAATCCCTACGCAGGGTCTCCAGAGTTCCCAGTCGACGGCTGGATTGATGCGTTCTCCTGACTCGAATCCGCCGCCGCGACTGAATCGGTAGATTTCTGGAAGAGGGTCAGGAGTCCGGAAAAATCCTCAAAGACATTCCCGAGGGCCATCACCACCAGGGTGAAGTAGGTCTTCAGTCGACCGGAGAAGTCCTCCATTGCGAGCGGTGTGCTGCTGCCTTCCTTGAACAGCTTGCCCAGCATGGAGTCGCAAACGAAGTTGAAGTCGTCCTCAGGCATACGGGCGAGCATGGTGCCAACGATGCCGCCGGCAACCATGAAGGAAGATGCGGCACCAACCTCAGCCAGGGCTAAGCCGCGAATCATCGGTTCCACCCCGTACTTGCCCAGTCGGAACAACACGGCGCGCTGCTTCTCAGCACTCGGCATGCCGAAGCGATACGTCACGCCGTCATGCTCAATGGAGCGGATATGGGCTTCGGCCTGATTCATTGCGTGACACCTACGTTGAATTCGGCGACGAAGGTAGCGTCGTTCATGCCAGGACCACCGCGAGCCATCGCTTTGCCGCGGGTAAACACGCCTTCAGAGAAGACAGCGCCCTCCAGGCCGGCGATCGAGGCATATGAGCCGGATACCTCGGAGCCAGAGTTAACCTGCGCCTGCAGGGCGATCGCCTGAGGGCTGCCCGGCATCAGGTTCAGAGTCAGGCGAAGCCCGGGGTTCTTGCGGGTGAATTTGACGGCATTGCCGCCCAGGCCGCGACTGAGCGTCGATTTGTCGTCGATCGGCTCAACTGTGAAGGGTGGGTCGGTACGGCCCCAGTCATCAATGACGCCGACGCCAGTGATGACCACGATGGTGTTTTCTACGGAAAGATCGGAAAGTGACATTGGTCAGCGCCCCTTATTCAACGTTGGCCGTCAGGTCGACGGTGTGGATAGCGCCGGCTCGGAATACGCGCATGACGATCGGCGCTGCGCCGCGGGATTTACGCTCAGCGTCCGAGATCAGCAGGATGTCTTCGGCCTTGGTTAGCATTTCGTAACCTCGGCTCAGCCTCTCCTCACCAGTCTCGTCGTCGGTGTACAGGCGCTCACCCAGATAACCGTTGCCGATGAACTTTTCACCGACCTGTGCAGCAGCATCGATCAGGATCTGCTGGCCCGCAGGCGTCTGGCGAAGCTTGGTCGGAACCTTGGTCATCGCGTTGTACAACGCGATGGTCAGGAAGTTGGTGAAAGCGTCCAGGTTGAATACGTCGTCGATGTATTCGCCGTAGGTCGACGTTGTCTTCGAGTTGATGACCCGGCCGTTGTCCTTCTCGCCGCCGGTCTCGACCACGGTGTAGAACACGGCACCTTTCTGCTTCATGGCGCCGTATGCGGTCGGGGTAAGGCTTTCGGCATCGATGCCTGGGAGCTTTTTGTACTCGCCGGTGATGGTCGAGTTCGCGGCGTTGAAGTTAACGCGACTGAACACGGCGGCAATCTCGAAGCCTTCATACAGCTCGGTTGCGTGACTAGCCAAAAACAGACGGCGCGAGCCCTGAGTCACCGCCTTGCTGACGATGTCAGTGGTGACCGCTGGATCGCGCACCGTCGCCTGGTTGGTGGTGTAGGCAAAGAACTTGCCCGCGGCATCGCCGGCAGCAGCCAGAGCCAGCACATCGGCATCGACAGCGCGGATGGCGGTCTCGAACTCGAACCAGTAGAACCAGATGCCTTTGTTGATCGCATCGTTCAGCGATTCGACGGGGGTGTCGTCCTCGATACGCAGGTAGATGCGCAAGGTCTTGGGCTTCGGTACCGCTGAAAACCATGCCAGCGCGGCCGCGTACGGGTCGGAAGCAATGTCGAAGTCGGCAGCCACCTGGGCAGGAGAGCCGTAGTCGCGATAGGAACCTTCAACAAAGGCCACATCGCTGGACGAATCGAAGTCAGCGAAGACCATGCCTGCGCCGAAGTTGGCAGTGCCGAGCCCGGCCGAATTGATCAGCGTGTTGATGTTGATGATGCTTTCAGCCGGATAAGCCATTTACTTCCCCTTGCGCAACGGCGCCAGATTGTTCGGTTTGCGCGGAGAAACCCACGCGGTAGATGCGCTGCACGCGATCTTCAGCAATCGATTCGCCGTAGAGGTACAGAGTGAGTTGGGCGCGCTCTTCCATGGCCGCTTGGTAGAGCCCGGTCAGGTTGTTGATCGGTGATACGCGGGACCAGCCGAGCTTGGCGGTGCGCAGAAGGGCCTTTATCGGCTCACGCTTATTCGCCTCGCAGATCGCCCCGGCGTACATCAGCGCGCCAGAGCGGTAGAAATTGATGCTGAAGCCCAGGGTGAACTGGGTGGCCACCTTGGCGATGATGTCCTTGTATTGAGGGTCATCCTCGGCGACCACGTTTCGCTGCGAGTTGATCGCCTGACCCCATTGCTCGGGGTTTTGCAGGCGCACGGCGCAGTAGCTGCCAGAGGGGGCCGCAGTGTTGTTGTCGGCGAGGATCACCTTGTCAGCTGGCAGGCCAGTCGCTGCGACGACGATCCGGCACACGGCCTTGGATAGCGCTTTTACGTCAAGCATCGGCGTGCACCTCCAGACTGGCGACCTCGGCCGGGTCCAGCTTGGCCACCACAGCGCGGCAGAAGTTATGCCAGGGCCTGAAGTCGGTCGCGATGGACTTCCACCAGGTGACCGGCTTGTCTGGCGTCTCGGCGAACACCAGGATGTCGGCAAGCTTGCCAGGGGTCGAAACCTCGATGCCCTTACCGTCGTTTCGGTGAATCACCCGCACGTCGTTGATGCGCTCGGCGCCGATCTGCAGAAATTCGATTTCCTTGTCGCTAACAGGCTGCACATTGGCGTTGAAGCTGTCGGTGTAGCTCAGGGTCAGGGCCGGCTCGAAGTCGGCGATCTCGCTGGTGTAGCGGTTCAAGACAACGCCCTTGTGCGTCACGAAGGGGCCGCTGACGTGGCCGCGCATGTTCAAACCCATCACAAGCCCTCTTCGATTGGGTCGCCTGCCTCGGCGATGACGTAACGAATGGATTGACGGAAGGCGCCGGTATCGATCAGAGGGTTGTCGGAGCCTTTGGCAGCAATCGTCGATGAGGCGTTGGGCGGATCCTTCAGGTCGGTGATTTCCTGCTTGATGTGCCC
The DNA here is from genome assembly GCF_949767605.1 of Pseudomonas sp. IT-P218. Classification (NCBI taxonomy): domain Bacteria; kingdom Pseudomonadati; phylum Pseudomonadota; class Gammaproteobacteria; order Pseudomonadales; family Pseudomonadaceae; genus Pseudomonas; species Pseudomonas sp. IT-P218. The sequence goes on from NZ_CATKQQ010000088.1 coordinate 43,271, forward strand.
CTCGGCAAGCTGCCCCATCTGCTCGAGCAGAATGCGCATGGTCATTTCGCCGCTCAGCACCTTGGGAATCATCACCTCGGCCAATCGCAGGTATTGCGGAGCGCCTTTCTCGATGCCCGGGCCCAGCACGGGACGCGCGGGGATCTTGCCGTCAGCAGAGCCGAAGTTGTTGACCGCCGCGATAGTCGCCAGGGTCAGCCCGTCTTCGTAAGTGCCGGCACCTTTCGGAACACCGGCCAGGACGCGAGCATCACCTTCCAACTTCTTGGCCAGGTCCTTCATCGCCTGCTCGACCTGCTGCTTGCCGATCAGGCTCACGTCCGGCCGGATCATACGCAGACGGCCCCCATGCCAGCCCTGTCCCGCAGGTGCAGGTACTCAACGCCGTATGGAGTGAGGGCCAGAGCCGCCTCCCACGTCGTCAGGCTGGCGTTCGCCGCCGGGATAGCGTAGGACACCGATTCATCGCGCACGCCCTTGCTGGCCACCGCGTAGGGCGTCGAGGCGCTGCCGTCTGCCGTAGTGGCGTCGGTCGTCGCCGTGTTCCAGGTCAGGTAATGCGCCGCCAGGGCGAACCAGCCTCGCTGCAGGAGTGAATAGGGTTTGTAGTCGCCCCAGCGGCAGGCATCGAGCTCGCCGCGTGCGATATACAGCGCCTTGGTGATCTTTGTGTCAGACCAGGCGGCACTGTCGGAAAATTCTTCGTAGAACGCTCGGAAGTCAGCAATGATCGCCGGCGTCACTTCGATGGTCAGTTCAGCCACGGTTGCAACCTCCAGAAAACAACAGCCCCGCACTGGGCGGGGCTATCGGTGTTACTTGGCTTTCGCCTTGGGCTCGACAGGCTCGGCTACTTCGATGACCAGCCAGCCTGCCTCGACGAACAGGCTGTCTTTGAGGTCTTCGGCCGCCTTGTCGTCGAAGTCTTCAATCACTTCGCCTGGCTGGATCGTCAGATCAGCCAGTACCAACGGGTGGGAGCTGGTATTGGTCAGAGTTGCCATATGACCCCCTTAGATGCCGTCGACGTACAAGTGGGACTTCGGAATACGCAGTTCGGTACCAGCAATTCGCACCAGGCCAGCCGATTCGAATTGCAGGCCGCCAGCGGTAGGGATTGGCGAGTTCAACATGAACGGCATTGGCATATGGAACTTCGCGTACTGATCGTTCTTGGTGTAGAACATCATGCGGTCAGCTCCGGCAGCGCCTGCGCCGGCCAGTTGAAGGATCGGCTCAAACGTAAGTTTGGTGACCCGCTCCAGATAGCTCAGCAACGTATCCGAGGTGTTCGGGATGCGGTAGCTCTCGATCTGGCCGTGCTGGACCGCAGGTAGCAGCACATGGGTAGGACGGAAAACGTTTTTGGTCTGCGTGACCTGAACCTGCAGGCGACCGTTATTGAACAGGTTCAGCAGATCCTGAGAAACCTTGTTCGGGTCGCCTTGCGCAATGATCTGCGCAATGGTCTGGTTTGCACCGCCGAGCAGTGCGCCGGTAGCGACCACTGGCACGCCTGGGTAGCTGATCAGGCCACCAGTCGCAAGCGAAGGGACCGAAGGGTCGCCTGAGAACGCAGTGCTATCGAGCCATTGTTCGGTCAGCAGGCGTACGCCATTTGGCTTCTCGGCGAGGAAGTTGATTGCTCCGCCTTGGCCTTGGCTGCGCTCCATTTCCATGGCTTTGCCCAGCTCGGCCAGGGTATAGCTGTAGCCCAGCGAGAAGGTGTGAACGTCCACAGCGCCCATCGCAGAAGCCATCTCTGCCATTGGGTAATCTTTGGACTTGTCACCGAGAATCTGTGGCTTGCCACGGAAGTCGAGCGTTTTGAAACCAACGCTTTCGATCCAGTCCGGCGCCGATGTATCGACGTTCAGGATCGACGGATAGCGAATCTCGGGGTACGGCTGGCGCAGCACCTCCTGCTCGATATACGTCAGTTGACCAGTGTAAAAGCCCAGTGCGGCTTGGGCCTGGGCGTCCATTGTCATACGCATATTCGTTGCTCCTTAAGCGACCAGAGTCGCGAGCGCTTGGCCGCGGACTTGGATAAGTGCCATGCCGTTAGCGGAGGCGGTAGTTTTGAAGGTCGCGCCAGGCCACAGGAGGTTGCCCGAGGTTGCGGCGTTGGTGAGCTCACCGGTGTTAGGCACAACGTAGACCTGCTGGCCAGGCGTTGCGCCGGCAAGGGTCTTGACCCAGGCCCGGCCATAAGCCATCGCGGTCGACTCTTGGCCGACAGCGCGAGATCCGACAGGGTTACCGTTGGCGTTGCCGTCACCGGTCAGATAGCCGCCGCCAATTCCGATTGCGTGGCGCACGGACAAGCCAACGATGAAAGCAGCAGCGGCAGCCGGAAGTTTGGCACCCTTGTCGGTGGCCCCTTGGATCAGCGCACGACCAAACGGAACGGCCGCAGACTCGACGACATAAGTCGTCAGGTCGTGCATCGAGCAGTCATTGATCTGACCTTCGAATGCCGTGCTGGCGTATTGGTTGAAGGTGTCGAATGCAGTGGCCATTACTTTTTACCCCGCAGGAAGTCGTTGTAAGCGCTGGTGCCGTCCATGGTCGCCTTGGTGCCGATCTTGGATGCGTCGTCAGCGAAGCGTTTCAGGCTGTCGTTGACTTTCGACTTGTCGTCGTCCTCGTCTTCGTCCTTGGTTTCCTCTGCTTCATCAGCAGCGGCGTCGAAGGCGGCCAGCACGTAGGCCTCGGACTTGGTTGCCCAGTCGCGGGTCGGCTTGAGCTGCGCCATTGCGGCGCGCTTGATTTCGAGCGGGGACACCAGGCCCTTCGCGTCGAACGACTTCACGACACGGGCCGCCAGGGCGATGGTGTCGAGGGTGGATTTCACGCGAGCACCGATAGCGGCGTCAGAAGTTTCCTTCTTGGCCTCTTCCAGCTTCTCTTCCGCTTCGTCCTTGGTGGCTTCAGCCTTGTCTGCGCGAGCTGACTCTTCATCAGCGAACTTCTGAAGGGCTGCAACGGCGTCTTCGACTACCGAAGCAGCCTCTTCGTCAAGGATGATGGAGCGGCTTTTCTTGGAGTCTAAAAAGACTTTCCGTTGTGCCATTGGTACACCTTTCGGTTTGTGGTCAAAAATGCGGGCGATCTTGCCGCCTCGCGCTGCTTCTACAACGGCGACGTGGTTGATCTGGATGTCGCGCTGCTCGAACTCGTAGGCGGTGCCGGACGCCGGGTCGATGCCCGGGGCTTCGACGTACTCGGCCAGGTAGCCTGGGGAGAGCTCAGCCTTGCCGGACTGGATGTCGTCGATGGCTGATTGATCCTTGATGATCAGGTCGACCACCAGGTTGTCGCCGTCCTGTTCAACGCCGCGGACGTGGCCCACCGACACTTGCTTGAACGTGGTCGAGTCGACCAGGTCGTCCGGGTGGTCGTTGGTCACATCCTTGTCAGGGAAGGTTGCCATCGACTCGGGCGCGAACACTTGAGTCGGCGGCCGGTAGACGTTGACGATGCGCTCTGGCCCGTCGAGATCCAGCTCGGTGGAGACGTACTGATAAACACCGGTACGGGCCGCCACCCCCTTCACGCAGAGGAAGCCTTCAGGCGTGACGGTGCGCGACGATGGCTTGAAGGCCTCGTCGATGGTCATTTTCTTCATGGGTTACCCGTTCTTGTCGGGGAAATAATTCACGCCGGGGATCATGGCAATGCCGACGCAGCGGCAGAGCGGGTGGTGCTTGCCCGGGTGCAGGTTGGTGACACCCTTCCAGGTCGCACCCTCTGCCACCTTGTAAACCCCAGGCCCGTAGCCGATGTCTTGCCGCGCAATCCCCCAGCAGCTGATCTTCGCGCTGGGGTACTTGCCGGACGGGTTGCCGGATACCCGCACGTCGTCAGCATCCTGGACCTTGTAGTGCACGATCCCGGCTGCGGTCTGGCGCTGCCGGGTCAGGTCTGAATTGAGTTGCGCCATCTGGTCACGCGCAATTAGCTTTGCCCGGCGCGCACTGACACCCGTCTCTTCCTGAATCTGCTTGGCGATGGTGGTAGGCGCGAGGCCGTCCTTCATGCCGCCGAGAACAATCGTCTCAACCTTTTTGAAGTAGTCGGCCGGGATGGACTTGATCAGGTTGACGTTCTCGGCAGTGGAGGCTTCCAGATAATCCGTCATGCCCTTGGGCTTGGTGATCAGCTGGAAGTCGATGCCCACGGCCTTGTTGATCGAGACGCGGAAGTCTTCGGCGTTGTCGGCCTCAGCACGACTGATGGTCGTAGCCGCCACCCGCTGGATCTGCGCCTCAAACAGTGGAGAGGTGAAGCGCTGGGACACGCTGCGAATCGACTTTAGGATCTCGTCGGTCCAGCTGCCATCGAGCGTCACGCGGCTGTCTGCGATGTAGGCAGGCTTCAGCCGCTTCAATGCCGGCTCAAGCGAGGCGATCAGCTCAGAAGCCATCGCCCTGACCAATGCACGCAGCTGGCCGAGGTAGTAGCGCTCAGCCTCCTTGCTGGGCATCACCGGTTTAGGCGCTTTCGGCTTTTTCCGGCGTTTTTCCATCAGCGCCTGGTTCGTCGCCGTCAGTTTCGCCAAGGGAGAAACCGGGGAGGTCTTTGCCGTCGTCGCCAAGGCCATTGTCCTGATCCTTCTCCAGCTGCTCTTGAGCCTTGATCTGCTCATCGGTGATGGCGTAGGTGCCTTTCGACTGTGCGCGGCGCATGGCATGGCTTGGGCGAATCACACCGCTCTCGATGTTCATCGCATCCGCTTGGGCGTCGGCAAGGTCTTCCTGAGCCTGCTCATTGCCCGAAGGCAGCGACAGCGGATTCCACTCGAACTCGATGCCTTCCGGGTACGAGCCGAGCGCCGAGCGGATCAGCACCTGGTCGAGCGCCTCAAGGTCCAGACGCATCTGGCCGTCCTGTTTGCCCTTGATCGTGCCGTGGTACGTCTTCAAATCGCCTTCACCGGTTGAGCTGAGGCCTGCTGCTGATTGGCCCCACAACTCGGTCACCGGCATTTCAGCGGCGCCTGCCGTCCACACCATGAACTGCTCCATGATCTGGCTGAGGCCGGAGAAGGCGATGCTCTTGCGGTCGTACGTTTCATTGTCCTGATCGAGCAGACCCAAGTTAATGATCGACTTGAGCATGCCGAACATGCGGTAGCGGTTGGTGATCTGTTCGCTCTGTGCGCTGGCCAGGGCCGATTGCAGGCCCTTCACGCTGATAGTGTCGACGTTGGCTTCCAGTACCAGGGAGGCGATACCGCCCTTGGTGGCCACCACGTCGCGCAGGTCAGACATACAGCGGCGTAGGCGACTGTCGCCCCAGCCCTGTTCGAACATGCGCATGCGGCGCGGCAGGCGAGCCCCAGTGCGGCGGACGATGTGGCTGTAGTGAATATCCTGGGTGCCGTTGACCATCATGTAGCTTTCAGGCTGCATCCAGTTCGGTTTGAGCGGGTCTTCCAAGTTGAATTTGATCGGCTGAATGTCCCAGCGATCGAGGACGACCAGATTTTTCAGGCCACCCTTCTTGACCTTGTCCAGATCGAGCGGCTTGCTCAGGTCCTGGCCGGTCACCATCAGCAGCGCTGCGCCACCGTACAGGTCAGCCCAGCAACAGGTATCCAGATAGGCTTGCTGCACACCGAGGCGGCGCTCTTCGGATTCGATCTGCTTGGACTGCTTGCCACTGAACTTGCGCCACTCACGCAGCGCGTCTTCGTTCGGCTTGTCCACGATCCGGCGGGCGATCCAGTTGGACTGATACGCAGCTTCCAGCTCGAACTGATTGATGAACTCGAAGCCGAAAGAGTTGTGCGTGCGCTTGTCTCGACCGGTCCCGAGATTGGCTACCAGGTTCGAGAGGCTGTCAGTCGTGACTACCCCACCCGAATGCACCTGAATTCGTGGTTTTGACTCGGTCATGATTAGGTCCTATTCCGCGACACGTTTTCGCGATGATCGTTTTGTGTCGCGAAGTTGACCCACAAGCGACTGCTCGATTTGAGGCGCGCAAAAAAAAAATCGGATTCGAGTAAAGATTTCTGCAGTGTGATCCGATTAGCAGGGCATGTATCGAAAACGCACACCGCAAAGCTTCGATATTGATGATGAGACCGACATGCTGAAACTGACTTGCACTGACCGCCCTCACCTCCCGCTTCCTGATTTTTTCTCAACTGGCTACCGCCCTGGTGATATTCCAGCAATCGTGATCCTTGATTCGGCGTCGGCAGTAAACATCGCTCGACAGGGCTTGAAGAGCGCTCCAGCAATTAATCACGCCCGGCGACTTCAGGATGCGATCGACTTCATTCGTTCAGCGGAATCCCCCGCATTTGAAATTTGCTCGTTAATCTTCACGACTGAGCCTGACATCATGTCAGGCCGGCACCGCACGCTGGCACTGGCCGCGGAGGGATTTAAAACTGTGCCGTTCTTAGTTTCGGAGCGGGCTGCTCGTCTTCTGGAGGCTCACTGGGGAAACATGAGCGACGCACTGCTTGAGTACGACTTCAGCTTCTGCGAAACCAAATTGCTCGTCGGCCGCTAAAACTCTCTGGGGCTACCACCCCTCCTGCTACTGCACCGTAAAACAGCAAGGGGGCTTAATTTCCGAAGGTGCGCGATGAAGTCGAGCGAGTTTTCTCACTTGCTCAGCTTCGGCTGAAGGACCACGCGAGCGATCATCACCAGCAGACCCAACACGCCATAGGCCACCGGTGGCAGCACTGCCTGAAGTTGTGGCATCAGCTGCTCGGCAATGCCCAGGGCAGCAATGGCACCGCCGGCCTGAACGCTGGACATACTCAGCGCTTGTTTCCAGTTGTCGATGAGTTGCATAGGTCACTCCTGCCGCTTGGGCAATTTGAAGTCGGTGAAGCGGTCAGCCAGGGCGGCAACCTTCTTCACGCCGAGGGTGCCGATGCAGGCGCCGACGGCAGCTGCGAGGCTCGATGGGAGATTGAAGTATTCGAGCAGCGGGAATGCCCCGGCTGTGATCGCACCACACAGGCAGGACTCAAGCACGGCCTGTCGCCGTCCACCGCCGCCGTAGATGACGCGCAAGAAGGCGATCCAGCACGACAGCGCCGCGGCATAGAGCATTGGTGAGTTCTGGCTGAGCCAGGCCATGACGATGAGCCAGGTTTCTGGGTTCTTCTCTGGCATATGTGACATCCAGCGTCCTCCCTTGCGGGGAGCGAGAATAGGTCCGGCACTCCCCGCCTCTCTCATCCGCTCGGAGCAAGGACGATGGCGTGGGTGCCAGATACGAAAAAGCCCCTGCGGAAGCAGAGGCCTGAATGAGGCCCTATTCGGGCGAGCCGATAATGGGCTTAAAGGATGTTCGATCTACTTGACTAAAAATGATTGGCAAACGAGCCTCGGACTTTGCCAAGACTGGAGAATTTTATGGAATGGAATTTGATTTGGACCACGGTAGCTGCTGTAGCTGCGGCATTATCAGCCATCACTGGCGCAGCCTCAGCCTATGCGGCTTTCAGAGCAATCAAGGAAAACAACTCCAATCATACAAAAGCTAATGCAGCGGCGGAAAATGAGAGAAAAAATGAACGCCTTCTCGCCCATGCGATAACTACTTTGGAGAGATCGTACAGCACCCTTGATGGAGGCAATGCTAGCTTAAACATCCCGCCAAAAAGCCGAATCAACTGGCTCACGTCCGCACGACTCATACAGGAATACAAAAGCACGAAAGCCAGAATTCAAGACCCATTGATTCTTCAAGAGTGCATAAGCCACGAAGCGTATTGGCGAAATAAATTTTATGTTCGCATTGACCCGCTGAGCAATGGCTTCCCGGACTACTTCAAACAAGGGGGAAGTGAAAACATTCAACTCACATCGGCAATCGTCGTAGCCGATTTTTCAACGTGGCCTGAGGGGAAGGAAGACCCCATCGCTGAGTTAGAAGGCACGCCTGAAGCAGTTACCGAGCGTCCACTTCATCTGAAATGGTTCAACCTGTTTCAGATCGTGGAATGCAGCAAATAACACGCAATAAAAAACCCGGCGCGATGGCCGGGTTTTTTTGTTCAATGAGTAAGTTGCCGAAGGCAAAACTCTAACAGTGGCGAAATAATGCCCTCAGCCGTGCGGGAAGTCAAGCGGCCTCTCGCATCTTGTAAATCACTCCACCGATCGGGCTCAGCGCCTTTGCGTCGATGTCGTAGCAGGCGTCAAAGCAGAGCTGAACAAACGGCTCCCAGTCTCGGCCCCAGGCAGCGGATGGAAGCTTGACCCCGTACTCGCCATTCATCCAAGTCCTGAACAGCTCAGGCTTGATCAGCGGGTCATCATTGGCCGACTGGCCGCCTTGGTGCATGTAGCGATACCGACGGAACACCCCCTTGGCCACGTACTCGGCTCGCTCCCTCTTGTCGGCAGTCATGCGCGGTGCCCGGGCGCACGCCAGATTGAACACCGCCTCTTCCGCCTCTTCCCGGTCATCATCAGTCGGCTCGGCCGCATACATGGCATTGCCGAATGCGCGGAGCTGGCGGTGAAGCCGCGCGATCGCCGATTGAATCTGGCCAGCCAATGCGCCGTGCACTGCGTGATTCGCAGTTGGCCCGCGCTCGGTGCTTTGGACCACAACGCCCAGAACGGCGACGTCCGAGGTCTGGCCCGGAGCCGGGTTGTACGTGCAGTCATGCCATGCCTGGCGTGCAGAATTGATCTTCATGCTGCTCTCCCTTTCAGCTCTCTGGTCTTTGCCCGGTATTCGGCAGTCATCGCCTTCAGCTCTTCGACGGTGTATTTCTTGGCCTCATGCGGGCCTTCCAGCCACTCGATCGATTCGGCGCCGATCCGCTTCACCAGCTCGATCCGGTAATTGACGATGTTCCCGGAGAGTCGGGTATTGCACGGCGAGCACTGTCGGTGGCAGTTGAGTGGTTCGAAACGCAACGCGGGGTTGCTCCCGACTGTCCGGTAGTGGCCTGCGTCGTACTTACCCTGGTGGTGCCGGCCGCAGCTGATGCACGGCAACTCGGCATCACGGGCGCGCACCCAGGCGTTAAAGGCAATCTGCGTGTCTTTGAGGTGGTCCGCCCGGCTTTTGAGCTTCTCCTTGCGAACCTTGATTTCGCGGCGCCCGATCGCGGCGAGCTCTTTGCGTTTCTTCTCCTGCCTACGTCGGGCGATCACGACCGCGCAGTCCGGAGAGCACCAACTCTGAAAGCTTTCCTTGGGGACGAATGAGGCCCTGCACGACGTGACGCTGCACTTCTTCGGTCGAGGCTGTTTTGCTGAAAGACTCATGCAGCCACCTCGCCCAGCAAATCCGTGAACACCACGCCGCGCTCAGTGAAGTCCGCCACGATGCGATCCGTGTAGGCGATGCCCTGGGCGCGACTGAACAACCGGGTTACTGGGAATCCATCCGGGCCGAACAGCGAGCACCCTCCCATCATCTCGAGCTTTTGCGCGTAGCTCAGGTGACGCATGGTCTGGTACCAGGCCGCACGGAAGTCGTCTTCCTCGTTCAGCAGGATCTGGACCCCGAAATGCAGCTTGCAGTATCGGCGGGCATCCTCAACGTCGCCGATCTGCGTCATCGCGGTGATACGCTGGTACAGCGAGAACCACAGGGCGTTTTGATCCAGGGTGCGATCCTTGCCCGGGCGCAGCGACACAACGACGAACTTCTTGTCGCGGTACATTGCGGTCAGGCTGGTGATGGCCTCGGACAGCTTTGCCTGGCTGTTGACGCTGATCTTGTCGGTCATGACGTCACCGCCATTGTGAACAGGACGCAGAACACGCCGATGGAGAAACCGGCCGCGGTGCAGGCCAGGGTGATTTTGGATTGAGCAACCATCAGGAAGCCTCCTTGCCGAGCTGCGGCTCGCGCTTGATGTTCAGTCTTGCCAGCAGCTGCGCACGCGCGGCGCCGCCCGACGATGGAATGCCCTGAACGTCCAGCAGCCGAACCTGGCGCTGATTGGCGAATTCCTCGGCCAGTTCCAGCTCGGTCTTTTGGCCGTCGTGGCCGATGCCAATGGCGATGTCCTCGAGCGGCAGACCCGCTACCAGGCGGCGAATGGTGATCTCGTAGGCCCGGTCGAATACCTCGCTGGCCTTCTCCGGGATCAGATCGCCCAGGTTGTGTATCTCGCATTGAAGCGCTGCGTGGCGAACGGCCGGATGTGACCAGGTGCGATCGCCAAACCTGCTTGGGTGTGAATTTTCCAGCGCCTCGCGAAATGCCTTGTCGTGAGGCGGGATGCCGAGCATTTCCGGAGTCGGCTGACACAGCTTGATGAATCTACCCACGCTCGGCATAAAGTCTGTGCCCAGCGAACGGCAACGCTCAACGCCGAATCGGATCTGCTCCAGTTGGGTGATCCCCTCGACGATGAAAGCCTTGATCCAGCTGCGCTTGGCAGAATCCAGCGCGTCATCGGTCGGCCAAGCCTGCTTCCAAGCCGGGAAGATGGCCTGCAGTTCCTTGAACAAGGCGTTGACGACATCGATCGTTCCAGGCGGCAGGGTCTTGGGCATGACCGGCATCGCCGGAGGCTGGTAACTGCCAACAGCAGCGCGCAGGTCAGTGGTCGCACCGGTGACCTTCATGAGTTGAGCCGCGCTCCTCGGCGGCTTTGGCTTGTTCACAGACCACCGTCCAAGTTCTCAGCCCAGGCTCGGTTATCGAAGTCGGGGCCATTGGCCTGACGACGAGGCGGGAACTGGTGAACATTGTTCGCAGCGGGCGCCGGCTCGGGCACTTCGTCCTCCCAGCGCTTGCCGTTGAGCCAGGTCGACGGGTGCGGGATGAACTGGCCGTTGTCCTTGGTCCATTCGGTGTTGACGCTCTGCGCGCCCAGGGCCTGAACCATCACCTCGAACAGCTCGGCGGTCAGGGTGAGTTTGTCCCACGCCTTGCGTGCAGCCTCCTTGCCGACCTTGCGGGGATACAGCGTCCAGAATCGGGCGAACAGCTCAGCCGAATCGACTGCATCATCGACAGAAGGCTTTTGATCTTTATCTTCTCTTCTCTTCTCTTCTCTGGTCCGCAATTTGTCCGCATCACTAGCGGACACATTGCGGACGTTTTTCGTCTTTCTGTCGTTCCGTTTGCGCTCGTTATCGTTGGCGCGGCGCTTTGCACTTGCCCCGTTATGTTCGTCAAAGCGAGGCATTACAAGGCCCTCATCCTCCATGCAGGCCCACTCAACGTCGATCATGGCCTGCGTGAAACCCGGCCACCCGACAACAGCATCCATCGCTTCAGTGGTGTAGCCAACGAGCACACCGTCATCGCAATGAGTGTCAAAAGTACTCCAGGCAACATGCAGTCCACCAATGATCCGAAGTCTGTCCGCTTTCAATGCGGACACCATGCGGAAAACTTTCGGATGGGTTTGAAGTTCGATGCGCATTTTGATCCAGTCCCCGGCCATTACACGGCCTCCCGAAGTTGGTATTGAGCCCACAAGCCAGCAACCCAAGTGACGCCCTTGGGGGTGAATTTGGACTGGTTGAAGGCATGCCCGCCGTCAGTGGTGCCGGCCCGCACTTCGAAGCGCCCGGCGTCGATGTGAGGCTGGTAGGCCTGCCATTCGCCGCCCATGCGGTACATGATTTTTTTGTCGATCAGGAATTCACGGAATCGCGACTCGTTGGCCTTCAGAAGCTTGGCTGTCTGACGAAAGCCCTTGAGCCCCGTCGAATCGACGTACTTCTCGACGAAGGCAATTTTCGGAGCTGCCTCAATCAAGGCCTGATTGGCAGCCTGCTGCAGTTCGAACTGTTCGGCCCAGGCACGGGCCGCTGCTGCCGGATTGGAGAAGTCAGGAAGCGTGGCAATGACGCGGGGCCCCTCCAGCTCCTTCAGCTTTTGCAGTACGGATCGGCGAACGGCTTTCGATTCGCGCATGCCTACGAGCATGCATTGATCGAGAGTCAGCTCGTAGCTGGCCATATCCACGCGGCTCTGGGGGTGTGCAATTATTTTGCACTCCCCCAGCTCATCGCCGAGCTCGTCTTGCACGCGGATAATGAACTGGTCGTTCCTGACTTTCGGCTCGCCAGCCTGGCTGCGAGCCTCGTTGACCATGTCGCGGAGTTCGATGCTGGAAATAGTGCGCGACACGTTTTGCGACTGGAGGAAATGTGGCGCGGACTTTTTCAGGCCCTGTACATCATTGTTTGAGGTATGCATAATCTGCCTCACAGTGTTTTAAGCAGTACGTAATGAAAAAGCCGACCTTGCCCGTCGGTTTTTTTGTGTCTGCGATTTGGGGTTAAACACTTTTCAGGCCCTCATCAGCCCGACTTTTGGGATGGGAATAGGGTCGCCTGAATGGCTGGACCGTTCCCGTCATCGTCTTGGGTCTTGTCCTGGTGACGATGAGCTTTTCAATCCTCTCTTTAGCCAGCTGCTCTATCGGGATACCGAGCATGGTGGCGACCTCTTCAAGAAATTTGATGTCGTCTACGTCCGCGATCTGCCGCAAAAGCAGCTCGCTCTGGTTCTCAGGCATAAAGCCTCCATTGGGGGCCTTCAGGCGATGTCTTGAATCCGGGTAAGCTCATCCCTCATCTGCTGGATCGCAGCTTTCAGAATTTCACGGGCCAGCACGGCCTTTTGAGTGCCGTGGATCTTTGCGAGCGAGCGCAGATATTCGTCGTACTCGTCGCTCAAGCGCACCTTGGTTTCGTTGTGGTTCAGATGCTTAGGGTCTTCGTACATTTGTTGCTCCTTGCGACTTATCAAAATGGTTATGCAGCGGACTGGCTGTTCAAATCTTCAGGGGGGAAAACCTCGTCGAGACCACACTTGGCGCCGAGCGCATTCAGCGCGGTAACGATGAGGCGTGCCTCGCTTAGCCCAGGGCAACGAAGTCCGGACTCGTAATTCGCGAGGCGAGACTGATTCCACCCAAGCGACCGACGAAGAGCAGCCTGGGTAATCCCGGCCTTCTCTCGGATACTTCGGACGTGGTTCATGAAATTCGCTCCTATGGCTCTTGAATGAAGGATAAACACGTATCGTGTTATTGGCAAACACAATAAGTGAAAGCCGGGTATTTCAATTCGTGATTGAATCCCGCGCATGAACGAATCATTAGGTCAGCGCATACAGCGCCTCAGGAAAGCAGCGGGCATGTCTCAAGCGCAGCTCGCGGAAGCCTGCGGCTGGAAATCACAGTCCAGGGTAGGAAACTACGAGGCAGGAAGCCGCGAACCATCGCTGGCTGATATCGCTGCAATGGCGAAAGCTATCGGGGTAGACGTATCCGAAATCCTACTCACAAGCGGCACCTCGTACGCGACCTCAGCAGCTACCGCCACTGCATCCGGGTCTGCAGATTTGGTCCGTGAAATGCTTGCTCAAGCGGGGAAAAGACTGCCTACACACATCAAGGAGAAAATCCTTGCTGCCACTGAAAGTGTTGAGCCAGCCAGCAATGTAATCACCGCCGACTTCTCTCGCCCTGGCTTGGTTGGGGATGAAGTGTGGATTGCCCACTACGACGTTCGTGGCGCCATGGGTGGAGGGCAAATACCTCACGATTATCCCGAAATGTTCAAGGATGTCAGGGTAAGCCCTCGGCACCTGCGCGAACTTGGTGTCGAGTTCCAAGAGCACTACCACTTGAAGATGATCACCGGTTGGGGCCAGTCAATGGAGCCGACCATCAAGCACCGCGATCCGCTGATTGTAGACGTGAGCATTCACGAATTCGTCGGGGATGGAATTTACTTCTTCAGCTGGCAGGACCACATCTATATCAAGCGTCTGCAGATTGCCGACTCTGATCATTTTGAGATGATCTCCGACAACTCACGGCACAAAGCGAGAATGATCAGGCGTGATGAAACCTACATACAAGCGCGAGTTCTACTCGTATGGAATGCCCACCTGGTTTAAACCTGATGCACAGAAAAAGCCCGCTGCTTAGCGGGCTTTTTTGTGGCTGTCAGAAAGGCGCCGCCTCATGTTCTGCTGGCTCAAACTCCGTTTCTGCCGGGCGCTCATCCTCAGGCGTAGGCTCCCACTTCAGCGTCACCGATTCGCCTTCATCTTTGAAGATCATTTCTATGCCGCCTATCTCGGTGAGTATGCCCATCACCTCTGCCCACTCCTCTTCACCGTCCGTGTCGAGACGATGGATCGTCACCCAGCGCTGCAGCTGAGCAATTGGATGATTGATCATCGACGAAACCCTGAGTGCTAGGCGCTCGAGCCCGGACACTTCCACCCTCTCCTGTTGTTTTTGCTTTTGCGGCCTGGACATCTATTACTCCTTAGATGCTGTATATCCATACAGGTTTCGCAAAGCATATCCCACCATTTCAAAACACGGAACCATTTTTTGCCGTGTTTAATTTTGAAAATTAATCACATCTCGTGTTGACGAAATAAACACGATACGTGATAGTTCACCCATCGCAGCGACACACAGCCACTGCGAAGGGCCTCAAAGGGCCTGACCGCTCTTTAACAATCAGCGCAATACGAAAAAAGACGGCACTGCCTCTACGGCGACCGGAGATCAGATAGCCCCGAAAGGCTACCAACGCGAGGACCACCTCGACGGCTGACTAGAGCGAAAGGCTCGAACCGCGTGAATGACCCGCTATGCGGTGCCAGCGGAAAACAAGATTTCACTGGCTGGCCTTGGCGACAGGGCCAGACGGGAAATCAACAGGCAATAAGGAATCGACAATGACTGTGGACATCAGCAACTTCACCATCGCCACCCCGCTTCCAATTTCCGACACGAACCCTATCTCCCTCGACCTGATCGGTTGGCGAGCGCTGATCGAATGCCCCAGCGTCATCTCGATGCTTCCCGACGGATCGCTGCAGATGACAGCGCCCACTCTTGGAGCTTCCAGTAAAAGCGTCCATCGAACTCGCTGCGAATGGAAAGAACCTGGTTACTGGCCATTTTCTAGTGCTGCAGACCATTGGTGCCGTCAAGAAATGCGGTTGACGAAGGTCAATTCGTTGCAGAAGGTCGTGATCGGCCAAATTCACGTGCAGGGTTCCGAGCGCCCTCCGGTGAAGGTGTTCTGGAACAAAGGCAAAATCACCATGGGGTTTCGGTCGAGCTACCTACAAGACGATCCGGTCAACTCGACGGTATTGGAAAACGTGCCGCTCGGCGCGCTCTTCAAGATCAACATTCACGCCAACTCCAGCGGTGCCGTTTCCGTATCGGCGAGCTGTAACGGCGTCAAATCTACTTCCGCAATCATGCGCCTCGACAACACCTGGGACACGAAAACTCTCGCTTTCCACGGCGGCGTGTACAACCAGATCGACTACTCCGAATCAACCGATCCCGAGGACGCTTCGATTTGTGTCATCAGTGATCTATCCATCACGCACGGGTAAGACCAACCAGCGCCACGTCAGCCTGACGATAACTGCCCGAGCACCTGGTACTCCCCAGCACCAGGCCGCATCGGAGTGTGATCTGAATGCGCAGGCTGATGCGAAACGACGCAGGCTCACAAGTGCGGCGCCGATGGGCGAAAGCTGGTCGGCTCGGTTGAACCTGACACTTCACACGCAAGCCGGAGATCAGCGCCGGCCAGATCACACCCCGATGCGGACGATTCTGCACCGCGCAACGCGGCCCCCTGCATCGCTTATCTGAAAAGTGGATCGCGCCAAATGGCCCGCGGTCCATATGTTTAAAACGGATGGGCGGCCCTCGCCTACTCCACCTCGCCCTCTGGAGGCGATCATGAACACCACGCATAGTTATCTGCCTCGACATCACCGCAAGCCGCCTCCAGTGAGCCACAGCCCGCACGATGATGCTCGGGCCGAGTGGTTGCACAACGCCGCCGAAGAGCTCCTGCGCGGCTGCAGCGTTTCGTTTCAGCGCCGCATGCGCCCTCAGCAAGGCGTGACCGCCGAGGAATTCGCCCTGGCAGTGGATGAGTACGTGAACAACCGCCTGGCCGACAGCGAGGTGCACACCTCGGCGCTGGGATGGCTGCTGATCACGGCGACGACCGGAAACACTGATAAGACGGCTGTAGCTGAGTTGCTTGGCAATAGCGATCACCCGCTGGGCAAGCTTGGCGAGATTGCCGAAGTCCTGCTCGAGCCCCTCGCAGACGATGCGCTGATCGCCCAGGCCGAGGACGCCGATCTGTGAGCCCGCACATCGCCATCGATCAAGCGCTTGAAGCCCTGGAGCACACCGGCAGCCGAGACATCGATGACAGCCTCGCCGACGGGCTGCTCGTGAGGTTCTTCACCGCCGGCGAGATCACCGCCGAAGAATTCCACCATTACAGCGCTCGCCTGCTGAAGATCAGCCGGAAGCGCAAGGAGTTGTCATGAGCACAGCACCGGTAAAAACGCTGATCGATGAGCAGCTCGAAGCTATCGAGCGGCGCATCGCCATTCTCAGTTTCGGATTGCCCTTCAATGAGGTTATCGGTCGCAAGCGCGAAGAACTGGTCGCCAACCTACCGCATCGCCTGGCTGCGACCATGAAGGGCGGACGGATCGCTGTGAGGGTTCGGCCATGACTTCCTACCAGCGCGCCAAGCGCGTCCACACCTGGCGCGGCTCAGCCGTTGCCCTGCTTCTCTTCACCGCCTGGATGCTTGCAAGCGCCTACTCCGGCCAGATCACTCAATAACCACCACCTGCAAACGCTGCGAGCATCGCGGCAAGGATTCCCCATGTCCGCAAAAACCGAACTGGCCGTAGTGCCGCCGCAAGAAACCGCACTCGCCGTCTACAGCACTGAAAAGGGTCTTGAGCCTTGGCTGCAGGTGATTCGCTCCAAGATCGATGGCTTCACGCCGGACATCAGCACCCGCAAGGGTCGCGATGCGATCGCCTCAATGGCGTATGCAGTCGCCCGCTCCAAGACGGCCTTGGACGACGTCGGCAAGAAGCTGGTCGCCGACCTGAAGGAAGTCCCGAAGAAGATCGACGCCGAGCGCAAGCGCGTTCGCGACACCTTGGACTCATGGCAGGAAGAAGTCCGCCGCCCGCTGAATGAGTGGCAAGCCGCTGAGGACGCCCGGGTCGACAAGCACAATGACGCGATCGAGCGCATCCGGCTGATGGCCGTGGATCTGGACGGCATCACCGCCGAAGACCTGACCGACCGAGTCGCACAGCTCGAAGCGATTGCTCTGGGCGATGCTTGGGAAGAATTCGAGCCGGAAGCAGCCCGTGCCAAGGACAAAGCCCTGAGCGTGCTTCGCTCTGCCCTCGCCGCCCGCCAGAAGTACGAAGCTGAGCAAGCAGAACTGGCCAGGCTGCGCGCTGAAGCAGAGGCGCGGGCCAAGGCTGACCATGAAGCCGCAATCGCCCGGGAAGCGGCAGAGAAAGCCCAGCGTGAAGCCGAAGAAAAAGCCCAGGCTGAGCGTGATGCAGCCGCCAAACGTGAACAGGCGCTGATTGATCAGGCTGCACAGGCTCAGCGCGACGCCGAGCGCAAAGTCCGCGAGGCCGAGGCTGCCGCTGCTAACCAAGCCCTGCAGCTGAAACTGGCCGCTGAACAGGCCGAGCGCCAGAAGCTGCAAGCCGAGGCGGATCGTGTCGAGTCCATTCGCCGCGCTGAGCAGGACCGCATTGCCGCCGAGCAGCGTCAAGCCGCAGCGGTTGAGCAAGCTCGACTGGACGAGATCGCCCGCCAGAACGCCGCGGCCGACGAAATCCTACGCCAAGAAAAGCTGCGCGAGGCAGATCGGGCCCACAAAGGCGCCATCTACAAAGCAGCGAAAGAGGCATTCATCGCCAACGGCATGAACGAAGAATGCGCCCGCCTGGCTGTCAAGCTGATCGCCAGCGGCTTCATCCCCGCCATTTCCATCAAGTATTGAGGTCGCCATGAGTAATCTCGCAGTGAAAGACCAGGTCGAGCGCGTGCCGGCCATTCAAACCGAATCGGCGACCATCATGTCGATCATCCAGCAGGTGGCCATGAGCCCCGACGCTGACATCGACAAGATGGAGCGCCTGATGCTGATGCACGAACGCTTCCAGGCTCAGCAGGCGAAGCAGCAATACGACGATGCCCTGGCTCACATGCAGGAAGAAATGCCGGTGATCGGCGAACGCGGCGGCATCAAGGACAAGAACGGCCGGGTCCAGAGCACCTATGCGCTCTGGGAAGACGTCAACGAAATGATCAAGCCGGTGATGGCCAAGTATGGATTCGCCATCACCTTCCGCACCCCTCGCAATGAGCGAGGCATCGAGGTCGAAGGTGTGCTGAGCCATCGCGCCGGCCACCGGGAAGTAACTTCGATTGTTCTGCCTGTCGATGCGTCCGGCAGCAAAAACGGCGTGCAGGCGGTCGCCTCTAGCGTCAGCTACGGCAAACGCTACACCGCAGGCCTGCTGCTGAACTTCACCACCACCGGCGAAGACGACGACGGCAACGGGCCGGCCGCGCAGGTGACGCCGCGCGTGACTTCAGCCCAGGCCGCGCAGCTCGCCATTCTGCTGGAGAAATGCAGCGACAAGGCGAAAGAGGCTTTCAAGAAGATGCACGGCACGCCGGCATCAGTTGAGAAGTCACTGTTCGACCAGGTGCTGGCCATGCTCACCAAGTCAGCCACCCAAAACAGCAAAACCACCGAAGGGAAAGACGATGAAAATCATCAGTAACGTTGAGCAAGGGACTCAAGAGTGGCTGGATCTACGCCTGGGCATCGTGACCTGCTCCGAGCTGGACACCCTGCTGGTCAACGGCAAGGGTGAGGCAGGTTTCGGCGCCGGCGCCTTCACCTACATGAACACGCTGATCGGCGAGCGCATCACCGGTGAAGCTGCCGATCCGTTCCAGGGTAACCGCCACACCGAGCGCGGCCATGAATACGAAGGCATCGCCCGCGGCCTGTACCAGTCGCAACTGGACGTCACCACCGAGCAGGTCGGCATCATCCTGAATCACGGTATCGGCTACTCGCCAGACTCGCTGATCGGCGAAGACGGCCTGTGCGAGATCAAGACCAAGCTGCCGAAATTTCAGGTGGAAGTGATCCTGTCCGGCGAGATCCCCAAGGAGCATGTCGCGCAGTGCCAGGGCGGCTTGTGGGTGTCGGATCGCGAGTGGATCGACTTCGTCAGCTACTGGCCGGGCATGAAGCTGTTCGTGAAGCGTGCCTACCGTGACGAAGTGATGATTCGCAAGATGAGCGAACGCGTCAAAACCTTCTACGAAATCCTCGACGAGCGCATGAACCGCGTGCTCGGCATCGCCGCTTAAGGAAACCCAATGCCAACACTTACCGACGTCGGCCGCATTGGCCGTGATGCTGAACTGCGCTACACCCCGGGCGGTGACGCTGTGGTCAATCTGGCCCTCGCCTGCGACTACGGTCGCAAGGGTCAGGATGGCAAGCGCCCGACTCAGTGGGTCGATGCCACCCTCTGGGGCAAGCAGGCCGAAGCCATGGCGCCCTATCTGCTCAAAGGCCAGCAGATCTACTTCACCATGGACGATGCCCACATCGAAACGTACGCCAAGACCAGCGGCGGCGAGGGCTTCAAGCTGACAGGCAAGATTATCCTGATCAAGTTCGTCGGCTCACCGCCTCAGGCGGCCAATCAGGCGCAGCAGCAGGCCAGGCCTCAGCAGTCCCGGCAGCAGGCGGCAGCCAGACCAGCCCAGAACCAGCAGGCAGCCCCGCCCGACAGCTTCGACGACGACATCCCCTTCGCGCCCCTCCACCCTTTAAACGGTGCCTGACATGGACCAAGCAATCGAACAAGCCGCAAAGCGGCAAAGTGGACTGGAGGCGGCGAAAGCTGCCTTCTTTGCATCCGGGGGTCAGGCACAGCTGATCCCTACTGGGATCGGCAAAGACAGTCCCGGTGTCGATCAAATCCCGAAGCCGGCGTACGGGTATCGGAACATCGAGGCGCCGAAGACCAAGCGCGGAAGAGTCATCAACAACGACGAAAAAGCCGCCCTGGCCGCTCAATTGGTGGAGTGTAAAGCGGCCGGCATGACACGGTATAAGGCCAGCAAGCACCTCGGCATCAGCGAAACTCTGTGCCGCCGGCTGATCGCCGATTACTCACTCGACTTCCCGGCATCAGCCTGATGCGCAGGATGGCACGCGTCCAGCAACGCAAACGACAAACCTGGCTGGCATTGCCGGCCAGCGGCATAGATGAGGTTGGCCATGGCCAAAAGTGGAAAGGAGCGGTCGGTCAAGGCTGCCAAGAAGCGGATCGAACTCGACGAGAAGGAACTCCGACATCGGTGCCGACTCGGCACACGCAACATTCTTGAAGAGTTGATGGCCTGGAACGAGGATACCGAGCAGGCCTCTGTTATCGAGGGCGTCCTACGGTACGTGCATTCGCTCGGACCTGAAGGTGCGCGGAATGCGCTTCGTGCGCGCCACGAAATCATAATTAGCGAGAGCGTGGCGCGTGAATTTCACAATCAAAGCTTGGTCGAGTTGAAACGCGATCCAGGCGACGAGATTGTCGCTCCGGACTAAAATTTGGAGGGAGCGGAAGGATTTTAACCCTCTGCGGAACTGTCCGGCAGCTGCATTACTCGTCCGACTCTTAACAATTGAATATCGATCGCTCCCAGCGCCGCCCCGCCCCATCCAAATGCTGCTGTTATAGCCATCAAAATTACTCCTAGATCGATATGGTAAATAAGTGGAATGCCATCAAGTAATGGAAAACCGCACAACGTCACTAGGCTCGATGCAATAAAAAAATAGCTTAAGAGTTTTTCTTTCACGCGAGCTGTTAGCCCGTGCTCATGAGAAATCGCCGCTAAGCGATCACTGTAGTGGTCGCGATCTTACACCTCAGACACCACCGCTATCAAATTATGCCACCACCGGTCACGGAGGCCGCGCCTACCTGGAAGAGCTTTCGAAGCTACCCGGTAGAAACGGTGATCCGCCGCGGCCCTTCTTTTTCTTGCGCTTTTTCACCGTCTTCGAGCCTAGAGCTCTTTTCATCGCAGCCTTCACAGCCTCTTCCGGCGTCAGCTCTATGCCATCTGCCGCAACTTGTGCCTTCGCCGTATCGAGACCATTGATGAACCGCTGGGTTCGTTTATCGAATGCCATTTTCACCCCTGATCCGGCCCATGCCAGGCCGAATACAAATACCCCACTTCAACGAATCACGCCAGCCGGCGAGGCTGGCGACTGCCTGGAGATTGTCATGAGCAGCTACTTCTACAAGACCAACGCCGCGCCGGCGCTGGCCGCCATCGAGGCATGGGGCGCCAAGCGGGTCGAATTTGACCGAAAGCGCGAGGCCCTCAAAGACGTATTCGGCGGTCCTAGCTCTCCAATGTATTCAGGCAATGACAGCTATGTCGGCGGCGTGAAGATCAGCGACAGTCGGGACCTTGACGTACATTGGCGGCGTCCGGACCAGTATGGCTACCGCGCTCTTCGGAATTCGGCAAAGCCGGAGAAAGGCGCCACGAAAGAAGCGAGAGCAGCGTACAAAGCTGAGCACGAACGGCTGCTTGGTTCGAGGCAACTACATTGCCCTGCGCGCATTAGAAAGGATGATGTATGGAAAGCTCTCGGCGTGGACTGGGGCAGTGTTTAGTTGAGCGGCGGCGTTTCCTTCAAGCATGAAGGCGTCATTTATCTCAACCTCGGATTCCAGCTGAAGGAAAACGGAGAGCACACCGTAGGTGCCGCCGAGATCGTGGCGGGCGAGTTTGAAGCTGCGCGCCAGCAGCTTTTGAATCAGCGCACCGTTGCCTGATCCTATGTGATCTATATTATTAAACCGTACTTTCTTTAGATCGATCTCTAACATAATGCATTGGATGCCCTTTTTTGATTTTTTGAAAGTACTTCAAATAGTGCTTTTCAAATGGGTGGTCATCCATCACAAGCGGCTCAACTTTTTCGCGCCCGCAAAATGCCAACAAATGGTTCATCGCCTCGGCCAACAAAAACACTGGCCTCGCAGGACTCTCTCCAAATTGAGTTTGAATTGGTTCTATCGATGCATACAGATACAACTCAGGCTCAGCAAGTTGCGGAAACACAAAATTCATCTCCTCGCTCAAATTTGAGCACTCGATTATCCATTGATCCAACTCCAAATCGGTTGGGATTCCCTTTGTGGTGGCAACAATCGAAGAGTATTTGAATGCCCACTGAGCCACCACATCCGCCTGACCGATTGCATCAAACACCTCGCCTGAGTAATGATTTTTGGGGAAGAGTTTTCGATACAAATCATTTTTCCTGAAAAAAATAACCTTTAACTCAGTCGCAATATAATCAAGCAGCTCTATAAAATCCTGTCTGTGACTCACATAAAGCTGAGCCCTGGTAAATGACTTACTATCCTCGGCAGACTGTTTTGATATATTGGCTGCCTTCCAAGATGCATATGCTGCAAATGCAGCAGCAATTGCAGAAACTCCGCCCACAACGTCCGCAACAGACGCCTCTTTCTTCCAAGTAAAGTCCGGAAGAATATTGAAATAAACTCCGCCAGCAAAGAACAGTAGTGCACATCCGCCCCAAACCATCCGATCCATTTTCAAACCACCTCTCCAAAATTTTTTAACGATTATGCCGAAGCCGCGCGCTCCCGGCGAGGATCCCCTATGTACGCACAACAGAAATTACCCCAGCTCGTCAACCGTCAGCCAAGCATGGGCCTGCCATTCGAAAAGGAACTTGTGGTGGACCTGTTCGCCGGCGGCGGCGGTGCCAGCACGGGGATAGCCCGGGCGTACCGGGAGCCGGATGTCGCGGTAAACCACAACCCGATCGCGCTGGCGGTTCACCGCGCCAACCATCCGCAAACGGCGCACTATGTTGCGGACGTGTTCGAGGTGGATCCGGTCCATGCCACGGGCGGCCAGCCGGTCGGCATTCTCTGGGCCTCACCGGATTGCCGGCATCACAGCAAGGCCAAGGGCGGCGCGCCGCGTGACCGCGGGGTGCGCGGGCTCGCCTGGGTGGTTGTTCGCTGGGCGCACGCCACCCGGCCTCGCCTGATGTTCCTGGAGAATGTCGAAGAGTTCTGCGATTGGGGTCCGATTGACGAAGACGGCCAGCCGATCAAGGCCGAGCGTGGACGGACTTTCAAGGCATTCATCGCCGCGCTCAGCACCGGTCTCGCCGCCGATCACCCGGACATGCCAGAGATCCTGCAATCGATCGGCGAATACGTCCCAGCGGAAAGCCTGGTGCGCGGTCTTGGCTACAACGTCGAATGGCGCGAGCGCATCGCGGCCAACGCTGGCACCCCGACCATCCGCAAGCGCCTGTACCTGGTGGCCCGAAGCGACGGTAAGCCGATAGTGTGGCCAGCGCCAAAGCGTTACAAAGTGCCGACGGCGAAACAGCAACCTTGGCGAACTGCCGCGGAATGCATCGACTGGAGCAACTTGGGCCGCACGATCTTCCGCGATAAACCGATGGCCATGAACACCATGCGCCGGGTGGCCAAGGGTTGCTGGCGACACGTGCTGACCAGTGCGAAGCCATTCATTGTCCCAATGCGCGGCACATCCGAAGCGCTCACCAGCACCCACGGCGTCGACGAGGCCTTATCGACCATCAGCGCCGGCGGCACGCATCACGCACTGGTGCAGCCGGTAGCGGCGCCGTTCCTCACCGAGTGCGCCAACGGATCGTCGCAGCGCAACTTCGACGCGCAAGAACCGCTGCGCACGCAGGTCGCCCAAGTCAAAGGCGGCCACTTCGCGATGGTTGCCGCGCACATGACAGCCTTCGGGCAGAACGCCGTCGGAAGCTCGCCGGAAGAGCTAACACAGACCGTGCTGGCCGGCGCCGCGCGACACGGTGTCGTCGCTGCGTTCTTCGAACAGGCGAATGGCGGGTATTACAAAGGCGACGGGCGCTCGGCCTTTGACCCTATCTCGACTATCTGCCAATCCGGCGCCAACCAGCGGCTGGTGAACGCCTACCTGGTGAAGTACTACGGCAACGAGAAAGACGGCATCTCGCTCACCGAACCGATGCACACCCTGCCGACGAAGGACCGGGTTGCGCTGGTCGAGGTGGTGCAAGTGCCGGACACACTGACGCCGGAGCAACTGGAAGGCGCCCGCCGCTGCGCCGCGTTCATGCACCAACATATGCCGGAGCACTTCAAAGACCCGGCGGACCTGGTCATGGTCGGTGGCTATGTGCTGGTCGACATCACCCTGCGCATGCTGCAGCCGCCAGAGCTGAAGGCAGCCCAGGGTTTCGACAAGGACTACATCATTGATCGCGGGCTGTTTGTTGACCCGGTGACCGGTGCCGAAGAGTGGCGCGACATCAACAAGACGGACCAGGTGCGGCTTATCGGCAACAGTGTTTGTCCGGACGAAGCAGAGGCTCTGGTAAGGGCGAACGCCTCCGACATCATTGAGCTTTACCAACGGCTCGCCGCATAGGCCTACGCTTCAACTACCGGAGGAAGCATTCCTCCTCCTCACTCTTCAAGCTCAAGCATCAGCATATCGGCAGCTATTACATCATCAATAGCTTCAGCACTTAGAGGCTCGCCCTTTTTATCACTTTTCTTAAGAACTTTTTTCCCAATTATCAGAAAAATCTTTCTAAAGACCAAATACTCACGAACGCCTTCATGCCCCAGCTGATATAAACGATTGCGTTCTTTGGCCCCGAAGTCTTCTGAAGACCTAAGCGGGTCCTCATAATTTTCAGGAAAACTCATGAACGTATACACCACATTAATTATTCTAGTGGGAATCCAGCTTCTCCCCCCTTCAGGATGATCGAAACCACTTACAACCCCACCAATGGTCTGACTTTGATCACCCCCACAAAAAAATGAGCCTTTAAGTTCTTCACCGCCGATTTTCAGCATATCTCGAAATTTGTGCCTTTGAAAGTCACGCTCAGATTCGAAAATCAATGTGTGAGTCTCAGTAGTGACTTTCTGACCCAATACTTCAGCGCGTGCTATCAGGCGCGCGCAAGTTACCCAGGCCACTCTATCATTTGTTAATTTACCGTCCACCACAAGCACTTGGGCAGCCCTCTCTATTAAGGACAAAGCGCTTTCTAAATTTGTAGCAGATTGAGAGTACTCTTTCTCATGATTGTGAGATTTAATCCCAACGAACATAGTACCTGCGATAAAAACCATAATAACTACTTGTATGCAATCTGCAGGAGTTAATGCCTGCGCCTTTAATGCACCACCCCACACCATCAAGATAGAAACAACAATGATTTCTATGCCAATTATAACAAAAGCCCATTTTTTACAGAAACTTACAAAAGCATCGCAGCAACTACGAATCCAATTACGCATTTCAATCCCAGCACCATGGTTAATTTTTAGACAAGAGAGCCGAATTCTTATAAAAGTTGCAACTCACCTCGTTTGTTTCAGGCTTTATTCGATCCTAGATTAATCCGAAAAACCTACAGTAACTGAAGACTAACATTCATACCAATTCCGACGCCACTAGCAGCGTCCTCCCCCTTCAAAGTCAGCCGCTATAGCGGCAAGGACGAAGTCATGCCCAGGAAAAATCACCTAATCGTCGACTCAGGATGTACTCAGGATAATGAGCGCTGGGCGCTCTCGGCTTGTGGGCTGCACGAAGATTCCGACGTAGAGTGGGATGGCACCCGCCAACGTGAGTCGGTCAGCTGTAAGCGGTGCCAGGCGCAAATGGCGAAACCGCCTAAGGCGCCGGAGCCATTCCATAAAGAGCGGCCCATTCTTTTCAACGGTGCGATGGTTCGCTCAATCTTGTCCGGACAAAAGACGGTTACGCGGCGCCCGATCAGGGGCTCTCAGATCCCGAGCCGCAGCAAGTCCGACTCCCCCGAACATCAGTGGATCGCCGTAGTTCAAGACCATCCGCGCTGGGGGTTCGCAGCGTTCGGTGCGACCGAGGAGGAATGCGCCGCTGAGCTGGCCATGTACGGGGGATGCCCTTATGGCAGCCGCGGCGATCGACTGTGGGTGCGCGAGACCTTCATCGATCTGCACGGCACCGGCGTCGAACACCGCCCGGACCCAGACGGCCCCCTCCAGCGCTACGCCTATGCAGCTGACTATTGCCCAGGTTCGCACAGCGACGAGGCGCGAAAGGATTTCGGCCTGAAGCACAAGCCCAGCATTCACATGCCGCGGGCTGCCTGCCGCATCCTGCTGGAGATCACCGACGTCCGAGTCGAGCGATTGCAGGACATCAGCGGAGACCAGGCAGAAGCCGAAGGTGTTGATGCCGCGATGTGTCAGCAGTTCCTGGAAACTTCACCGAGTCGACACCAGTGCAAGGAGGCGGTTATCCATGGGTTCGCCGGGCTCTGGCAGTCGACCGGTGGCGACTGGGACGCCAACCCCTGGGTCTGGGTCGTCGAGTTCAAGCGGGTGACGCCATGATCGCCCTCGCCTGGTTCGCCTACGTGTACTGCTACAAGGGGCCGCGGTGATGAGCCGAATCAGCGCCGCACCAAAGATAGACCGGTGCGGCGCCGCCTTCGGGATTGCTTTTAGGCTGCTGGCTGGTGATGAGACTGAGTAGATGCACCATTCGCAACATGAGATTGAGCCGACAAAACACAATTGCCAGCCGCGATACCTCGTGCACGATTCACACCCCACGCAAGCGCGGTGGTCATGGTGTCATTCGGCAAGGATTCGTGGGCTTCCTCAAACAGAGGAGCTCCATTTTTGTCGTAGACCCCGATAAACAATTGCGTTCTTCCCTTCCTCGAAATTCTGGCCTGCACGTCAATGATGGTGCCGTCGCTGACAACCTCATCGTAGGACCTACAGTGCAGCTCGCAGTCCGCCCAAAGCCAATACGTGGAACCTCTACGCATCATCTTAGTGGCCTCCGGTCTTGTCCGAGTTTCTATGGATACAGCACGGTAGAAAATATTTAGTACGACGAACAAACCGCGTCAACCGTCCCATAGCTGCCATTTGTCGGGCGGCTTCTTCGCGTGTAAATCACACATTAACCACCTTCTGCCGCCGCGGGCGGCATGGAGCACTTATGTCCGCAGAACTGGCGCAGGCGCCCTCTCGGCCCCGGCGCGAAAGCATCCTCCCTCGTTTCATCCGTGCCGGCGCCGCACCAATTTACCTAGGCATGTGCCGCGCCGAATTCGACAAAACCGTACGCCCATATGTCAGCGAGTTCCCCATCGGTGAGCGCGGTGTTGGCTTCGACCGCCAGGAGCTGGATGACTGGGCAACGGCGTATGTCGAGGCCAAAGCAATTGATAAAAAACGCGCCCCGGAGCAACAATTGCCCCGCAGCGAGCGCCTGAAAGGAGATAAATCATGGCGCGAAAATCGATCACAGGCCTCTCCGAGAGGAAAGGCATCTGGCATATCGACAAGAAAATCAACGGAGAACGACTTTACGAAAGCACTGGAACTGGTGACCGGGAAGAAGCGGAACGCTACCTGATCTTCAGGCTGGAGCAGATCCGCCAGCAGAAGGTGTATGGCGTAAAGAAGGTCAGGATCTGGCGGGAGGCGGCGACTCGCTTCCTGCTGGAATTTAAGGACCAGCCTTCAATCAAGTTATCGGCACACCACCTTTCTCAGCTGGACCCGTTCATTGGCGATATACCGCTCACCCACATTGATGACGAAGCCCTGGTGCCCTTCATCAAGGACAGGTTGGCGACCAAGAAGCTCGAGGACGGCAAGGTAAAGAAGGGTGTAAGCAACAGAACGGTGAATATCTCGATCGAGCGTGTGGTTCGGGTTTTATCGTTGTGTGCCAGGAAGTGGCGAGACGATGAGCGCAGGCCGTGGCTGGATAGCGTGCCAATGCTCACGAAATTGGAAGAGAAGAAGTCGAGCCGCAAGCCCTATCCGATGTCCTGGCAAGAGCAGTCGATTCTATTTGCGGAATTGCCGGCTCACCTGCAAACGATGGCGCTGTTCAAGGTGAACACCGGCACCCGGGAGCAGGAGGTCTGCAAGCTGCGATGGGATTGGGAAATCTCGGTACCGGAACTCGGCACGAGTGTATTTCTGATCCCTGCTGATTTTGGTGGCAGACACGAACGGTCCGGCGTTAAAAACGGTGATGAGCGCCTGGTCGTGCTCAACAACGTGGCCAAGTCGATCATCGAGCAGCAGCGCGGTCTGAGCAAGGAATGGGTTTTTCCCTACAACGGTACCGCGATGCACCGGATGAACGACTCGGCTTGGAAGAAGGCGCGGGTGAGAGCGGCGAAACTCTGGCAGGAGGAAAACCTTCGCCCCGCTCACCCAGGTTATGCATCCATAAGGATCCACGACCTCAAACACACATTTGGCCGACGGCTACGCGCAGCTGGCGTCACCGAGGAAGACCGAAAGGCACTTCTGGGCCACAAGAACGGCAGCATCACCAGTCACTATTCGGGCGCTGAGCTCGGGCATCTGATTGAAGCTGCAAACATGGTATCAGCAACCGATTCGCGTGGACCGGTGCTGACAATCTTGAAGAGGAAACAGGCGTGAAAAATCGAGAAGTCACGCAAAAGTCACGCACATGAAAAAGCCCAACTCGCGAAAGTTGGGCTAAGTCATTGAATTATATGGTCGGGACGGAGTGATTCGAACACTCGACCCCTAGCACCCCATGCTAGTGCGCTACCGGACTGCGCTACGCCCCGACTAGGCGTGTATCGTGTTCCTCACCTCGAGGAACGCTCAAGAATATATCGCAAGCTTTTGAAAACTGGAAGTATTTAAAAGCAGAAATTTATTTCTTGAGGACAACCAGGACATCTTCGAGCTCGGCAATCATCTGCCGGATCATCTGTTTGTACTGGGTGGTGTCGTCTTTGGCTTCATCGCCGGACAGGCGCAGGCGTGCGCCGCCAATGGTGAAACCCTGATCGTACAGCAGCGCGCGGATCTGCCGGATCATCAGCACGTCCTGGCGCTGATAATACCGGCGGTTTCCGCGGCGTTTGACGGGGTTGAGTTGAGGAAACTCCTGCTCCCAGTAGCGCAGCACGTGTGGTTTTACCGCACACAGCTCGCTGACTTCACCAATGGTGAAGTAGCGTTTGCCTGGGATGACGGGAAGCTCGTCGTTATGACTTGGTTCCAGCATAAGCCTCAACTCGGGCCTTCAACTTCTGCCCTGGACGAAAGGTGACCACACGGCGAGCCGTGATCGGGATTTCTTCCCCCGTTTTCGGGTTGCGGCCAGGCCGCTGGCGTTTGTCCCGAAGGTCGAAATTGCCGAAACCGGACAATTTGACCTGCTCGTTGTCTTCGAGAGCGTGCCTGATTTCCTCGAAAAACAGTTCGACCAATTCCTTGGCTTCCCGCTTGTTCAGGCCCAGCTCTTCATACAGACGTTCCGCCATCTCAGCTTTCGTCAAAGCCCCCATACGTCACTTCCTTAACGTGGCGTCCAACCTTTGTTCGAGCGAGGTGAGGATATTTTGCGTCGTGGAATTCACCTCATCGTCATTAAGAGTGCGCGATGGATGCTGCCAGGTCAAGCCAACTGCAAGGCTTTTTCTATCAGGATCAATGCCTTTACCCTGATACACGTCAAATAGCCTGAGGTCTGTCAGCCATTCGCCTGCATTTTCACGGATTACGTCCAGTACTGCCGCGGCCGCAACATCTTTGTGAGCAATCAATGCAAGGTCACGACGCACTTCAGGAAAGCGCGACAACTCGTGGAATTTAGGCATTTTACCCGAGGCCACTTCCGCCAGGACCAGCTCGAAAACGAAGACTGGACGGTCCAGACCCAGGGTTTTCGACAGTTCCGGGTGGATGGCGCCGACGAAACCGACCAGACGACCTTCTCGCTCGATGCGCGCGGTTTGACCCGGGTGCAACGCAGGGTGTTTGCCCGGCACGAAAGTGAAGGCATCCAGCGCACCGGCAAAGCCCAGCACCGCTTCCACGTCAGCCTTGACGTCGAAGAAGTCGACCGTATCGCGACCCTGTGCCCAGCCTTCCGGCAGGCGGCTGCCGCAGACGACACCGGCCAGCATCGGCTCTTGCTTCAGGCCTTCCAACTGGCCGACGAAACGCAGGCCGCTTTCGAACAGGCGAACGCGATCCTGCTGACGGTTCAGGTTGTGCTGAAGCGCCTTGACCAGGCCTGGCCACAGGGACGAGCGCATGGCGGCCATGTCGTTCGAGATCGGGTTGGCCAGCAGCAACGGCTCGACACCTGGATTGAACAGTTCGAACTGTTTCGGATCGATGAAGCTGTAGGTGATCGCTTCCTGGTAACCACGGGCGACCAACAGGCGACGCAGTTCAGGCAGGTCGCTACGGGCTTCAGCCTTGGCTTGCGGCGCCAGGCGCGCTTGCGGGTAACGAACCGGCAGGCGGTTGTAGCCGTATAGGCGGGCCAGCTCTTCGATCAGGTCGACTTCCAGGCTGATGTCGAAGCGATGGCTTGGCACTTCTACGCGCCACTGCCCTGCCCCGTCGGCAGAAACGGTCAGGCCCAAGCCGTTGAGCAGGCGCTCGACTTCGGCCGAATCCATTTCCATGCCCAGCATCTGGGTGATGCGCTGGGCACGCAGGGTGACCGGGGCAATCTTCGGCAGGTGTTGTTCGCTGACGGTCTCGATGATCGGGCCGGCTTCGCCACCGGTGATTTCCAGCAGCAGGCCGGTGGCGCGCTCCATGGCTTCACGGGCCAGTTGCCAGTCCACGCCACGCTCGTAGCGGTGCGAGGCATCGGTGTGCAGGCCATAGGAACGGGCCTTGCCAGCGACGGCGATCTGATCGAAGAACGCGCTTTCGAGGAAGATGTCGCGGGTGGTCGCGGTGTTCACACCGCTGTGCTCGCCACCCATGACGCCGGCGATGGCCAGGGCGCGGGTGTGGTCGGCGATCACCAGCGTATCGCTACGCAGGCTGACTTCCTGACCGTCGAGCAGTACCAGCTTCTCGCCTTCTTCCGCCATGCGCACGCGGATGCCGCCATTGATTTCGGCAAGATCGAAGGCGTGCAGCGGTTGACCCAGCTCCAGCATCACATAGTTGGTGATGTCGACGGCAGCGTCGATGCTGCGCACGTCGCCACGACGCAGGCGTTCAACCATCCACAGCGGCGTTGGCTTGGTCAGGTCGACATTGCGGATCACTCGGCCCAGGTAACGCGGGCAGGCAGCCGGCGCCAGGACTTCGATCGAACGCACTTCGTCGTGCACCGCAGGCACGGCAGGTACCACCGGACGGGTGACTTCAGCGGCATACAGCGCACCGACTTCGCGGGCCAGACCGGCCAGGGACAGGCAGTCGCCACGGTTCGGGGTCAGGTCGACCTCGATGCTGGCATCGTCCAGTTTCAGGTATTCACGAATGTCCTGACCAACCGGCGCATCGGCCGGCAATTCCATCAGGCCGTCGTTGCCTTCGCCCACTTGCAGCTCGGCTTGCGAGCACAGCATGCCGTTGGACTCGACGCCCCGCAGCTTGGCTTTCTTGATCTTGAAGTCGCCCGGCAATTCGGCACCGATGGTGGCGAACGGGATCTTCAGGCCCGGGCGCACGTTTGGCGCGCCGCACACCACCTGGAAAGTTTCCGAGCCGTTGCTGACCTGGCACACGCGCAACTTGTCGGCGTCCGGGTGCTGTTCGGTGCTCAGCACCTCGCCCACGATGACGCCACTGAATTCACCGGCGGCCTGCGTAACGCTATCGACCTCAAGACCGGCCATCGACAGACGGGCAACCAGCTCGTCGCGACTTACCTGCGGGCTTACCCAGCCACGCAGCCATTGTTCACTGAATTTCATCCTGCTCTCCTAAGAATTCGTTACGACTAGCGAAATTGCGCGAGGAACCGCAAGTCGTTGTCGAAGAACAGACGCAAGTCGTTCACGCCATAACGCAGCATGGCCAGGCGCTCGACGCCCATGCCGAAGGCGAAGCCCGAAAACTCTTCCGGGTCGATCCCGGACATGCGCAGCACGTTCGGGTGAACCATGCCGCAGCCCATCACTTCCAGCCAGCCGGTCTGCTTGCAGACGCGGCAGCCTTTACCGCTGCACATCACGCATTCCATGTCGACTTCTGCCGATGGCTCGGTGAACGGGAAGTAGGAAGGACGGAAACGCACGGCCAGTTCTTTTTCGAAGAACACCCGCAGGAATTCTTCGATGGTGCCTTTGAGATCGGCGAAATTGATGTCGCGATCGACCAGCAGGCCTTCGACCTGGTGGAACATCGGCGAGTGGGTGATATCCGAGTCGCTACGGTACACACGGCCTGGGCAGACGATGCGGATCGGCGGCTGTTTCGACTCCATGGTGCGGACCTGTACCGGCGAGGTATGGGTGCGCAGCAACATGTTGGCGTTGAAATAGAAGGTGTCATGCATCGACCGGGCCGGGTGATGGCCTGGGATGTTGAGTGCTTCGAAGTTGTGGTAGTCGTCTTCGACCTCAGGGCCTTCGGCAATGCCGTAGCCGATATGGGTGAAGAACTGTTCGATACGTTCCAGAGTGCGCGTAACCGGATGCAGGCCACCCGAGGTCTGGCCGCGGCCAGGCAGGGTCACGTCAATGGACTCGGCAGACAGTTTGGCGGCCAGGTCGGCCTCTTCAAACAGTGCCTTGCGGGCATTGAGAACCTCTGTGACACGCTCCTTGGCAACGTTGATCAGGGCGCCGACTTGCGGACGCTCTTCTGCCGGCAAATTCCCCAGGGTCTTCATCACCTGAGTCAACTCGCCCTTCTTGCCAAGGTAGTGAACCCGGATTTGCTCCAGGGCATTGATATCTTCAGCGCTTTGCACAGCCTCTAGTGCTTGAGAGACGAGCGCATCCAGGTTTTCCATGTACAGACTCCAGATACAAAATAGGGGAAGAGCTTGAAGGCTCTTCCCCTATTTATGACGTTTAACACCTGGCCCCACGGAGGTGAGGCCGGGTGACTGTCGGGGGTACTTAAGCCAAGGTGGCTTTAGCTTTCTCGACAATCGCAGCAAACGCCGCTTTTTCGTTCACTGCCAGATCAGCCAGAACCTTACGGTCGATCTCGATGGACGCTTTTTTCAGGCCGGCGATGAAACGGCTGTAGGACAGACCGTTGATACGAGCACCAGCGTTGATACGAGCGATCCACAGAGCGCGGAACTGACGTTTTTTCTGACGACGGTCACGGTAGGCGTATTGGCCTGCCTTGATTACCGCTTGCTTGGCAACACGGAATACGCGGGAGCGTGCGCCGTAGTAGCCTTTAGCAAGTTTCAGAATTTTTTTGTGACGCTTACGGGCAATGACGCCACGCTTTACACGAGCCATGAGTTACTTCCTCTATTCTTGACTAAAATTAACGAAGGCGCAGCATGCGCTCGACTTTTGCCACGTCAGACGGATGCAGCAAGCTGCTACCGCGCAGTTGACGCTTACGCTTGGTCGACATTTTGGTCAGGATGTGGCTCTTGAAAGCGTGCTTGTGCTTGATACCGTTAGCAGTTTTCAGAAACCGCTTAGCAGCACCACTTTTGGTCTTCATTTTTGGCATGTTCGGATACTCCGCATTCAGTTGATAAACATAATCAGAAGGCCTGCCGTGCCCTGTTGATTACTTCTTCTTTTTCGGGGCGATGACCATGATCAGCTGGCGTCCTTCCATCTTAGGATGCTGTTCGACCGAACCGTACTCGAGCAAGTCACCTTCAACTCGCTTGAGGAGTTCCATCCCCAGCTCCTGGTGGGCCATCTCACGGCCGCGGAATCGCAAGGATACCTTGGCCCTGTCCCCGTCACTCAGGAAACGTACCAGGTTGCGCAGTTTTACCTGGTAATCCCCTTCCTCCGTCCCTGGACGAAACTTGATTTCTTTAACCTGGATCTGCTTCTGGTTTTTCTTGGCCGCAGCAATCTGCTTCTTCTTCTCGAAGATCGATTTGCCGTAGTCCATCAGTTTGCAAACAGGTGGTACTGCATCGGCGGAAATCTCCACCAGATCCAGTTTGGCCTCTTCAGCCTTAAGAAGCGCGTCTTCAATTGACACAATCCCGAGCTGTTCACCTTCAGCCCCAATTAACCGAACCTCGCGTGCCGAGATATTCTCGTTGATCGGGGCTTTCGGTGCAGTTCGTTTATCTTGTCTCATTTCACGCTTAATAATAATTACTCCGAATCTTGGCGACCACGCCGGGAAACCGCTTGCGCGAGGAACTCAGCGAACTGGGCGACGGGCATCGAGCCCAGGTCAGCACCTTCACGAGTACGCACAGCGACAGTCTGCATCTCGACTTCCCGATCTCCGATAACCAAGAGATAAGGAACCTTGAGCAAAGTATGCTCTCGGATTTTAAAGCCGATTTTTTCATTTCTCAAGTCAGACTTGGCACGAAACCCGCTTTCGTTGAGAGTTTTTTCCACTTCGGCGGCAAAATCTGCCTGCTTGTCAGTGATATTCATGATCACTGCCTGGGTCGGAGCCAGCCACGCAGGGAATGCACCCTCGTAGTGCTCGATCAGGATTCCGACGAAACGTTCGAAGGAGCCCAGGATCGCCCGATGCAACATCACCGGATGCTTGCGGCTGTTGTCTTCGGAGACGAATTCGGCACCCAGACGGACAGGCAGGTTAAAATCGAGCTGCAGGGTACCACATTGCCAGACACGGCCAAGGCAATCTTTTAGCGAGAACTCGATCTTCGGACCGTAGAACGCACCTTCACCCGGCTGCAGATCGTACGGCAAGCCAGCACTATCAAGGGCTGCAGCCAGCGCAGCTTCAGCGCGATCCCACAACTCGTCGGAACCGACGCGTTTTTCCGGACGAGTGGACAGCTTCATCTCGACGTCTTTAAAGCCGAAATCGGCGTAGACGTCCATGGTCAGCTTGATGAATGCCGCGGATTCGGCCTGCATCTGCTCTTCGGTGCAGAAGATGTGGGCGTCGTCCTGAGTGAACGCACGTACGCGCATGATGCCGTGCAGCGCACCCGATGGCTCGTTACGGTGGCAGGCACCGAATTCGGCCAGGCGCATCGGCAACTCGCGGTAGCTTTTCAGGCCCTGGTTGAACACCTGCACGTGGCAAGGGCAGTTCATTGGCTTGATCGCGTAGTCGCGGTTTTCCGACTGGGTGGTGAACATGTTGTCGGCGTAATTGGCCCAGTGCCCGGATTTTTCCCACAGGCTGCGGTCAACGACCTGTGGAGTCTTGATCTCCAGGTAACCGTTGTCGCGTTGCACCTTGCGCATGTACTGCTCGAGCACCTGGTACAGGGTCCAGCCGTTCGGGTGCCAGAACACCATGCCCGGCGACTCTTCCTGGGTGTGGAACAGGCCCAGGCGCTTGCCGATCTTGCGGTGGTCGCGCTTCTCGGCTTCTTCGATGCGCTGGATGTAGGCCGCCAGCTGCTTCTTGTCAGCCCATGCGGTGCCGTAGACGCGCTGCAATTGCTCGTTCTTGGCATCGCCACGCCAGTAGGCGCCGGACAACTTGGTCAGCTTGAAGGATTTCAGGAAGCGGGTGTTCGGCACGTGCGGACCGCGGCACATGTCGACGTATTCTTCGTGATAGTACAGGCCCATGGCCTGCTCGTTCGGCATGTCCTCGACCAGGCGCAGCTTGTAGTCTTCGCCACGGGCCTTGAACACTTCGATCACTTCGGCGCGCGGAGTGACTTTCTTGATCACGTCGTAATCTTTTTCGATCAGCTGCTGCATGCGCTGTTCGATGGCGGCCAGGTCGTCCGGGGTGAAAGGACGCTCGAAGGCGATGTCGTAATAGAAGCCTTCGTCAATGACCGGACCGATGACCATCTTGGCCGTCGGGTACAGTTGCTTCACCGCGTGACCGACCAGGTGGGCGCAAGAGTGGCGAATGATCTCCAGCCCCTCTTCATCCTTTGGCGTGATGATTTGCAGCGTGGCGTCGCTGCTGATGGTGTCGCTGGCGTCGACCAGCTTGCCGTCGACCTTGCCCGCTACGGTGGCCTTGGCCAGGCCGGCACCGATGGATGCGGCGACCTCGGCTACGGAAACCGGGTGATCGAATGAACGTTGACTGCCGTCGGGAAGAGTAATAGTTGGCATGGCGCCTCCTCTCCTAGTGGTGACCCCTACCAAAGGTCACGTGGGTTGGGATGAGCCAGTACAAGATCCGATCCAGGCCATTCAATGACGAACGCCTGCCTTACAGCGGCAGGAGCCTTGCGGCCAACCGGGAAACCGAACCAGAGTGACTGGGATTCAAATCAGGGTTATTCGGGCATCTGCCGCGGCCGGGACTGAAGGTCGACCGGCGCCTGCGAACGCCCGAGCCAGGCATGCTAGCACAGATGAACGGTCGTGGCGGTGAAGAGGTTTTCTGGCGGGGCAAATCCGTTGTTTTATGCCAGAGTGCTGAACTTGAACCGCGCTTTACCCCTCAGATAACAAGACATTGACCCACAAGGAGCATCCCAGCATGCGTCTGAATCGTTTGTTCGCAGTCATCGCCCCTGTCGTTCTCCTGCTGCCCCTGGCCGCCCATGCGGACTGGCCCAAGGGCGAGCGGCAGAAATACATGGCGCAGTGCGTGCCTGCGGCCGCGGAGAAGATTGGCACGCCGGCCGCGAAATCCCACTGCGCCTGTGGCGCCGACGCTATCAAGTCGTACCCGGCCAGCGATATTCAGGCTTTGATGAACAACACCGCAAGTGATGATCTGAAGAAACAGGCCCTGGACAAAATTGCTAAATGCAAGGCCACCAGCAAAGAGGCGAAATGACCCCTTTCCAGTGCTTTCGAACCATGATTTGCCGGTAAAAAGCCGCCCAATCAGCCCCTTTCCTACAATTTATTCAGGTTTTACAGCTTTTTTTATTGCCTTCACTTTCGGCTGAAAGCCTTATAAACCGGGGCTTTCAGCCCCACAAGCGAACAAAGAATGTGCGACTGTAGGGCAAACAACCGCTGTGGGGGGCTCCCAAAGCGAACATTTCGACTATGATACTCGGGTGTGCCCAGTTGGCCTGAGCAGCACAGTACTACTGAAAATATATGTTTCTTGGAGATACACCATGTCTAATCGCCAAACCGGCACCGTTAAATGGTTCAACGATGAAAAAGGCTTCGGCTTCATCACTCCTCAAGGTGGCGGTGACGACCTGTTCGTACACTTCAAAGCTATCGAAAGCGACGGTTTCAAAAGCCTGAAAGAAGGCCAGACTGTTTCCTTCGTGGCTGAGAAAGGCCAAAAGGGTATGCAAGCTGCTCAAGTTCGCCCAGAGTAATTTCCAGGCGCACTAAAAAAACCCCGTCCATGTGACGGGGTTTTTTATGGGCGACACATAAGCCTGATCGATCAGCCGCAGTTGACGCGGGTGACGACCCGATTGGCATCGGTGTTGAGGTTCAGGCGGTCGGAGCGGTATTCCAGCGTGATCATGTCGTTAGGCTGCAGGAACCGTGCGTTCTGAGCGCCGGCACGGGTGCGTGCCTGCTCCAGCAGCTCAGGCGACGCCTGCTTGCCGATGGTGAATTCGGCCGCTTTGGCCTCGCAACGGCTATGACCTGACTCCGTGGTAGTGGCTGGGTCAGTCGGCTCGGTGGTGGCCGTGCTGCAACCGACCAGCATGGCAGCAGCCAGCACAGTACCCAATGACGCGAGCTTCCAAGGCATGACGCCTCCTTATTTCAATGATTTAGCTGAATTCTTGCGACCGCCAATGCGGCGTTTGGTTTCACGGGGGAGCCCAGGCATCCCGTCCTTAAACACGGACAAACGACAAGTTTGCCTGAGCAGCGCCCTGCCCTTCACCTTTCAATCGTGACGGGATATGAACGGCTCTCAGTAGACGTCGATGTAGTCAAAAGCCGGTTTTGGCCAGTTCTGCTTCAACGCATTGTAGATCTGCATGACCCAGACTTCATCACTGGCCGCCACCCGCCCGACATAACCTGACCCCTTGGCCCAGGTCTCCAGGCGAAACAGCAAGCCGTCGATATCGGTGCCACCCACGACCCCCGATGAAATATAGGCGATGCCGCCCTTGGTCACGCGCAATTGCGTGTGCTCATCGTCGCTGGCTGCAGCCAACAACTGACGCACTGTTTCAAGGGTCAAGCCGCCGGGAGTGTTCAAATCGATCTGCACAGCGCGGTCCTTGAATAATTGTCAAAGACCAAGTGTCGCATAGCCCTGCGCTCATGCCTAAGTCGCAGTGCCAAAAGCGCCATAAAGTGATTAACTCGACACTCACAATTCTCCCTGACTCTCGAGCCCTACCATGACCACCGTGAGCATCGACGCCGATATCAAGATCAAATGGCCGGACGGCCATATTTCTTACAGCCCCGGCAGCCCGGAAGAGCTGGCCATCATCGGCATTGACCTCTTGGTCAAGGACCTGGGCACCGAAGCGGCACGGTCTTTCATCGACCAGATTTTCGAAAAACACTCGAACAATCATGGTGCCGGGCAAACGCAGCGAGGGTGAGCCCCCAGGGTTCGAGCGCTACTTCAGACGCGCCAGGCGCTCGGTCAACAGATCGAAGAATCCCTGGGCGTCACCGTCTTCAACCCAAAAAGCGTTGTTCGGCGCCTTGAGGCTGTCATACCAGTCGACGATGGTCTGGCCAAACGTCGGACCTTCGCGGCTGTCGACCACCACATTGACCGAGCGGCCACTGAACAGCGCCGGCTTGAGCAGGTAGGCGATGACCGTGGCGTCATGCACCGGGCCACCGGGAATGCCATAGCGCGCCATGTCACCGCCGATGCATTCATTCAGGATGTCGCCCACCAGCTTGCCGGCCTTGTTGTTCAACGCCGCAATCCGCTCCAGGCGCGCGTCATTGGTGAGGATCTTGTGGGTCACGTCCAGCGGCAGATAGACCAGATTTACGCCACTCTTGAGCACCACCTCGGCAGCGTGCGGATCGGCGAACAGGTTGAATTCCGCCACCGGCGTAATGTTACCGCCGTTGAAGTGCGCACCGCCCATGATCACCACTTCCTTGATGCCCCGAACGATCCCAGGCTCGCGCATCAGCGCCAGGGCAAGGTTGGTCTGCGGCCCCAACATGGCGATGGTGATGCTCTGGGGCCTGGCGGCCAGCAGCGTGTCGATCAGGAAGTCGATCGCGCTGCCCTCGGCCAGGCCTTGCTTGGGCCCATGGACCGCGACGCCCGGCAAACCTTCTTCGCCGTGGACGTGCTCGGCATAGATGGGCGTGCGTTTCAGCGGTTTCGGCGCCCCGGCATACACCGGCACCGCTTCGCACCCGGCCCACTCCAGGGCAAGCCGGGCATTGCGCGAGGTTTTGTCCAGGCGCACGTTGCCGGCGACCGTGGTCAATGCGCGCACGTTCAATTCCTGCGGCGATGCCAGGGCAAACAGCAAGGCAATCACATCGTCGGCACCGGGATCGGTATCGATGATCAGGTCGATCGGTTGTGGCGCCTGGTTTGCGCTGATCGGGATCAAAACGTCACCCCGGCCACCAGCACGATGTTGCAGTAAGGCTGACATTCGCCGGTCCGCACGATCGCTCGCGCCTGTCGACTGAGGACCTTGAACTGTTCATGGCTGAGCAGTTCGCGCCGCCCCAGCGCACCCTCGACTTCCAGTGCGTCCAGGACCGCCAGTGCCGGCGGCTGCCGGTCGAGGATCTCCTGCGCCAGCACATGGCTTTCGACCTGCATTTCGCTGAGCACGACTTTCAGGGTGCTGATGAAATCCGGAATGCCCTGGGTCAGGGCCAGGTCGATCAACTCGACACCGGGCGGTACCGGCAGGCCCGCATCGCCGATCACCACAGTGTCGCCATGCCCCAGGGAGGCGATCAGCCGCGACAGCGCGACATTGAGCAAAGGAGTCTTTTTCATGATGTTTTAAACGCCTGCACGTCGGCCAGGGTGGGGATCGAGGGTTGCGCGCCAGCCCGGGTGACCGACAACGCAGCGGCGACCTGCCCGAACCGTATCGCCTGGGCTTCGCTCTGGCCGGCCACCAACGCTGCGGCAAAGCCACCCACGAAGGTATCGCCGGCCGCCGTGGTATCGAGCGCCTTCACGCTCGGCGCCGGGAAATGCTCAAAGCCTTTGCCATCGGCAAACAGCGAGCCTTGGGCGCCGAGGGTGATGATGACCTTGCCGGCGCCCATCTCGATCAGGCGAGTGGCCGCAGTCTGCGCCGATTGCAGCGAGTCCACCGGCAAACCGCTGAGCGCCGCCGCTTCACTTTCGTTGGGGATCAGGTAGTCGATGGACGCATACCAATCCGCCGGCAACGGTCGGCTGGCCGGCGCGGGGTTGAGGATCACGGTCTTGCCCAGTTCACGGGCGCGCTTGAGCGCATGACCGACCGTGGCGTCCGGCATTTCCAGCTGGCAGATGATCACGTCCGCCTCCTGCAGCACCGCATCGAAACAGCCGAGCACCGCCGGCGTCAGTGCGCCGTTGGCCCCGGCGACGATCACGATGGCGTTCTGGCTGTTGTCGTCGACCACGATCAACGCCACGCCACTGGTGCCCTGCACGGCGCTGACAGCCCGACAATCGATGCCCTCGTCCAGCAACGCCTGGCGCAACACCTGGCCATAGGCATCGCTGCCCACGCAGCCCACCATCGACACCTGCGCGCCGAGGCGCGCGGCCGCCACAGCCTGGTTCGCGCCCTTGCCGCCACAGACGGTCGCAAACGACTGGCCGATCAGTGTTTCTCCACCACGGGGCAAGCGCGGCGCCCGGGTCACCAGGTCCATGTTCAAGCTGCCGACTACCACTACTTTTGCTGACATTACATTGCTACTCATCAAGACGGTTTCAGCGCTGCTTTGGATTCAGCGGTACTTTTTGTTTATCGGTACTGCTCAAACACCCCAGCCAACGGCGCGGTGGATTCGCGCATGACGATGCTGGGGGTGACGATCCGTTGCTCGGTCGAAAGGGTCGGCGTGGCGATCCGGCGCAGCAGCACCCCGGCCGCCATTTCGCCCAGTTGCAGGATCGACTGCCCCACGGTGGTCAAGGCCGGATAGACATAACGGCTCATCTGGATGTCGTCAAAGCCGATCACCGACAGGTCCGTGGGCACGCGGATATTGCGCTCGGCGGCGGCACGCAGCACGCCAAAACCGATCATGTCGTTGGCGGCAAAAATCGCGCTGGGCGGATTATGTTCCAGCAGCGTCGCGGCGGCGCTGTAACCACCGGTGCTGGTGAAATCGCTTTCCAGCATGCGCTCGGGCGCAACGCTGAGGCCTGCCTCTGCAAGGGCCCGGCAAAATCCGGCCAGACGCATCTGCGCCACACTGGTGGTCGCCGGGCCGCTGATGGTGGCGATATCCCGATGCCCCAACTCCAGCAGGTGCCGGGTGGCCAGGTAGGCGCCGTACTCGTGGTCGATGCGCACCAGGTCCGCATCGACGCCTTCGAGCGCGCGGTCGACGATCACCATCGGCGTGCGCACGTTCGCCAGGCCCTGGGCCAGCCCGCTGTCACCCCCGGCCGAGGCGACGATCAGCCCGTCGATGCGTTTCTCAAGCAGTACCCGCAGGTAGCTGCGCTGCTTGTCCGGGTTGTCGTCGGAATTGCACAGGATCACGCAATAGCCATTGCGCTCACAATAATCCTCGATGCCCCGCGCCAGCTCGGCGAAGTACGGGTTGAGGCTGTTGGGCACCAGCAGGCCGATGGTGGCCGTGGTCTTGGCCTTGAGTGACCGGGCCACGGCACTGGGTACGTAGTCGAGGGTCTTGATCGCGGCCTCGACCTTGACCCGCACTTCTTCACTGACCGGCCGGGTCTTGTTCACCACGTGGGAAACCGTGGTGTAGGAAATCCCCGCCAGTGCCGCTACATCCTTGATCGTTGCCATGACTCAGGTCCGCCGGCTTGCGCGTTGACTGCGATAAGTATCCAGCACCACCGCCACCACGATCACCGCGCCAGTGATGATGCGTTTGGTCGGCTCGGTGGCACCGATCTGCGCCAGACCGGCCGCCAATACGGAAATGATCAGCACACCGAAAAAGGTGCTGATGACCGAGCCGCGCCCGCCCATCAGGCTGGTGCCGCCAATCACCACGGCAGCGATCACTTGCAGCTCCAGTCCGGAGCCGGCATTGGGGTCTGCCGCTTCCAGGCGCGAAATCTGGAACAGCGCGGCGATCCCGGCCAGCAGCCCCATCAGGCTGAACACCAGGATCTTGTAGGGTTTGGGGTTGATCCCCGCCAGGCGCACCGCTTCCTCGTTGGTACCGATGCCGATCAGGTAGCGGCCGAACACGGTACGGGTCAACACGGCCTGGGCGATGAAAATGATCAGCAAGGCAATGATGAACGACGGCGAGATCCCGAAGGCGATCGGATTGGACAGCCAGGCAAAGGCATCACCGATGTAGGCCGTGCGCGAACCAGTCATCTGGTAAGCCAGGCCGCGAGCCATTTCCAGCACGCCCAGGGACACGATGAACGACGGAATCCGCCAGGCCACGGTGATCGAACCGGTGACGGTCCCCGCCAGCGCGGCAACCGCCATGCCGAGCAATGCCGCGGGCAGCACGCTCCAGCCCCAGCCGAGAATCGCCACGCTGACCGTCGAGGCGGCGAGCGCCAGCACCGAACCCACCGACAGATCGATGCCGCCGATGATCAGCACGAAGGTCATGCCGACCGCCAGTACCATCAAGTCCGGAATCTGGTTGGCCAGGGTGCTGAAGGTGCTGTAGGAGAGGAAATGGCTGCTCAGGAGCGAGAACAGCACGACCATGGCCAGCAAGGCACCGGCCAGCCCCAGGTAAGTGCCCAGCCCATAGAAATTGCCGCTGCGCTGGCCGGCCGAA
Source organism: Pseudomonas sp. IT-P218 (assembly GCF_949767605.1). Classification (NCBI taxonomy): domain Bacteria; kingdom Pseudomonadati; phylum Pseudomonadota; class Gammaproteobacteria; order Pseudomonadales; family Pseudomonadaceae; genus Pseudomonas; species Pseudomonas sp. IT-P218. Next base: position 85,972 of record NZ_CATKQQ010000088.1, read on the forward strand.
GATGCGCTTTTCATTGAAGATCCTTTGGCGCTGCTTCGAAGAGCTGCGCATCACGTTTCTGGTAGCCGGCGAACGCGGCGGCAAGCAAATCATCCTGGGTCCAGCTGTCCCGCTCGAAGGTGTCGATCAGGCGCCCCGCCGAGAGCACGCCGATGCGGTCGCAGATCAACATCAATTCGCGCAGGTCACTGGACACCACCACCAACGCCTTGCCCTGGCGAGTCAGCTCGCCGAGCAGCGCGTAGATGTCGAACTTGGCGCCGACATCGATGCCCCGGGTCGGCTCGTCGAACAGCAGCACCGAGCAATCGCGCTCCAGCCAGCGACCGATCACCACTTTCTGCTGGTTGCCCCCGGACAACTCGGACACCAACTGCGCCGGCCCGGAACTGCGGATGCGCATGGCATCGATCTGACGCTGGGCCAACGCCGCCTCATCGCCCGGATTGACCAATCCACCGCTGGAAATACCCGGCATGTTCCCCAGGGCAATGTTCGCGCCGATCGATTGCGTCAGCAGCAGGCCCTCGCCCTTGCGGTCTTCGGTGATCAGGGCGATGCCATGCCCGACCGCGTCCACCGGAGAACGGATATTCACCACCTGCGCCGGTGAACCCAGGGCCACCGTGCCGCTGTCCGCGGTGTCGGCACCAAAGATCAACCGCAGCAACTCGGTGCGCCCTGCCCCGATCAATCCGGAAATGCCGAAGATCTCGCCGGCGCGCACTTCGAAGGACACGTCACGCACCTTGTCGGCGCGGGTCAGCCCCTTGACCGTCAACGCCGCCGCGCCGATGTCCCGAGGCCCCATGTCGAGGTGTTCGCCCAGTTCGCGCCCGACCATCAGCGTGACCAGTTGCTCACTGTTGTAGTTGGCCATCGGCTCGACACACACCAGGTTGCCGTCCCGCAGAACCGCAATGCGCTGGGCCACCCGTGCCAGTTCTTCGAGGCGGTGGGAAATATAGATGATCGACACGCCACGGGCCTGCAGGCGCGTGATCTGCTCGAAGAGCATTTCGACTTCACGGGCGGTCAGCATCGCGGTCGGCTCATCGAGGATCAGCACATGGCAATCGCCGATCAGGTTGCGCGCGATCTCGACCATCTGCTGGTGGCCGATGCCCAACTCACTCACCAGCGTGTCCGGGTCGATCGCGTCGAGCCCGACCTGAGCCATGGCCTCGAGCGCCGCCTGGCGCAGTTGCTTGCGGATGATCCAGCCAGCGGTGCTTGGCAGCTTGTGCAGAAACAGGTTTTCCGCCACCGACAGGGTCGGCAACAGATTGAGCTCCTGCATCACCATGCGGATACCCAGGTCTTCGGCCTGGGTGCGGCTGCCCGGGCGGTAATCCTGACCCTGAAACTGCATCTGCCCGGTGGTCGGTGTGACCAGCCCGCCGATGATCTTCGACAGCGTGCTTTTGCCAGCGCCATTCTCGCCGGTCAGGGCCAGCACCTCGCCGCGCATGAGCGTGAGGTCGATGCCGGCCAGGACCGGCTGGGCGTAAGTCTTGCCAATGCCACTGACCGAGAGGACAGCGTGCGGGGCGCTAACGGACATAAAACTCTCCAGGCGCTCGCCGGGACGGGCGAGCGTCATTGTGCCGGCGGAAAATTACTGGGTAACCAGCTCTACCGGAGTTTCGATCACGCCGTTGGTGCCGCTGTCGACCTTCTCGCCCTTGATGATCTTCAACGCGGTCTCGATGCCGAATACCGCCTGTTTGGCGGCAAATTGATCGGCGGTGGCCAGGACGCGGCCATCCTTAAGCATCGGCTTGATGGCATTGATGTTGTCGTAACCGACCACCTGGACCTGGCCTGCCTTGCCCGCGGCGCGCACGGCTGACACCACGCCAACCGCCATGCTGTCGTTGCCGGCCAGCAGGGCCTTGATGTTCGGGTACTCGCTGAGCATGGAGGCGGCAACCTGGTTGCCCTTGTTGATTTCCCAGTCGCCCGATTGCACGGACACGACCTTGATCTGCGCAGCCTCCATCGCATCCTTGAAGCCTGCGGTGCGGGCCTGGGCATTGGTGGTGGTGGACACCCCTTCGATGATGCCGACTTCATCACCGGCCTTGAGCTTCTGGGCCAGGTACTCACCCACCAGGCGCGCGCCCTTGCGGTTGTCCGGGCCTACGAACGGCACGCTGATGTTCTTGCTCTTGACCACGGCCGGGTCGAGCTGATTGTCGATGTTGATCACGGTGATGCCAGCGTCGACGGCTTTCTTGATCACGGGCACCATGGCCTTGGAATCAGCCGGTGCGATCACCAGCGCATCGACCTTGGACACGATCATTTGCTCGACGATGCGGATCTGGTTGGCGGTGTCGGTTTCATCCTTGATGCCGTTGGAGATGAGCTCGAACTCGCCGGAGTGGTCTTTCTGGTAGGCCTTGGCGCCGTCTTCCATGGTCAGGAAGAATTCGTTGGCCAGGGACTTCATCACCAGCGCGACTTTAGGCTTTTCAGGCGTCTGGGCGAACACCGAAGAAACAGGCAGCGTGGCGGTGGCGCCAGCCAGTATGGCGACAGCAAGAAGACGTCCTGCGAATGGCAGCTTCATGGATTCACTCCGATCTTATGATTATTGTGAGCAACGTCGAGGCGGCATCTGGAGGTGTCGCAAACGTTTGCGAAGCCTGACTATGCGAACGTTGCCGGACTTTGTCAACCTACCCCGTTCGCAGGCTACGCGCACAATCAAGCGCCAGGTTGGTCAAGCCGTAGTGCTGACAATACTGCCAGAATCGGTCAAGGCTTTCGCCAGGCTGGCGGCAACCTGCATCAACGCCGCCGAAGTATCTGCAACCTGCGCCTGAAGCGACATCACGGCCGTGGCCTTGGCCTCTTCAGACTGAAAAGACGCGGCCTGGGTAGCCGCCAATTGTTGCTGTTGCTCGCGCAGTTGCTCCTGCAGTTCCTGCAGGCGCTTGAGCAACATTTGCACCGCGACGCTTTGCTGGCTGCCAGCGCCTTCGGTTTTTTCACCCGCCTGCGCGCCCTGCCCAAGGCTCACAGGCTTTTCTTCTTTCACTGGCACACCCGGCTGTTGCGCCGCGGTCGCGTCGCTCAGGGTGTCGACGGCAGCCGCGGATTTCCCGCCGATATTGATCACCGCTGAATGGGGCAAACCGATCGTCAATGACATGTGAACTCCCTGGGCATGATTCTTCATTGAAGCATCGACCTGCCGGCGGGTTTCTTTAACGCCGATGTTTAAATTGGGTCCGTAATCCTTTCGGAATGCCGAATGAAAAACCCACGGATAATCGGAAAACCGGACAGAACCGGGCGATCACCATTCAACCATCCGTTTAAAACGATAAACAAATCAGTGTGTTACGAGTTATTTATGATTCCAGTTGTAACTGGTACGCGTCGTGCTTTTCTCCAGCACCCCAAAAGGTCCAGATCCCTTTGGGGCGCATCTAGATGAACCTGCATCGGCACCGTCACTACTAGAGAGAAAAATAATGACATCTGCTTTGAAAAACCTTCTCCCGGGCACCTTGGCCCTCCTGCTGCTCCTGCCCGCCGCCCTTCAGGCGAAAGAAGCCGAAACCCAACAGAAGCTGGCCAACGTCGTGGTCCTGGCCACCGGCGGCACCATCGCCGGTGCGGGCGCCAGCGCCGCCAACAGCGCCACCTACCAGGCGGCGAAAGTCGGCATCGAACAATTGATCGCCGCGGTTCCACAGCTTGGCCAACTGGCCAACGTTCGCGGCGAACAGGTCATGCAGATCGCCTCCGAAAGCATCACCAACGACAACCTGCTGCAGCTGGGCCGTCGCGTCGCCGAACTGGCGGACAGCAAGGACGTCGATGGCATCGTGATCACCCACGGCACCGACACCCTGGAAGAAACCGCCTACTTCCTCAACCTGGTGGAAAAAACCGACAAGCCGATCATTGTCGTGGGCTCCATGCGCCCGGGTACCGCAATGTCCGCCGACGGCATGTTGAACCTGTACAACGCCGTCGCCGTGGCCAGCAGCAAGGACGCGCGTGGCAAAGGCGTGCTGGTGACCATGAACGATGAAATCCAGTCGGGTCGCGATGTCAGCAAGATGATCAACATCAAGACCGAGGCGTTCAAAAGCGCCTGGGGCCCGCTCGGGATGGTGGTCGAAGGTAAATCCTACTGGTTCCGTCTCCCGGCCAAGCGCCACACCATGGACTCGGAATTCGATATCAAGACCATTGAAAGCCTGCCTGACGTCGAAATTGCCTACTCCTACGGCAACGTCAGCGACACCGCCTACAAGGCCCTGGCCCAGTCGGGCGCCAAGGCCATCATCCATGCCGGTACCGGCAATGGTTCGGTGTCTTCCCGGGTCGTTCCCACCTTGCAAGCCCTGCGCAAGGACGGGGTGCAGATCATCCGCTCTTCCCACGTCAATGCCGGCGGTTTCGTCCTGCGTAACGCCGAACAGCCTGACGACAAGTATGACTGGGTGGTGGCGCATGACCTGAACCCGCAGAAAGCCCGCATCCTGGCGATGGTCGCGCTGACCAAGACCAATGACAGCAAAGAGCTGCAACGGATGTTCTGGGAATATTGATTCGCCCTCGCCCGACCGACTCCGGTCGGGCACCTCTTTGGCCACTCGCCTCGCAGCACTTGCCTGACAAAAAACTCTCATCCCCCTACACCAATCGGCAAAAACCACTGTCAGAGGATTCTCTTGAATTTTAAGCGGTTGCGAAAATGCCTACAGTTAAATACTGTATGCACGTACAGCTTAATAAGGATAATCCTGTGGACAGCACCTCCGCCTCACCAGACACCTATGTACGCATGGGCTTGCGCGTTCAGAAAATCATCAATGGCCCTACTGCTCAGAAAGCCAGGGCCGCCCTGATCTTCCGCCTTCCAGACGAGCCCGTGGACGAGTGGGAACGCCTGCTCGAAGAAATCGACGAGAACGACAACGTCACTCTCGCCTATCGCGACGACGGTGGCGTGCAGATTTTCTGGGTAGTGCCGAAGGAAGACTGAGTCGATGAGTGTCCGTTTTTTTGCCTTGCTGTTCCTGGTGTTTGCCACGGGTGCCCAGGCCGATGCGCCACGCACCTTCAGCGAAGCCAAGAAAGTCGCCTGGAAGCTGTATGCGCCGCAATCCACCGAGTTCTATTGCGGCTGCAAATACACCGGCAACAAGGTGAACCTCGCAGCCTGCGGGTATGTGCCGCGCAAAAACGCCAAGCGCGCCGCGCGCATCGAGTGGGAGCACATCGTTCCGGCCTGGCAGATCGGCCATCAGCGTCAGTGCTGGCAGGAAGGTGGGCGTAAAAACTGTACTCGATACGACCCGACCTACCAGAAGGCCGAGGCCGATCTGCACAACCTGGTGCCCAGCATCGGCGAGGTCAATGGTGACCGCAGCAACTTCAGTTTCGGCTGGCTGCCGGAGCAATCGGGGCAATACGGTTCGTGCCTGACCCAGGTCGACTTCAAGGCGAAAAAGGTCATGCCCCGCCCTTCCATCCGCGGCATGATCGCCCGGACCTATTTCTACATGAGCAAGCAATATGGTTTGCGCCTGTCGAAACAGGACCAGCAGCTGTACAAGGCCTGGGACAAGACCTACCCGGTGCAAGCCTGGGAACGCCAACGCAACCAGAGCGTGGCGTGCGTCATGGGGCGCGGCAACGAATTTGTCGGCCCGGTGGACATGAAAGCCTGCGGCTGAATACTCGCCGAACAAACAAAGGCCCGGGGCTGCACACCCCGGGCCTTTGTCTTTCAGCCACCCACTTCAGCCTTTACTGAACCGTCGGGCGCTCCAGCACCAGCACTTCAATGTTCCGCTTTTTCGCTTTGATCAGCGCGGCGTTCACCTGCGCCTGCTTGGCCTCGGCTTCTTCCCTGGAGCTGTACGGCCCCATCAGAATCCGAGTCTTGCCGTTTTCCCTGATCACGTTGGACATGAAGCTGTGTTCGATCAGCCAGCCGCTGAGATCGCTGACGGCCTGAGGTGTTTCACCCCGCACTTCGAGGTCCCACTGTGGCCCCGATACCTGCGCCGCTGTTGCCGCCGCTGCAGGCTGCGGTTTTTGCGCTTCTTCGCGCTTGCCCTCACCGCATCCCGCCAGCGCCAATACCGCGATTGCCAAGACCATTTTGCGCACAGCGTTTCCCTCTGAATGCTTAAAGCGGGGGATTTTAGCATTCATGAATACTTCGCGAGTGCCGCAAAATGGACTCAAAACAACGAGAATGATAGTGGCGGCCTCTGTATAGTTACGCCTTGGGAATTAATGCTGCATCTGCGCGTCAGAAAGAGGCACCCAAACTGTGAGACTTCGCACTAATCTATATATAACACCGACCTCTGCACTGTCCGAATCAGGTGCCCCACAAAGCAATCAAGGAGAAGACCATGCTGATACTCACCCGCAAAGTCGGTGAAAGCATAAACATTGGTGATGACATTACGATCACCATCCTGGGCGTAAGCGGCCAGCAAGTCCGGATTGGCATCAACGCGCCCAAAGACGTCGCAGTGCACCGCGAAGAGATTTATCAGCGCATTCAGGCCGGCCTCACCGCCCCGGAAAAGCCACAAACCTGAATCCTGTCGCAGTCAGTAGCCAGCCCGTACGCCCCGCAACGACGGCTGGCTAAGATGCAAGCGCAACATCGCCTGCGCTTTAACCGAACCCCCTTGATCAGCCGAAAGCGATACTGCGCGCCATGCCGGTGGCCGCCACCATCATCAGCAACATCAGCACAGCTTCGATATGACTGATTCGTGCAAACAGCGTCGCACGCCAGGTATCGATAGCAGCGCCACGCGACCGTGCAACCCGCCATTTGATCAACGCCACCATCGGCGCAATTTCCAGTAACAGGATGAGCACGAACAACGTCATCTTGAGGTGGAACAACGGCTGGTGCAGGTAGTAATCCGTACCTTTTTCGAAGCCGCCAAAGGCCCGCATGCCGCCGGTAACCAGCAGCACAACCGCAGAAATGCCCCATAGGTTGTCTGCCATCAACACACTGCGAGCCTCTCCCGTGCCGATCGCCAGGCGCCGAAAAGCCGTGCCACGCGTCAGGACAGCCCAGAATCCAAGCGCAAACGCCAAAAGATGAACCGCTGCAAGCAACCAGTGAGTCAGCATCGGGAAACTCCTGTAAGGACCAAGTCGAATCAGCCTGTCAGTAGTAGCTCATCAATCAATGGATTGCACCTGCCGGACAACCTGCATTTTGTATCAAGGCCTCACCCGCACATTCGCTGCAAGCCCCGTAAAACGTGATGTTACACACCGACTAGACTCAAACATTCCAGTGTTGAGCCCCCGCAGGTACGCTCCCCAACGGCAGTCATTCCCACCAAATTGACCTTGAGTGCACAACATCATGTGTGAATCATGTGATTCAAACGCCGCAGCAAAAACCAATGAGCGCCGTCGCTTTCTTCGCCTTGCCGGATTAGGAGCAGGCGCCCTGTTATTGGCCGGCGCCCTGCCGAGCCGAATTGTTCAAGCAGCGGAGAAAAACGCCGCGCCACCAAAGCCGAAAAACGTCATCACCCCGGATGAGGCACTGAAAAGGCTGATGGAGGGCAACCAACGCTATGTCAGCGGAAACTCGGAAACCCACGACTTCAAGGATGAACGAGAAGCACTGGTTACCGGCCAGAACCCTTTTGTGGCGGTGCTGAGCTGCTCTGACTCGCGCATTGCACCGGAATACGCTTTCGATACCGCCCGGGGCGACCTTTTCGCCGTACGCCTGGCCGGCAACTTCGTCACGGACGAAGGCCTGGCGAGCCTTGAATACGGCGTGGCCGTGCTCGGCGCCCCGCTCATCCTGGTACTGGGCCATGAGCGCTGCGGTGCCATCGAGGCCGGCGTGAAAGCCGTCAAGGATCACACGGTGTTCCCCGGGAAGATCCCTGCACTGACGGATGCACTCAAATCCGCTATCGAGCAGGCAGGCAGTCATCCAGGTGACCTGGTTGAAAACGCGACCGTACAAAACATCAAGAACTCGATCGAGCGCCTCAAGCAAGCCACTCCCTTGCTGTCTGACGCGCTCGGCAGGGGCCAGTTGAAAATAGTGGGGGGCATTTATCGCCTGGCCACAGGCAAGGTCGAGCTGATTGCCTGAATCAATCAGCTACGGTGCCACTGCGCAGATGTGAAGAGCCCAGCGCGAAGGCTGGGCTCTGGTTATTTCCTGCAGTCCATCATCTTGTCCGCGAGCGCCCTGGCCCTTTCAATCAACAGATTCTGCCGGTCTTCATGCGTGGCCCCGCCTACGACGGGTGCCGTCAGGTTGCTTTCGGCAATCAACGCGGCGCAGAAATATTGATCCCACACAGCCTTGTGATCGGATGCCTGTCTGTTCACTTGGTCGGAGATCATAAACGACTCCTTCAGATGAGGTAACACTGCTTATCTTACGCCTGAGGCCCCTGTCGCGCCCGTAGCGTTACAGGATCCAGCGCAGCAGGACATGGCTGGCAATCCAGGGCGACGCCTCGACCACCGTCCACTGAAGCAAGAGGCAAATGGACAGGTAAGCCGCAAAGAACTTGATCATTGTCCGCCTCCTCATCACTCCCTCCCGCCTCGATGCAGCTATGCCCGGTTGCCTGTCTTGCTTTGATGCAATTGGCTGCTGGCAGTTCAACCCGAGACGAACTGATTTTCATTCGGCTCGCGTCAACGCCGTCTTCAAATAGTAATATTTCTCAAGTGAGAATGAATGGCGAGGATGCCAGAGTCAATGAGGGAACGTTACGAGATCCATTTTGTGGCCAGTGGATCCAAGGAAGTCTCAACAAGGATGCGATTGAAAAAGCGGCAAGTCAGGACATCAGCAACGTTCGATGGAACAAGGCCAGCCATACCATTGCCTGCAGCGAGCGAGCCAAGCTGAACAGGAATCTGGTGGGTTTGAAATACATTCAATAAGGCGGGGCTGCGCAACGCGTTGATTGGCGCTTGATTGCTGGCTTTGCATAGGCTTTTTAAATCGCAGACAACAAAAAAAGGGCCCACCTTTCGGTGAGCCCTTCCAGACCGCCCAGCAGAGCGGATTTTGTTTGGTAGGCGCGATTGGACTCGAACCAACGACCCCCACCATGTCAAGGTGGTGCTCTAACCAACTGAGCTACGTGCCTGCTGTGAGGCGGCATTCTACGGAATTCCGGGAGGGTGTCAACACCTTTTTTCGCGCTAACCCTATGAATATGCAAAATATTTAATTTCGCTGCGGCAAAGAAGATTTTCCGGTGGCTGGCGGCGGTTTTTCAACTCGGGTAGGATCGACGCATTCGTTAAATTTATTAAACAGAGGCTGCAGGATGGCGAACACCCCTTACCCAGAGTCCTATTACGCCGCATCGGCCAATGCGGTGCCGCCGCGTCCGTCGTTGCAGGGTGAGGTCGAGACGGATGTGTGCGTGATCGGCGCCGGTTATACCGGGTTGTCCTCGGCGCTGTTCCTGCTGGAGCACGGCTTTCGGGTGACAGTGCTGGAGGCGGCCAGGGTCGGTTTCGGTGCGTCGGGGCGCAATGGTGGGCAAATCGTCAACAGCTACAGCCGCGATATCGATGTGATCGAGCGCAGTGTCGGTCCGCGTCAGGCTCAGTTGCTGGGGCAGATGGCGTTCGAGGGCGGGCGGATCATTCGTGACCGGGTGGCCAGGTACAACATCCAGTGCGACTTGAAGGACGGCGGCGTATTTGCCGCCATCACTGACAAGCAGATGGGTCATCTGGAAGCGCAGAAGCGTTTGTGGGAGCGTTTCGGGCATACGCAGCTGGAGTTGCTGGATCAGCGCCGCATCCGCGAGGTGGTGGCTTGCGATCAATATATCGGTGGCATGCTCGACATGAGTGGCGGGCATATCCATCCGCTCAACCTGGCGCTGGGCGAAGCGGCGGCCGTGGAGTCACTGGGCGGCACTATTCATGAGCAGTCGCCGGCGGTGCGCATCGAGCGCGGTGCCAACCCGGTCGTGCACACCCCTCAGGGCAAGGTCAAGGCCAAGTTCATCATCGTGGCGGGCAACGCCTACCTGGGTAACCTGGTGCCGGAGCTGGCGGCCAAATCGATGCCTTGCGGCACGCAGGTGATCACCACGGAGCCCTTGGGCGATGAGTTGGCGAAAAGCCTGCTGCCCCAGGACTATTGCGTCGAAGACTGCAACTACCTGCTCGACTACTACCGCCTGAGCGGCGACAAACGTCTGATTTTCGGCGGCGGCGTGGTGTATGGCGCAAGGGATCCGGCGAACATCGAAGCGATCATTCGGCCGAAGATGCTCAAGGCGTTCCCGCAGCTCAAGGATGTGAAGATCGACTACGCCTGGACTGGAAATTTCCTGCTGACCCTGTCGCGCCTGCCTCAGGTCGGGCGACTGGGCGACAACATCTATTACTCCCAGGGTTGCAGCGGCCACGGCGTCACCTACACGCACCTGGCGGGCAAGGTCCTGGCCGAGGCATTGCGTGGTCAGGCCGAACGTTTCGACGCCTTTGCCGACCTGCCCCACTACCCGTTCCCGGGTGGCCAACTGCTGCGTACACCCTTTGCTGCACTTGGCGCGTGGTACTACGGATTGCGCGACAGACTCGGGTTCTGATGCCCTAAACAAAAAATGCCCGTGATACGGGCATTTTTTTGTCTGTTCGAAAAGCTGTCAGCCGGCGATGGCGCGGTCCGCCGACAGTTTGCCGGCCCCTTCGATCAGCACCGCGATGCTGCCACCGAGCAACGCCAGGGCGAATTCATAGCCGTTGTTCGCCATGAACAGGCCATTGCTGATATGCACGGTAAAAATCGCCACCAGCGAAAGGAAGGTCAGGCCCAGCGCCGCCGGACGTACCAGCAAGCCGATGATCAAAGCCAGGCCGCCGAAGAACTCGGTGCCGCCCGCCAGCGTCGCCATCAGGTAGCCCGGCGCCAGGCCGATGCTTTCCATGTACTGCGCGGTACCCGCCAGGCCATAGCCACCGAATGCGCCGAAGAGTTTCTGTGCACCGTGGGCAGCGAAGATGATGCCGACGAAAATCCGCAAAACGGTCAGGCCGTAGCCAGCGCGGGTAAACAATACCTTGTTGATCAGTGTGCTCATGCTGTGACATCCCTTGAGAGTGTGTGTTGGTTGGCCGCTATATTAATCAGTAAATCTCATGTTAAAAGCGCAAAGAATCCGCCATAACAATCAGTTTATTCGATCATTTACGCAGGGCAACTTTCTGCCCCTGGGGCTCCAACGACTCCCGCTCCCGATCGAACGCCAGGTAATACTTGTTCACGCTATTAACATAGCTGACAGGTCCCATTCCCACCTGCTCCATGGCGATGCGTTCGACCTGGAAAAACCACTGGTTGGGGTTCAACCCCCGTCGACGGGCCTCTGCGCGCATGCCTTGCACCCGCTCCGGCCCGATGTTGTAGGCCGCCAGCACAAAGGCCATGCGCTCGCGTTCGTTGAGCTTGGGGCTGGCAAAGAACTTGCGGCGAATCATCGCCAGGTACTTGGCCCCCGCCTGCACGTTGGCATCCAGTTCGTGAATGTTGCTCACGCCCACGCGCTGCGCTGCTGACGGGGTGATCTGCATCAGCCCGGTCGGCGCACCGCCACTGCGCGCCGCAGGTTGCAGGCCCGACTCCTTGAACGCCAGCGCCGCCAGGTTCAGCCAGTCCATGTCCTGGGCGGTTGCATGTTTTTGCAGCACCGGCCGCAGCTTTTCCAGGCGCTGGCGGTCAGCCTTGGCCAACGGATAGTGGACCTGGTAAAGGCGTCTATAGATGCGCAGAAACGCTACGTCCTGGTCCGACGGCTTTTTATAGCCCGCCAGGAAACGATCGATGCTGGCCCGCAGCATCGACGCGTCGCGGCGCACGAACCAGAACTCTTCGCCTGGCTCGCTGATCAGCACCTGGCGATCGATACGCAATTTCGGCAGGATCTTGCCCCAGCGTTCGGCAATCGGCTGCTCGACGATGGTCAGGTGAAAGATCCCGCCCTGGACCATTTCCAGCACGTCCTCGACCGCCAGGCTCGGGTCGACCCACTCGATCTTGACCGGCGGCAATTTATGCAGCGCCAGCTTCTGGTTGATCTGGCTGATGGCGTCACCGGCGGCGCTGCCGTTGGGCAGTGCGAGGGTTTTTCCCGACAGTTGTTCGAGACGGGTATAGCGACGTTCACCCTTGATCCCCACCAGCACCAGCGGGATGTCACTGGCGACCGGTTCACTGCTGCTGACGGCGAAGCCCGGCTGCAGGTCGAGCAGCTCGCCGGGGGCCACCAGGTCGCCCTCCCCACGCTGCAACGCACCGAGCAATTGATCCTTGGCTTTGGGAATGATCTTGAGGGTGATTTCCTGGCCATCCCGCGCGTGGCCATTGAGGTATTGCTCGAAAGCGCGCAGGCGATGGTATTCGACACCGATGGCTTGGCCCTGGACTTCGCCAGAGCTGTTACGGCTCTGGTTGACCAGCACGCGCAGCACACGACTGCTGCGGATGTCCGTGAGGTCACGGACCTTGGCGGCCGGCACGGCTTGCAGCGGCCCGGGCAGCCGCGCAACCGCCGACATCGGCAGCAACAGCGAGCAACACAGCAGTAGCAAAACCGAGGGACGAATCATCCACTCTCCGCAAAGAATTCAGTTCAACCACATGAATGATTTCATGCAATCAAGCGTCAGAAATAAAGCGCCTGAAGACGCTGGCAATGCGCGAAAGACTGGCACAATGATGGCATCGCCACCACCCAGACTTGTTCGCGACATTAAGAGACCGCCATAACCCGTTGTAGTTCTTGGCTTTTCTGATAAATCCAGAGCTCTGGTATGCTTTGCGGCCCTGGTCCGAGGTAGCACCATGCAACTCATCGATATCGGCGTCAACCTGACCAACCCCAGTTTCGCCGACAAGCACCAGGCCGTACTGGACCGCGCCTACGCCGCGGGGGTCTGCCAATTGGTGCTCACCGGCACCAATGTCGAGGGCAGCGAACAGGCGCTGGAGCTGTGCCGGCAACTGGACGAAACAGGTCAAAAGCTGTTCGCCACCGCCGGTATTCATCCCCACGCGGCCAGCGACTGGAATGCCGACAGCGCCCGTCGCCTGCGCAGCCTGCTGAGAGAACCGAACATCGTGGCGGTCGGTGAATGCGGCCTGGATTTCAACCGCGATTTTTCACCGCGTCCGCAGCAAGAGAAAGTCCTCGAAGAACACCTGGCGCTGGCGGTCGAACTGCAAATGCCGGTGTTTCTGCACGAACGCGATGCCAGCCAGCGTCTGCTGGAAATCCTGCGTGACTTTCGCGATCAGTTGCCGGCCGCCGTAGTGCACTGCTTCACCGGCGAACAGAAAGCGCTGTTCAGTTACCTGGACCTGGATTTGCACATCGGCATCACCGGCTGGATTTGCGATGAGCGCCGGGGCACGCATTTGCATCCCTTGGTCAAGGAGATCCCACGCGGGCGCTTGATGCTGGAGAGCGATGCGCCATATCTGTTGCCGCGCAGCCTTCGCCCCAAACCGAAAAACGGTCGCAACGAGCCGGCGTATCTGACGGAAGTCTTGCGTGAGGTGGCCTTGCACCGCGGCGAAAGCCAGGAAGACCTGGCCGCCCACAGTACGGCTTGCGCGCGGGCGTTCTACGGGCTGCCCAGCGTGGATTGACCCGTTGAATGAGCGCGGGCCCGGATTGGGCCCGCGCTGCCGTCTTAATGACTGCTGCGCAACATTTCCTTGGGCACGTACTTGCCGATCTCGAACTTGCCGATGGCCGCGCGGTGCACTTCATCCGGACCGTCCGCCAGGCGCAGGGTGCGCTGCATGGCATACATGTAGGCCAGCGGGAAATCGTTGGACACCCCTGCCCCGCCATGGATCTGGATCGCCCGGTCGATCACGCGCAAGGCCACGTTCGGGGCCACCACCTTGATCTGCGCGATTTCACTCTTCGCCACCTTGTTGCCGACGGTGTCCATCATGTACGCCGCCTTGAGTGTCAGCAGGCGGGCCATGTCGATCTCCATCCGCGAATCGGCGATCTTGTCGATGTTGCCGCCCAGGCGTGCCAGGGGTTTGCCGAACGCCGTACGGTTCACCGAGCGCTTGCACATCAGTTCCAGCGCACGCTCAGCCATGCCGATCGAACGCATGCAGTGGTGAATCCGCCCCGGTCCAAGACGACCTTGAGCGATTTCGAAGCCGCGTCCTTCGCCCAACAGGACGTTTTCATACGGCACCCGGACATTTTCAAACAATACTTCGGCGTGGCCGTGGGGGGCGTCGTCATAGCCGAACACGGGCAACGGACGCAGGATTTTCACCCCGGGGGTGTCCACCGGCACCAGGATCATCGAGTGCTGCGCATGGCGCGGTGCGTCAGGGTTGCTCAGGCCCATGAAGATGAGGATCTTGCAGCGCGGATCGCAAGCACCGGAGGTCCACCACTTCTTGCCGTTGATCACCCACTCGTCACCGTCACGCACGGCACGGGCGGCCATGTTGGTGGCGTCGGATGACGCGACGTCCGGTTCGGTCATGGCGAAAGCCGAGCGGATCTCGCCGCGCAGCAAGGGTTCGAGCCAGCGTTGTTTCTGTTCTTCGTTGGCGTAGCGCACCAGCACTTCCATGTTGCCGGTGTCCGGTGCCGAGCAGTTGAACGGCTCGGGCCCCAGCAGCGAACGGCCCATGATTTCCGCCAGCGGAGCGTATTCGAGGTTGGTCAGGCCGGCGCCGAGCTCGGACTCAGGCAGAAACAAATTCCACAGGCCTTCTGCCTTGGCCTTGAGCTTGAGTTCTTCCATGATCGCCGTCGGCTGCCAGCGGTCGCCCTCGGCGACCTGGCGCTCGAAGACCGCTTCGGCGGGATAGACGTAGGTGTCCATGAACGCGGTCACGCGCTCACGCAGTTCTTGCACCTTGGGCGAATAAGCGAAATCCATGGCCAGCTCTACCTTTTCAACGGGTTTCAGAGGAGTTGTTCGTTCATGCAATCGATGCTAGAACAGCCATGAAAATTTACCTAGCCTATTCTCGGCGTGTATAAACATTCATCACCGATATATGATCGACTGATCGAGCCCACCTAAAACAAGAGTGCAGCGCAATGAATCTGAGCAAGGTCGACCTCAACCTTTTCATCGTCTTTGACGCGATCTACACCGAGGCCAACCTGACCCGCGCCGGGCAGATTGTCGGGATTACCCAACCTGCGGTGTCCAACGCGCTGGCCCGATTGCGCGAGACGTTCAACGACCCGCTGTTCGTACGCACCGCCCAGGGCATGGTGCCTACGCCCATGGCGCAGAACATTATCGGCCCGGTGCGCAACGCGCTTTCGTTGCTGCGCGTGTCGGTGCAGGAAAGCCGCATCTTCAATCCCTTGCAGGCGGTCAAGACCTACCGCATCAGCATGACCGACCTCACTGAAGCTGTGATCCTGCCGCCGCTGTTCCAGCGCCTGCGCCGCCTGGCGCCGACCGTGATCATCGAAAGCTTCCTGTCCAAGCGGCGCGAGACCACCAAGGAACTGGCCGCTGGCCGACTCGACTTCGCCGTGGATGCACCACTCAACACCGACCCGCAGGTGCGCCACGTCAAGCTGATGGAAGATCGTTACGTGTGCGCCATGCGCAAGGGCCACCCGCTGGCGGGCAAGGAAAAACTCACCCTCGATGATTACCTGAGCCTGACCCACGTCCACATTTCCAGCCGTCGCAGCGGCCTGGGCTATGTTGACCTGGCCCTGGGCAAAATGGGTATCCAGCGCAAGATCGCCCTGCGCTCCCAGCATTACCTGATGGCCTCGCAGGTGCTGCAGCAGACCGATATGGTCATGACCGTGCCGGAACGCTTCGCCCGCCGTAACGACCTGCACGCCTTTTATCTGCCGGTCAACGATGTGCCGCCGGTGGAAACCCACCTTTACTGGCACGAAAGCACTGACCAGGACCCGGCGAACCGCTGGATGCGCGAGCAGATGATCGAGTTGTGCCAGCAGGTGACGGCGCAGGAGAAGAAGCTGGACACGGTGTGAGGCGTTACACCGCGTTATCGTTCTTCGCGAGCAAGCCCGCTCCCACACTTAATCTTTGCTGAACACGGTATTTGTGTTCGACGCAAATCAAAGGTGGGAGCGGGCTTGCTCGCGAAGAGATCAGCAAGAACACCCGAAACTCACGCCCCTTGACGTAAACGTCAACCTGCCATTAGCTTAGCGCATGACTTTTTGCGAGCGCGCCCATGAGCAGCCAGACCTACAGCATTTCCGACCTCGCCCGCGAGCTCGACATCACCACCCGGGCCATTCGCTTCTATGAGGAACAAGGCTTGCTCAGCCCCGAGCGGCGTGGCCAGGAACGCATCTACTCACCCCGCGACAAGGTCAGCCTCAAGCTGATCCTGCGGGGCAAGCGCATCGGCTTTTCCCTGGCCGAATGCCGCGAGCTGATCGAGCTCTACGATCCGTCCAGCGGTAACACCAAGCAACTGCACAGCATGCTGGCAAAAATCAGCGAGCGCCGGGAACAGCTGGAACAGCAGCTGCTGGACATCGAACAGATGAAACTGGAGCTCGATACCGCTGAAGAGCGTTGTGTGCAAGCGCTGGAACAAACGCTCAAGAGTCAGGAATCTGTGTAGGAGCGAGCTTGCTCGCGATGGATGTCAGGGCACCGCGTGCATTCAGACTGCCCTCGTTATCGTTGACGTCCTTCGCGAGCAAGCTCGCTCCTACAAGGGTCTATGAACAATTAGAACAGGTCGAATCTCATGTCCCTCCCTACCCACGTACGCCTGGTCGAAGTCGGCCCCCGCGACGGTCTGCAAAATGAAGCCCAACCCATCAGCGTTGCCGACAAGGTGCGACTGGTCGACGCGCTGACGGCTGCGGGCCTTGGCTATATAGAAGTCGGCAGCTTCGTTTCGCCCAAGTGGGTGCCGCAGATGGCGGGCTCTGCCGATGTCTTCGCGCAGATCCAGCGCAAACCCGGCGTCACCTACGGCGCCCTCGCCCCCAACCTGCGCGGCTTTGAAGATGCCCTCGCCTGCGGGGTCAAGGAAGTCGCGGTGTTCGCCGCCGCGTCGGAAGCGTTTTCCCAGCGCAACATCAATTGCTCGATCAGCGAAAGCCTGGAGCGCTTCGTGCCCATCATGGATGCCGCCAGGCAGCATGGCGTCAGTGTGCGCGGTTACGTGTCCTGCGTGCTGGGCTGCCCCTATGAAGGTCACGTCGCACCGGAACAGGTAGCGCATGTGGCCCGCGAGCTCTACGCCATGGGCTGTTACGAGGTTTCGCTGGGCGACACCATCGGCACCGGCACCGCAGGCGCCACGCGCAGGATGTTCGAGGTGGTGTCGGCCCAGGTGCCGCGGGACAAACTGGCCGGGCACTTCCACGACACCTATGGCCAGGCCATGGCCAACATCTATGCCAGCCTGCTGGAAGGCATCTCGGTGTTCGACAGCTCCATTGCCGGTCTCGGCGGCTGCCCTTATGCCAAGGGCGCCAGCGGTAACGTGGCCACCGAGGACGTGGTTTACCTGCTCAATGGCCTCGGGATTGAAACCGGGATCGACCTGGATGCGCTGATCCTGGCCGGCCAGCAAATCTGCGATGTACTGGGACGACCTACCGGTTCGCGCGTGGCCAAGGCGCGTAGCGCACATTGATGCGTGCGGGTGTGTCGAGGTGTTACCGCAACCACCTGAATGTGGGCGCAAGCGAGTAACACGGAAACAAAATGTAGGGTTTTCCCTGAAGCCGAAAACCCTAAAAAAACTCAAGTGCTTGTTTTTAAAGGGTTTTTAAAAGTTGGCACGGCTCCTGCTATATCTATCGCATAACAAGAATAAAAAAATTGGCGACACCCCTAATAAAAACAAGACGTAACGACTCTGACATAACAAAAACAACACGGCAGAGACGCAGCTAACAGATTTTTTTGGAGAGGATGTGCTTTTCAGGGTGCTTTTCGGAGTTACCCGCAACCGGGCAGAGAATAATAAAACTACCTTCAGGTAGCTCCCGAACTGGTTGGATCGCTCAGCGAAAAAGTAGATCAGCGCTCAAAAAAATACGTTTGCTCTTGATCCCGGATGGGGATCGACAAAAACAGCGGTAAAGGGTCAACGGTCACCAAAAACAAAAACAGACCGCCCCTCAATAATAAAAAAAGAGCAGCGCAACGAAAATTAAAGGGGAGCTTCGGCTCCCCTTTGTGCTGTCTGGCGCTTGAGATTTCCACGGCCCTGTGTAGGAGCGAGCTTGCTCGCGAAGGTCGTCAACGATAACGCGCTCATTCTGGATCAACGCGACACTCTTGAGTTCTTCGCGAGCAAGCTCGCTCCTACAAGGGAATGAGTCAGGCCTTATTGCTACGCAACTCCTCAATGCTGATCTCGCGCATCCGGAATTTCTGGATCTTGCCCGTCACCGTCATCGGAAACTCCTCCACGAACTTGAAATGACGCGGTGTCTTGAAGTGCGCGATGCGCTCCTTGCACCAGGCTTGCAGCTCCTGCTCGGTGGCACTGTGACCGGGGTGGAACTTGATCCAGGCGACGATCTCTTCACCATAACGCGAGCAAGGAATGCCGATCACCTGCACATCGGCCACTGCCGGGTGGGTGAAGAAGAATTCCTCCAGTTCGCGCGGATAAATGTTCTCGCCGCCGCGGATGATCATGTCCTTGTTGCGCCCGGCAATGCACACGTAGCCCTCCTCATTCATGCTCGCCAGGTCACCGGTGTGCATCCAGCCGGCCTGGTCGATAGCTTCCGCAGTGCCTTGCGGGTTGTTCCAGTAGCCGAGCATCACACTGTAGCCGCGGGTACACAGCTCACCGATGGTGCCACGGGGCACCAGGTTGCCGGCCTCGTCGATGATCTTGCTTTCCAGCTGTGGCTGGGTACGGCCGACCGTGGTCACGCGCAATTCCAGATCGTCCGACGGACCGGTCTGCAACGACACCGGGCTGGTCTCGGTCATGCCGTAGGCAATCTGCACTTCGCTCATGTGCATTTCGCTGATGACCCGGCGCATGACCTCGATCGGACAGGTGGCACCGGCCATGATCCCGGTGCGCAGGCTCGACAGGTCGAAATCGGCGCGCTGGGGTTGATCGAGCATGGCGATGAACATGGTCGGCACGCCATACAGCGCGGTGGCCTGTTCTTCGGCGACGGTGCTGAGGGTCAGCAGCGGATCGAACGCGTCATTGGGGTAGATCATGGTGCTGCCGTGGGTGATGCAGCCGAGGTTGCCCATGACCATGCCAAAGCAGTGGTACAACGGCACCGGGATCACCAACCGGTCGCAGGCCGTAAGGCCCAGGCTTTCGCCGACCATGTAGCCATTATTGAGAATGTTGTAGTGGCTGAGGGTCGCGCCCTTGGGGAAGCCGGTGGTGCCGGAGGTGTACTGGATGTTCACCGCCTGATCGAAGTGCAGACTGTTTTGGCGCTCGTGCAATTGCTCGACCGATACGCTGCCCGCCAGCTCGCTCAGTTGCGACCATGGCAGGAAACCCGCCGGCGGCTGTGCATCCAGGCTGACGACCCCACGCAAATCCGGCAGGCGCTCGCTGTGCAATTTGCCGATGGCTTGCTCCGCCAGCTCCGGCACCAGGCCCTGCAGCATGGCGTGATAGTCGGAAGTCTTGAACGCCCCGGCACTGACCAACCACTGGCAGCCGGACTGTTTCAACACGTATTCGAGTTCGGAGCTGCGGTAGGCCGGGTTGATGTTGACCAGGATCACGCCGATTTTCGCCGTGGCAATCTGCGTGATGCACCACTGGGCGCAGTTTGGGGCCCAGATGCCCAGACGGTCGCCGGCCTGCAGGCCCAGCGCCAGCAGCGCCCTGGCCTGCAGGTCTGCCGCATCCGCCAGTTGCCGCCAGGTGTAGCGCAGCTGTTGATGGCGCACCACCAGCGCCTCCCCGTCCGGGTACTGCGCGACGGTATTGTCGAACGCCTGGCCGATGGTCATCGCCAGCAAGGCTTTGTCCTGGGAACCACGGGTGTAACTGCGTTGCGGGCTTGCACTGGGTTGATCCATGACGACCCCTATTGTCTTTATTAATGGGCTGCGAATGGTCCCCTGCAGGAGCTGGCTTGCCAGCGAAGAGGCCGGCACGTTCTACACTGATGTCGACAGATCCGACGCCTTCGCGGGCAAGCCCGCTCCTACAGGTTTCAATACCCCTACTCTCGCTCAAGTTGACGTTAACGTAAAGGGCGATTGACAGCCTTTCGTCACAGGTTTACGTTAACGTAAAGGTGAGAGCTGAAACACCGCCCTCCCCACCCTACAAAAAAGCCAAAAGGTGCCCCATGAGCTACCCATCCCTGAACTTTGCCCTCGGTGAAACCATCGACATGCTGCGCGATCAGGTCCAGTCCTTCGTCGCCAAAGAGATCGCCCCGCGCGCTGCTCAGATCGACATCGACAACCTGTTCCCCGCCGACCTGTGGCGCAAATTCGGCGACATGGGCCTGCTGGGCATTACCGTACCGGAAGAATACGGCGGTGCCGGCCTGGGTTACCTGGCGCACGTGGTCGCGATGGAAGAAATCAGCCGTGGCTCGGCCTCGGTGGCCCTGTCCTATGGCGCCCACTCCAACCTCTGCGTCAACCAGATCAACCGCAACGGCAACCACGAACAGAAAGCCAAATACCTGCCGAAGCTGATCAGCGGCGAACACATCGGCGCCCTGGCCATGAGCGAACCGAACGCCGGTTCCGACGTGGTCTCGATGAAACTGCGCGCCGACAAGCGTGGCGACAAGTACGTGCTCAACGGCAGCAAGACCTGGATCACCAACGGCCCGGATGCCAACACCTACGTGATCTACGCCAAGACCGACCTGGAAAAGGGCCCCCACGGCATCACCGCGTTCATCGTCGAGCGCGACTGGAAAGGCTTCAGCCGCAGCAACAAGTTCGACAAGCTGGGCATGCGCGGCTCGAATACCTGCGAGCTGTTCTTCGATGACGTCGAAGTGCCGGAGGAGAACATCCTCGGCGTGCTCAACGGCGGCGTGAAAGTGCTGATGAGCGGCCTCGACTACGAACGTGTCGTGCTGTCCGGCGGCCCGACCGGGATCATGCAGGCCTGCATGGACCTGATCGTGCCGTACATCCACGACCGCAAGCAGTTCGGCCAGAGCATCGGCGAGTTCCAACTGATCCAGGGCAAGGTCGCCGACATGTACACCCAGCTCAACGCCAGCCGCGCCTATCTCTATGCAGTTGCCCAGGCCTGCGAGCGCGGTGAAACCACCCGCAAGGACGCTGCCGGCGTGATCCTCTACAGCGCCGAACGCGCCACGCAAATGGCCCTCGACGCGATCCAGATTCTCGGCGGCAACGGCTATATCAACGAATTCCCGGCCGGTCGCCTGCTGCGTGACGCCAAGCTGTACGAAATCGGCGCCGGCACCAGTGAGATCCGTCGCATGCTGATCGGGCGTGAACTGTTTAACGAAACCCGCTAAACGGAGCTGTCCATGGCTATCCTGCATACCCAGCTCAACCCCCGTTCGGCGGAGTTCGCCGCCAACAGCGCGGCGATGCTTAAACAGGTCGACGCCCTGCACACCCTGCTGGCCCAAGTGGCGCAAGGTGGCGGCCCGAAAGCGCAAGAACGCCACACCTCCCGGGGCAAACTGCTGCCCCGCGAGCGCATCAACCGCTTGCTCGACCCGGGCTCGCCGTTTCTGGAAATCAGCCAGCTGGCGGCCTACGAGGTGTACGGCGAAGACGTGCCCGCCGCTGGCGTGATTGCCGGGATCGGCCGGGTGGAAGGCGTCGAATGCATGATCGTCGCCAACGATGCCACGGTAAAAGGTGGCTCGTACTACCCGCTGACGGTGAAAAAGCACCTGCGCGCCCAGACGATCGCCCAGCAAAACCGCCTGCCGTGCATCTACCTGGTGGACTCTGGAGGCGCCAACCTGCCGCGCCAGGACGAAGTGTTTCCAGACCGCGAGCACTTCGGCCGGATTTTCTTCAACCAGGCCAACATGAGCGCACAGGGCATCCCGCAGATTGCCGTGGTCATGGGCTCCTGCACCGCGGGCGGTGCCTACGTACCGGCCATGGCCGACGAGGCGATCATGGTGCGCGAGCAAGCGACGATCTTCCTCGCCGGCCCACCGCTGGTGAAGGCCGCGACGGGCGAAGTGGTCAGTGCCGAGGATCTTGGCGGGGCCGACGTGCACTGCAAGATTTCCGGTGTGGCCGACCATTACGCCGAAAGCGATGAACACGCCCTGGCCCTGGCCCGGCGCAGCGTCGCCAATCTCAACTGGCGCAAACAGGGTGAAGTGCAGCAACGCACCCCGATCGCCCCGCTCTATGCCAGCGACGAGCTGTACGGCGTGGTGCCGGCCGATGCCAAGCAACCGTTCGACGTGCGTGAAGTCATCGCGCGGCTGGTGGACGGTTCGGTGTTCGACGAATTCAAGGCCCTGTTCGGGACTACCTTGGTGTGCGGCTTTGCCTACCTGCACGGTTATCCGATCGCCATCCTCGCCAACAACGGCATCCTGTTCGCCGA
The DNA here is from genome assembly GCF_949767605.1 of Pseudomonas sp. IT-P218. Classification (NCBI taxonomy): domain Bacteria; kingdom Pseudomonadati; phylum Pseudomonadota; class Gammaproteobacteria; order Pseudomonadales; family Pseudomonadaceae; genus Pseudomonas; species Pseudomonas sp. IT-P218. Next base: position 108,545 of record NZ_CATKQQ010000088.1, read on the forward strand.
AGCGGCACAGAAAGGCGCGCACTTCATCGAGCTGGCTTGCCAGCGCGGTATCCCGCTGCTGTTCCTGCAAAACATCACCGGCTTCATGGTCGGCCAGAAATACGAAGCCGGCGGCATCGCCAAGCACGGCGCGAAACTGGTGACCGCGGTGGCCTGCGCCAAGGTACCGAAGTTCACCGTGATCATCGGCGGCAGCTTCGGTGCCGGGAACTACGGCATGTGCGGCCGGGCCTACGATCCGCGCTTCCTGTGGATGTGGCCGAATGCGCGCATCGGTGTGATGGGTGCCGAACAGGCGGCCGGCGTGCTGGTGCAGGTCAAGCGCGAGCAGGCCGAACGTGCCGGCCACGGTTTCAGCGCCGAACAGGAAGCCGAGATCAAGCAACCGATCCTCGACCAGTATGAAGAGCAGGGTCACCCCTACTACTCCAGCGCGCGCCTGTGGGATGACGGCGTCATCGACCCGGCCCAGACCCGCGACGTGCTGGCACTGGCCTTGTCCGCGTCGTTGAACGCGCCAATCGAACCGAGCCGCTTCGGCGTGTTCCGGATGTGATCCGAACCTGTAGGAGCGAGCTTGCTCGCGAAGGACGAAAGGGCAACGCGTTTACCCGGTAAGCACGCGTTATCGTTGACGACCATCGCGAGCAAGCTCGCTCCTACAGGGACAGAGTTGTGGAGACGGATGAATATGAGCGACTTCAATACCCTCGAACTGCTGACCGACCCACGTGGTTTTGCCACGCTGTGGCTCAGCCGTGAAGAAAAGAACAACGCCTTCAACGCCGAGATGATCCGCGAACTGATCCTCGCCCTGGACAAGGTGGCCAGCGATGCCAGCCTGCGATTCCTGATCGTGCGCGGTCGTGGCAAGCATTTCAGCGCCGGTGCAGACCTCGCCTGGATGCAGCAATCGGCGGAACTCGACTACGCCACCAACCTCGACGACGCCCGGGAACTGGCGGAGCTGATGTACAACCTGGCCAAGCTGAAAATCCCGACCCTGGCGGTGGTGCAAGGTGCAGCCTTCGGCGGCGCGCTGGGCCTGATCAGTTGCTGCGACATGGCCATCGGCGCCGATGACGCACAGTTCTGCCTGTCGGAAGTGCGCATCGGCCTGGCGCCGGCGGTGATCAGCCCGTTCGTGGTGCAAGCCATCGGCGAACGCGCGACGCGGCGCTATGCCCTGACCGCCGAACGTTTCGGCGGGCAACGGGCACGGGAACTCGGCCTGCTGTCGGAGAGTTACCCAATCGCCGAGCTGGAACAGAAAATCCAGCAGTGGGTCGACAACCTGCTGCTCAACAGCCCGGCCGCCATGCGCGCCAGCAAGGACTTGCTGCGGGAAGTCGGCGACGGCTCGTTGACCCCGTCCCTGCGTCGCTACACCGAGAACGCCATCGCCCGCATCCGCGTCAGTCCCGAAGGCCAGGAAGGCCTGCGCGCCTTTCTGCAAAAACGTCCGCCGAGCTGGCAAGCTGCAACCACCACCAAGGAGCCGCGTTGATGAGCGCACCTGTCCTCACTACCCTGCTGGTGGCCAACCGCGGCGAAATCGCCTGCCGGGTGATGCGCACCGCCAAGGCCCTGGGCCTGACCACCGTGGCCGTGCACAGTGCCACCGACCGCGATGCCCGGCACAGCCGTGAAGCCGATATCCGCGTCGACCTCGGTGGCAGCAAGGCCGCCGACAGTTACCTGCAGATCGACAAACTGATCGCCGCCGCCAAGGCCAGCGGTGCCCAGGCGATACACCCCGGCTACGGCTTTTTGTCCGAGAACGCCGGGTTCGCCCGCGCCATCGAAGCCGCCGGCCTGATCTTCCTAGGTCCGCCCGCCTCGGCCATCGACGCCATGGGCAGCAAATCCGCGGCCAAGGCCTTGATGGAAACCGCCGGCGTGCCGTTGGTGCCGGGCTACCACGGTGAAGCCCAGGACCTCGAGACCTTCCGCGCCGCCTGCGAACGCATCGGCTATCCCGTGCTGCTCAAGGCCACGGCCGGCGGCGGCGGCAAGGGCATGAAGGTGGTCGAGGACGTCAGCCAGCTGGCCGAAGCCCTGGCCTCGGCGCAACGCGAAGCACAATCGTCGTTCGGCGATTCGCGGATGCTGGTGGAGAAGTACCTGCTCAAACCCCGTCACGTGGAGATCCAGGTGTTCGCCGATCAACACGGCAATTGCCTGTACCTCAACGAGCGCGACTGCTCGATCCAGCGTCGGCACCAGAAAGTCGTCGAAGAAGCACCAGCGCCAGGCCTGAGCCCCGAACTGCGCCGCGCCATGGGTGAGGCGGCCGTGCGTTCGGCGCAGGCCATCGGTTATGTCGGAGCCGGCACCGTGGAATTCCTGCTCGATGCCCGCGGCGAGTTCTTCTTCATGGAGATGAACACGCGCCTGCAAGTCGAACACCCGGTGACCGAAGCCATCACCGGCCTCGACCTGGTGGCCTGGCAGATCCGCGTAGCCCGTGGCGAAGCCTTGCCGATGACCCAGGATCAGGTGCCGCTGAACGGTCACGCGATTGAAGTGCGCTTGTACGCCGAAGATCCGGGCAATGACTTTTTGCCCGCGACCGGTCGCCTGGAGCTGTATCGCGAATCCGCGCCGGGGACGGGCCGCCGGGTGGACAGCGGCGTTGAAGAAGGGGATGAGATTTCGCCGTTCTACGACCCGATGCTCGGCAAGCTGATTGCCTGGGGTGAAGACCGCGAACAGGCGCGCTTGCGCCTGCTGAGCATGCTCGATGAATTCGCCATCGGTGGGCTCAAGACCAACATCAACTTCCTGCGGCGAATCATCGCCCACCCGGCGTTTGCCCAGGCCGAACTGGATACCGGGTTCATTCCGCGTTATCAGGAACAACTGCTGCCACAGCCCGCGGCGCTCAGCGACGAATTCTGGCAAGCCGCTGGCCAGGCCTTTGCCCAGAGCCTGCACAGCACGTCGCGTGTCGATGACCCGAGCTCGCCATGGGCGATCGGCAACGGCCTGCGCGCCGGCTTGCCCGCGCAAATCACCCTGCACCTGAGTTGCGAGGGCCAGGACCGCGCCTTGACCCTGGGCAACCCGCAGTCCCATAGCGCACGACTCACCGGCGAGCAATTGCTGACCGAACACGACGGCGTGCGCCGCCAGCACCGGGCGATCCGCCGGGGTGACTACCTGTACCTGCAATGGGAAGGCGAGCTGCGCCGCATCGAGACCTACGACCCGATCACGGCCGTTGAAGCCAGTCACAGCCATCACGGCGGCCTCACCGCGCCCATGAATGGCAGCATCGTGCGCGTGCTGGTGGAGGCCGGGCAAACGGTCGAAGCCGGGGCGCAACTGGTGGTGCTGGAGGCCATGAAGATGGAGCACAGCATCCGCGCGCCCCACGCCGGTGTGGTCAAGGCGCTGTATTGCCAGGAAGGCGAGATGGTCAGCGAAGGCAGTGCGCTGGTCGAACTGGAAGAAGCCTGACAGCCAGGCCGGCCGTGCGCATGGCGCGGGCCGGCCGGGCTAGAACTTCACGGTGGCCTGGACCACCACGCCGATGATTCGGCATTCTTCGCTGAACAGGCTTTTCGGGTATGTTGGATTGAGCGGGACCAGGTAACGCTGCCCGCCCTCTTCGCTCAACTTGCGGAAAATCGCCTCGCTGCTGTCAGGCCATTGCGCGATCACCAGTTTGCCCGGCACCGCTTCCACATCCGGGTCCACCAGGATCAACATGCCCTCGGCCACGCTGGGGCCACTGGGTGCGGTCATCGCATCACCCACCACGGTCAACCAGAACGCCGCGCCTCGGGCGTGGTAGTCGGACAGTTCGAAACGGTACGGCGCCTGCTCTCCATCGCGCACCTGCGCGGTGTCCCGCCAGTCACTGACCGGGTAGCGAAAGTACGGGTTGTACTTTTGCGTCAGGCAAACCTCATCATCCTGTTCGTGCGCAGGCTCGCGAATCACCAGCGCCACTTCGAGAAAGTCCAGGCCCAGCGCCTGCAGGACTCGATTCATGTCGTCGATGCCGGGCTGACGGCGTTTGGTCAACCAATGCCCGATGCCGCCCTGGGACATCCCGAGGCGGTCGGCGAGTATTTCCTGAGTGATCTTGAGTTCACTCATCTTGGCCTTGACCAATTCTATCCATTTATCCATGTGCGGCACGATACGTGGCGGCCCTCGCCCGGCAAAACACAAAATGTATTATTAATACTATTGTCACAAATACGTAACGTATTAGGATGAGATCACGGACCTGAATTTATCACGGAGCTCGCCTTGATCATGAATCCACCCAGCAACGACTTGCCCGACGTGCAAATCGATACGTCCCTCCACACTCCCCAGGGCTCTGCCGCCGCACAGCGCGCGCTGGATTATTACTTGAAACCAGCTGTTGCAGAGGAAGGCGTGCAGGAGCATTGGTTTGACGTAAACCGTAACATCAGCATCGAGGAAGCCCTGGTGCATGCTTCCGGGCTGCTACGTTGCGCCGCCGCCACTGCCTACGAGTCAGCCAGTCACCTGCACGGTGCGCATCGGGACCTGGCGCTTTCGACCGTGCACATGATCGACATGGCAAAGGCAATGTTGAACCGCTCCCTGGAGGGTGGCAGGAATGGCTAGCAGGTAGGTGCCGAACAGAAGGACAGGAAAGAGTTTTCCTGACGCGCAGACAAAATCGTTTGACTTGCAAACGAGAATGATTATTATTGCATCAGCTGGTCGCGAGATCAGTCGATGGACCAGGTGACCTTAGGTCGGTCTCCTGGACTATCTCCTCATCAGGCTAATCACGGTTTTTGACCCGGCTTTTTGCCGGGTCTTTTTTTGCCAGTTTTCTGGCTTATGGCTTCAGGCTAATGAAGTCTTGATGTGTCGCAAATTCGATGGCGCGGATCATATCAAAAGAACATCAGTTGGCAAGAGAAGCCTTGTGGCATTGGGGCAAAGTAATGGCAAATAGCACTTGAGAATCAATCGCATAATCTCTAAGCTGCGACGGCGTCAGGGAGGACGCCCCCCCCCTTCAGGCCATCAATACACGGCTATATGCGAGTCCGCACGCGGCTCGGTCCCGCCACACAACACACCGCTTTCAGGGTCGCGCAGGATGATCTGTCCACGCCCGTAACTCGTGCGATCGCACACCACCTGCACTTCGTGCCCGCGCCGTGCCAGTGCCGCCGCCATGTCTCGCGAAGCGTCCTGCTCGATGCCCACCTTCATTTCGCCCAACCACTGCCAGCGCGGTGCATCCAGGGCCGCTTGTGGGTTCAGCCCGAAATCCACCAGGTTCATGACCATCTGCACATGCCCCTGCGGCTGCATGTAGCCGCCCATCACGCCGAAAGGTCCCAGCGCCTCACCGTTCTTGCTGAGAAACCCGGGAATGATGGTGTGGAAGGTCTTTTTCCCGGGTGCCAGGCAATTGGCGTGAGCGGGATCAAGACTGAACTCCTCACCGCGGTTTTGCAGGGCGATGCCGCTGTCCGGCAACACCACGCCGGAACCGAAACCGTGATAATTGCTCTGGATGAATGAAACCATGTTGCCGTCGGCGTCGGCGGTGGCCAGGTAGACGGTGCCACTGGCATGGGGGTCTCCCGGTTGTGGTGCCACCGCGCGTTCACCGATCTGTGCCCGGCGATGGCTGGCGTAGGCTTCGCTCAGCAGGTCGTCCACGGCGACCCGCATGTGCTGCGGGTCTGTGATGTAGTGCAGGCCATCGCTGTAGGCGAGTTTCATGGCTTCGAGCTGACGGTGCCAGGTCTGTTGGCTGTCACGGTGGTCGAAATCGAAACCCTCGAGAATCTTCAGCGTCATCAGGGCCACGAGTCCCTGGCCGCTCGGTGGAATCTCCCAGACGTCGACGCCGCGGTAGTTGACCTTGATCGGCTCGACCCACTGGGCGCGGTAGTCTTGCAAATCACTGGCGCGCAGATAGCCGCCCGTGGCGCGCGAATGGGCATCCAGGCGTTGCGCCAGCGCCCCGCGATAAAAGCTTTCGCAACCGGTGGCCGCCAGTTCACTCAAGGTGCGGGCTTGCGCCGGGTTGCGGAACAGTTCACCTGCGCGCGGTGCGCGGCCATCAATCAGAAAGGTTTCGAACCAGCTTTCCAGCACCTCGTTACGATCCGGGGTGAAGTCTTCCAGCGCGGTTTGCCACTGCAGCGCAACCACCGGCGACACTGGAAACCCATCCCGCGCCAGGCTGATCGCTGGCTGCAACACATCAGCAAAGGGCAGGCGACCGAAACGCGTGGACAACTCTGCCCAGGCGGATGGACAGCCCGGCACGGTCACGGGCGTCCAGCCATGCAACGGCATCTTTTCATGACCGGCCGCCCTCACCGCCTCGATGCTCAGACCCTGCGGGGCCGCACCGTTGGCGTTCAGACCGTGCAGCTTGTTTTGCGTCCAGACCAACGCGAAGGCGTCGCCGCCGATCCCGCAACCGGTGGGTTCGACCACCGTCAGGGCCGCGGCCGTGGCGATGGCGGCATCGATGGCATTGCCACCGCGACGCATCATTTCAATCCCGGCTTCGGCGGCCAATGGCTGCGACGCGGCGACCATGCCGCGTTTGGCGAAGACACTTTGACGTTGTGAGGCGTAGGGGTACTCATGGGCAGAAAAATTGAACATGGCAGGACTCACACAAATTTGTTTGATGGACTCAAAGCACGCGGCTCAGAAAGGCACGGGTGCGGGCATGCCTGGGCTGGCTGAAGATCTGTTCAGGCGGCCCCTGCTCGATCAGCTCACCTTGATCGAGCACCACCACCCGGTCGGCCACTTCCCGGGCAAAACCCATTTCGTGGGTGACCACGACCATGGTCATGCCCTCCTCGGCCAGCTCCTTCATCACTTGCAAGACTTCGCCCACCGTCTCCGGGTCCAGGGCGCTGGTGGGCTCGTCGAACAACATCGCCTGGGGTTTCATGGCCAGCGCCCGGGCAATGGCCACCCGCTGCTGCTGACCACCGGACAACATCGACGGATAGTGATCGGCCTTTTCCGCCAACCCGACGCGCTTGAGCAGCGCCCTCGCCTGTTCCAGCGCCGCCGTGCGCGACACACCGAGCACCTGGATCGGCGCTTCGATGATGTTTTCCAGGGCCGTCATGTGCGGGAACAGGTTGAAACGCTGAAACACCATGCCGATGTCCCGGCGCTGGCGGGCAATGTTGCGTTCCGAGTCCCGGGCCAGGCTGCCATCGGCCCGGGTGCGGTAGCCCATGGGCCGACCGCCGACGCGGATCTGCCCGGATTGAATCTCTTCCAGCAGATTGATGCAGCGGATAAAGGTGGTTTTGCCGGAACCGGAAGCGCCGATCAGCACCACCACTTCACCGCGTTTCACTTGCAGTGAAATGCCCTTGAGAATTTCCAGGTCACCGAAAGACTTGTGAATATCCAGCGCCTCGATGACCAGCTCTTCACTCATGCGCGCCATCTCAACGCCCCCTCAACAGTTTCATGGTGTTGCGGCCGAACATCCGGCTGGCAGCCGGTGCCGGACGATCAGACTGGCCGAAACGTTGTTCCAGCCAGCGCTGGAAAAAGCCCCACAACGTGGTCAATGCCAGGAAGTAGATGGCCACGACCAGGTACAGCTCGAACACCCGGAACGTCGCCGAGGTCACCATTTGTGTACTGAGCAGCAATTCCTGCACCCCGATGACGCTGACGAGCGTGGTGTTTTTCAGCATCACGTTGAACTCGTTGCCCAGCGGCGGCACGATCACCCGGAACGCCTGGGGCAGGACGATGCGCCGCATCAACTTGGCAAAGGTCATGCCCAGGGATCGCCCGGCTTCGTATTGGCCCTTGTCCACCGCACCGATGCCGGCGCGGATGATCTCCGCCATGTACGCGCCTTCATTCAGGCCCAGGGCGATGATCGCCGCCTGGATGTTGCCCGGCACGATGAACCAGCCGAGGTCCAGGTCTTCGAAGCGGAATATCCCCCCTGCCGCCAATGCCGTGTACAGAAACACGATCTGCACCAGCAACGGCGTGCCGCGCATCAGCCAGACATAAAAGCGCACCGGGTACTGCAACAGCGGATTACTCGACAGCTTCATCAACGCCGCGATCAGCCCCAGCACGCAACCGAGCAACATCGCCGACACGCTGATCAGGCAGGTCAGCCACAGCCCCGTCAGGTAGACATCGCTGGGCTGCAACAGGTACTGCCAGAACACATCCCAATTGAAATTCATCCGGTCTGCCCTCAGTCCAGTTTGTCGCTGTCGACGTGCCATTTACTGAGGAGCGCGGCGTAACTGCCGTCGGCGCGCATGCCTTGCAGGACTTCGGTCAAGGCCACGGTCAGCTGCGGATCGCTTTTGCGCACGCCGAAACCGGTGAGGATGCGATTGAACGCCGGCACCGCCGACTGGAACAGGTCAGGGGCGAGTTGCTGGTAATGCCCGGCGGATTCGACCGTGGTGCCGAAGGCATCCACCTGATTGATGCGCAAGGCCTGGAACGCATCGGCGTCGACGTTGTACACCACCAGTTTCATCGGCGCCTTGCCAGCCGCTTCGAGTTTTTCGTTTTCCTTGCCCAACAGTACCCGGATGGTCGAACCGTTGCTGACCGCCACCTTCAATCCGGACAGATCTTCCAGGCTGTTCACCGCTTTGGGGTTGCCCTTGGGCACCACGATGGATTGGCTGGAATACATGAAGTTGACGATGTCGATCACCTCGCGGCGTTCGGGCTTGTCGAACAGCTGATCGACGATCATGTCGCACTGCTGCGCCAGCAGCGCCGGGATCAGCCCGGCGAAAGGCGAGATGCGCCACTCGACCTTCTTGTCACCCAGGCGCTGGGCAATCGCTTCGCCCATGTCGACCTGCAGCCCCACCGGTTTTTGCTTCACGTCGAACGACACCAACGGAGGGGAATCCATGCCGGAGCAATAGACGATCTTCTCGCTCTTGCTCAATCGCTCGGGTAACTCGGGGGCGGCGAACGCCCACTGCGAACACAGACTCAAGGTGAACACGGCAACTAACGCGCAAGGCTTGTGCATGGGCATGACTCCAGTGGGCTGCAACGGTGTCCCCTGCAGGAGCTGGCTTGCCAGCGATTGGCGCTTGAGTCTTGCTTCGCTCATTCGGCCGCCTTCGCCGGCAAGCCGGCTCCTACAGGGGGGTGTGGTATCTGCTTTATTGGTGGGCTTCGAGAAACTGAATCAGTCGCGGAATGGTGCCTTCGATGTGTTCGCACACCACCGCGGCCGCCTTGTCCGGATCGCCCGAACGCAGTGCGGCAATGATCGAGGCGTGCTCGTCCCGGGCGCTGCGGGGTTTGTCGGCGTGTTGCAGCCACAGGCGCATGTGCGGTTCGATCACCGAATACAGTGCCGATATCTGGCGCATCAGGCGCGGCCGTTCACTCAGGCTGCACAGGTATTCATGGAAGGCCCGATGGCGGCTGACCCACTCGGCGCCGTCCTCCCGGTAATCGTCCATCTCGTCGAGCAGGCGCTCAAGATGGCTGAAATGGCGCTCGCTGAGTTTCGTCACGGCGACCCGGATGGCCAGGCCTTCAAGGGCGCTGCGCATCTCGAAGACTTCCCGCATCTCCTCGATGTTCAGGCCGCGCACGATCGCGCCGCGATTGGGCCGCAACGTCACCAGGCCATCGGCATCCAGGCGACGGAAGGCCTCGCGCACCGGCATGCGGCTCATGCCGATTTCCCCGGCGATGTCCTCGGCAATCAGGCGCTCACCAGTGCGGTAACGGCCTTTACAGATCGCCTCCAGGAGAAAGTTGTAGGCCTCCTCTTCGGCGGTGACGGGTTGGCGCTCGGTGTAGGCAGGGGCGAATTTCATCGGTGCACCTTTTGTATTTTTGTATCCAATTATCCATATATCCAAAAAAGCACATTGCATGCCAAGTTACGTGCCGCATGTGCAGGTATCTGATTGGATTGATGTATTGGTCTACAGGAAGGCTCGGCTTCAGCCCGGTACGTCGCAGCAGGCGAGTTGAAATGCCCCAAGATGTCACCTTACGGCCACAATAAGGTGCGTGTGGTAACACGACAGAAATGCAAACCGCAGCACGCCGGGTGAAACGTTTTATCCGCGCTGCTAACCCTCTAAGCTTGCGTGTAAAGTAGCCGCCATAAAAATCTCAATCAGGAACCCTGACCGTGGCCAAATCCTCGCTCGAAATCACTGCCAACTTCGACAGCGGCAACATCCAGGTCATCGATGTCAGCGACCCGCTCAAGCCCCTGCTGGCCATCCGCCCCGACACCAAGAGCAACCATTTCCAGTGGTTCCACTTCAAGGCCAGCGGCCTGCATGTCGGCCAGGACCATTGGTTTCGCCTGAACAATGCCAGCCAGTCCTCCTACAACAAGGCCTGGACCGGTTATCAAGCCGTAGCGTCCTACGACCACGTCAACTGGTTCCGCGTGCCGACCATCTTCGAGGGCGACTGCCTGCGCTTCAGCCTCGAAGCTGAACAGACCCACGCCTGGTTCGCCTACTTCGAACCCTACAGCCGGGGGCGTCATGACTGGTTGATCGAGCAGGCGCTGACCAAGGCCGGCACCGAACTGCTGGCCACCGGCAAGAGTGTCGAAGGTCGCGACATCCAGCTGCTGCGCAAAGGCACCGGTGCCGAAGGCCAGCGCAAGGTGTGGATCATTGCCCAGCAACATCCCGGCGAACACATGGCCGAGTGGTTCATGGAGGGCGTGATCGAGCGCCTGGAAAAACACGACGACCCGGTGCTGAACAAACTGCTGGCCAGCGCCGACCTGTACCTGGTGCCGAACATGAACCCGGACGGTGCCTTCCACGGTCACCTGCGCACCAATGCCATGGGCCAGGACCTGAACCGCGCCTGGCAGAGCGCCAGCCAGGAGATCAGCCCGGAAGTCTTTTTCGTCCAGCAACAGATGGAACAGTACGGCGTCGACCTGTTCCTCGACGTCCACGGTGACGAGGAAATCCCCCACGTGTTCACCGCCGGTTGCGAAGGTAACCCAGGCTACACGCCGCGCATCGAAAAACTCGAAGAGCACTTCCGCAGCCACCTGAAACACACCACCAAGGACTTCCAGACCAAACACGGCTACACCCGCGACGAACCGGGCCAGGCCAACATGACCCTGGCGTGCAACAGCGTTGGCCAGAAGTACGACTGCCTGTCGCTGACCCTGGAAATGCCGTTCAAGGATCATGATGATCATCCGAACCCGTTGACGGGGTGGTCGGGGAAGCGGTCGAAGCAGTTGGGGAAGGATGTGCTGGCAACAGTGGCGGATATAATTGGCGAACTTCGCTAAATTATAATACGGCAGATCTAACATGACTCACATCGTGTTAGATCTCTCCATCAAGGACGTGCCAAAATAGAATCCGATTTCTGCGACTCGTACCCATTGACTATTGATTTTATCGAATACCATCTCAGCGCAGCAGGCGCATCAACAGTAAGTGTCGTCGCTCCAGTCTCTCCAAGATTGATACCTGGGTAAGGGTCAGAGCGTGTCACTCGATATTTTTGTGCTCCCTCCACCGCATTCCAGCCAAAGGTAATCGTATTTTGCGTTGAACTTATTTTTTTGAATCCTGTTGGCGCTGGGGGCCGAAAGTTTTCTCCCGGCTCGGGGCGTCCACAGTAGTAAGCCATATTACCAGTTTAACTATCGATCTGCTGCCCTCTTAAATATTGACCTTCCGGGCATGCAAAGGGGTGTTTGACAGGGTGCACGCTCGTATTGGGAATTCGCATAGCCGTCCACTCCTTAGCCAGTCCTACGCAAGTCATTACAAGTCTAACGTTCCCGGTATTATTCAGGCCGAAACTTGCCTGAACCTTATTTTCTGGACACATCGTACTATTTGTTTCGTAAGGTAAAGTAATTCTTTCAGCTAATCGCGAATGCAAGCCAGCACCTTGATATTGTGGCAGTGCACATCCAATGTAGAGCTTTTTGCGGCCTTCTTCGTACTTTTCTCCAGCCATTACAAAACTCGTTCCATCGCTTTGGCATGAAGCTTCGACTACATAAAAGGGTATCCACCAGATCGGACCGCGCCAGTCTCTTATTTGGTTCGGCTCCGCCTGGACGTTGGAATTTTTCGATAACAATGGAAGGGACACCGCTTGGTTAACAGATGGGCCGGATGAACAAGCTACCGCCAAGGTTGATATTGCAATGACAGATAATGAGCTTTTAAAACGTTGCATACCATTGAAGCGATTAAATACCACCATGGTTGCTCCCCCTTTAAACTTGTTAAATACCAATAGCCATCTGGCACGCCCAAAAACAGCTAAAAATATTTGATCAGCTTTTCCAGAAGAAAGAACCTGTAAGAAATGACAGTTTTCTAGAAATCAAAATACCATATCGCTATAAAAAACCGATTTTGCACATTAAACCCGTTTTCTCAATCTCGAAATATATCCCTCGTGTAAATGCGAACATACCAGGCAGCGCGCTCAGAATGGGGCGCTGCCCGACTTCTCAACTCCGGTCTTTTCCCATCAGCATACTTTGCAGTACACCATCGCGCCGCACCCAACCATGGAACAACGCCGCCGCCAGATGCAGCAGCACGGTCAGGAACAGCAGATACGCCAGATACCCGTGGGCCTTGCGCAGGAACGCGAACACCTGCGCATTCGGCGGCACGATCGATGGTAATTGCAATGAACCGCTGAGCATCACCGGCTCGCCCGACGCCGAGATCATCGCCCAGCCCAACAACGGCAATACCAGCATCAAGGCATACAGCAAGACGTGCGATGCCTTGGCCGCCAGCACTTGCCAACCCGGGAGGTCGGCCGGCAGCGGGGGTTGTTGGGTAGAGAAGCGCACCGCCAGGCGCACGATCACCAGCAGCAGGATGGCGACTCCCAACGGCTTGTGCAGGTGAATCAGCCATTCATGACGCTCGGACACCGAAGAGACCATGCCGGCGCCAATAAACAGCATGGCCATAACCATGAGTGCCATCAGCCAGTGCAGCAGGCGTGCCAGAGGGGCGAAATGCTTCGGTTGAGTGCTCATTGCTGGGCCTCCTGTTTGGCGGCGGGCAACTGGCTGACTTCGCTGGTGCGACGCAGGTAGGAATTGGAATAACCGGCCGAGCGAGCGGCGAGCAATGGGTCGTCGGAACCTTCGATCCCGGCAGGCAACACCAGCGGGTCGTAGTTGATGTCACGGCATTCGCCGTTGAGTTGCGGCTGGGTGCTTTCAAGGACCAATGTCCCCGCGTTCAACACTTTGCGCCCCTCTGGCCAGGCCTTGCTCGCGTCGTTGACCGGATCGCCGGGGTTGGCCAGGGTGATGTTCAACTGCCAACGCAACGGCCCTGCGGCGATGCGCTGAACCAGATCCTTCTCCAGGAAATCGGTGCCCGCAGGCGCCGTAGCGCCCGGCGCATCCTGGGCCACCGGCACCATGCTCCAGCGCACGGCTTGCCGTTGTCCTGCGGCGTTAACCAGGTAAAACGCGTTGACGCTGTTGTAGGTTTCGGTCACGTAACTGGCCGAAGGTTTGGCGGTCTTGATCCAGGCCAGGAACGGTCCGGCCTCCGGATGTGATCCGAAGAACGCAGGTACCGCGGCAGGGTCCGGTTTGCCCGTCGCGGGAACCGGTGATTGGGCTTGCTGCAACTGATAGAACGCCTCGGGCGTGCCCACCGGAAATACCGGCATGCTGTTCATCCCGGTGCGCCACTGCTGGCCGTTGGCCTGGGTGAAACGCAAGGCCATGCTGCGGATAGGCACCGCGCTGTCTGGTGCATAAGGGTTGCCCGCGGGCAAGGCAAAACGACCGACCACGGGCGTGCGTGCCTGATTGAACACCTGCGCGCTGGAATAGCTACGCGCCTCACCACTGCTCTCGAAATGGCCGATCACGCACACGCCTTTGGAGTGGTTGCGCCGGAACCCCGGATGCACACCGTTGTTGGTTTCCAGCACATTGATCAGCTTTTTCGGGGTCAGGCGCTGTGGGTCAAGGGTGCCGTTGACGTAGGCAAACGCCCCAGCCACTGCGGCGACGACCACGGCAATGCCGGCCAGGCGCAGCACCAGGCTCGCGCCACTCAAGGGTGGCCGGGTTGGCGGTGTTGATCGATCTACCATGAAAGACTCCAGGGCCATCGGCCACAAGTGAGAAGAATCAAGCAGACGAACCCCACGAGGGTTTATTCCATCGCGCGGTATTTATTTTTTCAGTCGTGGAATAACCTCGAGTGCCGGGCGTCTTCCTAGTCCAAAGCGTAGTGACTAGTCAGAACTTCATGAACGAGATCGACGAACAACTGAGAGAAATCATTCCCCGATTGCGGCGGTTTGCCCTGTCGTTGACGCGCAACCCCAGCAGCGCCGACGATCTGGTGCAGTCCTGCCTTGAGCGGGCGCTGTCGAGTTGGGGCGGCAGGCGCGTCGAAGGCGACTTGCGCGCCTGGTTGTTCTCGATTCTGTATCGACAGTTTCTCGATGCTCACCGCCGTACCCGACGCTATGCCCGAATGCTCGAATTCTTTACCGGACGCGACGATGCGCAGCCTTCCGTGGAGCGCACCGTGATCGCCCAATCGACCCTCGACGCCTTCGATCGACTGCCCACCGAACAGCGGGCGCTGCTGCTGTGGGTGTCGGTGGAAGGCCTGAGTTACAAAGAGGTCGCCGAGATTCTCGACGTCCCCACCGGCACCGTGATGTCCCGCCTGTCCCGGGCTCGCCGGGCCCTGCGCCAACTCAGCGATGGCGAAATCAACCGCCCTTCCCTGCGGAGACTCAAATGATCAGCATGCCCCCCAGTGAGCGCGACCTGCACGCATACGTCGACCATCAGCTCGGCGAGGAAGACCGGCGCCTGGTGGAGACCTTTCTGGCCAGTAACCCACAGGTAGCGGCGCAGGTTCGCGGTTGGCAGCAAGACGCCCAGCACCTGCGCGCGGCCCTCGGTGCCGCCTTGCAGCAGCCGGCCAATCCCGACCTTGATCCGGCCGTCATTCGCCAACGCATGAAGCGCCAGTCCCGTCGCCACCTGGCCAGCGCCGCAGTGTTGTTGATCGCGGTCAGTGTCGGCGGGTTCGGCGGCTGGCAGGCGCGGGAAGTTACTCTCGTCAGCACCCAGCTACCGATGACCGACGCCCTGCAGGCCTATCGCCTGATTGCCCAGCAAGGCCTCTTGCCGGCCGACTACAAGGCCGGCGACGAAGGTGACATGCAGGGCTGGCTCGACCGTTATTTCACCCAGGCCAATCGCCTGCCTGACTTGTCGGGCGCGGGATTCAAACCGGCCAGCGGGCGCTTGCTCAGCACCGAGCAGGGACCTGCGGCGATGGTGGTCTACGAGAACCAGGGCGGGCAGAAGATCAGCTTTTACGTGCGCCCGCCTGGGCCGAAGAACTACCTGCTGCCGAGGGGCAGTCGTAGCGATGGCGGTTTGCAGGCCGAGTACTGGTCGGGTAGCGGTTATAACTATGCGATGGTCAGCCCGGTGGATACGCCGGCGGCGCAGATGCTCAGGCAGACCGAGTTCTGACCACACCACAAATCCCTGTAGGAGCTGGCTTGCCAGCGAAGGCGTCCTTCCTGTCAACAACGATGCCGCCTGATCCACCGCTTTCGCTGGCAAGCCAGTTCCTACAGGGGTCGCATGGCGGTTTAGAAATCGCGTTTGTAGAAGATGTCCAGCGAACTGGCGGCTTCCAGGTAAACCTGCGATGGTCAGCCCGGCGGATACGCCGGCGGCGCAGATGCTCAGGCAGACCGAGTTCTGACCACACCACAAATCCCTGTAGGAGCTGGCTTGCCAGCGAAGGCGTCCTTCCCGTCAACAACGATGCCGCCTGATCCACCGCTTTCGCTGGCAAGCCAGCTCCTACAGGGGTTGCGTGGCGGTTTAGAAATCGCGTTTGTAGAAGATGTCCAGCGAACTGGCGGCTTCCAGGTAAACATGCGATGGTCAGCCCGGCGGACACGCCGGCGGCGCAGATGCTCAGGCAGACGGTGCAATTCTGACTACACCATAAATCCCTGTAGGAGCTGGCTTGCCAGCGAAGGCGTCCTTCCTGTCAACAACGATGCCGCCTGATCCACCGCTTTCGCTGGCAAGCCAGCTCCTACAGGGGTTGCGTGGCGGTTTAGAAATCCCGTTTGTAGAAGATGTCCCGCGAGCCACCGGCGGCTTCCAGGTAAACCTGCGATGGTCAGCCCGGCGGATACGCCGGCGGCGCAGATGCTCAGGCAGACGGTAAAATTCTGAGCACACCACAAATCCCTGTAGGAGCTGGCTTGCCAGCGAAGGCGTCCTTCCCGTCAACCGCGATGTTGCCTGATTCACCGCTTTCGCTGGCAAGCCAGCTCCTACAAGGGGGTTGCATGGCGGTTTAGAAATCGCGTTTGTAGAAGATGTCCAGCGAACTGGCCACGCCACCGGCGGATTCCAGGTAAACATGCGATGGTCAGCCCGGCGGATACGCCGGCGGCGCAGATGCTCAGGCAGACCGAGTTCTGACTACACCATAAATCCCTGTAGGAGCTGGCTTGCCAGCGAAGGCGTCCTTCCCGTCAACAACGATGCTGCCCGATCCACCGCTTTCGCTGGCAAGCCAGCTCCTACAGGGTTGCGTGGCGGTTTAGAAATCGCGCTTGTAGAAGATGTCCAGCGAACTGGCGGCTTCCAGGTAAACATGCGATGGTCAGCCCGGCGGATACGCTGGCGGCGCAGATGCTCAGGCAGACCGAGTTCTGACCACACCACAAATCCCTGTAGGAGCTGGCTTGCCAGCGAAGGCGTCCTTCCCGTCAACAACGATGCTGGCTGATCCACCGCTTTCGCTGGCAAGCCAGCTCCTACAGGGGTTGCGTGGCGGTTCAGAAATCCCGTTTGTAGAAGATGTCCAGCGAACTGGCGGCTTCCAGGTAAACATGCGATGGTCAGCCCGGCGGATACGCCGGCGGCGCAGATGCTCAGGCAAACGGTGCAATTCTGACTACACCACAAATCCCTGTAGGAGCTGGCTTGCCAGCGAAGGCGTCCTTCCTGTCAACAACGATGCTGCCTGATCCACCGCTTTCGCTGGCAAGCCAGCTCCTACAGGGTTGCGTGGCGGTTCAGAAATCCCGTTTGTAGAAGATGTCCCGCGAGCCACCGGCGGCTTCCAGGTAAACATGCGATGGTCAGCCCGGCGGATACGCCGGCGGCGCAGATGCTCAGGCAGACGGTGCAATTCTGACTACACCATAAATCCCTGTAGGAGCTGGCTTGCCAGCGAAGGCGTCATTCCCGTCAACAACGATGCTGCCTGATCCACCGCTTTCGCTGGCAAGCCAGTTCCTACAGGGGTTGCGTGGCGGTTTAGAAATCGCGTTTGTAGAAGATGTCCAGCGAACTGGCCACGCCACCGGCGGCTTCCAGGTAAACCTTTTTGCTCAGCTTGTAGCGCAGGGCAATGGTGTTGGCCGGTTCGAACACACCAACGCCATAACGCAGGCTGAGCTTCTCGGAAAGGTTACCGCTGGCGACCACGCTGGTAGCGTTGCCACTGCCCTCGGTGTCGAGCTGGAAATCGTCGATGCCCAGGTTCTTCGCCAGGCCACCGGTTACCCCGGAGCTGCCCATCAGGCCCAGGCCGAGTGCAGCCTGGGCGAGCATGTTGTTGTCTTCACCGTTGGTACTCAGTGGACGCCCCAGCACCAGATAGGACAGCGCCTGTTCCTGGCTCATGGCCGGTTCCGAGAAAATCTGCGTGGTCGGTTGCTCGGCGCTGCCGCTCAAGCGGATGCCGGCGATCACATCGTCGGTCTGGCGGATGGCCTCGATGTCCAGGTACGGCTGGTCGAGCGGGCCGGCGAACAGCAACCGCGCCCGGCGCACCGTAAGTCGCTGACCGTAGGCGCGGTAGCGGCCGTCGTTGAGCCATAGCTCGCCACGGGTGTCCATGTTGTCGCCAATGTGCACATGCCCCTGCACATTGGCGGTCAGGCCAAACCCGGCAAAGCTCAGCTTCTCTTCGCCAACCACCACATCGATGTCCATTTTCATCGCCAGGGGTGGTTTGCCCTCTTCGGTCTGCTGGCCGATGATCACCGTGTCATCGGAGAGCTTGACCGTCGATGGCGGCAACTCGCGAATGGTGATGTCGCCCTTGGGCACCCGCACT
This sequence comes from Pseudomonas sp. IT-P218, assembly GCF_949767605.1. NCBI lineage: Bacteria > Pseudomonadati > Pseudomonadota > Gammaproteobacteria > Pseudomonadales > Pseudomonadaceae > Pseudomonas > Pseudomonas sp. IT-P218. Next base: position 126,700 of record NZ_CATKQQ010000088.1, read on the forward strand.
TTACCGGCGATGGCCAGCTCATCGCCCTTGAGCGAGATTTTCAGGTCCGGGGCCACTTCGACCTTGGCGTAGGGTTCGACGCTGACCGGCAACTGCGAGCCCTTGAGCGCCAGGTCCACTACCGGTGCCTGGCCCCAGGCGACATTGCCGTTGAGGCTGCCCTGCCCGGCCTTGCCGCTTTTCCAGCCGCCATTGAGCTGCACGGTTTCACCGGCGATCACCGCCTGCAGTTGCAACGCTTGAATCTCCATCGGCAACTCGGCGCCGGACACTTCGCCGTCACTGAGCACCAGATTGCCATTGACCAGCGGCGCCAGCAGGCCACCGGAAATCGTGCCGCTGCCATTGAGGCGACCGGTCAGTTTCTCGACCATGGGCACAAACGGCCGCGCCACCGACAGGTCCAGGCCACTCAAGCGGAAGGTACCGGTCAGCGGTTTGTTCTGCAGCAACGGGTTGATCTGCGCCTGTACCATCAATTCCCCAAGCTTGCCGCCAACGAAATTCAGGTTGGTATCGATGCGCTTGGGTGCAAGCGTGCTGGTGAGCTTGAGGGTCTGATACGGGAAATCCAGCCACTGCTCTTTCTCGCGCACGCGCAACGTCCCGCCGCTGGCATCGATGCTGATCACGCCGTTCGGGCCGCTGGCTGGCAGGTCCAGCTGCACGTCGGCGTTGAGCCGGCCCTGCCAGGCGAAATCCTTCGGCAGCCACTGGGCGAGGCTGTCGATGGGGAATTGCCGCAGGTGATAACGCAACTTCGGCTCCGGCATCAGACGCTGGTCTTCACCGCACAGACTGGCCGGGCCAGAGGCCCAGCAATGGGCGCCAAAATTGATTTTGCCGTCCGCCAGCCGCTCGAGTCTTGCCGGACCTTGCAGCTTCCAGTCCTGGCCACCGGCCTGGATGTCGCCGCTGGCCAGACGTCCTCGCCAGTTGCCTTTGTCCAGTGCGCCGTCCAGACCAAGGGCCAGTTTCAACTTGGGCCCTTGCAGGTCAAGGCTCAGTTTCTGGTTCTTGATGTCGCCCTGACCGCTGGCGGTCAGGGTGCCCAACGAAGTGTCACCGGCCTGGATACCGCTGCCCTTGAGGTCGATTTTCGCCCGTTGCGCGCTGTCGAGGGTCGCGTCCAGGTTCAGGCTTTGCAGGCGATTGTCCTGGAAAGCCAGTTGCGTGCCTTGCAACCCGAGCTTGCCTTGCGGTGCCTTGAGCGTTCCGGCGACATCGACCCGGCCGTTGATCTGGCCGCGCAATTGCGGCCATAGCTGGGCCAGCCGCGCCAGCTTGATGTCGATCTGGCCGTTAAGTTTCTGTTGCAGGCTGCCCTTGCCGTTGATGCTGTTGTCGCCGAGGCGAATCTGCAGGGCGTTCAGGTTCCATTGCTCGCCGCTGCCATCGGCCTTGGCTTGCAGGACGGCCGGCTGGCCACGCAGCTTGCCCTTGAGATCCAGGTCGGCGCTCAGGCTGAGCTGTTCATTTTTCATCTCGCCTTTGCTGCGCAAGGTGCCTGCCAACGTGCCCGGCAGTTCCGCGACCCAGTACGCCGGATCGATCGCGGAAAGATCCAGCGCAGTGTCCCAGGCGATGCCGTCGGCGAATTGCAGATTCAAGTGCCCTTCGGCCTTCCCCTGCCCGGCGACGAGCTGGATCTGTTGCAGGTAGATTTTTGTCAGGTCACCGGCGAACGGGCTGGTCAGGCTGAACGCCCCGGCCGGGCCATCCAGGGCGGCGTCGAAGTGCCCCAGGTATTTGCCGTCGGTGTAGGAGACGTCACCGTTGAAGCTGCGCAGGGCCACTTGCGGTTCGTCGATCAGCGGATAGAGCCGGTGCCAGGGGAAATCCAGCCAGGCGATCTTGGCATCAGCGCTCAGGCCCTTGCTCCAGTCCAGCTGTCCGGTGAGCTTGAGGCTTTGCTTGTCGTTGGCGGTCAGGTCCAGGGCGGCGATCTGCGCGCCGTTGGCGTCGACCTTGCCTTGCAGCGCCAGCGCGACCGGGCCTTGTTCGGCTGGCAGCATGGCCTTGCCGACTAACTGATAACCGTTTTTCAGGTCACCGGCGCCAGTGAGTTCGAGCTGATTGAGTTGCAGGGTGTCCGGCAAGTCGGCGCTGGGTTTGAAGCCGTCAGCGGTGATGCGCACTGTGGCCGGCAGGTTTTCCACCAAGGGTTGCAGCTTGCCGGTCAGTTGCCCATTGAGATAGCCGCTGCTGTCGGCCTTGAGGTTCAAGGTTTTCAGCAGGTCGCCGTCGACTTGCAGGGCCAGCGCCCAAGGTTCGGTGCCAGGTGCTGGCAGGGTCAGTTTGCCTTCTGCCTTCAGCGGCCAATTGCCAGTCGGTTGCAGCAAGCCGGACAGGTGCAGGCTCAGTTCATCGCGCTGCAGTTGCACCGAGTCGATCTGCAAGCCGTTGGCCGTCCAGTGCGCCGCCAGTTGCAAGCCCTTGAGCTGTTCGCTGCCGTTGAACAGCAGGCTGCCGACCTGGATGTCCCCCAGTTCGAGCGCCAGCGGCAAGTTCAAGTCTGGAAGACTGATCGGCCCGCTACTCTCTTCTGGCTCGCCGGGTGGAAATTGCAGGCTGACCTGATCGGCCTTCAGTTGTTCGATGCACAGGGTCATGCGCGTCAGACACAGCGGCGACCAGGCGAAGATGACTTTGCTGAGCTCGACCCGGCTGCTGTCTTGCTGCCACAACAGGCGATCGGCACTCCACTGCCCGCCCAGGCGACCCTGGAAATTGTCGAGGCTCAAACCCGGCACAAACCCGAGTGCCCAGCGACTGCCGGTCGCCGTGCCCAGCACTGTGGCCAGGGTCAGGACCACCAGCATCAGCAGCGCCAAAATGGTCAGCAACGTTATTTTCAAGCCACGTTTCACAACTCGGGTCCCATGGAAAAGTGCAAGCGAATGCCGCCATCGTCGTCGAGCGCATGGGCCAGGTCGAGGCGGATCGGCCCAACCGGAGAGACCCAGCGCACGCCGATGCCGACCCCGGTCTTGAGGTTCGGCAGTTCAAGTGTATTAAAGGAGTTGCCCTGGTCGACGAAAGTCGCCACGCGCCATTTTTCCGCAACGGAATACTGGTATTCGGCACTGGCGGTGACCATGTAGCGACCACCGATGCGGTCACCCTGGTTGTTTTCCGGGGACAGGCTCTGGTAGTCGTAGCCGCGCACACTCTGGTCGCCACCGGCGAAGAAGCGCAAAGACGGCGGTATCGATTTGTAGCCGTTGGTGGCACTGCCGCCAACTTGCAGTCGACCGAGCAAGCGGTGCTTGTCGAAAACCGTGGTCAGGCCTTTGACCAGCGCCGTGCCGTACAGCAAGTTGTTATCGGAACCCAGGCCTTCCTTGGCGACCTTGGTTTCGAACTGCAGGCGATAACCATTGTGCGGGTCGATACGGTTGTCGCTTTTCAGGTACGAATAGCTGACACCGGGCATCAGCAAGGTACTGAGGCCGGAATCGTCGCCGAGGCGGTACTCCTCGCGCTGCCACTTGAGCGACACCACCCGCTGCCAGCCGCTGGGCAGCTTGCTGTGCCACTCGGGGCCTACGGTCAGCAACTTGCTGAGGCTGTCCTTGTCGGCGATTTCTTCGTTCTGGTAACCACCGGCGAAACGCAGCTTGTCGGTCAGCGGCGGGTCCAGGGGAATGTCGTAGAACAACCCGACGTTTTGCCGAGGTGCCGAGACTTCGGTCTCCCAGCCATAACTGTGGCCCTGGGGGTTGACCCAGTGCCGGGTCCAGTTGGCCTTGACCCGTGGGCCGACGTCGGTGGAGTAGCCAATGCCCAGGCCCATGGTGCGTGGCTTGCGGGTTTCGAGCTTGACGTCCACAGGGATCACATCGTCCTTGGACGCTGTCGGCGCGGCGTCGACCCGCACGCCTTCGAAATAGCCGCTCGATTGCAGCGCCTGATTGAGCTCGGCGATCAGTTCGGAGTCGTACGGCGTACCGGCCTTGAAAGGCACCATGCGTTGCAGCAGGTCTTCGTCGAACGGTGTGTCGCCTTCAAAATTGACCTTGCCCAGCGAGTAGCGCGGACCACTGTCGTAGACCAGCTCGATATCGGCCACGCCGGCCCGCGGGTCGACCGCCAACTTCTGGCGGCTGAAGCGGCCACTGAAAAAACCAAAACGCGAGGCCTGGTTCTGGATCAGGCGCTTGGCGTCCTCGTACTGACCGTGGTTGAGTACCGCACCGGTTTGCAGTGCAGGGCTTTTGGGCACACGAAAGGATTTGAGGCTGGCCGCCGGGCCGTCGACGCGGATGGTGACGTTGCGCAGATGCACCGGCTCGCCGGGATCGATGGTCAGCACCAGGCGCGGCGACTTGCCGCCCTTCACTTCGCTGTCGATTTGCGGCTGGTAGTAACCCAAGGCCTGGGCGGCCTTGCGCGCCTGTTCCTCGGCGCCACGACTGAAGCGCAGCAAAGCCTCTTCGTCACGATCGCCGAGACTGCCGATATAGCCTTCGATATTGGTCTTCAGTGCATCGTTGGACGGTTTGATCCGCACATCCAATTCACTTTGCGCCAGTGCCGCGCAGCTGGTGATCAGCAGCAGTACGCCACTGGTAATTCTTCCTGGAAAATTCATAGGCGCGGATGCTATCACGAGCGTGGAGCGTGATAGAGCCTGGCGTGCACGTAAAGTTCGGCCTCAAGCCGTTGCTGAATGTAATACCTGCGGATTCGCGTGGAAAAACACGTGTTCGCGAACCGGTCCAACGGCCACCTCGCCGATTTCTTCGTAGCCCTGGCGCTTATAGAAGTCGAGATAACGCGGGTTGCCGGTGTCGAGAATCACGCCCTGGGAGTTTTCATCCACCGCGCACCAGTTATGCACCGCCTGCAACAGTTGCTCACCAAAGTGCTTGCCCTGGAATTGCGGGTGAACCCCCAGCAACGGCAGTACGTGCACCGAATCATTCGGCACGCAGGCCGCCACGGCGTCGTGGTACTCAAGGTAGCGCCGGGTGCAGCGAAAACCGGTACTGAGCACCATGCGCAGGCGCCAGGCCCAACTTTCCGTCACCCCCAGGCGCCGTTGTGGCGGCGCGATCAGGGCAATGCCGATCAACCGGTCGTTGACCAGCAGGCCGATGGCCGGCAGCTCCTGGAAAAAGTGTTGCTTGACCAGCTCGCGCACGGTGGCGCGCACCCGTTGTTCATAGCCGGGACGCTCGGCTTCGAACAGGTAGCTGAACGTCGGCTCGTGGCGGTAGGCCTGATACAGCAGAGAACGCGCTTCGCGGGAATAGCCGCTGTCGAGCATGTGGATATCGGCAATGGCGGTGGAGGTTTCAGGCATGACGGTCGTTCTCCCTGACGCAGCTCGCGGGGCTGCGCTCTTGTTGTTACGAGCTCATTGGGGCCGAGACAGTTCCTTGCTGATCGCAAATCAGTGTAGGCAATGAAACCCTGTTCGTCCCACCCCGCACTGGCCCCCATTGCCCATGTCAGCTAGCATCGCCCTTTTGCCAGGACTGCCGAGCATGAAGATCGTCTCCTTCAACATCAACGGGCTTCGCGCCCGTCCCCATCAGCTGGCGGCGCTGATCGAAAAGCATCAGCCGGACGTGATCGGGTTGCAGGAAACCAAGGTCCACGACGACCAGTTCCCGCTTGAAGAGGTCAAGGCCCTGGGCTACCACGTGTATTTCCATGGGCAAAAGGGTCACTACGGCGTCGCCCTGCTGTCTCGCCAGGAGCCGCTGGCCTTGCACAAAGGCTTTGCCACCGATGAAGAGGATGCCCAGCGGCGTTTCATCTGGGGCACCTTCGCCGACACCAATGGCGTACCGGTGACCATCATGAACGGCTACTTCCCCCAAGGCGAAAGCCGCGACCACCCGACCAAGTTCCCGGCCAAACAGCGTTTCTACAGCGACCTCCAGGTGCTGCTGGAAAGCCAGTTCAAGAACGACCAGCCGCTGGTGGTGATGGGCGACGTGAACATTTCCCCGGAAGACTGCGACATCGGCATCGGCCCGGACAACATGAAACGCTGGCTGAAAACCGGCAAATGCAGCTTCCTGCCGGAAGAGCGCGAGTGGATGGCCCGATTGAAGAACTGGGGCCTGGTGGACAGTTTCCGCCACCTGAACCCGGAGGTGGCTGACGTCTTCAGTTGGTTCGACTATCGCAGCCGTGGCTTTGAGGATGAGCCCAAGCGCGGGCTGCGGATCGATGTGATCCTCGCCTCCCATGGTCTGTTGCCACGGGTCAAGGCGGCCGGTGTCGACTACGAACTGCGTGGGATGGAGAAGCCGTCGGATCATGCGCCGATCTGGTTGGAACTGTACGCCGATCCAATGTAGGAGCTGCCGCAGGCTGCGATCTTTTGCTCTGTCATATTCAAGACATCTTACTGACTTAATCTCTCGGCACCTCCTCTGGCCATTTAGGTGCCGGCATGACCCTGCGCGTGTTGTTCCTGTTGATACTGTGCATCGGACTGCCGCCGACGGCCACGGCCAGCCCGTTACCGATCCCCGGGCAAGGTCCGGTGTTGCGCATCCAGGGCTCCAACACCATTGGCGCGGCACTGGGGCCGGCGCTGGTCGAGGGTTTGATGCGCGAGCAGGGTCTGCTCAAGGTGCACAGCGAAGCGGCGGACAAGGCCAACGAATCGCGTATCGTCGGTGAAACCCTGGAAGGCCGTCGGGTCGAAGTGGAGCTGGCGGCCCACGGCTCCAGCACCGGCTTCACCGCACTGAAAAGCGCCACTGCCGATCTCGCTGCCTCTTCCAGGCCGATCAAGGACAGCGAGCTGGTCAGCCTCCAACCACTGGGCGACCTGAAGAGCGCCGCCGCCGAACAGGTCATCGCCATCGACGGACTAGCAATCATCCTGCATCCGCAAAACCCGTTGAACACCCTCGATACCACCCAACTGGCACGCATTTTCAGCGGCGAAGTGAAAAATTGGGAAGAACTCGGTGGCCAAGGCGGCGCCATTCATCTCTATGCGCGCGATGATCAGTCCGGCACCTACGATACTTTCAAAGAGCTGGTTCTCAGTGGTCATGGCAAAACCCTGAGCGGCAGCGCAAAACGGTTTGAATCCAGCGAACAACTGTCCGACGCCGTCACTCAGGATCCCCATGGCATCGGCTTCATCGGCCTGCCCTACGTGCGCTCGGCCAAGGCCGTGGCGATTGCCGACGGCCAGTCCATGGCCATGCTGCCGCTCAACAGCCTGATTGCCACGGAAGACTACCCCTTGTCCCGGCGCCTGTTCCTGTACCTGCCACCCAAGGGCAACAACCCTTGGGCGCAAGCGCTGGTGGCCTTCGCGCAAAGCCCCAAGGGCCAGGCGATCGTCGCGGCCAACGGCTTTATTGCCCAAACCATCCAGGCCATGAACGTCACGCCGAACGCGTTGATGCCCGAGGGCTACCAGGCACTGAGCCGCCACGCCATGCGCCTGACGGTGAACTTTCGCTTCGAAGAAGGCAGCGCCAGCCTGGACAACAAGGCCCGACAGGACCTGTCACGGGTGCTCGACTACATGAAACAGCACGACAAGACCGATCGCCGGGTAACGCTGGTAGGGTTCGGCGATGCCAAGCTCGACCCGGCACGTGCCGATCTGCTCTCGAAACTGCGGGCCATGGCAGTTCGCCGCGAACTGGTGAAAAGTGGCGTGGTGCTGCGTGATGTTCGCGGTTTCGGCGCCGAGATGCCGGTGGCAGCCAACAGCGAGGATGAGGGGCGGATCAGGAACCGGCGGGTCGAAGTCTGGGTTTATTGAGTCTGTCAGGCCAGGTCCATCAGCAAAGTGGCTGATCGAACCTGGCCCGAAACGCCATCAGCCCAGCAGTTTCTCAAGCTGCGCAACGGTATCGACGGCACCCATGGTCTTGGCGGCATCCAGCGCGGTAATGCCGTTGGCGTCCTTGGCGCGCGGGTCGGCACCTTTACCGATCAGGTAGTCGACCACTTCGACGCGGTTGAACATCGCGGCCATCATCAGCGCGGTGCGGCCGTCGAAAGACGAACCTTCGACCTGTGCGCCCCCCTCGACCAAGGCCTTGATCACGGCCAGGTCACCCTTGAAGGCCGCGCCGGCAATCGGGCTCTGGCCGTTGTCGTTGCGGATTTCCGGATCGGCCTTGTGTTCGAGCAAGACTTTTACCGTGTCGACATGGCCGTGGTAAGCGGCCAGCATCAGCAAGGTGTCACCCTTGTGATTGCGCAGGTTCGGCGGCAGGCCCTTGCTCAGCAGCGCAGCCATCATGGCCGCATCGCCCTCACGCGCCTTGTTGAAGACCTGTTCGGCAAACTCGGCAGCTTCTTCGGGGGTCATCTGGCGGCTGTTGTCTGACATTGAACGCTCCACTTTCAGTTTTTCGCAAAGCCGACAGTTTCCCGAGCGGGCTCGTCACTGTCACTTCTTTTTTCTGGAACACGGCCATAGCCCTGTTCAATAGCGATGCTTGCCACCCTGGATCTCCGCCAGGACCTGCTCGGTGACCTGCACGTAGGTGTCGGTGCCCGGCAACCAGGCGTAGATCGGGTCAACGCCGGTCCTGCCGGGGTCGAACGCTTCGTCCTTGAGCCGGGTCTTCTGGTATTTGAACGTCCCGGTGGTTTCCATTTTCACTTTCACCCGCAAAAACAACGGCACCGCGTAGGCCGGCATGTGCTGCCGGGCGAAAGCCAGCAACTCGTCGAAGTCCAGGGTCGCCAGGGATTCCGCGGGGGTGATCGCGGCCATCCCGGCCCGGCCGTTGGTGTTGTTCACTTCCACGCCATAGGCCACGGCCTCGGAAATGTTCGGGTGCTGCAGCAGGATGTTCTCGACCTCGGTGGTCGACACGTTTTCACCCTTCCAGCGGTAGGTGTCGCCCAGGCGATCGACAAACTGCGCATGACCGAATCCGATGTTGCGCAACAGGTCGCCGGTGTTGAAGTAGCGGTCACCCTTGACGAACACGTCGTGCAGCACGACCTTTTCGGTCTTGTGCGGGTCGGTGTAACCATCCAGCGGTGCCTTGTCGTCGATCCTGGCGAGCAGCAGCCCCTGCTCGCCCTTGCCGACCTTGCGCATGAAACCGTTGGCGCCACGGGTCGGCGCGCCGCTGTCGTGATCGTACGCCGCCAGCTCCCAGGACATCAGGGAAAAGCCCACGGTATTGTCGAAATTGAGGATGTTGGTAAAACCGATGTTGCCGTCACTGGCGGCGTACAGTTCGCAGATATGCTCGACCGCGAAGCGCGTCTTGAACTCGCCCCATGCGCCCGGACGCAAACCGTTGCCGATCATCTTGGTCACGCCGTGCTGGCTGTCGTCGACACTGGGAGGCTGGTCGACCAGGTAGCGGCATAACTCACCGACGTAGCCCAGGGTGGTCGCCCGGTACTTGCGTACATCGCTCCAGAATTCTCTGGCGCTGAACTTGCGGCGGATGGCGAACCCCGAGGCCCCGCTGATGGCCGAGCCCCAGCACACGCACAAGCCGGTGGCGTGATACAGGGGCAAGGTGCAGTAGACGATGTCCTCGGGACGCATGTCCAGCGCGATCATGCCGAAGCTTGCGCAACTGCGCATCCAGCGCCCGTGCTTGAAAACCCCGGCCTTGGGCAACCCGGTGGTGCCCGAGGTATAGATGTAGAAACAGGGGTCGTCGAAAAAGATCTGCTGACTGCTGGCGGGGTTGTCGCTACAGGCGTCAACGCTGGCGGTCATCAGGTTGACGAACCCTTCGGGCGCTATGCCCGGGTGGCTATAGGTGTCCTGATCGGCGACGAACCAGGTACGCGCCACCTCGATCGACACCCGCTCGCGCACCGCCAGGTAGGCCGGGACCAGTTCCGCACCGACGACAATCGCCGCTGGCGTCACCAGGTTCAGGCTATGGATAAGGGTATCGCGGGTTAACGAGGTATTGAGCAACGCGCTGATGGCGCCGACCTTGGCCAGCGCCAGAATGGTCACCAGCAGTTCCGGGCGGTTCTCGATGAAGACCGCCACCACGTCGCCCTTGCCGATGCCTTGGGCCATCAGGTGATGGGCGATGGAATTGGCCCAACGGTTGACCTGCGCGTACGTCAGTTGCACCTCGCCATACAGCAAGGCCGGGCCTTCGGGGTTACGCAGGGTGGCCTGCTCGAAACTCCAGCCCAGGCCACACGCTTGGGTCGGATCCGTGACGTTGGCGACCTTCATGCCCTTGACCACGCGAGGAATGGCTTTGGCAATGGAAGGCAGCTTGCGGAGCATCATGCCCCAGGTGATGGTGTCGCGCTGCGTGCGGCTCATGGCGGTTCCCGTTGGCTCTTCTTATTGTCGGGCGGCATTGATCGACCCCGAAAATACGTCAACGGTTCTGCAGCTGTACACGCGGTTTTTGAAATGTTTTGTATCCGCGACACCGACGTTTGAAATGATGAGCGCGTGGATGGGAAATGGTTCAATCGAATCGCCGAGGACCCCGCAAAATGCAGGATGCACGATAGCCATTCATGCAGATTGCACGAAAGCAAAAAACTTCAAAAATTATAAGTCGTTGTTTTATATGAATATTTTCTACGGATAAATACTGGCACAATCACTGCAACAGCCTCCCCATGCTTTGCCATCCAAGCACTTACGGAGCTGATAGACATGAGCCTGATCCAAGAAAAATTCTCTTCCTTGTTCTCCAACTTCGACGTGATCACCCAGGATCGACCTGACGGCGGCATCCTGCTCACCTTGCGCAGCGAAGGCCGGGAATTCAAACGCTCGATTTCCTACCAGCAGCTGCACAATGGCGACCAACTGTCGTGGGTCATCAGCGCCATTCGCCGCGACCTGGCCGAACAGGCCAGCGAGTTGCCGCAAATCTCCATGCTGCAAAGCCAGCAGCGTTTTGCCCTGCCGACCTATCATTCGCTGTAAGCGTCAGGCTTCGGTAAACCATCAGGCCGTGCAAGCTGGCGCTTCACGGCCTGAGTTGTGTTCGCAGACCGCTCAGTCGTCCATTCGCGGGAATCGACCCGCAATGTCGTCGCCGGTGAAATTGGCCACCCAAGGCTGATTGCTGGACAGACGAATCGCAACGACAAAAGGCTGTTCGCCGATGTCCAGCCACTGCCGCGTGCCCGCCGGCAGCATTATCAGGTCGTTTTTCTCGCACAGCACGGCATAGACGTAATCGTCGATACGCACGCACAACAAGGCGCTGCCCGCGGCGACCAGCATGACTTCGTCCTGGTCCTGGCGCTGTTCTTCGATGAAGCTTGCGCGTATCGAGTCTTTTTGCGGGTGATCGCGGTCAAGGCTGATCACATCGACCCCACGCAACCCGTGCTCGGTCATCAGACTGTCGATTGGCGCCTGATAGGCATTGATGACGTCTCCGTGGCTGGCACCGGGGCGGACCTTCGCCGTGGCTTCCCAGCGATCAAAGCGCACGCCCTGCTCGGCCAGGGTCGAGGCAATGTCTTCAAAATGGGTCAGCACCTTGTTGGGGATGTCGGGACTGGAAAGGTGATAAACGGACAGGCTACTCATCTGGCAACTCCTTGATTGTTCAAGAGGGAGCGCGTGTCCTCTTGCATTCGTGTGGCAATGATAACGGCTGCCGCCAGCGCTGCGAGGCTGGCAATACTAAAGGTTAAGGGGGCGCCGAGGGCATTCCAGCTGTAACCGGAATACAGCGCGCCCATTGCGCCACCGGTGCCGGCCAGTGCGGCGTACAACGCCTGGCCCTGCCCTTGCTGGCGCGGGCCGAAGCTGCGCTGCACGAACTGGATGGCCGCGGCGTGAAAACTGCCGAATGTCGCCGCGTGCAGCACCTGGGCAAACAACAACACCCAGAGAAATTCGGCGAACGAGCCGAGCAGCAGCCAACGCAACGCCGCCAGCAGGAAGCTCGCCAGCAGCACGCGCCGCACCGAGAACCGCGCGAGAATCCGGCTCATGGCCATGAACATCAGCACTTCAGCCACCACGCCGACGGCCCAGAGCATACCGATCACGCCGCGGCTGTAACCCAGTCGCTCGAGGTGCAGGGTGAGAAAGGTGTAATAGGGCCCATGGCTCATCTGCATCAGCGCCACGCACGCGTAGAACGCCAACACCCCGGGGCTGCGCAATTGCGCGAGGAAACCTTCGCCAGTCAATCGCTCGCCCTGCACGGGCTGGGCGTTAGGAACCCACAGGCTGCTGAGCACGATCCCGGCCAGGATCAGCACCAGCGCTGCGGGATAAATATCCAGGCTGAGCCATTCGAACAAGCGCCCGAGCGCCACCACCGTAATGATGAAACCGATGGAGCCCCACAGGCGAATCTGGCTGTAGCGAGAGGCCTGCCCTTGCAGGTGCGCCAGGGTAATGACCTCGAACTGCGGCAGCACCGCGTGCCAGAAGAACGCGTGCAAGGCCATGACCATCGCCAGCCAGGCATAGGTCTGGCTGACGAAAATCAGCGAAAACGTCAGCAGCGTGCACACCGCGCCCAAGCGCACGATGGCAAGCCGTCGCCCGGTGTAGTCGCCGAGCCAGCCCCAGAGGTTCGGCGCCACGCAACGCATCAGCATGGGGATGGCCACCAGCTCGCCGATGCGCGCCGCGGAGAACCCCAGGTGATCGAAGTACAGCGCCAGAAAAGGCGCTGTCGAACCGAGCAAGGCGAAATAGAACAGATAAAAGCTGGAAAGCCGCCAGTACGGGAGGGCCGCCACCGGTGTCTTAGATCTGGCCCAGCACCGGCGTGCTCACCCGCACATCGGCGTTCTGCCCACGGTGGCGTAGCAGGTGGTCCATCAGCACGATGGCCATCATCGCTTCGGCGATCGGCGTGGCGCGGATGCCGACGCACGGGTCGTGTCGACCCTTGGTGATGACTTCCGCCGGGTTGCCATGGATGTCGATGGAACGGCCCGGCGTGGTGATGCTCGAGGTCGGCTTCAACGCCAAGTGGGCCACGATCGGCTGGCCGGACGAGATGCCGCCGAGAATGCCGCCGGCGTTGTTGCTGAGGAAACCCGCTGGCGTCATCTCATCGCGGTGCTCGGTGCCGCGCTGGGCGACGCTGGCGAAACCGGCGCCGATTTCCACGCCCTTGACCGCGTTGATGCTCATCAGCGCATGGGCCAGCTCCGCGTCGAGACGGTCGAAAATCGGCTCGCCCAACCCCGGCATCACGCCTTCGGCGACCACGGTGATCTTCGCGCCGACCGAATCCTGGTCGCGGCGCAACTGGTCCATATAGGCTTCCAGCTCCGGCACCTTGTCCGGATCGGGACTGAAAAAGGCGTTCTGCTCCACCGAGTCCCAGGTCTTGAACGGGATTTCGATCGGGCCGAGCTGGCTCATGTAGCCACGAATGACAATGCCCTGGGTGGCCAGGTACTTCTTGGCAATCGCACCGGCCGCCACGCGCATCGCGGTTTCCCGGGCCGAGCTGCGCCCGCCCCCGCGATAATCGCGCTCGCCATATTTGTGGTGGTAGGTGTAGTCGGCATGGGCCGGACGGAACAAGTCCTTGATCGCCGAGTAATCCTTGGACTTCTGGTCGGTGTTGCGAATCAGCAGGCCGATGGAGCAGCCGGTGGTGCGACCCTCGAACACCCCCGAGAGGATTTCGACTTCGTCGGCTTCCTGGCGCTGGGTGGTGTGGCGGCTGGTGCCGGGCTTGCGGCGATCGAGGTCGCGCTGCAGATCCTCCAGGGAAATCTCCAGGCCCGGCGGGCAGCCATCGACAATGGCGACCAACGCCGGGCCATGGCTTTCGCCAGCGGTGGTGACAGTGAACAGCTTGCCGTAGGTATTGCCGGACATGCAGGACGCTCCGTGAAATGAACCTGAATACGTAATGCGCGCCAGTATACGCAGGCTATCCAAGTAGTTCATCCTCGAACCTTATGGGAGCCGGCGAGTCCAACCGGCACCTTGACCATGATGGCCCGACAATGCTGCGAGTTATAGCCTTGAGCCTTACCCTGATTTCCGGCTTTGCCCAGGCCACTGTCCTGCAGCGGCCGATCACCCTGGATACCGGCACCGGAGAGCTGTTCGGCTCGTTGCTGCTGCCCAAATCCGAAACGCCGGTGCCGGTTGTGCTGATCATTTCCGGCTCCGGCCCAACCGATCGTGATGGCAACAACCCCGACGGCGGGCGCAATGACAGCCTCAAGCGCCTGGCCTGGGTACTGGCCAAACACAACATCGCCAGCGTGCGCTACGACAAGCGCGGTGTGGCGGCGAGCCTGGCGGCAGCCCCTGACGAACGCAATCTGTCGGTGGAAGGCTACGTGGCCGACACCGAAGCCTGGGGCCGCAAACTCAAGACCGACCCGCGCTTCAGCCAGTTGATCCTGCTGGGCCACAGCGAAGGCGCCTTGATCGCCAGCCTCGCGGCCCCCAGCGTCGATGCGGCGGCGGTGATTTCCATGTCCGGCAGCGCCCGGCCGATCGACCAGGTGCTGCGCGAGCAACTGGGCAACCGCCTCCCTCCTCCGCTGGTGCTGCGCAGTAACCAACTGCTCGACAGCCTCAAGGCCGGGAAGACTGACGACAACGTGCCACCGCAACTGCAGGTGATTTTCCGTCCGAGTGTGCAGCCGTACCTGATTTCACTGTTCCGCCAGGACCCTGCCGCGGCGTTCGCCAGGTTGAAAATGCCGGCGCTGATCATCCAGGGCAGCAACGACATCCAGGTCGGGATCAATGACGCCAAGCTGCTCAAGGCGGCCAAGCCGGACGCCGAACTGGCGCTGATCGAAGGCATGAACCACGTCATGCGCATCGTGCCCAACGACGTTAAACGGCAATTGGCCTCCTATAAAGACCCGCAATTGCCGTTGGCGGCTGAGCTGGGCACGCGAATCCTGGCTTTTATTGACGGACTTCGCACCTCTTAAGCGCCTTTAGCACTCCAGTCCTGAAAAAAACGGCCGATAAGCCTTTGTCGCCAGCGCTATGGCTGGCGACAAGTAGAGCTTGGACAGGATCTCGCCGTTATGACCGATACCCCGACTTCACCCGACACCACCGCTGAAAAAGAGGCACCGCCAGCGGTCGAGCTGCCCTGGGCGGACGTCGACGTCGAGCACCCGAAAATGCTCCGTCTGGCGCCGCTGCAGACCGATCGGAGCACCGGTGGCCGGCCCCTGCGTTTTGTCGAGTTCGGTTATGCCGAGCGCCAAGACAAGGTCCGCAGCCTGCTGCGCATGCGCATCACCCTGCCCGGCCAGCGTGTGCGCAAGGAACAGAATCATCTGGATGTGTGGGTCGATCACCTCGAAAAACGCGTGCATTTCGGACCGGACAGCGGCCTGCAAATCGAACCGCTGAACCGCGGCATCGGCCGCTTCATGGCCGCCTACGGGGTCAACTGGGCGAAGAAACGCTGGCCTGGCTATACCGTCGACGGTAGCGATCTCAACAACAAGGACGCGCTGAACGAAGACACGCGCCTGCGCCGCGATCACTTTTTGAGGGTGCACGGTTTCGACGTGGTCTACGCCGATGCCCAGCATTTGAAAGGCAGCGTCAAGGAAGTCAGGGTCGGTGACTTGCTGGGCGACTGGAACACCGAAAAACTGCAGGTGGTGGAGATTCTCGAGGCGGCGCAGATGCTCCAGCAAGCCGAGCAGAACCTGGCCGAGCAGGAAGTCAAACTGAAGAAACACGAAGAGAAGGTCAGCAAATACCAGCGTGAAGACGCCGGTTTGCGCTTTACCATTGCCTGTCTGGTGGCGTTTGCAGTGTTTCAGGCGGGGTTGTTGATCTGGATTGCGACACACCGGTAGTCGGCGGCGATGCCATCGCTGGCAGGCCAGCTCCCACAGGTATCATGTCGTGCCCAAATGTTGTGGCACACACAAAACCTGTGGGAGCTGGCCTGCCAGCGATAGGGTTTCAAGGAATTAGACGCGGGACGCGAACAATGCCTGATGATCGCGGCACTGCTCGGCCGTCAACATGAACACGCCATGCCCGCCGCGCTCGAATTCCAGCCAGGCGAAATCGACTTGCGGGTACAACGCCTCGACATGCACCTGGCTGTTGCCCACTTCGACAATCAGCAAGCCCTTCTCGGTCAGGTGGTCCGCGGCCTCGGCCAGCATGCGCCGCACCAGGTTCAGGCCGTCATCGCCGCAGGCCAGGCCCAGTTCCGGTTCGTGCTGGTATTCGTCCGGCATGTCGGCGAAATCCTCGGTGTCCACGTACGGCGGGTTCGACACGATCAGGTCGAAACGCTGCCCCGGCAGGCCATCGAAGCCATCGCCCTGCACGGTATAGACACGCTGGTCGACGCCGTGGCGCTCGATGTTCTGGTTCGCCACTTCGAGCGCTTCGAACGACAGGTCGGCCAGCACCACTTCTGCGTTCTGGAACTCATAGGCGCAGGCAATACCGATGCAGCCGGAGCCGGTGCACAGGTCGAGAATCCGCGCCGGCTCAGTGCCCAGCCATGGCGTGAAACGGTTTTCGATCAGTTCGCCGATCGGCGAACGCGGGATCAGCACGCGCTCATCGACAATGAATGACAGGCCGCAGAACCAGGCTTCACCCAGCAGGTAAGCGGTTGGCACGCGTTCTTCGATGCGGCGCTGGAGCAGGTGCTGCAGGTGGGCCACTTCGTCTTCTTCCAGATTGCAGTCCAGGTAACTGTCGGCGATTTCCCACGGCAAGTGCAGCGCACCCAACACCAGTTGACGGGCTTCGTCCCAGGCGTTGTCGGTCCCATGGCCGAAAAACAGATCCTCCCCATGGAAGCGGCTGACGGCCCAACGGATATGGTCACGCAGGGTACGAAGGCGGGAAGTGATCACGACGGTAAACTCCAGAAAAATCGACGGGCGATTCTACCAGTCAAACGTCGTCTCGACGACGCAGGAAAAATACCGGGGCAAATGTAGGAAACTTCTGGTTTTCTCACCCACCCTTGAACAAAACGTCATACTTGACAACGCTGCACGCCAGTAACGACGGTGCCTACGATGGTAGCGATTCACAGAAGCGCTCAGCCAGAGGACAATGTCGCAAAAGCCCCACTCGAAGGAGCCCCAGAATGTCCGTTCCACAAACGATGTTTCAACTCAGCGGCCGCGGTTACGCAGCAGCCAAACTGAGTCATGCGACCCTGATCATCATCGATGCCCAGAAAGAATACCTCAGCGGCCCCCTGGCCCTGAGCGGCATGGATGCGGCTGTCGCGAACATCAAGCAATTGGTGACGGCTGCCCGTGCGGCCGGCCGGCCCATCGTGCATGTCAGCCATCTCGGCACCGTCGGTGGGCTGTTCGACCCACGCGGCGAGCGTGGCCAGTTCATCCCGGGGCTGGAGCCGCTGGCCGGCGAAATCAAGATCGAGAAGATCCTGCCCAGTGCCTTCCATGGCACGGACCTGAAAAAACGCCTGGAAGAACTGGGCTCGGTGGACCTGGTGGTGTGCGGCTTCATGAGCCATTCCAGTGTCAGCACCACCGTGCGGGCGGCGAAGAACCTGGGTTTCCGCTGCACCCTGGTGGAAGACGCCTGCGCCACCCGCGATCTGCCGTACAAAGGCGGCGTGCTGAGCGCCGAGCATGTGCAGCAGACCGAAATGGCGATCATGGCGGACAACTTTGCCGCCCTCGCCCTGACCAACGACCTGGTCTGAGCAGGGTTCATGGGCGGCGCAGGCCGCCGCTCATCTGCAAAAGCCTCTCGTTCGCCGTAAATGTCTTAGCCTCAGGAACATCCCGGTCAACTTCCGGTCGAAGGGCCGATACCCATTGAGGAAGGTCGGAATGAAGTTATCCGATGGTTTTGACGCTCGCCGCTTGCGGCCCAAAGGCCAAAGCAACTGGCGTTTTCGATTCGGCGCGGCCTTTGCCGCCTTGCTGGCGACCTGTGGCGTGCTGCTGGCGATGGCAGGTGCCGCCGCCCTGTTCGGTCACATGCCCGCCCTGGGCGAGTTGAACAGCAACCGCGCGGGGGCGGCAGTGATCCTGGTCATCGGCCTGTTCGTGCTGTACCTGGGCGTGTGGCTGTGGCGCCGCTGCCGCCGCCGTTCACGGCAGTCGAACGCGCTGAACATGTCCCCGCACCTGATGAAAAAACACGACTAAGCGCACATCGTCGCCCGCTGCCGCGCGTTTTCTCACGCCCGATTCCCTTCGAGTTGGGTAAACTGGCCGCCCTTCGCGGAGGCTGACATGCAAGACGACGATTTTTCCCTGTTCAAAAGTGCGATCCAAGGCGTCAAGCCGATCAAGCACGATCGCGCCGAAACCGGCAAACCCAAGGCAGACCGCGCGCAGATCGCAAAATTGCGCCAGGCCGCCACCGTGCGTACCGATGCCACCACCGTTGACGGGCTCTCCGACCAGTTCGTCATCGACGTCGGCCCGGAAGACGAGCTGATGTGGGCCCGCGACGGCGTGCAGGAAAGCCAGATGCGCAAGCTCAAGATCGGGCAGATTCCGTTCGAAGGCAGCCTTGACCTGCATGGCATGAACGTGGAAAAGGCCCGGGAAACCCTCTGGGCCTTCCTGGCTGAAGCGACCAAGTTCGAAATCCGCTGCGTGCGCGTCACCCACGGCAAGGCCGTGCGCCTGGACGGCAAGCGGCCGATGATCAAAAGCCACGTCAATACCTGGCTGCGCCAGCATTCTCAGGTACTGGGTTTCACCTCGTGCCAGCCCAAACATGGCGGTGCGGGCGCTGTTTATGTGATGCTCAAACGAACCATGATGGAAGGCCGCGACGAGTAAAGCTGATGCTTCACGCTTGCAGCGTCGTGTCCGTCACCGTACCCTTGCCCTTTGCGTAAAATCCCACAGGTAGTTTCATGTCCCTGGAACAGAATTACACCGCGATCCTTGGCCAACTGGGCGAGGATCCCTCCCGCGAGGGCCTGCTCGACACGCCAAAACGTGCCGCCAAAGCCATGCAGTACCTCTGCCGCGGTTATGAACAGACGCTGGAAGAAGTCACCAACGGTGCCCTCTTCAGCTCCGACAACAGCGAAATGGTGCTGGTCAAGGACATCGAGTTGTACTCGTTGTGCGAACACCACCTGCTGCCGTTCATCGGCAAGGCCCACGTGGCCTACATCCCGAGTGGCAAGGTACTGGGCTTGTCGAAAGTCGCGCGGATCGTCGATATGTACGCCCGCCGCCTGCAGATCCAGGAAAACCTCAGCCGCCAGATTGCCGATGCCGTCCAGCAGGTCACCGGCGCCCTGGGCGTTGCCGTGGTGATCGAGGCCAAGCACATGTGCATGATGATGCGCGGTGTGGAAAAGCAGAATTCGTCGATGATCACCTCGGTGATGCTGGGCGAGTTCCGTGAGAACGCCGCGACTCGCAGCGAATTTCTCAGCCTGATCAAGTAATTCGCCCCACGAAGAGAACCGGCAATCATCGCCGGTTTTTTTTCGTCCGGGAAAAATCAGGTAAGCTGCGCGCCTTTCTCCAATAGCACCGTGAGGCTTCAACGTGTTCGTAAAAGCGCTTCGTGTCGGCCTTGGCCAACTGATCATCTTCATCGACTTCATCACCCGCCCCGGCAAGAAGCAGCGCCCTGCCGCCGCCCAGGCCCAGGTCGAAGCCGCCGCCAAGGACCTGACCCTGTATCAGTTCCATGCCTGCCCGTTCTGC
Source organism: Pseudomonas sp. IT-P218 (assembly GCF_949767605.1). NCBI lineage: Bacteria > Pseudomonadati > Pseudomonadota > Gammaproteobacteria > Pseudomonadales > Pseudomonadaceae > Pseudomonas > Pseudomonas sp. IT-P218. The sequence continues at coordinate 146,284 of NZ_CATKQQ010000088.1, forward strand.
GTGAAAACCCGCCGCACCCTGCGTCGCCTGAACGTACCGGTGGCCTTGCGTGATGCGAAGAACAGCGAAACGGATCGCCAGACCCTGCTCGAGCAAGGTGGCAAGATCAAGGTGCCGTGCCTGCGAATCGTAGAGAATGGGCAGACGACCTGGATGTATGAGTCCAAGGTGATCATTGATTATCTGGACAAGCGGTTTGCTGCAGCCTGATGTATTTGGGGTGTGATTGACGGCCCTATCGCCAACAGGCTGGCTCCCACAGGTTTTGTGAACACCGCAAATCCCCTGTGGGAGCCAGCCTGCTGGCGATGAGGCCGGCACAAACACCGCAAAATCCAGACAAAAAACCGGCCCTTGAGCCGGTTTTTTTCTTCAGGCCGCTTGCATGGCCTGCGCCTGCCGCACCACCGCCGCCAATCGCTTTATCCCCTCCTCCAGCCGCACCGGATCAATGTGGCTGAAGTTGAGCCGCAGATGCCCGTGATGATTGTCCGGCTCAGGGAAGAACGGCTCACCCGGCATGAACGCCACGTCATTGGCCAGCGCCGCATTGAGCAACGTCCGGGTGTCCAGCGGGTGCTTGAGCGTCAGCCAGAAAAACAGCCCGCCCTGGGGCACGTGCCAATTCGCCAGATCGGCAAAATGCCTTTGCAGCGCCGCCTGGAATGCGTCGCGGCGCTCCCGGTAAAAGCCCCGTAATTCACTCAGGTGCTGCTGATAGGGCTCGCTGCCGAGCCATTGCAGCGCCTGCCACTGGCCGACCCGATTGGTGTGCAGGTCCGCCGATTGCTTGAGCTTCAACAGGTGCGGGAACAGGTCTGGACTGGCGATCAGATAGCCGACACGCAGGCCCGGCAGCAAGGTTTTCGACACGGTGCCGGTGTAGATCCAACTGGCTTTCTTCAGGCGACCGGCAATCGGTTGGGCGCTGCCGCCATCGAAGGTCAACTCACGGTAAGGCTCGTCTTCGATCAGGGTCACGCCAAACTCATCCAGCAATGCCGCGACCGCCTCGCGCTTGGCTTCGCTGTAACGCACCGCCGATGGATTCTGGAACGTCGGGATCAGGTAGATGAACGCCGGGCGATGTGTTTCCAGGCGCGCGCGCAGTTGCGCCAGGTCCGGGCCATCGGCTTGCAGCGGCACGGTGAGGCAATGGGCTCCGAACAGCTGGAAGATCTGCAGCGCCGCCAGGTAGGTCGGTGCTTCGAGCAGAATCTCGGTGCCTTTGTCGATATACAGCTTGGCGGCCAGGTCGAGGGTTTGCTGGGAGCCACTGACCACCAAGACCTGATTCGCCTCGCATGGCACACCCAACGCGCGCGCCTGTGCCGCCAGGGCTTCGCGCAAGGCCGGTTCGCCTTCACTCATCCCGTATTGGCCCATGGACACCGGCATCTGGTCCCAGTCGACTTTCGGCAGCATGGCTTCGGCCGGCAAGCCGCCGGCGAACGACATCACCTGCGGACGCTGGGCGGCCGCGAGGATTTCACGGATCAAGGAACTTTTAAGGCGTGAGACACGTTCGGAAAAAGCCATGGGGGTCACCGGTAGCGAGGCCAGGGGAAAATAAGTCAAACTTGTTGACTGAAATTACGACAGCCCGAGCGGATACGTCAACATGATTGACCTTAAAAACCCGATTTCCCAACAGCAGGCCATGGAAGCGTTTTTCTTCGGTTACCAGGCCTTTACCGCCAAGGCCGATGAAATGCTCGAGCGGCGCGGCTTGAGTCGGGTGCATCAACGCATCGTGTTTTTCATTGCCCGTTACCCGAACCTGAGCGTCAAGGAGTTGCTGGCGTTGCTGGGCGTGAGCAAGCAGGCGTTGAACATGCCGTTGCGCCAACTCCTGGAAATGCATTTGGTGGACAGCGTGGCATCCGAGACGGACAAGCGTAAGCGGCTGCTGGAATTGACCGCCGAGGGTGCGCGGTTTGAGCAGGCGCTGCGGCGTGAGCAGGTGAAATTGCTTGAGCGGGTGTTTGCCGAGGCTGGGGAGTCGGCGGTGAATGGGTGGTTGGCGGTGAATCTGGCGCTTGGGAAAAGTCAGGCTGTTGTTGATTGACTGTTCTGCCCCTATCGCCAGCAGGCTGGCTCCCACAGTGATCTGTGGTGTACACAAAATCTGTGGGAGCCAGCCTGCTGGCGATGAGGCCCACGAAGGCGATATATCCCTATTGCCAAACTTTTCGTCGACAAAACCAAAAACATTATTTGCTTTATTTGTATACAAAAGCATAATCCACTTCGTGCGAGTTCCTGACCTATCGGTCAACAAATTCGCAAGTGCCTCAAAGGGCCGCTGCCACCCTCATGGGTCCGGCCCTGGAAATAACAATAAAACTCTTGAGGAGTACCTCGCTGTGGAAAGCCGCAAATCCGAAGCATCGACGCTGGATCTCTCGCCGCCTCTACGCAATGGCTGGCTGGAGCGCATCTTTAAACTCAGCTTGCATGGCACCACGGTGAAGACCGAGCTGATTGCCGGTCTGACAACCTTCATCACCATGGCCTACATCATCTTCGTCAACCCCAACATCATGGCCGACGCCGGGATCGACCATGGCGCGGCGTTCGTCGCCACCTGCATTGCCGCCGCCCTGGGCTGCCTGTTGATGGGCCTGTACGCCAACTGGCCGGTCGGCCTGGCGCCGGGCATGGGCCTGAACGCTTTCTTCACCTACACCGTGGTCGGCACCATGGGCTACAACTGGGAAACCGCGTTGGGGGCGGTGTTCGTCTCCGGTGTGCTGTTCATGATCCTGACCTTCTCGCGGATCCGCGAATGGCTGCTCAACAGCATCCCCGTCAGCTTGCGCTTCGCCATGGGCGCAGGCGTGGGCCTGTTCCTCGGGCTGATCGGCTTGAAAACCGCGGGCATCGTCGTCGATAGCCCGGCGACCTTGATCAAGCTCGGTTCCCTGCGCGAGCCTGGCCCGCTGCTCGCCGCCGTGTGCTTCCTGATGATCGCCATCCTCAGCTATCACAAGGTGTTCGGCGCGATCCTCATCAGCATCATCACCGTGACCCTGGCCGGTTGGGGCCTGGGCCTGGTGCACTACGAGGGCATCATGTCAGCCCCACCGAGCCTGGCCCCGACCTGGATGGCCATGAACGTCGCCGGCGTGTTCAACGTCAGCATGATCAGCGTGGTGCTGGCCTTCCTCTTCGTGCACATGTTCGACACCGCCGGCACCTTGATGGGGGTGGCCCAGCGCGCCAACCTGGTGAACGCTGACGGCAAGATCGAAAACCTCTCGCGCGCCATGAAAGCCGACAGTGCCTCCAGTGTGTTTGGTGCGGTAGTGGGCGTTCCACCGGTCACCAGCTACGTGGAAAGTGCTGCTGGCGTCGCGGCAGGTGGTCGGACTGGTCTTACCGCCGTGACCGTAGGTGTGCTATTTATTGCAGCCATGTTCTTCGCTCCGCTGGCCGGGATGATCCCCGCCTACGCAACCGCCGGTGCGCTGATCTATGTGGCCATGCTGATGATGGGCGGCATGGCCCACATCGAATGGGACGAGGCGACCGACAGCATTCCGGCGATCGTCACGGCAATCATGATGCCCCTGACCTTCTCGGTCGCCGACGGCATCGCGCTGGGCTTCATCACCTACGTGGCGCTGAAGGCCGGCACTGGCAAGTACAAGGAAATTTCCGTCAGCCTGTGGGTGCTCTGCGCAATCTTCATTGCCAAGTTCATCTTTCTGTAAGCCTCGGCGGTACGCGCTTGAAACCAGCCTCACCCCGTCGGGTGAGGCTTTTGTGCAAATGGAGGAAAGTGATGAGTCTGGAAACCTGGCTGCTGTTCAGCGGCGCTGCGCTGGTGGTGATCCTGATCCCGGGGCCACTGTCTTTGCTGATGATCAGCAACAGTTTGAATTACGGCCTGGTCCGTTCCTACCCGGCGTTTCTCGGCGGCGTGATTGCTTCGATCTGCCTGTTGAGTGCTTCGGCACTGGGCCTGGGCGCCCTGCTGCTGGCATCGGAACAGTTGTTCAGCGCATTGAAAATCGTCGGCGCGTTGTACCTGTTCTACCTCGCCTGGCAGAGCTGGCAGCAATCGCGCCAACCGTCCCACGGCGCCGAAGTGCCTCAGGCGACAGCGATTCCACGCTTTCGCGCATTGTTCGGGCGAGCCTTCATGCTGGGCGCCAGCAATCCGAAGGACATCCTGTTCTTCGCCGCATTCCTGCCGCAGTTCCTCAGCGCCGAGCAACCCTTCCTGCCGCAACTGCTGGTGATGATCGCCACCTGGACCGTACTCGACCTGCTGTGCAAGCTGGCCTACGGCCTCGGTGCCCATGGCGCTGCGCGGTATTTGCGTAGCGGCAAGGGCCAGAGCTGGTTCAACCGGGTCAGTGCCGGACTGTTCGGCGGTGCCGGTGCAGCTTCGTTGTTGAGTAGCCATTAAGGCTCACTGGCTCAAACCGGCACACAAGTTGCTCGGTTCCAGCACCCCCACGCTGGAACCGAGCATGCTCCACTCCCATCTGACCACCCTCAACGCCGTCTCCCTGGTGCTCAACGCCTTCAAGGCCGAAGGCCTGTCCAGCGAAGCCTTGTTGGCCGGCAGCGGCATCAGCGCCGCGGACCTGAGCCGGGCGGACACGCGCATTACCACCAATCAAGAGATGCAGGTCTGCGCCAACGCCGTCGCGCTCAAGCGTGATATCGGCCTGGAACTGGGCCAACGGATGCACGTTTCGTCCTACGGCATACTGGGCTATGCCCTGCTCACCAGTGCCACCTTCGGTGACGCGTTACGCCTGGCGATGCGTTATCCGGCGCTGTTGGGAACACTTTTCGAGCTGAGCCTGGAAGAGGACGACGAGCGCGTCTGGTTCGTCGCCGCCGATTACCGGGAGAATCCGGCGCTGGCGGTGTTCAACGCCGAGTTCTGCCTGGTGTCGCTGAAAGTCATCTGCGACGACCTGCTCGGGCATGTCCTGCCGCTGCTCGCCGCGCGCTTCGAACATGCCGCGCCCGACTATGAGGCGAGCTACCCCGAACACTTCGACTGCCCGCTGCACTTCGGGGCACGCAACAATGCCTTTGCCTTCGACAAGCGCTGGCTCGATCAACCCCTGCCGCTGGCGGATGTCATCACCCACCAGGCCATGGCCGAACGCTGCCGCAAGCAGAACACCGAGTTCACCGGACGCCAGGCATGGTTGGGGCGGATTCGCCATTTGCTCAGCGCGCAGTTGAATCCCGCGCCTGGGCTTGAAGGCTTGGCCGAGCAGATGAATTGTTCAGCGCGCACCTTGCGTCGGCATCTCAAGGATCTGGGGTGCAGCTATCAGGAATTGCTGGATGAGTTGAGATTCGAGCAGGCCAAGCAGATGTTGTGTGAGGACCAGATGCCGATCTACCGGATTGCCGAGGCGTTGGGTTTCAGCGAGACCGCGAGTTTCCGCCATGCGTTTGTGCGCTGGAGTGGGGTGGCGCCCAGTCAGTTTCGGCCTTGAAGATCAAAAGATCGCAGCCTTCGGCAGCTCCTACAGGTACAAGGGGCGAATTTCGGTCAATCATTTTGGCCATATTAATCCCCTTTTGGCCTTTCCTGCCGTTCTCCGAAACGCTCGACGCCGCAAGACTGTGTGCAACCGAAACAGCCTGCGGAGAACAACAAAATGCTGACGATCTACTCGGACGATCACCACCTGCACCACGGCCGCTGTGAACTGATCGACGGGCAACTCAAGCCCTGCTTCGAGATGCCTTCCCGTGCCGACCACGTGTTGCAACGGGTGCAAAAGCAGAATCTGGGCCCCGTGGAAGCGCCCGAGGATTTCGGCCTCGGCCCGATCGAGCGCATCCACAGCCGCGACTACCTCGACTTTTTCAAAGGCGCCTGGGCGCGCTGGACCGAGTTCAACACCGACGGTGACCTGCTGCCCTACACCTGGCCGGCCCGCACCTTGCGCAGCATCAAACCCACCAGCCTGCACGGTCAGCTCGGCTACTACAGTTTCGACGGCGGCGCGCCGATCACCGCCGGCACCTGGCAAGCGGCGTACAGCGCGGCGCAAGTCGCACTCACCGCACAGGCGGAGATCCAGCGCGGCGCCCGCGGTGCCTTTGCCCTGTGCCGTCCACCAGGGCACCACGCCGCCAGCGACTTGATGGGCGGTTATTGCTACCTCAACAACGCCGCCATCGCCGCCCAGGCCTTCCTCGACCAGGGCCACAAAAAAGTCGCGATCCTCGACGTCGACTACCACCACGGCAATGGCACCCAGTCGATTTTCTACGAGCGCAGCGACGTGCTGTTCACCTCGATCCACGGCCATCCGGAAGCCGAGTTTCCGTTCTTCCTTGGCTATGAAGACGAGCGCGGCGAAGGCGCCGGTGAAGGCTTCAACTTCAATTACCCATTGCCCGCCGGCAGCGGCTGGGATGCCTGGAGCGCCGCCCTGGAGCAAGCCTGCAACGAGATCGAAAGCTATGGCGCCGACATCGTCGTCGTATCCCTGGGCGTGGATACGTTCAAGGACGACCCGATCTCGCAATTCAAGCTCGACAGCCCTGATTATCTGGCCATGGGCAAGCGCATCGCCGCCCTCGGCAAACCGACGCTGTTTGTCATGGAAGGCGGTTACGCGGTGGAAGAAATCGGCATCAACGCGGTGAACGTGCTGGAAGGTTTTGAACAATGAACAAGATCAAGCATGTCATTGCTCCGGCCCTGTGCGCGGCGCTGCTCAGTACTGGCGCTCACGCCGAAGAACGAACGCTGCGCGTCTACAACTGGTTCGACTACATCACCCCCAAGGCCCTGGAGGATTTCAAGGCGCAGAACCCCCAGGTCAAACTGGTCTATGACATCTTCGACACCAACGAGGCGCTGGAAGCCAAGCTGCTGACCGGCAACTCCGGCTACGACGTGGTGGTGCCGTCCAACGTGTTCCTGGCCAAGCAGATCGAAGCCGGCGTGTTCCAGCCGCTGGATCGCAGCAAGTTGCCGAACTGGAACCACCTCGATCCCAAGCTGATGAAGCTGATCGAGGCCAACGACCCGGGCAACAAGTTCGCCGTGCCCTACATGTACGGCACCATCCTGATCGGCTTCAACCCCGACAAGGTCAAGGCCGCACTGGGGGCCGACGCACCGGTGGACAGCTGGGACCTGATCTTCAAGGAAGAAAACATCAGCAAGCTCAAGCAGTGCGGCGTCGCCCTGCTCGACTCGCCCTCGGAGATCCTGCCCCTGGCCCTGCAACACCTGGGCCTTGACCCCAACAGCAAGAAGCCCGCGGACTACGACAAGGCTGAAGCGCTGCTGATGAAGATCCGTCCGTACGTCACCTACTTCCACTCCTCCAAGTACATGGCCGACATCGCCAACGGCAACATCTGCGTCGCGGTCGGTTACTCCGGCAGCTTCTCCCAGGCCGCCAACCGCGCCAAGGAAGCCAAGAACGGTGTGGTCGTCGACATGCGCCTGCCCAAGGAAGGCGCGCCGATCTGGTTCGACATGCTCGCCATCCCCAAAGGCGCGAAGAACCCGGAGGACGCCTACACCTTCATCAACTACCTTCTGCAACCCCAGGTGATCGCGCCGGTCAGCGACTTCGTGGGTTATCCCAACCCGAACAAGGACGCCACGGAACTGGTGGACCCGGCGATCCGCAATAACCCCAACCTGTACCCGACCGAAGCGGCGATGGGCACGCTCTACACCCTGCAGCCGTTGCCACGGGATGCCGAACGCGCACGCACCCGGGCCTGGACCAAGATCAAATCCGGAACCTAGTTGAAACAGAAGACCCGCGGTGACGCGGGTCTTTTTTGTCGGCGATACATATCTACCACCTTGAGTCACCTACAGCCCTCTACCTTGCCCGAAAACCGCGTTGCCCCCGCAGCGCTCCACCGGACACAGGAAACGGCCATGCCCGACTCGCCCGCCATAAACCCCGACGACGTACTGACCCAACTGGTGGCAGGTCCTTCGATCAGGGAAGTCGCTGCAAAATCATTACGTACCGCCCTCGACATCCACTACCCCAATCTGCACATCGACCCGAATGTGACGATGGTGGTGACACCTGCCTGGATTATGACCGACGCTCAAGTCGTTCCAGGTACCAGCCACTTTGAATTCCTGACCGAGGTGCTGGTAAGACTGAGCCTGTCAGGCAAATCGGTGACCTATCTCGACGGTGAACATTTCCTGACACGGCAACCGGGAGTCGAGCCGCTAAGTCATCTTCCGGTCAAGATCAACGCCGTCGGATGCCTGCTCAACACATTGGCCAAATTATTGTTCGTTGCCTATCAGGAGCAACAACTCGATTACTGGAACCGGCCCATCGCGGACTCGACGCCGCGCTGGCATCAGTTGCGCGACGCGCTACACAAGCTCTGGAACGTCGACAAGGTGACGGACTGGGACGAGGACCTGCGAGAAATGGCCCTGTCCCTTTTCCAGTACCCGGACAAGCACGAACGAGCAGCTCACGACCGCTACCAGACCAAGGCCTGCCTGATCGATATCGATAGCCTCGATACCGCCACGAGCAAACACTCGTGGGTCCTGGAAATGGCGGTGCTGGTGGGCACACTGGAGGATCGCACCCTTGTCGTGACCCATTCGATCGCCGAAGGCTTCAAGCGCTACGATTCGCTGGCGTTATTGGGCGAAATGCTGTCCGGGCGCATGGTCACGTCCAGACATGACCGCACGTTGCAATGGCGCCTGTACGAGCCCGCAGGGATGTTTTTCGAGCATCAGGCCTGGGCGCTGATTGCCCTTGAGATCGACGCCATCGGCGCCTTTGGTAATGCCACCTGGGCCCCAACCCTTGATCCGCAGGTGGCCGCATCGGCGAACAATTTCTCGCAACTTCACCCACCCTCGACGTCGCGCTACAGCCAGATCCAGCACCTGTTGCCGGACTGGCTGGCAAACGCGTCGCCCACCGATCTGACCCGCTACAGCCGACACTTGATGGACCTGGCGCTGCTGCGTGAACAGCACCACGGCCAGACCTTTGATGAAGGCATTGCCGCGCTGCCTGATTTTGCCCTGCAGGCGTTGACCGATCAGATGATCAAGGACCAGAAGATCAAGGATCAGGCAGCCGCGACCTCACTGAAACTGGCGGACATCGAAGTCAGCATTACCAGCCTGGTTGTGCTCGGCGCGGTCATCGTGCCCGGCCAGACACAGACCCTGAAAATGTCGCTCGCCGACTTTGCATTGCAGAACCTCGCCGGCCTGCCGCTGGGCGACAAAACCGTGCAATACAACGACGGTGAGGCCGCGCCTGCGTGGCTGACGCCGGCCTACCTGGAAGAACTGGTCAGCACCGTCAACATCGGCAAAACCTACCCAGAGCTGATCAAGAACAAGTTGCTGGTCGATCCCGGGGAAAGCCTGCGTCGACAACGCCTCTATACCAGCCAACTGCACCTGCAACTGCCGCTGTTGGCGCTGCAACTGAAGATCCGTGGCGGGGCCAGCGGCATCGACGAACAGGGCTATCGGTACGTGGTCGCCGCCTTGCAGGAAAAGGCTGCCGATCGCTACGTCGACGGGCAGGAAATTGTCATTCGTCCGTTGGCATTCATTCCAGGGGGACGCAGCGACAACAAGGCCGACGAAGTGGCCAACATGTTCCTGATCGGGCCGAAACTGGCCGACAAGGGGCCATGTCTGCTGTATCGACCGCTGCTCGATCATCCGCTGACGCAGTATTCCAGCGAGGCGAATCTGCTGTACGCGATCAAACACGACAAGGCGCTACGCCAGTCGGTCCTGGCCTGGCTGCCGCAAGACCTGTACTTCAACTATTCCCAGTATGTCTTCCCAGGAGAGCTGCCCTCGGTCTGGACGCTCTCGCAGTGGTTGGTCGACCCCACCTCGACATTGGGCATGATGGGGGCTGTCACCTTCAGTCCTGCGCCACTCCCTGAGCCGCCGCTGCAAGCGGTGTTCAACGCCAACGCCAATGCACTGGTCACCCTGGCGGACAGGCAATCGGTGTCCAATGGAGAACGGCGTTGGGCGACGTTTAAACAGGGCGCATGGATGCTGTTCAATATTGCCCTGCCCTTCCTCGGTCGCACCGCCGGGACGGCCGCCTGGATCTGGCAAATCATGGATGACCTGCATGAAGCCAATGAAGCCCGCGAAGTCGGCGACAGTGATCAACAATGGGCCGCGCTGACCGATCTGTTCCTGTCACTGGGCATGGTGCTTGCCCATCACGCGGCAAGTCGCGACAAACCTGCGCCGCAGACCGTCGAGAAGGTTTCGACACCGGCTTCCAGACCCCTGCCGCCGGCAAAAGTCACCCTGAATCAAGCGGCCGATGTCGCCGCCGAGCAGTTGCCTGCCAACCATGAAACGTCGGTCTACACCCAAGGCTTGTTGCCAAGCGTGCCGCTGGGGGTCTTGCTGGACAGCCTGGCGATTGCCAAGCCTGCGGCGTTGAAAGACACGCCTGCCGTGTCCGGTCCTCATCGCTTCCTGATCCCGCTCGAGCAGAAATGGTATGCCCGAATCAATCAGCGCTGGTTTGAAGTGATGCTCAATGACAACGGTGATGTGCAGATCATCGATTCAAGACAAACCCCGGCCAGGACGGGGCCCCTGTTGATTCACTCGGAAAAGGGCGAATGGTTCGTCGACACACGCCTGCGGCTGCGCGGCGGCGGTAGGGCCCGAAGGGAAATCGAACGCAAGAACCAACAGCTCAAGGAAGATTTGAGGAAACAACTGACCACGTTCGATGCCCGCAAGCTTGAACTGCAAAATGAACTCGAGGCCGCGGAAAAGGCCGCCACCGATGCAAATCGCCAGCCCCTGCTCGACCTGCTGGACTCACAGCTGTCGGCCTACGGCGCCTACATCGACCAAGTGAAGAATTTCAACGCCATTGAGCCCATCGTCAATTATCGCCCGGTTACGGTCAGTTGCCTGGACTATCAGCTGTTACTGACGGAGAAATGGTTCACCCGGCAAAACCTGGCGTTCGGAGAAAGCATGCGCAGGTCCCTTGCCTTGCTGGACAATGAGACCCTCGAAGGCACCCAGACTCCCCGCCAGGTCCATCAGCTCACCAGCGACATGACCCAAGGCTACATTGAGAAGATCGAGTTCGCCCACGCCCGCATCGAGGATCTGATGCGCCTGGGCAAAGAGGCGGGGGAAGCGGCCCGCCAATGCAAGGCGCAACTGCCGAAGTTCGACCTGCAGGATCTGAAGCTGTTCCAGATCAGCCTGGCGCAGGAGTTATGCCTCGACGACAGCGCCACGGTCGACACCGCGCCAGCCAGCCAGGCCATGCAGCGACTCGTCGAAGATGCCGGCCTTACCATCCAGTCGTCCATCGACCTGGCGGCCCAGGACCATGAGCTTGGCCTGGAGGAACGCATCGACGGCTTCAATGATCTGGTGGAGCAATACGCAACCCTGGACCAACGAATCGTCGATCTGCCCGACGAGTATTCGGGGCAATTGCTACAGCCCCCGCTGGAGCGGATGCGCCAGCAAATCGAAGAATTCAAAAAGCGCAGCGAGAGACACCTGGCGAGCCTGCTCAATGAGCGCAGGATGCTGGAACCGACGCCCGGCCCCTCACGCCCGGCGCCTGCGCCCAGGCGCGTGATCAAGACCCGTTTCAAGGGAACGGTCGTCGGCAAGCTGCGCGAGCGTACCAGCGCTGATGGCACCGAGCTGCTCGATGTGACCTCGACATTGAGCGGCAAGGTCGTGACCTTTCACGAGAAAACGCCCGGTGTCTGGCTCGAACATGTGTCGAGCTCGCGCGCGCCTGAGGCCACCGGTCCGGTTGATCTGAAGACCAGTACCCAGACGGGACAAGCCTTACTCGACGAGCTGGACGAATTTACCCGCAGAACCGAGGCCCACGCCAAACGGCCGGGGCGTATCCCCGTGGAAATAGAGGACCTTTTCCAACAAAGGGCCCGCCGGATGGAGGACGCCGCGACCGCCATCGAAAAGGCCCTGACCAAGCTGAACATTACTGACGGCGGTCCGGGCTCCGCTGTGAGCATGGCCAAACAGCTTAATGAGGGCGCGGTCAGCCTTGATCAAAAGGGTCTCCAGACTCGAATCAGCATGACCAAGCAACAACCTCCCACCGCCGCTCGCGTCGAATGGCTGCACAGCCAAGGGTTGGTCGTCATCGTCAAGACTGCGGGGCGCAAGCGGCTCAAAGGGCACCGCAAGGACTATCTCGAGGAGTATGAAATTCGTGACGCCAGCTCCGCCAAAGTGCTTTGGTACGCCCACTTTCACTACCCGACGCCCTCCGCCGCTGCCGACGCCTACAGTGCGGCGCACTTGAAAACCGAAGCGCAACGCACACTGGGCGGCGCGTTTGATCTGCGCACGGTCAGCAACAACGAGTTGATCGCGATCTACCGCAGCGAGATCAGTCCACAACTGGCTCGATCATCGTTCTTGCCGAAAGCGAAAACCGGGGGCACGACATCATGACCAGTACCCCGACACCGATCGCCCCAAAAGACTCGACACCCCTTCTCGAAAAAAGTGATCTGGTCAGCCAGACCAGCCACAGTCCGTTGCCGAGTGAAGTCGCTTCGGACCTGCTGCGCGACAAATTGGCAACGCGCTACCCGGCACTGAACATCGACCCTGACAAAACCCTCGTCGCCACCCCGCAATGGCGGGTGGTGGACGATCACGTCGAGATGGAGTCGGTCGAATTCCTTTCGCTCACCCACACACTTGTCCTGCAGAGCCTGTATGGCACAACCGCCAACTATCTCGAAGGCGAACATTTCCTGACCCTGGAATCCGACGCCAACGACCCGGTTCATCTCGCCGTCAGCATTGAAGACATTGCCCAGGTACTCAACGACTCGGTGCCACAGTTGTTCGTCGAACTGCAGAAGCGCCAGCTCGATTACTGGAACCAGACAGGCCAGAAAATCCCTCGCTGGCAGGAGTTGTCCGATTCACTGCGCAAGGCATTGAGAGTGCAAACGGTAAAAGGCTGGGACGTCGACGAGTGCACGATGGCGCGCGAAGTGTTCGAAGCCCCGGACAAAGCCACACGAAAGAATTCGAGCAGCGGCCTATCGGCCATTCAGGCGTGCCTGATCGATATCGACATCGTTAAAAACACGGTTGCCAGCCACCTCGTGATCGGCGGGGCCCTGGTGCTCAAGGCCACCTGCCGCGAACGCGAGTTGCTGGTGATGTACACGATCGAGCGCGGTTATGAGTCGTTCAGCTCAATGGAACAATTGGGCAATTCACTGCCCGCCCGCCTCGAGGAATCGCTCGAAGGGCGCACCTTGACATGGCGGCTTTTCGAGCCTGACGGCAACGTTTTTGACCATATGGCCTGGGCCCTGGTCTCGTCACAGCTTGATGCCATCGCCATCATTGGTTCCCTTGAAAACCCAGTCGAAGATGACGCAAAACTTGAAAGCGGGCTCGACGAAACCGAACACGCGCGGCTCATGCAACTGCACGCGGCGATTCCCGACTGGCTGCGCAACGCATCGCCCAAGGACATTCAAGACTACAGCCGCTACATCACCGCACTGGGCAAGCTCTATCGACAGCCTGAGCACAAGGCAGCCAGAAACGAAATACCTACCATCATCGACTTTGCCCAGCGCCTGATGGCTGAAGCGATCATCGCCGATACCCGCGCAGTCGATGCCGCGACGCTGCCGCTCAATGAACTGCGAATCAACATCACCAACAGCTTTACCTCTGGCAACTTCACACTGCCCAACCCCCTCGACCACCGCATCGAGACGCTCGCCGAGTTTGCCATGGAAAACCAGGCGCCCTACATGGCAACCGTATCGTTCCTGCACGGTCAGTCGGTTCCGCCATGGCTCACACCAGCGTTCCTCACCACCCTGGCTGCACAAGTCAATATCGGCGAGGCGTACCCGGCGCTGATCAAACGCAAGCTGATCGACGAGCCCGTGGAATCCCGACGCCAGGAAAACTTCTACTGCGACCAGTTGCGCTTGCTGTTGCCGCTGCTGGCGCTCGAAGGCAAGGTCAAACAGGAGGCGGGCATTGATGAGCTCGGCTACCGATTCATCTGCGAGTTGCTCGACAGCGATACCGAAAAGGCCCATTCCATCGCCATCCACCCGCTCAAGCTGACGCCGCAACATCGCCTGATCAGTAGCAGTGACAGCGTTGAGAACATGTTCCTCATCAGCCCTCGAAATGCAGAAAGCGGGCCTTGCCTGCTCTATCGCCCGATGCAGGACCTGCCCCTGTTGCAGTTTCCTTCCAGGCAAAACCTGCTGTATGCATTGCATCAACCCGGCGAGCTGAGGGACTCCGTGCTGGCATGGCTGCCGGACAACACCCTCAGTTATGAGTATGACCAATATGTACTCCCCACCGGCCTGCCATCGCCGTGGATCGTGGCCGAACAGTTGGTCAACCCGTTCAAGCAGGCGCAAGGGTTCGGGCAAGTAACGTCCGCGAATGACGAAATAACCGGGAATGTCCTGTCGGCACTGTTCAAAAGCAACGCCCGGGCCTTGGTCGACCTGGCTGACCGCCAGTCACAATCGAATGCCGAACGCCGCTGGACCCTGCTCAAGGAAAGCAGCTGGGCATTGTTCGCCGTCACCTCGAACTTTCTCACCGGCGCTGTCGGGACGGCCGTATGGGTATGGCAGACCATCAATGAAATCCAGCAGGCCATCGACGCCAGTAATCGAGGCGACTCGTTCATTGAATGGACTTCGCTGTCGGACCTTCTGCTGATCACCGGCATTGTCCTCAGCCATCATGCCGCGATGCGTCGCAATACTCTATCAGGCAAGCCTCGACTGGCGCGGCCGTCGTTAGAGAAACCAACACTGCCTGGGGGCGAGCCTGTCACCGTCCAGTTCGACCCGGCCCCACTGGTCGCAGAACTTGCACCCGGGCACCGCTCCTCGCTTGAGGTGGCCGGCTCGGTGCCACGTCGTACACCGGCGGCGCTGGGTACTTACCTGGACACGTTCAAGGTCGCAGCCATTGATATCACCGACAGGAACGTGACAAAGGTCAACGAAAAACCTCCTCACCTCTATCAACACAATGACAGGAACTTTGCCCAGGTCGGCGAGCGCTGGTTCCAGGTCATGGTAAGCGGCGAGGACCCTCCTCACATCGTTGACCCTGACGAGCCAAATCGCAGCGGTCCGCTGCTCACGCATAATGCCAAGGGTGAGTGGTTCATCGACCTGCGCTTGCGCCTGCGTGGTGGCGGCGGCAATGCCTTCAGCAAACCCCTGGTCGCTGCCAATGAGATGCGCTTCAAGGAACTGGAAGAGTCCCTGACCTCATTCAGCGATCAACAGAAAGTGCTGGAAGATGAGCTTTCCACATTGCAAACCGACATGCAGAAGTCAACCCAGGAGCATTTCGAGAGCCTGAGCAAGGCGTATGCGCAAAAACTGGAAGTCACCATTACGGCGTATCGGCAGGCGCTGGAAAAACTCCGCGAATGGCGCACCCTCGGCGGTAGCAAAAACTACGTCCATGAATTGCTGCGTATCAGCACCTCGCTGCAGAAGAACCTGTCGTTGTGGTTCGTCATCAAGAGAACCGAATATGCCCAGGCGACAAGGATGATGACCGACACCGGCCAGACAGAACCGATGCCCCTGAAAACCTATGTGGCCAACATTCAAGTGGCGACTGACCTGAGCCAGGAAATGGTCGAAAAACTCGAGCTTTCGCACTCGACGATCGAGTGTCTGCGCGCGGCAGGAAGGTCCGGCATCGAGAGAGCGAACGAAATAAAAAAGCTCGCGCCATCGTTCAACGTGCTGGATCTGAAAACCAACGAGATTGGCATGGCCCAGGAACTGTGTCTTGAAGACAAGGCCAGCCCCCTGATGCCCCAGGCACGGGATGCCGTGGGTAAAATCATCGTGAGTGCCGCCAAGGCCGCCAGTCAAGTGGCTGACATGGCAGCGGCTGGCGACAACCTGCGCCCTCTGCAGTCTCGCATTGAAGCGCTGGACAGCCTGATTGAAACCTTCGCCGATGCCGACCAGCGCCTACAGGAGTTGCCGGACGCCTATCCCGACCTGCTCAAGCCAGCCCGACTTCTGCACCTGCGTGGACTGATCGGCGAGTTCGCGCAATTGGTCCAAAACCGACTCCAGGCGTTGCTGCCGCAGCCCCCAAAGCCGCTACAAAAAGCCACGACGAGCAGTCGCCAGGCGTCTTACCATCAACCGGCAAAAGTCCGAAAAACCCGGCCGAAGGCCCCGGCCAAGAGCGAACCCGGCACTACCGCGCAGGCTCCCCTCACGCCCATCGCGCCCATGATCCGCCAACAACCGGCTTCGACACTCAGCGACGAGGAGCTCATCGCCGCCGCCATGGACCTGAACCTGGATACGTCCAGATTCATCGAGCGCACCGCCAAGGACGCGTTGCGCCCAAGGCGTATACCCGCTGACATACAGGATCTGTTCGATCAACAGGCGCTCAAACTGGAGCAAGGCGCCGACAGCGTAGATCAGGCCGTGCTGCGGAGTAAAAAACGGGACGGCGAACCGCTGCCGGTCGCGACCCTGAGCCTCGAGATGCGTGCAGCCGCGCGTCAAATGCGTGAAGAAGGCATCAGCGTTCGAGCGAAGTTATACAAGCTGCGCAAACCGACTCAAACGGCTTTCAAATGGATGCACGAACACCAGCAGGTCGACGTCGCCGCCGACCCACGAGGGCGAATCCAGACCACAGGGATGGGCGACTTCTTTCAGGAGTACCGGATACTCGACAAGGCCAACGGCAAGGCGATCTGGGTGGCGCATTTTCATTATGAAAGCTTGGTCAGCCCCGCCGACCAGCCAACGGCAGCCCACCTGAAAATCGCCGATGACTATCTCAAAACCCTCTCCCCCGACCAGCAAACGGCATTGAACGCCTTCGAGCCCATCGATGGCGTCCTGCGCAAGCTCGTCGACCCCGAGCTGCGCAAGCTCTTCTGGGACATGGAACCGAAGGCCAAAACCTGACGCTAACGACGCCAAGCTTCTTCCAGACGCCCGAGCGCCGCGCTGATCGCCGCCTCGGGCACCGCCGCAAAACCGAGGACCAGCCCCGCACGCTGGTCTCCCGGTTCCTGGGAGTCCGGCAACCAGTAGCTGCTCAGCCCGTTGATTTCGACATCGACCCTGGCCGCTTTCTCGATCAGTTCACGCTCACGGGCCAGGGAGTCGACCGCGACCGTCAGGTGCAGCCCCGCCGCGACGCTCGGCAGACTGCCGACACCGGCGATGTCCCGGGGCCAGCCCGTCAGCAGTGTGTTACGGCGGCTCAACGCGGCGCGACGCATGCGCCGGATGTGTCGCTGAAAGTGCCCGGCGGCCATGAATTCGGCCATCACCGCCTGGGTGCTGACCTCTGAATGGCGCACATCCACCGCTCGACGTTGAGAAAACGCGTCCACCAGCGCCGGCGGCAACACCAGGTAACCCAGGCGCAGCGCCGGAAAGGCGACCTTGCCGAACGTGCCGACGTACAGCACCCGTCCCTGCCGATCGAGTGCTGCCAGCGGCGCCAGGGGTGCGCCGCTGTAGCGGTATTCGCCATCGTAGTCGTCCTCGACGATCCAGCCGTTGGCGCGCTCGGCCCAGGCCAGCAACTCCAGGCGCCGGGCCAGGCTCATCACCACCCCCGTGGGGTACTGATGCGATGGCGTCACATAGGCCAGGCGACAATCGCCCAACCCCGCCAATGCCTGGCAATCGATGCCCTCGCTGTCCACCGCCACGCCGTGCAAGCGCGCGCCGGCCACCGCGAACGCATGACCCGCCGCGCGATAACCCGGGTTTTCAATCGCCACCCCGTCCCCCGGTTCCACCAGCAACTGCGCACAGAGGCTGATCCCCTGCTGCGCGCCACTGGTGATGACGATTTGTTCGGCGCTGCACTGCATGCCTCGGGAACTGCGCAAATACGCCGCGATCATCCCGCGCAACCGCGCGTCCCCTTCAGGAGCGCCGTAACACAGCTGCTGCAGATCCGGTTTGCGCCAGAACGCTGCGTTCAGTTTGGCCCACACCTCGAACGGAAACAGATCGAACGCCGGCACGCCGACCCGAAACGCCCGGGGCGGACCACTGGGTGGCGTGGGCAAATGGTTGTTCTCAACACGCAGCAATGCGCCGCTGTGGATGACCTTGTCAGGTACAACCACCGGTAGATCCAGCCATTGCGTCGGCGCTTTTTTCGAGGACTTCCTGACCGGCAACGACGCCTGGGGCAATTGCGCGACATAAGTCCCATCCCCCACCCGCCCCTCGATAAACCCTTCGGCGTAAAGCTGATCGTAGGCGCGCACCACGCTGTTACGCGAGATCGCCAATGCCGACGCCAGGTCCCGACTGGCGGGCAAGCGCGTACCACTGGCCAGTCGTCCGTCCAGCACCCTCGCCCGCAACGCCTGATAAAGCTGGCGACTCAGCCCCTGACGACGGTCGAGCTCGATGCCGGCGGGGTTGAAGGACAAGGACAGCGGCGCATTCGTCATGACAATGGACCCATGAAATTCGACGTTAATGGCTCTTACAACAGACCAATAGCCTGCCTAGGATGCAGGCATTCGCCAAGGAATATTTCCATGTATACGCCCAGTGGTTTCGCCCTCAATGATTTGCCCGAGCTGCAGCAACAGATCCTCGGTACCCGACTCGCCCTGTTGGTCACCCATGGCGAACAGGGTCTGCAAGCCAGTCACCTGCCCTTGCTGCTGAACACCGACGAGGGCCCGAACGGCACCTTGTACGGCCATTTCGCCAAGGCCAATCCTCAGTGGAAGGAACTGCAGAACGGAGCCGAAGCACTGGTCATTTTCGCCGGTGCCGATGCCTATGTGAGTCCCGGCTTCTACCCGAGCAAGGCCGAGCACGGCAAAGTCGTGCCGACCTGGAACTACGTCGCCGTGCATGCCTATGGCAGCGCCGAAGTCTTCACCGACGCCGATCGCCTGCGCTCGCTGGTCAGTGCCTTGACCGATCGCCATGAAGCCGGTCGCGCCCAGCCGTGGAAAGTCGCCGACGCGCCCGCCGACTACATCGATGGCATGCTCAGGGCCATCGTCGGGTTTGCCTTGCCGATCCAGCGCCTGGAAGGCAAACGCAAGCTCAGCCAGAACCGCAGCACCGCAGACATCGCCGGCGTGCGCGAGGGGCTGGCCGCCAGCCCCGATGCCCACGACCAGGCCCTCGCCCACTTGATGCGTTAAGGAATCAGCATGAGTCAACTCGAAATCCGCCAGGTCAACGCCGAGGACCACGCCGCCTGGCTGCCGTTGTGGCAGGCTTACCTGCGCTTCTACAACACCGAACTGCCGGACGCCGTCAGCCAAAATACCTGGCAGCGCATGCTCGACCCGAACGAGCCGACCCACGCCGCTCTCGCCTGGGCTGACGGCAAAGCAGTGGGCATGGTGCATTTCATTTACCATCGTTCAAACTGGAGCATCGAAAACTCGTGCTACCTGCAGGACCTGCTGGTGGTGCCGGAAACCCGAGGCACTGGCGTTGGCCGCCAGTTGATCGAGTTCGTCTACGCCACGGCCAAGGCCGACGGTTGCAACAAGGTGCACTGGCTGACCCACGAAACCAACGCCACCGCGATCCAGCTCTACGAGCGCATCGCCGAGCGTCCGGGTTTCATCCAGTTTCGCAAAGCCATTTAAGGTTCAAGGAGAACAGCATGTCGATTTCACCCGCCGACTGGAAAGGCGTCCCGGCCCCGACCGTCCAACTGATCGAAGGGCGCTTCATCCGCCTGGAAAGACTCGACCCGACGCGCCACGGCGACGACTTGTTCAACGCCCTGCAAGGCCCCGGTGCCGACCCGAAACTGTGGGACTACCTGCCTTACGGGCCCTTCCCGGAGCGCGGCGCCTTCAACGACTGGCTGAACAATCATGCCGCCAGCAGCGATCCCTATTTCTTCAGCGTGATCGACCGCGCCAGCGGCGAGGTGCAAGGCCTCCTCAGCCTGATGTCGATCGTCCCGGCCCAGGGCCGCATCGAAATCGGCCATGTGACCTTCGGCGCGCCGATGCAACGCTCACCGAAAAGCACCGAGGCGGTCTACCTGCTGGCCAAGGAGTCGTTCGCCCTCGGCTACCGGCGCCTGGAGTGGAAATGCAACAACGGCAACGCCCGCTCCAAATACGCCGCCGAGCGGCTGGGCTTCAGTTTCGAAGGCGTCTTCCGCCAGCACATGGTGGTCAAGGGACAGAACCGCGACACCGCCTGGTACTCGATTATTGATTCGGAGTGGCCGGCGGTTGGCGCGGGGTTCGAGCGCTGGTTGAGTGATGAAAACCAGGCGGCTTCGGGGCAGGTCAAGGGGCTGGTGGAGTGTCGGGGCACAGCTATTTAAACAACGGCTCCCTAGAACTTTTCTCTGATTACCGGTCTATTTGGATAGGCACATCCGCTCGGCAAGTGCGAACCCGCAGCTTGCCGCAGCCGGATGGCCACACGACCAATTGTCAATCAGAGGTTGCCTTCGCGCATGAAATTCCATGACCCTCGGATGGTGCTCTTCGGCCTGTTCGCGTTCGCGGCAATGGGCTCGGCATCAGCCACACAGATAAAGCCCGCAACCCCTGTTTTCCCCACTGAAGTCACAGCCATCCAGGCGCCTGCCAAGGCCGCCGAGAACCCTTGGCCGACCTTGGCCAGCATGGCCGACAAGCAGCCAGGGTCATTGCTGGCCCATGACGACCGGAACTGGCACGATCATCGAGACGATTGGCGCCGGGACCAATGGCGTAGAGACCAATGGCGCCGGGACCAGTGGCGTCGAGAGCAAGCCCGCCGGGAAGCGGAACGCCATCGTGATTGGGAGCGCCACCACCGGGATCGTGTCATGGGCCACCGCTACGACGACGATCGCCGCTACTATCGTCGCTAAATCAATCCGCCTTCAGGCCTGCCTCAAGGCGCCCTCGAACGCAGGCGTCAATCCCGACAACTCCAGCTTGCGCACGAAGGCGCCGAGACGCTCTTGCCTGTAGGCGTCCACGTCCAGGTCACGGTAATCGTAGAAACCCTGGCCATCGCGCAAGCCATTGCGGCCGTTTTGCATGTTGTCGGTTATCACTTGGGGCGACTCGAAACGCGGTGACAGTGCGCCGCTCAAGTAGCGCGAGGCGTAGTAGAGAATGTCGCCGCCGCCCCAGTCGATGAACTCCAGCAGGCCCAGCACCGAGAAGCGCAAACCGAAGCCGACGCGCACTGCGGTGTCGATATCTTCGGCGCTGGCCACGCCCTCTTCCACCATCCGTGCCGCTTCGTTCATCGCCAGTGCCTGGATGCGCGGCACGATATAACCCGCCACCGGATTGCACACCACGGGCACCTTGCCGATGCGCTTGAGCAGTTGCAGCAGCCGCTCGACCACCTGCGGGCAGGTCGCCTCGCTGCGGCTGACTTCCACCAGCGGCATCAGGTGCGCGGGATTGAGCCAGTGCGCGTTGACGAAGCGCTGCGGCCCGCTGACCATTTCGCTCAACTCGGTGACCAGGAAGGTCGAGGTGGTCGAGGCAATGATGGCCGACGCCGGGACATGCTCGCTGACCCAGGCGAAGGTCTGCTGCTTGACCTCGATGACTTCCGGCACGGCTTCGAACACCAGGTCGCAGCGGCGCAATGCCTCGGCGGCCCGGGATCGGGTTTGCAGGGTCAACCGCGATAGCGCGATGTCCGCCTGTTCCGGCTGGAGCATGCCAAGGCGAACCAGCATCTGCAGTTCGCTGCGGACGTTGTTGCGCACGCGCTCGAAGTAGCCGTGGCGCTCATTCTCGGCGCGATCCTTGATGTCGATGAGGGTCACCGGCAGGCCCGCATGGATGAAGGCCAGGGCAATGCCCTCGCCCATCCGGCCGGCGCCGACCACGCTGACTTGCGGCAGCGCGGCGTTCATCGGTTGCAGCCCTCGGTCAGCAGTTCGCTCATCTGTGCTCGACTCAACCCGGCCAGGCCGAGGTTCTCCAGAGTGCGGCCCTCGGCGTAGAGATCACGCCCGGCGACGACCGAGGCAATGCTCAACAGGCCTTGGGCAATCGGGGTCGGCACACCGGCCCAGCGGCCGACGGACACCAGGAAGGACAGGCCCAGGCGGGTGTCTTCGAGCATGTAGCGATGTGTTTGCAGGTCGATGTCTTCGCGCCAGTCGCCGCTGTCGGTCAGCTTGCCATGGGCACCGCGACCGTACATCCACGCCTCGCCTTCGCTGCTGTTGTAGTGATCGGCCAGGGGAAAATGCGGTGCGCCGTAGGTCAGTGCTTCGCGCACGGCCATGCGCTCGGCATCGAGCTGGTTGGTCACGCGGCGAATCGACGGTTGGGTGCCTTCGTTGTGAATGTCCCAGGCCTCGAAATGCTCCAGGGGACCGGCATTCATCATGATCAGCGGCGGGTGGATGACGGGACCTGCGTTCATCAGCGCACCGCTCAGGGCGTCTTCGATCGGTTCGACGCTCGGGTAGGCCTCGCGCAGCACGGCGAAGGCGTGTTCGGACAGGTTGCCGGGGAATACGCCCGTCGGCAGGCGGGTGGCGTAGCAACTGATCACCAGGTCGCTGGCGCCATGCTTGCGCACCAGGTACGGCAGCGTGCCGGTCTCGGCGAAAGCGACTTTGCTGCGGTTGCCCGCATCGGCCAGGGCCTTGGCGAACACGTAGCTGCCGAAGGTGCCCGGTGGCAGGAACACCACCTGACCGTCGCGCAGGTGCGGCGCCACCTGTTTGGCCAGGTCTTCGTGGGAGGTCGAGGGCAGCGGGATGATGATCAGTTGCGCGTCGGCCAAGGCTTCAGCCAGATCGTCGGTCAATGAGAGCTTGTCGCCCGGTTTACCGACCGAGAGCTGACGAGTGCCCCGGTAGTCCTTGATGGTCAGGCTGCCGATCGCCAGCAGCTCCTTGAGCGCCGCCGAGTCGCGACGCCACAGGCGGGTCTGATGCCCTTTCTCAGCCATTTCGACAGCGGCGGCGTAACAGCCGTGTCCACCACCCAGCACGGTAATATTCATCGAGTCACTCCTCTGGTAAGAGACTCGATGCTATCGAGCGCTGCCGCCCCAGGCTTATCCGAATGCGCAGCCGACTCACGGATTGCGCAGAAGTCTCAATGCTTCTGTCGTCGCAGGGTGTCCGACGGCAGGCAGCCATAACGTTGCCGATAGGCACTGGAAAAATGCCCGAAGCTGTTGATGCCGTGGCGCAAGAGGATATCGGTGACGGTCTCAAAGGCGTTGCCCCGCTGCAGCGACTCGTGGACCAGCGCCAGGCGACGGTCTCGGATGTACTCCACCGGCGCTTGCTGGAGAAACTGCCGGAAGCCGTTCTGCAAGGTGCGCACCGAAACCCCACACAGCTCGCTCAGGGTGGCCATGCTGATCGGTTGGTCGAGGTGTTCCTCGATGTAGTCACGGGCCTTTTTCACGTGGTGCGGCAGTGGCGCGCGGGAATCGTGCAACAGATCTGCGGAGTAGTTATGCGGCAACTGGGTGAGTAGCAGTTGCATCAGGTAGTCGGACAGGCCGCTGGCGAGGCGCGAGCCGTCCACGCCGCTGCCGTACAGCCGGCAGATGTAGTCCAGGGTGTGATAGAGGCTGACGACGCCGGAGCCCAGGTGATCGACACTGACATCGAAGATCACCGATTGCCGCAGGCTGCGTCCGAGCAGATGTTGCAATTGCGTCTGCAGGGCATCACGGTCGACGCGCAGGATCAGGTTGCGGCACTCGCCATCGGTGACGATGCGGCTTTGCGCGTACGGCGAGGACACGCTCAGGCAGCCCGACTGCATCGCCGCGCTGCGCCGCCCGTGGGCCACCTGGCAATGCCCCTGCAAGGTGATGCGAAACAGGTACTGATCGGCAATGTCGCCGATGGTGATCTCCACCGGCGCGCCATAGCGCAAGTCGAGCAGCGCCGAAGTGCCGAAGAACACGCCGTTGAGCCGGGTATGAATCGGCTCGTCACGCAGCACGTTGAAACTGTGCGGGCACAGGTAGTGGCTGACCTTGTCCTGGATCTCGCGGCAGTCGGCCGAGCAGAGCAGGCTGTGCCGTTCCAGCAGGTGTACGTCATTCAACATCAGAGACTCTCCTGACCTGAAGCGGATCGACCCCGCTGCGTCTAAACGCAGCGGGGTCGTTGCACCGACATATTCATGTCATGCGTGGGTCGGGTACTCCCGGGCATAACTTTCGCGGAAACGCCGGCAACCGCGCCACAGCAAAAGCACGGTCAACGCCGATGCACCGGCGATCACCAGCGACATCGAAGAGCCCACTGCTACTGGCGATCCGAAGTAGCGATCGGTCAGCAACGCCACCAGCGTGGTGCCCAGGCCCAACCCCAGCAGATTGCTGATCAGCAGGAACACCGCCGAGACCTGTGCGCGCACCTGGTTCGGCGCGAGGATCTGCATCGCCGCCGTTGAAGCCGGCATCGGGAACGAAGCGAAGAACATCGCCGGCACCAATAGCGTCACCGACAGCCACAGTTGATCGACTTGCGGGAACAGCACGGCCGGCACCGCCATGCCCAGGGCGCCGATCACGCCGGTGCGCATCGCGGCATCCTGGTGACCTTTCTTGGCCAGGTAATCGGTGAGCCAGCCACCGAACAGCACCCCGGCGGTGTTGGCCAGCAACAGCACGGTGCCGAGCATGTAGCCCGCCTCCATCGGCGTCAGGCCGAACTTGCGGATGTACAGCGCCGGGCTCCAGCTCATCATGCAGAACAGCACCATGGCGTAGAACGAAAAGCCCAGGTAATGGCAGGTGAAGGTGGCACGGTGGCGCCCGAGAAAGCGCAGGCCATCGCTCATTCCAACCTTCTTGGCCCTCCCCTGCGCATCGACCTGCAGGCCCTTGCGCGCAGGGTCGCGCACGGTGAGCCAGATCAGCAGGCCGACCACGATGCCAGGCAGGCCGACAATGAAGAACGCCAGTTGCCAGGCTTTCATCGCGCCGAGAAAGGCGACCTCGATGGTGTTCATGTCCTTGAGCATGGCGATCACATAGCCGCCCACCAGGAAGGCCAGGCCACCACCGACGAACGAACCGATCGAGTAGATGCCAACGGCGCGTCCGAGTTTCTCCTTGGGGAACATGTCGCTGAACATCGAGTAGGCCGAGGGCGACAGGGCCGCTTCGCCGACGCCGACGCCGATGCGCGCGAGGAACATGTGCAGGAAGTTTTTGCTCAGGCCGCAGGCGGCCGTCGCCAGGCTCCAGAACACCACGCCGACGGCGATGATCTTCGGCCTGGAGAAGCGATCGGCCAGGTAGGCGATGGGCATGCCCATGAAGGCGTAGAACAAAGAAAAGGCCAGCCCGTGCAGCAGGCTGAACTGGGTGTCGCTGATCTGCAGGTCGGCCTTGATAGGCTCGATCATCAGCGCCAGGATCTGCCGATCCACGAATGAAAAGATGTAGGCGATCATGCACAGGCCGACCACGTACCACTCGTAGATATAGGTTTTCTTTTTCTGTTGTTGCAGGACCGCATTATCGACCTGGATATTCACTAGTGTTTGCTCCTTCTCGAATCCGCTCATGGGCGCAGCGCGCCGGGTGACGGTGCACGGCGCACCGACTGGATAGTTGCGGGGCAGATGCAAAGGACAATGGGTTCGAACATGGTCAGGCCTCTTATTGTTATGGGGGTAGGCACGCTTACCAGAACTTCCAGGTGTAGGTCGTGGCGACACGGAACTCGTTGTAGTCGTAGCCGTACTTCTGTTTCACATCGATGTTGCGCAGGTCCAGCCCGAGGCCTGCCAGCGCCCCGCTCTGCACCACGTAGCTGAGCCCCAGGAAACGTTCGCTTTCCTGGTTGTCGCTGAGGTTGCCGCCACGGTCCCAGTTCGTGCCCTTGATGTAGCGGGTATAGAACTTCAGCCCAGGCATTCCCATCCCGGCAAAGTCGTAGCTGTAGCGTGCGCCCCAGGATTTTTCATCCGGGCGGACAAACCCCAGGGACGACCAGTGCACCAGGTAAGGTTGCGGGATATAGCCGTTCATGGTCGGGAACACGCTGTCACCGAGCATGCGCTGGTAACTGAGGCCAAACATGTGCGCGCCCTTGAGCAGGGAGAACAAGGCACCGTAGGAACGGTTGTCGATTTCACCGTTCAAGGCACTGCCGTCTTCATTGTTATTGAAGTAGCGCAGGTCGGTCTTGAGTTTGTAGCCATTACCCAAGTCGGCCATATGCATCAGGCCGAAATAGTGCTGCTGATAAATGTCGTGCAACACGCCATAGAAGTAACTGGCTTGCAGAGTCTTGGTAATGTCGTAAGTAACGCCGCCAAAATCCAGGCCGTCACTGTCCAAGTTATCGGTGGAACCAAACTTGTAGAGCTTCTCGTGGTTGGAAGACTCCCGGGTCACCGCAGACCAGAAACGGCCACCGGTCAGCGTCAACCCATCGACCTCCTTGGACTCGACCACGGCCCCCTGGTAGATGGTGTCCAGCTGCCGACTGGTGTCATCGAACGCCACCGGCAATTGCGGGCGAAGGTCACCGACCTTCAACTCGGTCTTGCTGTAGCGCATCTTGAAAGTCGCACCGGCGCGACTGTAGTCATCGGCCGTCTGCTGCTCACTGACGCTGTAGGGCAATGAACCGTCGTTGCCCGACGAATCCAGGCGCACGGCGTATTGCGCATCCACATCGAGGCCGATGGCCAAGGCCGTGTCGGTATACCCGGAAGTAAATTGCGCATCGAAACCCTGGGACCAACTGTGGACTTCGGAAACCGGTGCATCGGTGTTGGTGTAGTTGCGATGCAAGTAGAAGTTACGCGTATCCACTTTGAAGTGACTGTCATCGATGAGATCTGCATGGGACGGCGAACAGATCATCCCCAACACGCTGGCAATACCGAGCCCACGGCAAGACTGCTTTACCTGATACATCCAACATCTCCACATCTGTATGTGCCTGGGCACTGTATTTATAGGAGCAGTGTCAAACGAAGAACAAAACGCTTTCTTGTTGTTATGGCGCCAGGCGAGCCCGATGGAACAATCCACTACGACGGCACACCCAAGGTCTACGCACGGTAAGCGAGTGGACGCCGCGCCGGTATCAAGACGAACAGCATCCGAAGGGGGGAAATCTCCCACCCAGCTAAAGGTTTCCCTTAGTCGATCCTGCGCAGCCGGCCATCGCGGATGATTTTCCGGGCGCCTTGTTTACGCATAGGCGTAGCTGCCGTAGCTCGGTAAACTGCTCGGCAAGCTTGTCGGGGTAATTTTTTCAATTCAGGAATAAACGTGACCAAATCTATTGAGGACAATGCGTCTCTCGAGTCCTTTTCTCTTGAGAGTCCCTCCCCCCTGTATGCGCGGGTCAAGCAGATCATCATGCAGAAGATTCGCTCCGGTGCCTGGCTGCCCAATTCCAAGGTGCCGTCTGAAAGCGAATTGCTGAATTTGCTGGGGGTCAGTCGCATGACCATCAACCGCGCCTTGCGCGAGCTGACCATTGAAGGCGCGCTGGTGCGCATGCAAGGGGTTGGCACCTTCGTGGCGGAGCCCAAGGGGCATGCTGCGCTTTTCGAGATCCACAACATCGCCGAAGAAATCGAGGCCCGGGGTCACGAGCACCGCTGCGAAGTGATCGTGCTCGAGGAGATGCCGGAGCGGGCCCGCGCTTCCATGCCCTTCCCCCTGGAGGGGGTCAAGCGCCTGTTCCATTCGGTGGTGGTGCACCACGAGAACGGTGTGCCGGTGCAGATCGAAGAACGCTTCGTCAATGCCGACGTCGCACCCGCTTATTTGCAGCAGGACTTTACCCAGGTCACGCCCTACGCCTACCTGATCCAGTTGGCCCCGCTGACCGAAGGCGAACATGTGGTCGAGTCGATCCATGCCAAATCCGCGGAGTGCAAGCTGTTGCAAATCAAACGGTATGAGCCGTGCCTGTTGATTCGCCGCCGTACCTGGGCTGCCAAAGGCCAGGTCGGTTGTGCGCGGCTGGTGTATCCCGGTTCGCGTTATCGCCTGGAAGGCAAGTTCGGCAACTGATTTACCCGTCGAGCGGCCCCCGCTTGCCGCTCGACAAGGCTGTTGTTGCAGACATTCTGCAGGGCTGTTACTGCCAAGGCCAAATGTGGCAAAAAAGTGACATTCCAGCGTTTCCTTTCGCACAAAAGTGTTACGAGATGCTCACCATCGCAGCAAACTTTTTCAAAGTTGCAACAGAAATTTGATCAAGCTCTGCGTTAGTCAAGTTTTCTCTGTTTTGATAAGTATCTGATTCAAATCGATTTATCACCTTTCTAGAATTTTTCTGCGTCCGCCAGATCGGATTTTGGCCCTTCACTTGCATTCACTTGTACATACAGGTTGGTATAAGCATACATGTACATCCTTGTTTGCCGATGCCACGCCACTGACCGCTGAATGAGGAGAACGCCATGACCACTAAGAACACACGCCTGCGTGATGTTGAAATCCGCGCTGCCCGCGGTAACAAGCTGACCGCCAAGAGCTGGCTGACCGAAGCGCCGCTGCGCATGCTGATGAACAACCTCGACCCGCAAGTCGCCGAGAACCCTAAAGAACTGGTGGTTTACGGTGGTATCGGTCGTGCGGCCCGTAATTGGGAGTGCTACGACAAGATCGTCGAAAGCCTGACCCACCTGAACGACGACGAGACCCTGCTGGTGCAATCCGGCAAGCCGGTCGGCGTGTTCAAGACCCACGCCAACGCCCCGCGCGTACTGATCGCCAACTCCAACCTGGTGCCACACTGGGCGAGCTGGGAACACTTCAACGAACTCGACGCCAAGGGCCTGGCCATGTACGGCCAGATGACCGCCGGCAGCTGGATCTACATCGGCAGCCAGGGCATCGTCCAGGGCACCTACGAAACCTTCGTCGAAGCCGGTCGCCAGCACTACAACGATGACCTCAAAGGCAAGTGGGTACTGACCGCAGGCCTGGGTGGCATGGGCGGCGCGCAGCCTCTGGCAGCAACCCTGGCCGGTGCCTGCTCGCTGAACATCGAATGCCAGCAGAGCCGTATCGACTTCCGCCTGAGCAGCCGCTACGTCGATGAACAGGCCAAAGACCTCGACGACGCGCTGGCCCGCATCGCCAAATACACCAAAGAAGGCAAGGCGATCTCCATCGCACTGCTGGGCAACGCCGCGGAAATCCTGCCGGAGCTGGTCAAGCGCGGCGTGCGCCCGGACATGGTCACCGACCAGACCAGCGCCCACGACCCGCTCAACGGCTACCTGCCAGCCGGCTGGAGCTGGGAGCAGTATCGCGATCGCGCTGTCACTGATCCGGCGATGGTGATCAAGGCTGCCAAACAATCGATGGCTGTCCATGTCCAGGCCATGCTGGACTTCCAGAAGCAAGGCATCCCGACCTTCGACTACGGCAACAACATCCGCCAGATGGCGCAAGAAGAAGGCGTGGAAAACGCATTCGACTTCCCGGGCTTCGTACCGGCCTACATCCGCCCACTGTTCTGCCGTGGCATCGGTCCGTTCCGCTGGGCGGCGCTGTCGGGTAACGCTGAAGACATCTACAAGACCGACGCCAAGGTCAAGGAACTGATCCCGGACGACGCCCACCTGCACAACTGGCTGGACATGGCCCGCGAGCGCATCAGCTTCCAGGGGCTGCCGGCCCGTATCTGCTGGGTTGGCCTGGGCCTGCGCGCCAAGCTGGGCCTGGCGTTCAACGAAATGGTGCGCAGCGGCGAGCTGTCCGCGCCAATCGTGATCGGTCGCGACCATTTGGACTCAGGTTCCGTAGCGAGCCCGAACCGCGAAACCGAATCGATGCAGGACGGTTCCGACGCCGTCTCCGACTGGCCACTGCTCAACGCCCTGCTCAACACCGCGAGCGGCGCGACCTGGGTTTCCCTGCACCACGGCGGCGGCGTCGGCATGGGCTTCTCCCAGCACTCGGGCATGGTGATTGTCTGCGACGGTACCGATGAAGCGGCCGAGCGTATCGCTCGCGTGTTGCACAACGACCCGGCGACCGGCGTGATGCGCCATGCCGATGCCGGTTACCAGATCGCGATCGACTGCGCCAAGGAGCAAGGGCTGAACCTGCCGATGATTACCGGTAAATAAAAAACCGGCCTTGGCCGACGCAAACCTGTAGGAGCTGGCTTGCCAGCGAATGCCGCACCGAGGTGTGTCAGGAAAGACGCCTTCGCGAGCAAGCTCGCTCCTACAGGGGGATTGCACATCCGGAATAACAATTCAGCCCCTTTCCCCGAGGAAACTGCCATGAGCAACAACCCGTTTACCCAACAACTACAGGGCGTTCGCGTACTGGACCTGAGCCGCGTACTGGCCGGCCCGCACTGCACCGCCATGCTGGCAGACCTCGGCGCCGACGTCATCAAGTTCGAAGTGCCGGGGCACGGCGATGACAGCCGCCACCTGGGCCCGTTCAAGGATGGCGAAAGCGTCTATTTCGGCCTGATCAATCGCGGCAAGCGCAGTGTCGAGATGGACTTCAAGTCTGCCCAGGACCTGGCCCTGTTGTATGAATTGGTACGCGATGCCGACGTCGTCGTGGAGAACTTCCGCCCCGGCGTAACCCGTCGCCTGGGCATCGACTTCGATACCCTCAAGCAATACAACCCGAGGCTGATCTACGCGAGTATTTCCGGCTTTGGCCAGCACGGCCCGCTGTCCAACAAGCCCGCCTACGACATTGTCGCGCAAGCGATGTCCGGCCTGATGAGCGTCACCGGTTTTGCCGAGACGGGACCGACGCGCAGCGGCGAGTCCATCGGCGATCTGTGTGCCGGTGTCTATGCCGCCTGGGCGATCAGCTCGGCGCTG
The DNA here is from genome assembly GCF_949767605.1 of Pseudomonas sp. IT-P218. Classification (NCBI taxonomy): domain Bacteria; kingdom Pseudomonadati; phylum Pseudomonadota; class Gammaproteobacteria; order Pseudomonadales; family Pseudomonadaceae; genus Pseudomonas; species Pseudomonas sp. IT-P218. The sequence continues at coordinate 177,141 of NZ_CATKQQ010000088.1, forward strand.
TTCGCCCGCGAGCGGCACACCCCGGGCGCGCAATTTATCGACGTGGCCATGTTTGATGTGTTGTTCAGCCTGCAAATGACCGGGCTGTCCAATCTCTTCGCCCACGGCGTTGCGCCCGGCCTGGTCGGCAACCGCCATCCGGTATCGACACCCTTCGACACCTACTCTGCAGCCGACGGCCAGGTGGTCATCGCGGTGGCGAGCGACAAGCTGTTCCAACGCTTGTGCCAGTGCATGGGCAAGCCGGAACTGGCCAACGACCCACTCTTCGCCGAGGACCCGCAACGGACGTTGAACGAGCCGGCGTTGCGCGCACAAATCGAACACTGGACGCGCCAGCTGAGCGTCGAGCAGGCCTGCGACATCCTGCTCGATGCCGGCGTGCCCTCCTCCCCGGTGTGGAACCTCGCCCAGGCCGCCGACAGTGAACAGGCGCACGCCCGTCAACTGCTGATCCGGCCCGAGGGCGCCGCGCAACCGCTGGTGCCGCAACCGGTTTTCTTCAATGGCCACAAACCCCACGCCGTCACCCTCGCCCCACGCCTGGGCGCTGACAATGCGGCATTCGGCATGAACAAACAGGAGCTTTCCCATGAACTTTGAATTGGATCAAGTCGAAATGGCGGTGATCGAATCCGCTGAAAAACTGGCCCGCGAGGTGATCCAGCCCCGCGCCCAGCATTACGACGAAACCGAAACCTTCTGCGCCGAAAGCCTGCAAGCCTTGGCAGAACTGGGTGGCATGGGCATCAACCTGCCGGAGGAATATGGCGGGCTGGGGATTGGCAGCCTGGCCATGAGCCGTGTGGTCGAGGCCGTGGCCGGTGCCTGCGCCTCCACCGCGTCGGCTTTGACCGCGCACTTCCTCGCGACCGACTCGATCCTGATCGGAGGCACCGAAGCGCAAAAGCAGGAATGGTTGCCCCGCGCCGCCAGCGGCGAGTTACTCGGCGCCTTCGCCCTGACCGAACCGGCCGCGGGTTCCAACCCGGCCGACATGCGCTGCCGTGCGCAACCTGAAGACGGTGGCTGGAGAATTCGCGGCAGCAAGCACTACATCACCAACGCCCGCGAAGCCGGTTTCATCGTGCTCTATGCCAAGACCGACGCCGACGCCGGGCACAAGGGCATCAGCGCGTTCATGATTCCCCAGGGCACCGAGGGCATCAGTTTTTCCAGCCCGGAAAAAACCATGGGCCTGCGCGGTAGCACCATCTATGAGCTATCCCTGGACTGCTGGTTGCCCGCGTCGGCACTACTGGGTAGCGAAGGCGCCGGTTTCAACACGGCCATGGCGGTGCTCGATCGCGGCCGCGTCGAAGTGGCGGCGATGTCCCTGGGGGTGGCCAATGCGGCGTTGCAGGCCAGCCTGGGCTGGGTCCGCGAACGGCAGATCGGGCCCAAACCGCTGGCGGCCTATCAAGGCACGCAATGGCGCCTGGCCGACATGCACACGCAACTGGAAGCCGCGCGCATGCTCACCTGGAAAGCCGCCGCGCGTCGCGACAGCGGTGAACGCTTCAGCCTGGAATCGGCCACCGCCAAGCTGTTCGCCGCCGAATGCGCCGGCTTCGTCACCGATGCCGCGCTGCAGTTGCACGGTGGCTATGGCTACATCCGCGACCTCCCGCTGGAGCGCTACGTTCGCGACGCGCGCATCCTGCGAATTTTCGAGGGCACCTCGGAAGTACAGAAAATCATCATTTCGCGAAGCGTGCTCGACGCCCAGCGTTAACAACGCGACAACCGGGGCCTGATCCCAGGCCCCGCCCTTTTTATCCCAACCCGAGAAGGTTGTCGTATGCCACGACACCCGAGAGGAACCGCCATGTCCGCCTCCAAAGAAAGTGCGCAGCGCAAGACGTATATAGAACGGCGATCCATCGACTACATCCCCGAATCGGAGCGCCATGGCCGGCTGCTCAGCCAGTTCACACTATGGTTCGGCGCCAACCTGCAAGTCACCGCGATTGTTACCGGGGCGCTGGCCGTGGTGCTGGGCGGTGATGTGTTCTGGTCGTTGATCGGCCTGCTGATCGGGCAACTGCTGGGCGGCGCGATCATGGCCCTGCATGCGGCCCAAGGGCCACAGCTGGGCCTGCCCCAGATGATCTCCAGTCGCGTGCAGTTCGGCGTCTATGGCGCGGTCATTCCCATCGTGCTGGCCTGCCTGATGTATGTGGGGTTTTCGGCCAGCGGTTCGGTGCTCGCCGGCCAGGCCATCAGCCAACTGATGAACGTCAGCGATGCCAGCGGCATTCTGATTTTCGCGGCCATGATCGTCGTGCTGACCGTACTCGGTTATCGGACCATCCATGTGATCGGGCGGCTGTCGAGCCTGATTGGCGTGGTGTCGTTTTTCTACCTGTTCTATCGCTTGCTGTCGGCCCACGACATCGGCGAACTGCTGGCCAACCGGCATTTTTCCCTGAGCAGTTTTCTGTTGGCCATCTCGCTGTCAGCCTCCTGGCAAATCGCCTTCGGCCCCTACGTCGCGGACTATTCGCGCTACCTGCCGAGAACCACATCCGCCGTGAAGACCTTTCTCGCCGTCGGCCTGGGATCGGTGATCGGCACACAGATCTCGATGATCTTCGGTGTGTTCGTCGCGGCGCTGGCGGGCGATCAGTTTGCCGGCCATGAGGTGTCCTACATCGTTGGCCTGGGGGCGAGTGGCTTTGTCGCCTCGCTGCTGTTTTTCAGTATCGTGTTCGGCAAGGTTACCATCACCACTCTCAACGCCTACGGCAGCTTCATGTCCCTGGCCACGATCGTCAGCGGCTTTCGCGGCAATCAGGAAATCTCCAGGACCCTGCGCTCGGTCTACATCCTGATCATGGTTGGGTTGGCGACAGCGCTGGCACTGATGGGGCGGCACTCGTTCCTGCATGATTTTTCCGCCTTCATCCTGTTCCTGCTGGCGTTTTTCACCCCCTGGAGCGCTATCAACCTGGTGGATTTCTACCTGGTGACCAAAGAGCGCTACGACATACCCGCCCTGTCCGATCCCGACGGCCGCTATGGACGCTGGAACCTGCCGGGCATTGCGGTCTACACACTTGGGGTACTGATTCAGATGCCGTTCATTGCTACCAGTTTCTACACTGGTCCCCTGGTCGAGACACTGGGCGGCACCGATATCTCATGGCTGATCGGCCTGATCGTTCCCGCCATCATCTACTACTGGGTGGCGCGGGGTTCGCGACAACGGATTCCTTCGCGACTGATTCTGCCGCAGGAGACCACCCCGGTCTGATCCACCTCAACACAGGGCCGCTCGCCCGGGCTGCCCTGTCCCTAAGCCAGATCGAGTTTCTTCCATGCCTGCCGCTAACGCCTGCGCCCTTTCGCCACCCACCCCTCGCGACCGGCTTGTTCACGCTGCAGTCGAACTCTTCGCCACACGCGGCTTCCAGGCCATTGGCCTGCGTGACCTGGCAGGTCACCTGGGGCTGCAGGCCGGGTCGCTTTACCACCACATCGAAAATAAACAGTGCTTGTTGTTCGAGCTCATCGAGTCCGCCTTGTCAGACTTGCTGCTCACGACCAGGCGCCGCCTGAAAGGCGCCAGGAACCCAACCGAACGGCTACGTCGTTTTGTCCAGGCATTCGTCAGCTTTGCTCTGCTTGAAAGGCACCGATTGATCCTGGTGACCCGCGAGTTCGTCAACCTCAACGAGGAACAGCAACGCCACGCCGACCAGTCGAAGCGCGCACACAGCAAGCTGTTGAGCGACATCATCGCCGAGCAATACCGGGTGAAGGGCAAGCCGGATGCCGAGACCTGCCTGATCACCCACGCGGTGATGGGCATGCTCTATGGCCAGTTGCAGTGGAGCGAAGTGCAGATCACCCAACAGCACCTGACGGACTTGTTCACCGGTTGTGTCATGCGCATGATCGCCAGCAGCCAGGATATCGCGCTACGGGAGCCTCAGGACGTCGAAGAGGACGGGTTCTTGTAACGCAACGCCTCCACCAGCAACGCAAACGCGGGCGACGCCTGGCGCCTGCTCGGGTAATAGAGATGAAAACCGGAAAACCATGGCGACCAGTCTTCCAGCACTTGAACCAGGCGCCCGGCTTCGAGGTGAGGCGCGACCAGGTCGTGGGGAATGTAGCTCAACCCGAAACCGTCCAGCGCCGCTGCCAACAGCTGATAAACACCGTTGTAGGTCACCTGGCCTGTCACGCGAACCTTGAGACGTTCGCCATCCTTGGCGAACTCCCAGGCATACAGGCCGCCGTTGGTGGGCAAGCGCAGGTTATTGCACAAGTGATCTGTGAGCGCCCGAGGCGTCGTGGGTAGTTCGCGGTTGGCAAAGTAGCCAGGAGACCCCACCACCGACATGCGCATGTCCGGGCCGATGCGCGTGGCAATCATGCCTTGCGCCACGTCCTCGCCCAGCCTGACCCCGGCATCAAAGCCCTGTGCGGCGATGTCGACGAAGCTGTAGTCGCAACAGACTTCCACCGAGATGTCCGGATACCTGGGGAGGAAGTCTTTGAGCACGGGCCGAATGATCTGGTCCAGCACATGGTCCATTGCGTTGATACGGATATTGCCTGCGGGGGTGTCGCGCAGATCACTCAGGTCAGCCAGCTCCAGTTCGATTTCCTCGAAGTGGGGCCCCACCCTGCTCATCAGGCGCTCGCCGGCCTCGGTGGGCGAAACGCTGCGGGTGGTGCGCGTCAACAAACGCAGTCCAAGGCGTGCTTCCAGGCCACGAATCGTATGGCTCAGCGCTGATTGGGAGACGCCGAGCCTGGCAGCGGCCTTGGTAAAGCTTCGCTCCTTTGCCACGGCGAGGAAGGCAAGCAGATCACTGGCGTTTTCCCTGAGCATTGATGAGAACCTCACATAAATATTTTCGGATTCTAGCCTCTAATCATATTAATGAGCAGCTGATAGATTTTAGATCCATTCAGGTCGTCACCGACGGCTGTTGCCTCAAGGGAACCGTCATGAAAAATCTCGCGGCCACGGCGTTGTCGCTGTCATTGCTCGCTTTCGATGTAACCGCAGAAGGGGAAAAACCCATGCTCGTCATTAACCCGAACGGCTCGCAGCCTTCCGCCAAGGGACCCGCCGATTACTTTACCGGCACTGTTAGGGTCGACGCGCCGTTCAAGGGGACACAAGAGGCGCGGGTCAGCGGCGCCACCGTGACCTTTGAACCGGGCGCTCGCACTGCCTGGCACACTCACCCGTTGGGCCAGACCTTGATCGTCACCGCGGGATCCGGACTGGTGCAGGCGTTGGGGCAACCGGTTCGTTCAATCAAACCGGGAGACACCGTGTGGATTCCACCAAACATCAAACACTGGCACGGCGCGACCGCCACCACTGCAATGACGCATATCGCCATTGCCGAAGTGCTGGACGGCGAAGTGGTCGACTGGCTGGAACAGGTCAGCGACGAACAGTACGCCCAAGGGCTTTGATCGAATTCACACGAGGTCCTCATGAAAAACACCCGCAAAGTCACAGTCGTCATTGGAGCAGGTTCGATTGGCCAGGCGATTGCCCGCCGCGTCAGCGCGGGTAAACATGTCCTGCTGGCCGACCTGCGCCTGGAGAACGCTGACGCAGCGGCCAAGGTGCTACTCGACGCAGGCTTCGAAGTCAGCACGACCGTCGTCGACGTTTCTTCGCGCGAATCGGTCGAGGCACTGGTTCGAATGGCAACCGCCATCGGTGACATCACCGGCGTGATCCACGCGGCGGGTGTTTCACCTTCCCAAGCGCCGGTAGCGACCATCCTGCGAGTGGACCTTTATGGCACGGCCCTGGTGCTGGAAGCGTTTGGCAAAGTGATCGCCGAGGGCGGCTCGGCAATCGTCATCGCCTCGCAGTCCGGCCATCGCCTGCCCGCCCTGACACCCGAACAGGACAAGGCACTGGCCACCACGCCTGTCGAGCAATTGCTGGCACTGCCCATGCTTCAGGCCGACCAGGTGACTGATCCATTGAACGCCTATCAGATCTCCAAGCGCGCCAATTCGCTGCGCGTGATGGCCGAGGCCGTACGCTGGGGCAAGCGCGGGGCACGAGTCAACGCCATCAGCCCCGGCATCATCTTCACCCCACTGGCCAGAGACGAATTGAGCGGTCCGCGTGGCGAAGGCTACCGCCGCATGATCGATCTCAGCGCTGCCGGCCGTGGCGGCACACCCGACGAAGTCGGTGCAGTCGCGGCGTTACTGATGGGGCCCGAAGGCACCTTCATCACCGGCAGCGACTTTCTCATGGATGGCGGCGTCACCGCAGCCTACTGGTACGGCGACCTGGCGCCTCGGTAAGTCACTGCCGTGGAACTGATGACCTCCACCCTCCCTGCCCGCTGTGCAAAGGGCGAAAGTGCGCTTGCAAGGGCTGAAGAAAGCGCATGGGTAGTAACGCAAGCTCAATCAGCGCAGCCCCATGGATCGGTTGATTAGCGACATCTTTGAGTCGATAGCTGCCCTTCACGACAGGCAGCTTTCGGCCGATTCTGTTGAAAAAGTAGATCTCCTGCCTGGCCTGCTTGAGCTATGAAATAAAGTCTGTCGGGAATAAATGGAGTCTGTCGCAGGCTGCTGATTGCTTTGATCAGCGCCTGTTACAGACTTGAGGTATTCCAGTGATGGTCACGTGGGTGAACGACCGCACGCTTTGGGCCTTTTCAAAGCTGAGGAGCTTGAAAGGTTGGGCCGCCTGATAGCTAGTGGAGATGGCGGGACTGAGATGGCCATGGCTTCATCCAAGGGATCTGCCACCGGTCATTCAACCGCCCCGGTCGCTAGACTATTAGTCGTCGGGCTCTGCGTAGGCTTCTGCCAGAAGGGCTTGGGCGTGACCTTCCAGGAAGTCGAAAACCTCCTCTTGGATATACCCGTTGTATTGCTTCCGCCGGCCCTTTGATACGACCCCATTCTGGTCTAAGCACTGCATTATCAGCTTGCTCAAGAGGCTGCCGCGCACGTCGTAGTTGTCATTAACCACCTTGAGCAACGTGTCGTATCGTTGCAGATACTCGGTTTCTTCCCTCAGTTCAATTTCCAATGCCCGCTTGGCCATTTCCAGCGTGAAGGCCACACATTCAGTCGCATCCCAGTAGCGATAGAGGCTTGGGTCGCCGGTGAAGTTAAGCGACATGTTGTCGGCATCGATCCAACGAACGTCCCAGAATTGCCGGGCAGGTTTCGAGAAGCTCTGCAGAGCTTCAAGGTAGCGTTGCTCCTCTCGCTTCATGGCAACGGAGACAGGGAGTAACAAACCGTTCTCCAGCGCACCGCTGCAGCACAATGCCTGGTGTATCAAGAAGCGCGACAGTCGGCCATTCCCATCCATGAAGGGATGCAAGAACACGAACCCGAATGAGGCAATGCCGGCGGCCACCAGCGGGTCAAGCTCCAACGGTGCACGGTTTGCGAAGGCCATGAGTTCGAACATCAGATCCCGGCAAAGGTCTGGAGGTGGGGGGATATAGGTGACCCCTGCCGCTCCTCGAAAGGAGTTGGTCAGGTGGTTTTGTTCATGCCGGAAGGCCACCGCCCATTCAAGCGGTTGGGAAATTGCATTGTTTTGCAGAGAGACCAAGTAGTCTTCGGTAAGCGGCTGTCGGTCATGTGCCTGGCGCAGCAACTGAACGAAACGCTCTGACTTCTGCTGGCTTGGTGCTTCCTTTTCAATCGCAAATGAGGAATCTGTTTCGCTCAGGTACGCCCAGTTGATGGTGCGATCCATCATTTCCTTAGGCAAGGAAGCAATGAACTCTTTCGAGCGCCCTAGAGAAAATCCCCAGCCTCCGGTGCAACCGCTTGCGGCACTGCAAGCGCGCCGTTGATCCGCTCAATGCGGGTGACGGGTTGAACGAGTGCGGGCTTCTTTACCCCGATAGCCTTCAGCCCCATCGCATTAATCAAATGGGCGTAACCCACTAGATTTCCCATTTTTTCCCCAGTCGTTGGCTAGATTTTTTTAACCGAGCCAAGATTTTCTTAAAATACGCGCCGAACACTCAGAAAATATTAACCGAAAATGGTTGCGTAACCACTATTTTCGGGCTTTCTGATTTTCGGCGCGCCGGGAATCTGTGTAGTGGTCGGCCCCGGACTCTCAGCGTGGCAGCCTGAAGGTAGGCTCATCAGCCGCAGCATGATGGGACAATTGTCGAGTGGGCAAGAGACCAATAGCAGCCCTTCATGATCGGCTGCTATTGGCAAAAAAGGTAGCACTGGCCGACACCGACCTACGTGTCAGCAATGGGTCGCACTACTTCGATACCACCAGCGCCGGTGGCTGCCAGCTGCCTTCGCCAGCGGGAAGAATCGAAGGGGGGGCGGTCTTTGGCCAATAGAGGCGCATTACCAGAAAGACGGTATCGTCAGGCGCGGGCAACCAGTTTGCCTCCTTGGCCTTGCCGGGGGAGTCTTTCTGGATGTACAGCGTCAGTGAACCATCCGTGTTTTTCTTCATCGCCGACAGCATCGGCGAATTGATCAGGTAACGGTTGAGCGGATTCTTGACCAACAGCTGGCTCTTGCCGTCGTACATGGTCACTGACCAGAAGGCATTGACTGGCGGCAGTTTGCCGGCCGGGAAAGTCAGCGTGTACTTGCGCTTGCTGGTATCCAGCGTATGGCCGGTGCCGTCGGTGCGCGTGTTGGGATACATCGCCTCGACGGCGTCGTTGCCGTAAAGGCCGCCTTTCGCAGCACCAGCACGCTTCAGCCAGTCGGCCTTGTAGAACGTTTGGTCGCCGAAGTACGCGCCTACGTTCCAGCCGTTGATTATCTTCGTCCCGCTCGCGAGGAACTTGTCGACCTTCTCGTCACCGGCCTTCATCCCGAGCAGGACCACAGCCTTGTGCTCGAGCGAGAGGTCCTTGAATTCGAAGGTGCGACCAGGTCCCACCCCAATGCTCGCCAGCTTGGCCCGGATCTCCTGGTCGTCGGCCGATGGCGGCACATACTCCATCGCGGCCGACAAGTACTCGTAGAAGTTGGCCTTGATGCCTTCCGTCGTAGCCGGCACGAAATCAATCTTCGGCGCAGTGGGCGGCGCGGGTTGATGGAGGAAGGCGGAGAGCGGCTGGACCTTATAGCCCGCTTGCACCTTCTCGACATTCGGCATGTCCTTGGCATTGTAGAGCTGAGTCCGAATGGCGCTCACGGCAAAGGGGGTGGTCGAGGTGAAGACTTTTTTGATACCGGGAGGGGGCGCGCCTTTCCAATCGGGACCGACCACCATGTAGTCGCCCGCTTCGTTGCCGGTGGCACGGCTGCCGATGTAACCGTAGTTGTAAGTGTTGCCGTCGATCATCTGCACCGAGTAGTAACGCCGCTTGTCCACTGCCGGCACCGAGATAACCATCGGCTCCGCGCGCAGGTCCAGCCAGACAAATGAGTACGGGGTGTCGCTGTTCGGAGTGATGATGGCCGTATCTTGGTAGGTGAAGACGCGAGGCTCGTTCTTGATCTGGTTGAACGGCGCCTTGTATTGCGGGCCGCCCTTGTCGACGGCATATTCGTGCATCACGGCGTAGTTCATCACCAGCGGCAAGCCGTAGATGAAACCTTCCTCGGCGATCGCCTTGGTCTGCTCGAGACTTGGTGCGGGTACGCCCTTGGTCACATCGGCCTTGTTTGCCTGTGTGATCGGATCGTTCTTGCTCGCACACCCAGCAAATACCGTTGAACCCACTACGACGAGTGCCGCAGCCATCGTCCAGCCCCGGTTTGACTTCCTGTTCATTTTCACCTCGTTGGTTTAGTGCAAGCTGGCGTCGTGAGTTTTCATGCCGACAGTTAGATACCAGGCATGACACATGAAACGCTCTTGGATTTTTCTCAGCAGCGCCAAGTCGTGTTGGCGGTCAGGGCTTGAATTTAGGCGTTGTCGAACTCGCCTGATACACGATAGCCAGACAAGGTTTTTACGGATCGACTGGCATGCCCCCATCCACACGCCCAAGGAGTGTAGATCACAATAAGCCGGCATCCCCCTTGCGAGCTAAAGGCGAACAGTCAGAAAACTACTGTTGTGTGTCCGATATCATTAATGAGGGCTGCCTGCGACTGCAATGGGTCGCTTGCAGTCCTTCGCGACAGGCAACAACTGGCCGCTAGTCGTCACTCATCAATGGTGACTACCCCCCTCACACCACCGCAGCTGCAATCGTTCTGGAACGCCAGGCAAAAGCCAACACCATCAGCAGCCCCAGACCCGCCACTGCCGCTCCGGCCAGGGAAATCGCCGGATAACCCAGACCGGCATTGATCACCGCTCCACCCAGCGCCGCACCAATCGCGTTGCCCAGGTTGAAGGCACCGATGTTCACCGCCGAGGCCAGATTGGGCGCGTCCTTCGCAGCCTCCATGACGCGCATCTGTAGCGGCGGCACCAGGGCGAAGCTGGCGATACCCCATATCAGGATGGCAACGGCGGCCGGCAGCGGCCAACGCATCAGCACGGTGAACGCCAGCAAGACGAGAATCAGCACACTCAGCGAAACGATCAGTGTGCGATCTATCGAGCGGTCGGCGGCCTTGCCGCCCCACATGTTGCCCAGCGTCAACCCCACACCGAACAGCACCAGCATGGCGGTGATGTAGGCGGTGGACGCATGGGTCTCGCTGCTGAGGATCGGCGCGATGTAGGTGAAGACGGTAAACATTGCACCCGAACCGACGACGGTCAGGGCCAACGCCCCCAGCACCGGGCCACGGCCCAGTACCCGAATTTCGGCCATAACGCCGACGCTTTTCGGCGCCGGCAGGTTCGGCAGGGCGAACCACAACGCGGCCATGGCCACCACGCCGAGGCCGGTGATACCCCAGAATGCGGTGCGCCAGCCGAACAGTTCGCCAAACCAGGCGGCCAGCGGCACACCGCCGATGGTTGCCAGGGTAAGGCCCATGAACATCGCCGCAACCGCCCCGGCTCGTTTCTGCGGAGCGACGACGCTGGCGGCGACGATGGAGCCAACGCCAAAGAACGCGCCGTGGTTCAGTGAAGTCACCACTCTGGCGACCATGAGGCTGTAGTAATCGGTGGCCAGGGCTGACATCAGATTACCCAGGGTGAAAATCGCCATGAGTCCGATCAGCAGATAGCGCCGGGGAATCCTGCCGGTGGTCAGGGTCATCAGCGGCGCGCCGAGCAGTACGCCCAGGGCGTAAGCACTGACCAACAGACCTGCGGCGGGAATGGAAACACCGAGATCCGCAGCGATGCCCGGCAACATGCCCATGGGGGCGAACTCGGTAACGCCGATGCCAAAGGCACCAATGGCGAGTGCGACAAGTGGTGGATTGATACGCATGGAAGGCTCCTTATCTATGCCGCCAATGCTACGATCCAACCTTTTCAGGCGGTAGATAGCATTTTCGGCAATCACCTTTGCGTAAGAGGCACAAATGGACTTCAACGGCAGGTCGGGTGAAATGGAAGTGTTCGCCACCGTGGCGCAGGAAGGCAGCCTGTCGGCCGCCGCGCGTGCATTGGGGCTGACACCCTCGGCGGTCAGCCGGATCATCGCGCGCACCGAACAACGTCTTGGCACGCGCCTGCTGTTGCGCACCACCCGAGCGATCACCTTCACCGCCGAGGGCGAAGCTTTCCTGCGCGGCGCCCGGCGTATCCTGGCCGACATGGCCGAGGTTGAAGAAGCCATCGCCGACCAGGGCGTACCAAGGGGCCGATTGCGGGTCAGCGCTGCCCTTGGCCATGGGCGACTGGCCATCGTTCCCTTGGTGGCAGCATTCAGCGCCCGCTACCCGAACATCGTCGTCGACCTCACCCTCGGCGACGAAGTGGTCGACATTCTCGGCGGCCAGGCCGACGTCGCGGTGCGCTTTGGCCATCTGCCCGACAGCCCGCTGACCGCGCGCAGGATCGGCAACACCGGCCAGGTAGTGGTGGCATCGCCCGAGTATCTGCAGCGGCACGGCATCCCCCAGGAACCGGAAGACCTGCTACGGCACAACTGCCTACGCTTCAACTTCCGGCGTGCCGAACCCAACTGGCCGTTCATCCGTGACACAAGAGAGTTTTCCCTGAAGGTCAGCGGCAACATCGAATGCAGCAGTGGTGAAGCGCTGGCACAACTCGCGCGAGTAGGTGCCGGCATTGCGCGTATCGGCGAGTTCAGCGTGAGCGAGGATCTGCAGCGCGGTGACCTGATACCGCTGCTGGAAGCCTGGAACCCCGGCGACCAGGAGCCGATTCATGCGGTGTTCGTAGGCGGCTCGGCAATGCCGGCTCGGGTGCGGTTGTTCGTGGACTTCTTGTTGGAACATCACCGGATGTAAGCGGTGGCGTCACTTGATTCTTCCGGCTGCTCGTGATGCTGTACGCATCAAGCAAGTAGTGAACAGCCCATCGTTGGGCGCGCTATCAGTGGGTGGTCTGCCTGACTGGAACAATCGGGAGTCCATAACAAACAAAAAAACGGCCAAAAGCAGTCATCTGAACGAGTCAATGTCCAATCGATGCAGCGTTCGCAATACATCAGGCGCCTTTCATACTCGCCAGTAACGCCACATCCCTTTACGATCAAGGGATCACACGCAAGGAGCCACCTGAATGAGTTGCCTGATTCGAAACGCAACGAATGCAGATGCACTGGCAATCAGTCGGATCATCATTGGCACCCTTCGCGAGTCCAATGCCCTGGACTATTCATCCGCAATCATCGATCAAGTGGAGTCAAGTTTTTCTCCATCGGCGATCCTTGATTTGTTGACCCGGCGTCAGGTGCTAGTAGCAACAACCGACAGTCATATCGTTGCAACAGCCAGTCTTGATAAGGACGTCGTCCGAAGCGTGTTTGTCGACCCAACCTGGCAAGGGAAAGGCATCGGAAGACAGTTGATGGCGATGATTCAATCGATCGCCATAAAAGATGGCGTCAGCCTCCTGCGTGTCCCCTCTTCAATCACTGCGCAAGGTTTTTACGCTGCGCTTGGCTTCAAGAAAATCCGCGACGAATTTCACCAATCAGAGCGCACCATCATCATGGCGAAGACATTGGAGCACTAGCCCGGATCCAGTACTTTAATCAGGCCAACAGAACGGAAGCTGTCATGAAATTAACGCAGGCAAGCGAGTGGTCGTCATCGGGGCAGGCATTGTGGGCGCGTCCCTGGCGTATCACCTGGCTGGACTCAGGCCAATGCCTGTCGATGGCATCCCCATCATCGGCTATCTGCCCGATATCGATGGAGTGTACGTTTGCGCCATGCATCCTGGCGTCACGCTGGCGGCGATCGTGGGCCGACTTGCCAGCGAGGAAATAGTCGACGACAAGGTATCCCCTGCCCTTGAATCCTGTCGTCCCGAGCGATTCAGCAAATCGCGGATAAAAGGTCATGGATTGTCATGAAGTGAAAAGACGTTGTCGTCAAATGAAATGTTTGCCGTTCCCCCCTCGATAAGCTGCTGCTCAAGATCTGCGTGGCCAGCCCTGCCTTTTTCAATGCACGGCTTGTTCGCAGCCCTTTAACTGCCGGGCGCCCGTCTTCGGGGCCTTTCCGGAGCAGCACAATGAACAAGAAAAATAAAGAACTCTCCCAGCAAGCCGCAATGCAAACGTTGAACCTCAATCCGGCGGTCGGCCCTCGCGGGCGCGACCTGCTCGGTACCGCCCGCATGGTCCTGCGACAGGTAGTGAAGCAACCCATGCACAGCGCTCGGCATATGGCTGCATTCGGTATCGAGCTGAAAAATGTATTGCTCGACCGCTCGCCGCTCAAGCCCGCGGCGGGAGACAAGCGCTTCGACGAGCTGACCTGGCAGCGCAACCCGCTCTACCGTCGCTACATGAAGACTTACCTGGCCTGGTGCCAGGAGATGAACGACTGGATCAGCACCAGCAGCCTCAGCGAACAGGACGCTCAGCGTGGTCAGTTCGTCATCGGCCTGCTGACCGATGCGATGGCGCCGACCAACACCCTGGCCAACCCGGTCGCGCTCAAGCGCTTCTTTGAAACCGGCGGCAAGAGCATCCTCGATGGCTTCTCGCAGCTGACCCGGGACCTGCTCGAAAACGGCGGCATGCCCAGCCAGGTGGACAAGACGGCGTTCGAGGTGGGCCACAACCTGGGCATCACCGAAGGTGCGGTGGTGTTTCGCAATGAGGTGCTGGAGTTGATCCAGTACAAGCCCCGTACCGAGCAGGTGCAGGTGCGTCCGTTTCTGGTGGTGCCGCCGCAGATCAACAAGTTCTACCTGTTTGACCTGACGCCGGAGAAGAGCCTGATCCGTTTTCTGCTCGGCAGCGGTATCCAGACCTTCGCCATCAGTTGGCGCAACCCGGGCAAGGCCCAGCGCGAATGGGGTTTGACCAGCTACGTGGAAGCCCTGAAGGAAGCGATCGACGCGGTGCTTACGATCACCGGCAGCACCGACCTGAACACCTTCGGCGCCTGTTCCGGAGGCTGCACCCTGTCCTCGCTGCTGGGTCACTACGCCGCCCTGGACGAAAAAAAGATCAATGCCTTTACCCTGGCGGTCAGCATGCTGGACATCCGCCCCGACACCCAGGTCGGGCTGTTCGCCGACGAGAAGACCCTGACGGCCGCCAAGCGCCGTTCCTATCAGGCGGGCGTGCTCGAGGGCCGCGAGCTGGCCAAGGTCTTCGCCTGGATGCGCCCCAATGACTTGATCTGGAGTTACTGGATCAACAACTACCTGCTCGGCAACGAGCCGCCGGCCTTCGATGTCCTCTACTGGAACAACGACACGACCAACCTGCCCGCCACGCTGCACGGCGAATTCATCGATATGTACCAGACCAACCCGTTCGCCCGCGCCGGCGCCCTGGAGGTCGGCGGCACACCGATAGACCTCAGCCAGGTCACCAGTGACTTCTACTGCATCGCAGGCATGAGCGACCACATCACCCCGTGGGACGCCTGCTATCGCTCCATGCATCTGTTTGGCGGCCAGGGCGAGTTCGTGGTGTCCAACAGTGGGCATATCCAGAGCATCCTCAACCCGCCGGGCAACCCCAAGGCGCGCTTCATGACCAACAGCAACCTGCCCGTCGAGGCTCAGGAGTGGATGGACACTGCCAGTCAACAGGCCGGGTCCTGGTGGCCCCACTGGCTGGCCTGGCTGCAGGCACGCTCGGGCGATCACAAAAAGGCTCCGCGCAAACTCGGCAACAGGGCCTATGCCGCTGCCGAGGCTGCGCCGGGTACCTACGTGCACCTGCGCTGAATCGGTTGGCAGGGCTGTGTGCCTGCAGCCCTGCCATACTGTTGAGCATGACCAGCGCAACCTTCCGCTTCTATGAGGAGCTCAACGATTTCCTGCCCGCCGAACGGCGGCGGCAACCCTTTACCTGCGAGTGCGCGCGAGGGGCGACGGTCAAGCACATGATCGAGGCCCTCGGGGTACCGCACACCGAGGTCGAGCTGGTGCTGCTGAACGGCGAGTCGGTGGGCTTCGAGCGGGTGATCCTCGACAGCGACCGGCTGGCGGTGTATCCCAAGTTCGAAGCGCTGGACATCAGCCCGCTGCTCAAGGTGCGTGCGCAACCTTTACGGGTGCTGCGCTTCGTCGCGGACGCACACCTTGGCGGGCTGGCCCGGCTGCTGCGCATGAGCGGCTTCGACACCCTCTACGACAATGCCTTCGAAGATGGCGAGATCGCCGAGATCGCTGCGCAGCACGGACGCATCGTGCTGACGCGCGACCGCGACCTGCTCAAGCGCCGAATCATCAGCCACGGCTGTTATGTGCATGCCCTTAAACCATCGCTGCAGCTGCGCGAATTGTTCGAGCGCCTCGACCTGGCGCGTTGTGCGCGACCCTTCAGCCTCTGCCTTCACTGCAACCTGCCGCTGCACGAGCTCAGCCCGGAACGGGCTCGGCCACGGGTGCCGCCACGCATTGCGGCCCTCCATTCGCACTTCCTGCACTGCGACGCCTGCCAACGGGTTTACTGGGAGGGGTCGCACTGGCGCGATATGAGTGCATTGCTGGCAGCTCTGATGAAACGATAGCCGCGTGAATCGGGCCGACTGCGCAGCTTGGGAAAGCAGGGCGCGGCAGACGCATCGGCCAGCGGGGCATTTGCGATTTTCCGACCCCGGGCACGTCCAGCGTAATGGTCCTGAAATCCATCAGTTCATCGCGCAGGGGATCGAAGGTACGGATCAAACCACCCAGGCCGTTGAGCAAGAGCAGCGGTGAGCCTTGGCCGCGGATTGAAACATTCAACTGCAAGCCTTCAACGGTTATTTTTTGCGTTGGCATGGTTTGCGCGACCCTATCAAGACACCAGTAGCGCCTCATGGATTTCAATTGTCGGAATAGCATCCTCCAGACGCCGGTTATTGAGCATATCCCTCGTCTTGCTGACGTCGAAGATCTGCCCCTGATCAATCAAGGCCAGGATGAGCTCATCTGAAACACGGTAGCGACCACAGTCCGGACAGTCTCTTTCTTCCCATGGGCCGTCGCATTGAATGCGCTGTGCGACACCGACACAAATAAGACAATTCATCGCGATCACCATTTTTTAATATTTGTTCTGGATCCATCGCGAGCCACTAGCCAAGGCTTGCGCACCCTCTACTGTTGCGCACGAGGCTGATAGCTAATCGACTTGGTAGATCGAAAGAAAGTTCGCCATGTTGAGGTTGTCTCCGGTGCTTTTTTTGAACGACTTGCTCTGCTCGGCCTGTCCCTCGTCGCTATTGCGCGTTCACAGGATCACTCGTGACGCCTCGCGCATGAAAATTTCGACCGTCTTGGGACCAATACCTTCAAAGGCAATGAGCCGATTCTCAAAGTCCCGGCGATCCGCGCTCGCGCTGACGATATTACTCACCTTCCCTGCGTACTCATTGTTGAGTTTGTGAGCCAGGGCCAACAGACGCGCAGAGGTAGTTTCGTCATATCGCACATAATGCGCCTCGCCCAACATGGCCACGAGTTCCCGATGGGTGCTGTGGGCGAGCTTGCCCGGTGTGTCACGCTTATGCTTATCGACAATCACTCGATACGCTTGCGCGGCAATTCGGGCCTGAATCCTTTTGCCCATTAAAAAACTGGCGACCAGCCATTTGAACAAGCCCTCTTCATTGGCGCTTTGCAGGTCAATATTCAAATCCTGTGCACTGATAATCTCGTGCATTGAAATCTTCCCCTCTCAGGCGCCTTATCCGGTTCGAACGGGTAAGGCGGTCAGCCCAATGCCGTATCGAGAAACATCATGACCCCGAACCCCAGCATCAGCCCCAATGTCGCGGGCGTTTGGTGGCCAGCGATGTGTCTCGGGTATGACCTCATGGGAGACAACAAAGATCATCGCCCCTGCTGCAAGGCCTAAAGCGACGGGGTAGCCCAAGGCGAAACTGGTTGAAATGCCGAGGCCGACAACAGCGCCTAAAGGCTCCATCAGGCCTGATGCAACGGCAATCAGGACGCTTCGGGCATGAGACCTCCTGTTTCGCATCATTGAATGAGAAACACCGCACGCCATGACGGCGTGCGGTGACATCTATCAGGCTTCATCACGTCCCTGGACACCCGAGCCCAGGTCTGCACCCGTGATGGGATTGCTTTCAGGGTCAGACATCGTGCGGGCTTTCATGTCCATCAGCAGGGAGTCTTCGTCAGCGCTAAGCTCCACGCTGGCAGCGCCATCACCGCCGTCGACTGCCGGCTTTGGATCTTCTACATAATCCCAATCGACACCCTGGTTCCACGGCCCACGCGTGCTGCCTTCGCCCTGAGACAGGTTGAAGTACACATTGGTGAACTCAGGCATGCCGGGCAGCTTGCCTTGCGGGAAGTTCGGCTGGATCGAGTGCAAGGCTTTTTCGAACGACAATTGATGCGCGATCTCGCGGGTCATCAGAAACCCCAGGGCCTCTTTCACACCCGGATCATCAGTGACGTTCATCAAGCGCTCGTAAACGATCTTGGCGCGGGCCTCGGCAGCAATATTGGAACGCATGTCCGCCGTGGGCTCACCGATGGTATCGACGTAGGCTGCCGACCACGGCACGCCTGCGGAGTTGGTCAGTGGTGCACCGGCGCCGTACAGCAGACAGGTGATGTGCGAGTCATTACCGGCGCCATTGATTGCGCGATACAGCTCGCCCTCCTCTTCCACGCCTTCGGCCAGGCGGCCTTTGGCACCCTTGTTGAGCATCACGATGATTGAACCGACGATCTCCAGGTGACTGAGTTCTTCGGTGGCAATGTCCATCAGTAGATCCTTTCTGCCTGGATCCTCTTCGGCCAACGCCTGGGTGAAGTATCTGGACGCAGCGGCCAACTCCCCCTGGGCTCCGCCAAACTGCTCAAGTAAAAGGTTCGCCAAACCGGGATTGGGTTGGGCAACGCGCACGGTGTATTGAAGTCGTTTGTTATGTAGGAACATGACGAATCTCCTCAGGCCAAAAAGGCGCCGATACTCATTCGGTGATTCACTGAATGCGGCGCCCACAGTCATCTGAAGGTGAAGGGCCTGAGAAAATTTTCTAAAGATTTTTCAAATTCGACGAGCGGCACGGCGTACTGCCACTCAAGCATTTATTTCACCAGTCGTCGGTCGATCCTTCGCAGATCCAAACTTACCTGACGTAAATATAATCTACATCGCGTGGAGCTACATCGCCCCTCCATCATCAACCCCGACCAACCACCGGCGCATGCTCAGCCATCAATGCCATTACCCAATCGCTTACGCGCTCAGCGTATCGATCACTCGCCGGACCTGGCTCAGCAGATGATCGACATCCTCGGCAGTGGTCGCGAACGAGGTGACAAAGCGCACGATGTTTGGCCCCCAGCGATCATGGTAGAACCCGAACCCGGCCTTCAGCAGGGCTTCGATGATTGCCGAATCCAGCTTGCAAAACAGGATGTTGGCCTCGGCGCCGGCCATGACTTCAACGCCTCGCAGACCCGCCAGCCCACGGGCCAGGCGCTGGGCGGCTGTGTTGGCCTGGCGTGCGTTACGTAGCCACAGGTCGTCGGTGAGGTACGCATCGATCTGCGCCGATATAAAACGCATCTTGGAGAGCAGATGGCCGGAGCGCTTGCGGCGATAGCTCATCTCGGTGGCAAGCGTGGGGTTGAACAGGACGATCGCTTCGGCGGCCAGCGCACCATTCTTGGTAGCCCCGAACGAGAGCGCATCCACCCCGGCTTTCCACGTCATCTGCGCCGGGGAGCAGCCCAGGGCAACCAACGCGTTGGCGAACCGCGAACCGTCCATGTGGAACCCCAGGGCGCTTGCCTTACACACCTCACCGATGGCGGCGATTTCGTCCAGGCTGTAGAGGCTACCGACTTCAGTGGCCTGGGTAATGCTGACGCAGGCAGGTTGGGTCGTGTGCACGTCACCGACCTTTTCACCTGTCCGTTCGCGCAGGCGGGTGACATCCAGCTTGGCCGACGGGCCGTCGATGGTCATCAGCTTTGCGCCGTTGGAAAAGAACTCGGGGGCGCCGCATTCATCGTTGTTGATATGGCTGGCGGGATGGCAATAGATGTTGCCCCAGGGTGGCGTCATCGCACTCAGGCACAGGCTGTTGGCGGCGGTGCCGGTAGGGACGAGAAAGACCTCCACGTCGCGCTCGAAGATCTCGCTGAGCTTGAGCTTGACCTTTAGGGAGAGTTCGTCCGTGCCGTACGCACTGGCCTGGCCGGTGCTGTGCCTGATCATGGCCTGCGCCACTTCCTTTGAGGCCCCCGCGATGTTGTCGCTGGCAAAACTCAATGCGAGCGGTTGGTTTGATTGAGCGTTCATCTACCTGTCCTCGGCTGCACGGGCGAAGAAGAGTCGCCCGGTTTTGCGCATCCTAGGGCGAGGGACAGTGCCCAGGCTTGTAAAAAATTGACGGCCGGTGAAACGCCGACACTCAATGCCTGTAGCGTGAAGGCGCGACGCCGAATGCGTGTCGAAACGCACGGTTGAAGTGGCTTTGATCGTAAAACCCGACCGCGTGGGCGACATCGATGATCGGCAGTTCGCTGCGCGACAGCAGGCCACAGGCTTGTTCAAGACGCAGTCGCAGGAGCCATGCGTGCGGTGTCATGCCGATGGTCCGTTTGAACTGCTTGAGGAACGAAAACCGGCCCAACCCGCAAAGACCGGCGAGGTCATCCAGGGTAATGCGCTGATCGATGTGGCTGAAACAATAGTCCCTGAGGCGTGACCATTGCAGGGGCGAGAGCGCTCCAGAAATCGCCTCGGGCACGATCACCCGCGACTGACGCAACAGACCCTCGACAAGGGTCAGCCATTGCGCCTGCACCGCGAGACCGCCAGGGCCGATGGCCTGCTGCATGGCCTCGTGCAAGCCGCGCAGGTGGCCGGCAAGCCCGGTGTTTTCGAGCAACATGCCGGCCAGTTCCAGGTCCTGGGGACGACCACTGAAGTCTTCCGCGAGGCTCGCGACCAGCGCCTGGGACAAACGGAATGTCTTGAGCGTGTAGGCGCCGCCGCCTTCGGCCACTCCGTCGTGGATTTCACCCGGCGGCATCAGGGCAATGTTGCCAGGCCCCAGCAGAAACGACTCGCCTTTGGATCGATGACGCTGGATGCCTTCGGTCACGAAGCCAACGTGGAAGTCGAGGTGGTAATGGCGATCGAAACCGGCATCCGTCAGGCGCGCCGAGCCCAGCACGAGGCCGGGAACTTCACTAACGTGGTGGTAACTTGCGTGCTCAGTCATGGAATCCGTACCAGGATCGGCGGCGAGGAAGGCCAACACATTCTAGATCTGCGCAAGATATGGATCTACAGGTTGTCAGCTAGTAACTGTCGCGAAGCACTGCTTATGGATGCCCGGAAAGTTACCCATTAGCTGTACTGCTGACCACTCAACAGTAAGGGCAGTTGTCACATCGCCGATTAATTCTGTTTTTTTGGTGAATATCAGTGCAAGTTTAACCGAGAAATAGCTAATTTACGGTCTGACTTTTTTCATGATTTCCTCTATCATTTTAAGCGTGTCCGAGCCACGACCCTCGATAAGTTCAACATAAAAATTGCTATAAGCATCCGAAAGCTCCCGATATTTCCGAAGGCTTGACTCATCCATGATGCGATGGCCTGGTATATCCCTTGCTTCAACTTGGGTATTGATCTCACCACGCTCAGCTGCGGATATCAAATATTCCATTTGCCCGTACAAAGCCAGTGCTGCCGGCTCTTTGTCCTTATACAATTCCAGTTGTTTTCGCAATTCGATTGCGGTCTGTTTTAACGCTTGAATATCCATACTAATTCCTAATTGTCGATTTCGCCAATGAGCTTTGCTGCAGACCACTCTTGCCGATTAGGCACCAAATATTGTGCCGCCTCTCCCGTTCTCGTAATTCTACCCCCAAATTCTACCGTTGGCGCAACCTTGCTAACGAAAACTTCAGTAGGCTCAAGTGGCTTAATTTCAAAAATAGAATATCTGGCATTTTCGCTGATGACCGGCAAACCGAGTGAGTCTGCTAGAGTTTTATCGGACTTAGCTGCCGCCTGCAATTCTTCCATTGTAGTGAAAAATGGTGAGTAGTCGGAAATGCCTTTTTCACCCACAGGTACGATCTTCACAAGCGGCGTTCTTATGCCAGTGGTAACGGGTACAGTACTGCCTGATGCCACTTGGCCAAAAGCTCTCTCTAAGAGACTTGCAGATGATGCCTCAGGGTCTGCCAATGCGAGTTTAGCGATGTATTTTTGCCCGTCCGCACTCTGGAGATAATCATGGATTTCCTGGTTACTTAAGCCCCTTGGCTCAAATGTCTTTACCGACTTTCGTTTGTTTTCGACTGAAACGAATTCAGTATCTTGCTTCGCGTAAAACTCGCGCATTTGATTTTCCCGCGCAAGCTTCTCAACTGAAGTGACCCCCCTAATCTGTAGCTCCGGATGCTCCAAAAGTAGTTTTTCGTTTTTCGTGAGCCATACGGCGAACGGCTTGTTGGAAATCTCGGATCGAAACTTGGCACTTCTCGTCGCAATACTTTCCAGGCTGTTGACCACACCCGCTTTCATCTGCCCTCGGGTGAGATAGGTGACAATCGCCGTCAGTAACAGCAACACCAATTGCTCTTGCCCTTGGGCCAACTGTCTGGCTGCGCGTTCTTTGCGTTCCTGAATCATCGCCGCTGAACCGCCAGTCGGGTCGAGGCCAGGATTTTTCAAGCCGTCTTCCGCTTGCCACGCGGTACAGAGACCTTCAAATATCGTTGATAGGCAGGGCCCTATTCCCGCCGAGAAATAACCGGTGATGGCGTACAATCCCAGCGCTGCCATGATCAAGTTACCGACCTGCAATCCGACACCGGCGCCGATTGTTGCGCCAGGCACGGCGCCAGCACCAAAGGCAAGGGAGCCGACCGCTCCACCCAGAGCGGCACCGATCGTCACGCTACCGCCCACGATCATCACAACTTCCTGCAACAGTTTGAGCAACACCGGCAGAATTTCGTTGATATTGATCGACGCCCATTTGCGGCTGATGTTCATCTGCATGATGGGGACAGATAGAGCCATCGCGTGGCGGACGTTATCGATCCGATGCCCGCCCACGTACCCGTAGGCTTGAGTGGCGCCGTTGCTGACGCGGCGGGTAAAGCCGTTCCAGCCGTCGTGGGCGCTTTGGAAGCCGTGATCGACGCCCTCATTCAACGCATTGAATTTCTGGTCGAAATTTCGTTCGATGTCGTCCCAGCTGGGCAGGTTGGTTAAAAGATCCATTTACTCGTGACGTCCTTGAAAGGAGGCGGGGCTGCCACACTCGTTGAAAGCTCGGCCGGATACTGGCAGGTTGCCATTTATGACCGCGAATGCTCGATAACATTTTCAAACAGGGATTATTTTTCTCATCGCCGTTACAAAGGGCAATGATGTCAAACAGACATTGTTGGTATTTACTTAATGCTCAAATGCTCAGATGCCGCCAGATCCTCTTCGACGAAGCGCAGCATCGCCTCCGCCAGCGCCTCGCGCGGATAGGCATTCTGTGTCACCAACAGTGATCCGAGGGTCGAATGCGTGCGGGCGATCGGCACTGCCAGTGCCCAATGATCGGCGTTGATATAGCCCATCAGGCGGCTGCCCGGCACTATCTGATCGTAGAAAATCACTTGGCTGTCGTTACGGGCATCGATCTGCGCCAGCTTGTTGTAACTCGATTTCAGTATGGCCGAGATGTGATCCGGCTGCGGGAAGGTAACGAGCGAATAGTAGTTCAGTTCGGACGGCAGCCGGTGCTGCGCCAGCCAGTTCTTGCGCGTTGCGGGTCGCAGGCTGTCGATCGCGCCACCGTCGCCCGAATCGCAGGTCGAACCGGGAAAGTGTCGCAACAGGTCCGCCTGGTACTGCTCGGCGTCGTTGGCCAGCGCCGAGCCGCCGACCGAGCCGGCTGCGCTGACCACTGCCGCCACGCGGCCGCGGATTTCCGGGTAATTGACCATCGCTTCGAGAATGTCGGGCGCGCCCTTCGAATAACCGATCAGGACGAGGCGCGGCGGTCCGGCTTCGGCTGGCATCGCCATGATCGCGTCGCGTATTTGCCGAGCGTTCTTTGCAGAACTCGACAAGGCGTCGACCTTCATCTGCACCAGGTCATAGCCGAACTGACGCAGATGAACTGCTACGCTGCCGGGCGCTTGCAGCCATTGCTCGAAGCATTCGTAGCCGACGCCGGCCACCACAGCGCCGATCAGACGGCGTTTCGATTGACCGAGATCGACGGGTTTGCCAGTGCCAGCAGGTTCGCTGCCGACGCGTGTCAGTGCCTCCTCGCAAGGGCGGCTATCGGGAATCTCGCTTCCTCGCGTATTGAGGATCGAGCAAAAAATCTCGCGAAAGCGCCCCCGCTTGTCCTGCACGCCGGCCTGCGACGCAGGGACCAGCACCAGCGGCGGTGTGTCCGGCGAGTAGGCCATCAGCGGCGCGGGTGCGCAGGCGGTGAGCCCATGGCAGGCAGCGATCATCAACCATGCCATGCCAGCGCTGCGCAACAGTGGGCAGGCACCGCAAAAACGGCCGGCCGAGTCATCCAGCCTGCCGAACAGTTTACTCGCGGGCATTGTCGACCTCCTTGCGTGCAGGCGATTCTCGCCAGTCCAGATACGGTTCCCAATCGAGCATCTGCACCTGCGACAGGCTCAGCGGTCGCGTCGCAAAGAACATGACCGCACGCAGACCGTCGCTGAAGTAATGGGCGCCGCTGAACGTCGTTCGCGGTTGTGCCTGGGACGCGGGACCGACGCCGGTGACGAACCCGAGCTTGTCCAGGCCGGCCGAATACATCATGTCCTGGATCAGCAAATTCCTCGCCTCATCGACGTCCTCATGCAAGACGAGATTTTGCGCCTCGCGCGGTGCAAAGCGTCCGCCGGTCGGTCGTGCGACCTGCGCGAGATAGACGGAGTGACCCTCGAAGCGCATTGGCATGATCCACAAACGCACCCAGGTCGCCGGCGCTCCGGCTTGCGATTGCTTGCGCACCACGGCATCGGGCATGCGGCCGAACGCACGTTCGGCCGCATCCGCGGGGTGCGTGGAACGCCGGTAGCCGCGCCGCACAAAGGCGGTGGCGATATCGGCGAACTCACCGACGAGAATCACATTGAACGGATCGCCCTGCGCCCTGCCGTTCGCGTCAGTGGCGCAGCAGGGAAGGCGCTCCAGCGCGGCACGCAGCGCGACCAGATCGTCATAGTCCTTGATCTCGGAACCTTGATGCTGGAACAAGCCTTCGGCAAACCATTTTTCCCCGGCATCGTCCGGCACCCGCAAGAAGAGAGAGAACGGGATCAGCGTCTTTCTCTGCAGCAGATCGATATTCAGCAGCCGCGTAGCGCGCTCCGGGTTGATGAACAGCAAGCCCGCTTTCGTTTCGCCTGGCAGGACGGGATTCTTGAACCCCAGTTGGTCCAGGTGTGCATTGATGCGCGCGTTCGCTGCCGGGGCGAATAACCCGTGCATGGACCAGGCGACTTCCAGTGGCGAGAAATAATCGGGATCGGTTCCCGGCCGCAGCAACAAGAGCGGCTCGGCAGACCGGTTCTGGACTTCGACCCACACGGGCTGCACACGCGTCCTGTCCAACTCGACCCCCAGCATTTGCCGCCTGTCTTCGGCACTGAGCACGGCGGCGCTGACGCGTATCTCGTGATGGGTGGCCGTCTGCGCACGTTCACGCAATCCGGAGGTACTGAAATCGGCAGGCGCCTGCCAGGTCGAACAAGCAACGGCGAGTGCAAGCATCGCTGCACAACCCAGGGTGCGCAGGCAGCGTATTGCACATCGCAGAGTATCCCCCGACGGCAAGCGGCTCATGGCTTGACCCGCCCCGGTGGTTGTCCGCCCTTCTCGTAGATGCCCTGTGATAGAAAGAATTCGATTTGCCCCAGGGAGGTGTGCGTGGGGTCGAATACCAGGACACAGCGCAGTCCATCCGTGTAATAAGGATCGGTCGTCAGGTTCTCGCGCGGCGCGCTCTGGGGCGCGGCCCCCACCCCCTTCACAAAGCCGAATTTGGCCAGCGTCACCGAATACGCCATATCCTGTGTCAGCGCACTGCGTGCTTCGTCGACGTCAGGGTCGATCTTGTGCGTCGTCAGCGTCGCAGTATGCACGGTCATCCGGCTGCCGATATCACGACTGATCTGTCCCACCCACACCTGCTTGCCGTGATATTGCATCGGGCTCAGCCACAGCCTCAGGTGATTGCGCTGGTGGACGTTGTCACGCGCCTTTTGCAAGGCAAGGTCCTGAGCCCGCCCGAACAGATAGAGATCGCTCACTGGCGCATAGGGATAGCGCTCGCCGGAAAGCGCCGAATTGACCACTTTCATGATCGACCCCGACCACTTCTCCTCGGTCCCACGCCAGCCGCGACGTGCGAATGCAGGGAAGGCATCATCGAGCCCGCCGACGACCACCAGGTTCAGCGGATCGCCGTTGCTGGAACCCTCCTCGTTGGTGACACAGCACGGCAGCGCCTCCAGCGCCGCCTGGAAACTGGCGTCATCCGTGTAATTCACAATGTCTTCGGGCGCGATGCCCTGCCTGAACACTTCGCTGATGTGGTAATCGGCGCGCAGCCCCGGCACGAGGGCCAGGACAGAGAAATGCCTCGACCGCCCGTTTGCCACCAGATCGAGGTTAACGAACTTGAACCCCTCGTCGAGATTGGTCAACACGAAGCCCGAGGTTGTCGTGCCAGGTGCGATAGGGTTGCGCAAGGCCAGCCGACGAAAGTGCCGGTCGAGCGCCGTCCGCTCGTCCTGAGGGGTCCCTGAGAAAAATGCTTCGGCCGCCTCGGATGCGGGGAAGAAATTTGGATCCAGGCCCGGCGAAAGCAGATAGTAGGCGCGATCTTCCTGATTGTTGACTTCGACCCAGACGGGCTGTATCGATCTATTCGCCAGAGGCACGCCGTAGACCGCCTCGCTTTCTGCGGCCGACAGTACGGCGGTCGACACGCGCAAGCCTCCATCGCTGCGCGTCACGGCGCGGCTCTTGTAGTCAAGGCTCGGCGTTGGCGCAGGCTGGGAGGCGCAGCCGGCGAGCGCAGCTGCGATGGCCGTTGCTGAGAGAACGTGTCTCACCATGCGATGCATCGCGTAACCTCATCAACTGGGGTTTACCAATCTCCGCTGGCCTGCCTACGTAATCCGTAGCGACTACGGACATTGGTTTCTACGTCGCAGCTTTTCATCAGGAACCGCCCCGGGAGTTGCGCAGGCTTTTTGGGGTGAGTTTCGCCGCCATGGAAGAATAGTCGAACTATCGATAGCAGGCCGCTTCGGCCAGGAGCAGTCAATCGACACTCCCCGTGCGAACCGTCAAGTTGACCCATTCAGTTACGACAAAGCGCACGTGCTCAACGGTCAACCCAAACCTGCGACAATGCTGCCTCTTCGGGCTTCGTAACTTGCGTGGCAAAACGTTCAGGTATTTGAATAACAAATTCGCGGGGAGCAGCCACATTGGAATTAAGACAACTGCGCTATTTCGTAAAAATCATCGAGCTTGGCAGCCTGGGGCGTGCGGCACTTGAACTGGACGTTGGTGTGTCAGCCCTCAGTCAGCAAATCTCCAAGCTGGAAATCGAACTGTGCACCCGCCTCCTGAATCGAACCTCCACTGGCGTGACGCCCACTAGCGCCGGATTTGCGTTTTTACACCATGCCCAATTGACGCTACGCCAAGCGGAAAACGCAATCATGGCCGCCCATCGCGGGCGAATGAGCGGTTATGTCAGCGTCGGCTTACCGCCGACTACCGCGACGGTGCTCGCGTTGCCGTTGATCAACGCAATGCGTGCGCGTTATCCGGACATACAACTGCATTTGGTGGAAATGCTTTCCGGCCACTTGGCGGCGCAGCTCAACGCACGGCAAATTGACCTGGCCATCCTGTTCCAGCTCGAAGGGGGTAAACGCTGGAGCGTTACTCCGCTGCTGGATGAAAAACTGTTTGTCATTGCCTCGCCCAGCCTGCCTCAGGCGCCATCTGGTGACAGCGTGCAGTTAGCCGACCTCGGCGGCCTGCCGCTGGTGATGCCCAGCGCGCAACATGGATTGCGCTCGGCATTGATGAGTGCGTTCGAGCGGGTCGGGCTAACACCCAATGTCATTATGGAAGTCGACGGTCTTGCTGTTTTGATGAACGCCGTCCGGGCCGGTCATGCGGCAACTATACAACCGGGGGCGGCCGCTGCATTGAAAGACGGGTCCGGACTTTCACTGATCAGGATTGCCGACCCCCATGTGGGCCGGCGTAATCTTCTGGCGACGCTGGCTGACGACGAACTCTCTCCGGCGGCGCTGGCAACGCGGCTGGTCATCGTCGATGTGGCCCGACAGTTGGTCGTCGACAAACAGTGGCCTGGAGCTACGTGGATAGAAGGGGTCGACGCGTAATCCTCGTTCAACCCCGGACACAAGGTCTCTCCTGACGAAAAAGCCTTTAGAAAAACTAAACACCCCGCGTCAAAAGCAGCCTTTCGGCCACTCCTTCCCCACCCTATCGTTCTCCCCACTCGCAAGGAGCACTTCGTTCCCGCTTCCTTGCCAATCGAGGAGCGATAATGATCGATGTCTTAATCATAGGGGGTGGCAACGCTGCCTTGTGCGCCGCTCTGATGGCGCGAGAAGCGGGCGCCAGCGTGATGCTGCTGGAGGCCTCTCCGAAAATCTGGCGCGGTGGCAATTCCCAACACACCCGTAACCTGCGGTGCATGCACGACGAACCGCAGGACGTGCTGATCGATGCCTATCCGGAAGAAGAATACTGGCAAGACCTGTTGAAGGTTACCGGTGGTCTCACGGATGAAAAGCTTGCACGCATTGCCATTCGGGCATCGTCTTCTTGCCGCGACTGGATGCGTTCCCACGGCGTGCATTTTCAGCCACCGCTGTCCGGCGCACTGCACGTGGCGCGGACCAATGCATTTTTTATGGGCGGCGGCAAAGCGCTGGTCAATGCGTATTTCCGCAGCGCCGAGCGCCTGGGTGTAAAAGTTCGATACAACACGCAAGTGACCGACATCGAGTTGGATGAGGGGAAATTCGTCGCCGCCCATGTGGGTGAACACGAGGTCGATGGTCAGCGTTTCGCCGCAGAACGCATTGAAGCCCGGGCCTGCGTGTTGGCGGCCGGCGGCTTCGAATCCAACCGTGAATGGCTGCGCGAAGCCTGGGGTCAGAACGAACGCGGTGAATGGCCATCGGACAATTTCCTGATCCGGGGCACACGATTCAACACCGGCATTTTGCTACGGCGCATGCTCGACCTTGGCGCAGATGTGATCGGCGATCCGACGCAAGCACACATGGTCGCGATTGATGCCCGCGCGCCTCTCTACGACGGCGGCATCTGCACCCGAATCGACTGCGTATCGCTGGGTGTGGTGGTCAATCGTGATGGCGAACGCTTCTACGACGAAGGTGAGGATTTCTGGCCGAAACGTTATGCGATCTGGGGGCGTCTGGTGGCTGGACAACCCGGTCAGCAGGCGTATTCGATCATCGATCAACAAGCCATCGGCCGCTTCATGCCGCCGGTCTTTCCCGGAACCACCGCCAATACTCTGCAAGACCTTGCCCGCCAGTTGAAGCTGCCTCAAGAAAAATTCGTCAAGACTGTCGAGGACTACAACAGCGCCTGCCGCGTTGGCACGTTCGATCACACGGCGTTGGACGACTGCCACACCCAAGGACTGACGCCCGCCAAAACCCATTGGGCGCGGCCATTGGTGAAGCCACCTTTCTACGCCTACCCGCTTAAACCGGGTGTCACGTTCACCTACCTCGGCCTCGCCACCGACGAAACCGCTGCCGTGCATTTCAACGGCAAAGCGAGCCCCAACCTGTTCGTCGCGGGAGAAATGATGGCCGGCAATGTTCTGGGCAAGGGCTACACCGCTGGCATCGGCATGGCCATCGGTACCGCGTTTGGCCGCATCGCTGGCGTGCAGGCGGCCGCTTCGGTGGGCTTTGGCGTTTCATCTGTAAACACGGAGTCTCGACATGCAACTGTTTGATCCCCAAGCATCGGGCGGGTTGATCCCGGTGTTGAATCTTGACGAAAGTGAAGTCCAGCGGCAGATGACCATCTGCAATGCCTGCCGTTATTGCGAGGGTTTTTGCGCGGTATTTCCGGCGATGACCCGGCGCCTGGAATTCACTCAGGCCGACATCCATTACCTGGCGAACTTGTGCCATAACTGCGGCGCGTGCCTGCACGCCTGTCAGTACGCCGCCCCACACGAATTCGCCGTCAACATACCCAAAGCCATGGCCAAAGTGCGCCTGGATACTTACGCCGAATACGCCTGGCCGCAAGTGGTGGGCAGGTTGTATCAGCGCAACGGCCTGACCCTGGCGCTGGCTTCCGGTGGGGGACTGGCGTTGTTTTTATGCCTGACCCTGATGCTCATGGGCAACCTGTTCACGGCCATTCCCAGTGGCAACTTCTACAAGATTTTCCCGCATAACACCCTGGCGCTGATGTTTGGCTCAGTGTTCGGCTTTGCGGTACTTGCCCTGACCATGGGTGTGCGGCGTTTCTGGCGCAACGTTTCACCGGTCGCAGCGCCACTGCCGTTGAAAACTTCCGCTGCATTGGAGGCTACGGCCAACGTCGCGAAGCTCAAGTACCTGGACGGCGGCCATGGCGAAGGGTGCAACAACGCCGACGATCAATTCACCTTGTGGCGACGTCGATTCCACCACCTCACCTTTTACGGTTTCATGCTGTGCTTCGCCGCCACCAGTGTCGCCACACTCTTTCACTATCTGCTGAAGTGGTCGGCGCCTTATCCGATCTTCAGCTTGCCGGTGATGTTGGGTATTGCCGGTGGCATCGGCCTGCTGATCGGCCCGGCGGGTCTTCTTTGGCTGAACCTGCGTCGCAACCCTGCGCACGGCGATGAGAACCAAAAACCCATGGATCGCGGCTTCATCGCGCTGCTGTTTCTGGTCAGCGCAAGCGGCCTGGCGCTACTGGCTTTGCGTGAAACCAGCGCCTTGGGCTTGATGTTGGCTATTCATCTCGGCCTGGTCATGGCGTTTTTCCTGACCATGCCCTACAGCAAATTCGCCCATGGAATCTTCCGCAGCGCAGCGCTGCTCAAACACGCCATCGAGAAACGTCAACCCAACCCGATCAACGCCGGCAGCGACTGACGGTTAAAGCACTCATTCCAAAAACAATAGTGAGCATAACGGTAGCCATGATGAAAACGACAACGGCAACAACCCGAACCAAGGGGTCCAAATTGGGCGCCATTTTGCGGGTCACCAGCGGTAACTTTCTCGAGCAGTTTGACTTCTTTTTGTTCGGTTTCTACGCGACCTACATTTCCCAGACCTTCTTTCCAGCCACCAGCGAGTTTGCCTCGCTGATGATGACCTTCGCGGTATTCGGCTCCGGGTTCCTGATGCGTCCGTTAGGCGCCATCGTGCTGGGGGCGTACATCGACAAGGTGGGCCGTCGCAAGGGGCTGATCGTGACGCTGTCGATCATGGCCGCCGGTACCGTATTGATCGCGTTGGTGCCGGGCTACGCCGCCATTGGCGTGGCGGCACCGATTCTGGTGTTGTTGGGCAGGCTGCTACAGGGCTTCTCCGCCGGCGCGGAAATGGGCGGTGTTTCCGTGTACCTGGCGGAAATTTCCACCCCCGGTCACACCGGTTTCTACACCAGTTGGCAATCGGCCAGCCAACAGGTGGCGATCGTCGTCGCGGCCGCGTTGGGCTATACGATCAATGCCACGATGCTAGCCGCTGAAATCGCCGATTGGGGCTGGCGTATTCCGTTCTTCATTGGCTGCGTGATCATCCCGTTCATTTTCATTATTCGCCGTTCACTGGAAGAAACCGCTGCCTTCACTGCTCGCAGCCATCGCCCAACCACTCGCGAAGTTTTTCGCTCGATGCGTGACAACTGGCGCACCGTACTGGCGGGCGGATTGCTGGCGTCCATGACCACCACCACGTTCTACCTGATTACGGTCTACACACCGACGTTTGGCAGGACAGTACTGAACCTGAGCACCACCGACAGCCTGGTGGTCACATTGCTGGTCGGCATCAGCAACTTTATCTGGCTGCCTATCGGCGGCGCCCTCTCCGACCGCATTGGCCGTCGGCCACTGTTGCTGGCGATATCGTTGCTGTGCATCTTCACCGCCTATCCCGCCATGCACTGGCTGGCAGAGGCGGCAAGTTTCGAACGACTGCTCGCTGTTCTGCTGTATTTCTCGTTCTTCTTTGGCATTTACAACGGCGCCATGGTCGCGGCACTGACCGAAGTCATGCCACAGAACGTGCGTGTAGTCGGGTTTTCACTGGCCTTCAGTTTGGCCACCGCGGTGTTTGGCGGTTTTACCCCAGCAATCTCGACGCTGCTTGTCCAGGCCACGGGCGACAAGGCATCACCCGCCTACTGGATGATGTTCGCGGCGGTGTGCGGGTTCACGGCGACGACGATTCTGTATCGTCGGCAAAAAGCTTTGACAGTCAGAACCGTTTAGTTCCTCGATCGGCGACGCTTACCACGCGTCGATCCCCGGCGGGAACCGAATTAGAGGGGCGATTACAGTCGTCAGGGCAGTAATCGGCCGCATCGGATGACGAGATCTAACTTGCGCATATTCGTATGGCCCACGACCGGCTGCTTCGGGTCGTTTTCTGCCTTGAGAGACGGGCAGAAAACGGCCAATTGCTGCCTGTCGAGAACGATCGCAATTGGCCGTTCATGAATGCTTCAACGTACATGCAAACAGGGGGCGATTCAGGCTTCGCCCCCCTTTCTGAGAGCTCGCTGCAACTGCGGCTTGAGCAGGAAGTGTCCGAGCGCTGGAACCAATATCAAGGCACCTGCCATGTTCCAGATGAACATGAACCCAAGCAGGATACCCATGTCTGCCTGAAACTTGATCGGAGACAGCACCCAGGTCAGAACCGCAATCCCCAGCGTGATCCCCGTCATCACCACCACTTTCCCCGTGGACAGCAGGGCCAGGTAGTAAGCATCGGACAGACTTGAGCCATTGCGCAGGTTGGCGAGCGTGACGCTGAGAATGTACAGCGCGTAATCCACACCGATGCCCACCCCCAACGCGATCACCGGCAGCGTCGCCACCTTGACCCCGATGTTCAGCCCCACCATCAAGGCCTCGCACAAAATCGAGGTCAGCATCAACGGCAGCACTGTACACACCACTGCGCGCCAGGATCTGAAGGTAATGAAACACAGGGCGATAACGGCGGCGTACACCATGAACAGCATCTGCACGTTCGACCGTTTCACGACGATGTTGGTGGCCGCCTCGATCCCGGCATTGCCTGCCGCGTTAAGGAACTGGATCTGATCGGTATTGTGGGTCGCCGCGAATCGCTCGACGGTCTGCACCACGCTGGTGAGGGTGTCCGCCTTGTGGTCCTTGAGGTAGACATACACTGTCAGCAAATCGCAGTTCTGGTTGAACAGCTCCCGCGGGGCGCGGGTGATGATCGCATTCAACAACCCCTGGTTACGGGGAATCTCGTACCAGGTCATGCTGCCTTCATTCATGCCCGCTGCAGCCTGCTTGCTCAGCGCCGCCAATGAGGTTGTGGACACCACCCCGGGCAGCTGTTGAAGCTGAGCCTCCAGCGCATCGACCGCCACCAGGGTCTGGTAATTGGCGCAGAAGTACTGCGGGGTTTTCACCATCACCACGTACTTGTCGCTACTGGCGGAAAAGTTGCTGACCATGAAGCGGTTGTCGCTGTTGTAGCGCGACTCCGCTCGCAGCTCCGGTGCCCCGGGATTCAGGTCACCGATCTTCACGTGCAGGCTGACGGCGAAACCGGCTACCCCCAGAATCACCGCGATTATGATTGCACCGCTGGCCCATTTGCGTTCGGTGAATCGATCCAGAAACGCCCAGAACGGGTGCCGCGCGTGTTGCGCGTCCAGCTGCGAGAACTTGTCGTTGGCCGCTTCACGTAGCGCCGCCGCTTTGCTGACGCCGGTATACGACAACAGGATCGGCAACAGAATCAGGTTAGTGAAAATCAGGGTCAACACGCCCAGTGTCGCGGCGACGGCCAGGTCCTGGATCACCGGAATCCTGATGATCATCAGCACGGCGAAACCCACGGCGTCGGCCACCAGCGCCATCAGCCCGGTCAGGAACAGCCGGCGAAAGGTGAAGCGCGCCGCCACCAGCTTGTCGGCACCGCGTCCGATGTCCTGCATGATGCCGTTCATTTTCTGCGCGCCATGGCTCAGGCCGATGGCAAACACCAGGAACGGCACCAGGATCGAGTACGGGTCCAGATCAAAGCCCAGGGTCGGCAGCAATCCCAACAACCAGACTACGGCGATGATCGAGCACAGCAACACCAACAGCGTGCTGCGAATGCAGCGGGTGTACCAGAACAACACGATGCCGCAGATCACCAGCGTTGCGGCGAAGAACAACTGCATCTGGCGCATGCCGTCAATCAGATCGCCCACCACCTTGGCGAAACCGGTGATGTGGATCTTGATGTTGTCGGTTTCGTACTTGGCACGAATCTGTTCGAGCTGGCTGGAAAGTGCGTTGTAGTCGAGCGGCTGCCCCTCATCGGACGCCGTTTCCTGAAGCGGCAACAGGACAATGCTGGACTTGAAGTTGGCGGCGACCAGACGGCCGATTTCGCCCGAGCGTTCGACGTTCTGTCGCACCTGTTCCAGGCTGCCGGCAGAGCCATCGTAGTTGTCAGGGACGACCGGGCCGCCATCGAAGCCCTCTTCCGTCACGCCAATCCAGCGGGTCGCCGGCGTCCACAGGGACTTCATGTATGAGCGGTCGACGCCGGGGAGCAAAAAAACCTCATCGTTGATTTTCTTGACCGTCTCCAGGTACGCAGCATCAAAGATGCTGCCCTGTCTGACCTCGATCGCAATCCGCAAGGTATTGCCACCCTCCCCCAGCTGGCCGCGATTCTGCAGGTAGTTCTGCACATACGGGTGATCGGTCGGGATCATCTTTTCGAAGGCGGCGTTGAGCTTGAGACCCAGTGCCTGGTAGCCGAGCAACAAACTGAGCAAGACACAAATGCCCAGAATGATGCGCCGGTGATTGAACAACAGCCGTTCAACCAGCGTGCCGGAAGCAGGGTCGAAGGTGCTGGTATCAGGGACGGTGTGAGGCTCGGCAGTATGGGTAAAACTGTTCATTGATCGTGCTCCGACGATTGCACTGCAACTGCGGACGACAACATGCCCCGTGCACTGCTGATGATCAGGTCGCCATTGGCGGCTTGCGCCATGCCGGTGAAGTAACCGGGTTGCGTCACTGGAAGCACTGACGCTGTACTGGCGCCATCGGTGAACCGCAGCACTCGGCCTGATTCGTCGGTGAGCAGTACCGAGCCATCGTCAAGCCGCAGGCCGCTGGTCAGGGTGATTGGTTGCAAGGTGTCCAGGTGCTGCCAGGTCTGGCCGCGATCCCTGGATTCGAAGGCCTTGCCGCGCAGACCGAACGCCACTATCGAGCCGCTGCCGGTCGCCTGCAGTCCAAAGGTCGTGCCCTCATAAGGGGACGCCAGCGACTCGAAGGACTGGCCCTCGTCACTGGAGCGCAGCAGCGTGCCCTGTTCGCCGGCGATGAACAGGTCCGGCCCTGCCCGCTCGATGCTGTAGAGGTGCAAGCCGTTGGGGTTATCGATTCGGGAACGGATCGATTGCCAGCTGAGTCCGCCATCGTGGGTGGCAAACGCCAGGCCGTAAGCGCCTGTCACCAGCCCGTTTCTGGCGTCGAGAAACAGCAGGTCAAGCAACGGTTTGTCGGGGCCATCGTCCACCAGCTGTTGTGCCTGCGAAAGCCGTTCGCGGGCTTTTTCCGCATCGCCAGGGTTCTCCAGGGCCTGCCTGGCCTCCTGCAGTTCAATCTCGGCCGCCTGCACGCCATCCAGCTGTTTGTTCCAGCTCAGCCCGCCATCCTGGCTGTGCAGGATCACACCGGCATGGCCGACCGCCCAGCCTTGGCGATCATCGATGAAACGTACTTTGACCAGGGTCATGCTGACCGGAGAACTGACTTGCCTCCAGGTGCTGCCATTGTCGTCCGAGACGATGATGAAGCCTCTTTCGCCCACGGCGACAAGTCGTTGCCCTGCCCGCGCAACGCTCAGCATCACGGACTGCACCGCCATGGCGCTGGTGATCGAGGGTTGCAGCGGCAAGCCGTCGCTGGGTGCCGCCATTGCCGGACCAGCCAGCGTCGTCACGATCGACACGCTCAGCGTCAACGCCTTGAACAGATGCCGGTGAAAAAACCCGGGAGTATGAATACGCATTTTCGAGCCTCGATGATGCGGTTTAATGAACGCCGCGTCAGTGCCACGGCGTCCATTGAACACAAAGTTGAACAAGTAGTTGCGAGGCTCAGCGCACCGATCCGGATGCTACCGAGTTACCGGTGAAGAAGTTCTCGGGCTTGCGCGGTATGACGCTGTAGGTTTCGCCGTTGAGACCCTGAACGACGCTGTAGGTCTTGGCTTGCAGGTTGTAGATCACCACGGGTTTGACCACCACCGCCGGAATGGAAGGCACTACGAATGGCAGCACCTGGGACACGCGCCACAGCTTGCCTTCGGCGTCATAGCCGTCGACCAGCGACACCGTCCAGCTGTCTTCATCGATGAAGAATTTGCGCTTGGGCACGGCATGGCGTTTGCCCGGGGCGACCGTAGCCTCCAGCTCCCAGACGCGATGCAACTCCCAGCGCACCTTGTCCGGATTGATGTGGTTGGCGACAAAGGCATCTTCGCGTTTTTCGGCGTTGAATTTGTTGTCGTTGTACGGGATGTACATCTCTTTCTTGCCGACCAGCTTCCAGTCATAACGATCCGGATGACCGATGAAGCCATGCACCTCATCGAAGTAGTTGGCACCGGACGCGACGAAGTCCGGGGTGTCGTAACCCACGGTCGGGGCGCGGCGCACTCGACGCTGGCCGACCAGATACTGCCAGGCTTCCCGAGGTTCCTGGGCGTTGATACTGTCGTGTGTCACCAGGGATTCGCCGGCCTTGAACGGGGGTTCGTTGGTCAGGAAACGCAGCAGCGCATACTGCCCGTTCCATTTGTCCACTGCGCCGTCTTTGAAGTAGTACGGGTATTGCCAGTTCTCGACGCCACGGCTGGCCAAGGTGCGAGTGCCGTCGGCATTGCCGATGATGTTGGTGTAGCCCATCTGGATGGATTCGGCCTCGACGCGCAGCAGGAAATTCCAGATGACCTCATTCCCGGTTTTCGGAATCGGGAACGGAATACCGCCATAACAGCCCTCCACCGACAGGCCGTTACTGGTGGTCTTGCACCGAGTCGCGTTAGCGAAGGTGTTCTGATAAACGCTGTCGGGGGCCGCGGCAGTTCGATGGGTCGGGTACACATCAAGGTGGAAGGTCTCGGGGTATTTGGCCAGCAAGGCTTTGGTCCCTTCACTCAACTTGTCCGAGTACTGCGCCGCGTTTTTCGCAGTGATCTGCAACAGCGGTTTTTCACCTGGGAACGGATCGACCGGCACATCGCCGAATTTGGCCCCGGCCACGTCCTTGGTCAGCCCGCCTGTCCAGGCCGGAATCGAGCCATCGGCATTGCCGGCTTTTTCTGCCCCAAGGGGGGTCAAGCTGGTCTTGAGCTTCGCCGCCTCGTCAGGACTCACCGCCGCAAATGCGCTGTTGGCGCACAGGGAGATCGACAGGGTGGAAAGCAACAGCAGTTTAATTTTTGTCATTATCAGAGCCCGCCTGTTCTTTGCTTAAAAAGTTCGCTGGATCGAGAACGCCACGAAGTCCCGGTCCTTCATGTTTTGCTGGTAGGTGTACGAATTGGAGGCGTCGATGATCGGTCCGGTCTCACCGAAAAAGTTGGTGTAGGTCAGCGAGGCGTACCACTGTTTCTTGTAATCTGCCTTGAGGCCCAGGGTCAGGTCCCCGCCGTGTTCCGGGCCGAACGCCTGGGGCGTGACCGAAGAGCGCCCGGAGGGGTTGTAGCCGACGGTGACAGGGGCCTGGATGTCGATGCCAGGAAAGACCTGGAAGTATTGCGGTTCGAAAGTGAAGCGCAGGGCAAAGGCATCGCGCGTGCTGTTGGGCTCCAGCTGATCGGCATTTTTGGTCACGCTCAGTCGCCGGTTGAACGCCAGCTCACCGATCAACGATGCACCATCCCACAGCGCCGAGCCTCCGTAGACATTGACCATCGACACCTGGGCATGCCACGACCGGCCAATGGGATAGGCCGGGTTTGAATCGTTGTCGGAACCCAAGCCGGTAATGATCGTGCCGCCGACGCCGGCTAACGGCGTATCAACCCGAATCGAGGTTTCACCGGCAATGTTGGCTTCGCCGACCAGGGTGCTGAAACTCGCGCCAAAGACCTTGACGTCTTCGGGATACACGTTGACGAAGGTGTCATCGGCACCGGGGACCAGCGCGGCCGGGCGGAAGTAGAACACCGGGGTCTTTTCGTGATACTTGGCGGCGTACAGGCCGAACTCCCAGTCCTCGACAGCGAATTTCAGCTGTGCACCAAACTGCCCTGAATCCTTGGCATCGATGTCTTTGCCATGGCGCAGCTCGCCGGTAGGGAAAAACACCCGCTCCCCGCCTTCGCCGACAAAATCCGCACCGCTGAAATAGCTGCCAGCCGCAGGAAGTCGCGTCTTGTTCCACTTGAACTGGTAGTAGGCGCCGATGCTGACCGTATCGTTGAGCTGCCAGTTGCCGGAGACCTGCTGGGTGGGCATCAGGATTTCCTTGAACTGCGAGCTAGGTACGGATTGAAGCTTCACCAGGTCGACAGTGGACTGCGCATTGGCAATACCATTGGCTCCGTAGAACAGGCTTTCACCATAGATCTGGGTGAACTGCCCCAACCGCCCAGACAACGAAGTGCTGCCGATTTCCCGGGAGCCATAGACAAAGGCATCGAGGATTTCAGTGTGCTGTTCGTGGATGCGCCGGGTGTCGCTGGTGAACTCGTCGTACTCGACACTCAACGAGTTGGCGGTGCCGGGCGAGTCGTTGTCGTTATCGTGGCTGTAGACATCGTCGTACCAGGAGGCCGCGCTGAGACGGGCACCAACGTCCTTGTACTTGATGTCGAATTCGGACAAGACATCCAGCCGATTGGAGATCAGCCCGCGGTCAAAATTTCGATCACCGTCGTCCAGGTTGGGATTGCTGTTGTTTGTTCCTGGGCCGACCGCGACTTTGTGATCGAGTTTGTTCACGCGCCACGCGTTGCTGTACTTGATGGTGTTGTCCCAGGTCGCCGAAAGATCCGGGTTCCCCGTGTCGATCTGAAAGGCCTGCGATGGCGTCGAGAGGCTCAGTAGTACCGTGGCGCCGACTGCACAGGCGAGGCTCGAAACCGGCAATGGGCAGAGCCACTGGTTGGCTGTTTTCATGAAGATGTTCCTGTTTTTTTGTTTTTGTAAAAGGTCATCCACTCGCAGCGTTTGGCTGCGAATACCACGGGTGTTGCGGGGTTTCTTCCCTATGCGTTCCGGTCAGCTTCAAGAGCCGAACCATCTGTGCGTAAAATATGTTTTATTGCATTTCAAATGACTTTGTGCACAAAACGTAATCCTGCACAAATTCAATGTCAAGCAGATTCGGGAACCTATTTCGGATGATTGCGGCGGTCGGGCGGTCCATGGAGGCCGCAAAGGCGCGAGCATTGAAATGGATGGCGAGAAGGCGTTAGGAGGCAAAGGCCCGGTCTAGAGCGCCGGAAAAGTCTGCTCTTCAATTTTTCCCTTGCGGCGCAAGAAAATTTGTGCGCAAGGCGATATTCATCCTTTGCACCAAACAACTTTTTGCGCATAAAATCCGTTTAGTGCAAATTCCAGGATGACCGACCATGATCCCCTCCCCCAACAGTCCGCTGATCGAAGTCGCATTGACGAAGATGAAAAAGGCGATTGTTTGTTGCGAGCTGGCCCCCGGCGAAAAACTCAAAGTCGCCGAACTATCCAAAACCTACGGGCTCAGCAGTTCCCCTATCCGTGAGGCGCTAAATCGCCTGACGCAGGACGGCGTCGTCGAAGCCAGCGACAACAAGGGGTTCAGGGTTGCTCCGATTTCCACCACGGACTTTCGCGACATCACACGTATGCGCTGTCTACTGGAATGCGAGGCGTTGGGCGATGCCATCGAATACGGCGACGATGCGTGGGAGGCCGATGTGCTCGGCGCATTTCACCGCTTGAATCTGATTGAGAAAAAGCTGGGAAGTGGCGTGCTCGTACTCGACGATGAGTGGTCTACCCGGCACAAGGCTTTCCACTTCGCGTTGTTTGCGGCGTGCCCATCACAATTGATGCTGAAGATGATTGACTCGCTCTTCGACCGGGCCGAGCGCTACAGACGTTTCTCTGCCAAGCAGCGAATCCGCCAGAGGCATAAGGGCAACGAGCACCAGGACCTGATGGATGCGGCGCTTGCACGCGATGCAGACAAGGCGGTGACGCTGCTGCGCAACCACATCCAGGACACCCTGGAGCGAACCATCGAAGCGATAGAGCGCCAACAAGCCACGCTTCAATAACGCGATTGCAAAAAAAGTCCTTCGCCCTGCAACTGCTTTCGTGGACAGTGCAAGGCGAAGGACTTTTGTCCGTTACTGGCTCTGTACCTGCGCAAACCTGATCATCGGGTCGCTGGTGCCACCCTCGCTTCGGGCAGCCTGTTCGGGCGTCTTGCACCACAGCGCCAGCTCCATTGCTTCCAGCAGCTCCATCGCCCAGGCAACGGTGACCGCCCCGCCATACACGTAGTGATCCGGCCGCACGATGACGACATTACAGCCTCGACGCTCAAGCCATTGCGCCAGCAATCCGTCGACCTCCTGGTAATCATCGGCGGTGCATGGGCCTGACTGTTCAGGACCGACCAATCGCACGACATGGATGGGCAGGCCTTTAAGCGATTGACTGCTGTGCAGGCACCTCAGTAACGCGCTGGCATCAAACCCTGGGGCAATGACCACCCGGAAGGACTGGCCGGTGAACTCATCCAGTAGCGCCTTCTTGCCGGCATGGTTAATGACCATCGGTTGCGGGAACAACTCACCGGCAGGCGCGACCTGGGAGACAAACCCCTGGGTCAATCCTGGAATCAACGATTGCCTGATCGTACCTGCGGGGTTCTCGGTCATTTGCTGGATCATCCGCGTGTCGCGGATCGCAGCTTTTTCGCTATCGCGTTCGCAGATCACCACACCGAACTCTTTGGCCGCCAAAGTAGTTTGGCGGACATGAGGAACCCGCTCGGCCTGGTAGGTGTGCAGGAATGCCGGCGCTGCCAGCCCTCCTTTCACCAGCGCGAGTTTCCAGACCAGGTTCAGTGCATCGCGAATCCCCTGGCACATGCCCTGCGCGAGAAACGGTGGCGTCATGTGTGCCGCGTCCCCAAGGAAGAACACCCGTTCGCACTGCCACTGCTCCAGGATCAGGGCGTGGAATCGATAAGCGGATGCTCGCCATAACTGATAATCGCCTTCAGGCAACCAGCGGGAGATGAGCTTCCTGATCGCTTCGGGCTGGGAAATTTCCGTTGGCTGTTCGTCGGGATTGATCATGAATTCCCAGCGCCGATGCTGCCCTGGCCCGACGACAAAGGTACAAGGCCGGGCCAGTTCACAAAACTGCACGTTGGTCTTCGGTAGATGCTCGCCCGCCCCTTCGTTGAGGATCACATCGACCACAAGCCACGGCTCATCGAAAGCCAGATCCTCCATCTTTAACCCTAGCCGGGTGCGGATCGGGCTGGTGCCGCCATCACAGGCCAGCACATAGTCTGCAGTGACCGTGCGCTCGGTCCCGTCCTTGGCCAGAATGCGTACCTCAGCTTGCGAGCTCTTGGAATCGACCGACAGAACTTCTGAACCGAGCTCCACAGTGACGGACTTCAAATCGGCAATCCTGCCGCGCAGTGCACGCTCGACGGGGGGTTGCGAGAACACATAGTTGGGTGCCCAGCCCAGCGCAAAAGGAGGCTTGGCGGCATCAATGCGCTTGATCAGCCGAGAACCCGTGGTGTGGTACTCCGAGGGACGATAAGGCATGACGTGTTCGGCAATCTTATCGGCCAGGCCAATGTTGCCAAAGACACGCATCACTTCATGATCAAAACCCATGGCCCTGGGGTTGGTGTACACCGTTTCGGACTTGTCCACGACATGGGCCTTGAGGCCCCACATGCCAGCCAGGTTTGCGCACAGGGCACCCACCGGACCCATTCCAACAATGATGACATCGTAGTCCATCGTCTACTCCGCTTTTTGTTTTATCCCGTGCGGCGCAGGGTTGATGAACAGGCCTGCGCGCGCCCATCAACCCTTCACAGATCAGCACATTGTCAACCGATTCGAACCCGCTGCTCTTCGATCTTCGCCCGAATGGAATTCTTCCATTGCTCTCGCGTCTGGAAGCCAGGGCGGCGCTTACACATGGCTTCGGTCTGGGCCAGGATGACCTCGCTCGGCAGTTCGAGATCAAGGGGTTCCTTGCAGGGTTGTGCGGTGTAGAACGGTGCATCGACATACATTTCGATGGGGTTGCCTTCAGGGTCTTTGAAATACATCGACCAGGCGTTGCCGTGGTCCACTTGTGCGATCCCTTCAATGCCGCTTTTTTTGGCGAACTGGTAGTAGGTTTTCAGGTCATCCAGCGAATTGAGCAGAAACGACAACTGATTGATCGGGTTGAAGGGCAGGTCGATGGGTTTACCATCGAAGAGCACGACCTGGTGATGCAACTCGGGATTCTGCGTCATGAAAAACAGCCGATGGCCCGTTGAGGCGACACCTTTGTCACTGACGATGAAACCCAAGGTGCGGCAGTAGAAATCGACCATACGATCGAGGTCTGCGCAAAACACGCCGGAGTGGGTGAAATTGATGGTCGGTAAGGCGGGCATTTGGAACCTCCAGATTCTTATGATTGTGCAGAGGACGACGCTCAGGCTTCGTCGATAACGCCGTTCGATAGCGTGCCGATCTCGGTAATA
The DNA here is from genome assembly GCF_949767605.1 of Pseudomonas sp. IT-P218. NCBI lineage: Bacteria > Pseudomonadati > Pseudomonadota > Gammaproteobacteria > Pseudomonadales > Pseudomonadaceae > Pseudomonas > Pseudomonas sp. IT-P218. The sequence goes on from NZ_CATKQQ010000088.1 coordinate 219,672, forward strand.
ACCACTTCGAAAACGTCACCGGGTTTGAGAAAGATCGGCGGATTGCGCTTGAAGCCGATCCCGCTCGGCGTACCGGTTGCCAGGATGTCGCCCGGGTTCCATGACAGTGCTTTCGACACATAGGAAATCAGATGCGGAATGTCGAAGGCCAACTCTGAAAGACTGCCCTCCTGCAACTGCTCGCCATTGAGTACTCCCCTGACTACCAGCTTACGGTAATCGGAAATTTCCGAGGCCGGAATGAGCCATGGGCCCAACGCCCCGGTTTTCCTGAACGTCTTGCCCATGCCGTATTGGTGCGTATGGAATTGCCAGTCGCGAACGCTGGCGTCGTTGAAGCAGGTGTACCCGGCGACATGGTTCATCGCATCGGCCGGATCGATATGTGCCCCCCCCTTGCCGATCACCACCGCCAGTTCGGCTTCGAAATCGAACTGCTCTGACACCTGCGGCCGCACCAGTGGTTCGCCATGGGGCAGCAACGTTTCGGCGAAGCGCTGGAAAATCACCGGGAACTCCCCGACCTTTCTGCCGGCCTCCTCTGCGTGGGCTACGTAGTTGATGCCCACGCAAATCACTTTGCCGGGATTGGGTATGACCGCTTCCAGCTGAACGCTTGAAAAGGGGTAATCAGGTTGAGCGGCTTCTACTATCTTGCGTGCCTCCTGCAACAGGGCAGGCTCGGCCAGGAAGGAAGCGAGATCCGCAACCTGCGCAAATCGACAGGTCAGCTCGACCACCCCATCCCCGGACACGGCGCCGTAATGCGCCTTTCCCTCTTTGCGGTACGAAATAAGCTTCATCTTGCTCTCCTGTTTTTTATGCACAAAAACTAATTTCTTGCACCATACATCATTAAATGCATAATGCGGAAGACCGGTACAAAAAAATAACGAGCTGCATGAAGCTCTCGGTTCTGGAGATAACGGTATGTCGCTGGTGATGGTTCGCAAGATCAAGCTGGACGTCGAAGAGGTATTCCACGAAGGCGGGCCGCGCTCGTCGGTTCCCCTCAGGATAGCGGTCGCCACCGCCGTGGTCGCCAACCCTTATGCAGGTCGGTATGTCGAGGATCTGCTGCCGTTCATGCAGGAATTAAGGGGGCTGGGCGCGCAACTGTCCGAGCAACTGATCCACGCCCTGGGCGGCGCCGGGCATGTACAGGCTTATGGCAAGGGCGCCATCGTCGGCGAAGACGGCGAGTTGGAACATGGGGCGGTCTGGCATGAAGCCGGGGGCTGGGCCATGCGCGAAGCGCTCGGCAATCCGAAGGCGATCGTGCCGGCGGCAAAGACCATCGGCGGCCCCGGTTGCCGGGTGATGATCCCGCTCGGACACGTCCAGGCCGCCTATGTTCGTAGCCACTTCGGCGTGGCGGAAATGACCGTATGGGACGGCCCTCGTCGTGGCGAGATCGCTTTTGGCTTGGCCATGGCCACCGGCGGGAGAATTCATGCGCGACTGGGTGGCCTGGCCGCCGCCGACGTGAAGGGCGAAGACGGGTTGCGTTGAATGCCGAAGCTTTGAAGCTTGCACCACTACAAAAACAATATGTGTGTTGGAGAACATCATGACAGCAAAAACTATGCGCGCCGCACGTCTGTATGAAGGCGGTAAACCCATGGTCATCGAGCAAGTGGCCGTACCCGCAATTCGTCCGACCGAAGTATTGGTCAAGGTCAAGGCCTGCGGGATCGTGCCGAACCTGCACAACATCCTCACCAACTGGGTCAAATGGTTCCCGCAGAACCCGCTGCCGAAGCTCCCGGCGATTTTCGGGCTGGACCCCGCAGGTGTCGTCGAAGCCGTCGGCGCCCAGGTCTACGACTTCAAGGTCGGTGACCGGGTCTATGTCAACCCTGGCCGATACTGTGGTTCATGCCGGGCCTGCCGCGCAGGCAACACCATTGCCTGTACCGCCTATACGTTCAATGGCTATTTCGGCTTCACCCCCAAAAGCCCGCGCATGTTCGAAGACTACCCCTATGGTGGCCTTTGCGAGTACATCCCCGCACCGCAATACAGCCTGGTCAAACTGCCGGACAACATCAGTTTTGAAACCGCCGCACGCCTGGGTTACATGGGCACCGCCTACAAGGCCTTGCTCAAGGCCAACGTCGGCCCGGGCAGCACGGTGCTGATCAACGGGATCAGCGGCACACTCGGCCTGGGCGCCGCCGCGCTCGCGCTGGCCATGGGCGTTCGAAAGATTCTCGGCACCGCCAGAAACCAGGACCTGTTCCAGAAGGTGAAAGACCTGGCCGCCCCGGGCCGGATTGAAATCCATACCTTGGGTACGATTCCCACCAATGAATGGGCCTATGAAGTCACCCATGGCGAGGGCGTCGATGTGGTCATTGATGCCCTGGGCCCTGGCGCCCCCCATGAGAGCCTGACCCAGGCGCTGAAATCCCTTCATCGCGGCGGGCACCTGGTGAACGTCGGCGCCATCGCCGGCGAAGTCCCCATCGATCTGCACTGGATCATGGACAACGACATCCAGATCAGCGGATCGGCCTGGTTCACCACCGGCCAAGGCCAGGCTATGGCGGACATGGTTGAATCCGGAGTGCTCGATCTCTCGTTCTTCGAAAACACGGCTTTCCGCCTGGAGGACGTCAACAGCGCCATAACGGGTATCGAAAACCGTCATGGCGGCTTCAGCAACTACGTCATCTGCCCTTGATCAACTCCGGCGAGGGAAGCGGTTCGCCCTCCCCTCGCCAGCTCCCTGACTGCTCGTTGAGTACTCCACATGAAGATAAGAAGAATCGTGACCGGCCACGACGAACAGGGCAACTCGGTGTTCGTTTCAGATGACTTTGCCCCAAGGGCACAATCCTTTGCCTCGATACCGGGACACGCAATGGCGCAGCTGTGGACGACTCCCGCCCAGCCGACACTCCTTGAAAACGAACGCGACCCGACGCTTGATCATGCGTCACTGATTCCCCCTCAGGGAGGCACCAGCATCGCCATGTTCGATTTCCCACCCGACACCGTCATGCACAATCCCGCCGACGGCGCCCAAGCTTTTGACGAGTTGGGTGCCGCACTGCCCGGCCTGATCGAAACGTTCGAACCGGACAACCCCGGCATGCACACCACCGCCACGATCGACTACGGAGTCATTCTGGAAGGTGAGATGTGGCTGGAGCTGGATAACGGTCAGAGCCGGCTCGTCAAAGCAGGCGACATCGTCATTCAAAACGGCACACGGCACGCGTGGCGCAACAAAAGCAAACGGATTGCCCGCGCACTGTTTGTAATGATCGGTGCACCGCTCTCAGAGAAACAAACCGGGTAGCTTTGCTGATTATTCATCGCTCTGGTTCGAGGATTTCCATGACCACCGTCGCTTATCGTCTACTCGGTATTTCAGGCAGCCTGCGTTCACAGTCCACCAATACAGCGGTGCTCAAGACGCTCTCCACTCGATTGGATAATCGGGCAAGCATGAGCCTTTTCCCCCTGAACGATATCCCCCTGTACAACAGTGATCTGGAACAAGAGTCGTTGCCAGCCTCGGTGGTCATGCTGAAAGAGCAGATATCAAAGGCTGATGGCTTGATCATCTGCTCACCTGAATACAACTACGGCACCTCTGGCGTGCTGAAAAACGCGCTGGATTGGGCCTCGCGCCCAGGCTTCCAGTCACCACTGAAAAACAAACCGGTGCTGATCATGACGTCCTCGCCTGGCGTACTCGGCGGCGTACGCGCACAAGCACAGCTGCGAGAGACCCTATCGGCCACCTTGTCCAGGGTCGTTTGTAGCCCGCAGATTGTCATTGCGGGAGTCAATCAGAAGATTCATGACGGCCGCTTCGTCGACGAAATAACCATCGAATTCATGCTGGCAGCTGTCGATCATCTGGTAACCGAAATCAGGATGTTGGCGAGCGGTCCAGTCTCATAAAAGTGCCCGACAGGCTTTCCTCTACAAACTATCGATTAGGTGACATTGCCATGAGCCAATCCATGAGCATGAATCAATTCAAAGCCATTCTCGGCGAGTCGATTGTGGCTTGTCTCGCCGCTACCGTCTGTGCGCTGTTGATTGAGGGCCCGGTCTGGGCCATGTTCATTGGCTGGATCGCGTTTTTTACCCGCGGCATCACGGCGCGCGACGCAGCGATCAATCTGGCCTGCGTGCTCATCGGCCTGGCCATCGGCATCGTGGCCGGCATGGCCGGTGCCGCACTGGCCCCCCATCTCGGCGCTTGGAGCATCACCCCGCTGGTACTGGTTGTGACGCTGGTCGTGCTATCCCTGCAAATACTGCCCCTGATCAATAATGTGCTGGCATCCTTCCTGGGCCTGGTCGGCTACTTCGCCTCGCAGCTGACGGCGACACTCACCACCTTCGTCGAGCTTTCCACGGCCTCGACGCTGGGCGTCATCGCCGGGCTATTAGCCAGCCTGGTGAAAAAATACTATGACAAACGAAAGGCCAGTCCCAACAATCTCGATAACAAGATAACAAGATAACGCTACCTCATTAACGTTTGAGGCGCGGACGAGGCATATTGATCGGCAATAGAACCTGCATCTGATCTCGAGGCGCTGGAAGAGAGTTTGCGTATCAGTGTGCAAGCCGTTGACTAGGAAAAAATCCAACCCCTGCAGACCCTCCGCGAGAGGCAGCAATCGGCCCAAAAGCGGCCGTTGGGAGAGAAAATTCATGTAGTAAAAAACGGGCGCCTGTTTGGGGGCGCCCGTCGATTTATACCGACTGGTTATACACGGAGTTAATCGTGTCCGTTATGACCGCTTTGCTTCATAGCTTTGAGAATGCCATCCAGATTGTAGGTTTCCGGTGCCTGCATGGGTGGGAAGTCTTTGTACGACATCAACTCCTTCTCCCAGAGTAGCTGCCCGATTGGCAGCATGTTCCAGTTGTAGACATAGGCGTTGCCAGGGGAACCCAAGGCGCCGCCATAGCCGGTGATGGACTTCGCGTCGGCGCCAACTGTTGTTTCAAAGGGGTCACGCTTGAGGTTCAGCAGTTGTGTCCAGTGATACGTGACAGCACCGAATAGTCCGCCCGTCGCGGTATCCGGGACCATGGTGTAGTACATCTTCCAGTTCTTGTAGCGCACTGCCGAAGGTTGCGAGCCGGTGTAATAAAAGAAGGTGTCACGCGCAGATTTGGCGGACTTACCGGTCAGGTAGTCCGTCTGATCCACCCCATCGAGCTTGGTCTTGACGATGCCGGGATAATTGCCCGCCATAATCTGCTGGTTCAGTTCGTTACCCTTCTTGCCGCCAGCGATATTGACCAGAGTCGGCAACCAGTCGAGCGAGGCAAATATATCGGTCAGAACCGTGCCTGGTTTAATCACGCCAGGCCAGCGAATCACCAGTGGGGCGCGCATGCCGCCCTCCCAGGTGGTCAACTTGCCGCCCTTGAACGGGGTAGTACCGCCATCTGGGAAAGTAATGGTTTCCGCGCCATTGTCGGTAGTGAAGACGACAATCGTGTTGTCCAACTGGCCCATGTCCTGAAGTTTCTTCAAAACATAACCGATATTGTCATCCAGTTGCTTCATGCCTGCCTCATTGGTGCCCCAGTCCTTGCCACCGGCTTCACCGACCATGGCGTCATACTTGGGTGGCAAAACCGTGGTGATGTGCATGCGTGCCGGGTTGTACCAGACGAAGAACGGTTTGTCGGTCTTCTTCGGATCGTTGCGATCGAGGAAGTCGATGACCTTAGCTGAGATTTCTTCATCCACCGTCTTCGAGCGTTCCAGCGTCAGCGCCCCTTCGTCCTTGCACGTGGTGTTCTTCTGCGTACCGTCGCTGGAGACGCAGGACATGACCGGACGTGGTGGCGTCAGACAGGTACCTTCCCTTGGATCGATGGCGCCGGGTACTTCGGGCAGGCCGTTGATCGGAGTGACCTTGCATGGTGGTGCAATGCCCTGCTCTTGCGGAGTCTTGTTGATATCGACAAAGCTAACGCCCTGCATCGCATCGAGGTGATAGAGGTAGCCCCAAAACTCCTGAAAGCCGTGGGAAGTCGGCAGAGCCTCAAAGTTGTCACCCAGATGATTTTTTCCGAACTCCCCAGTGGTATAGCCCAAATCAAGCAAAAACTTGGACAGAGCGGGAGTGCCAGGACGCAGCCATGAAGGGCTGCCGGGTAATTGCGGTGGAATCATGCCGGTACGCAACGGATGCATCCCAGTGTAGAACGCGTTGCGCCCCGCCGTACAACTCTGCTCGGCGTAGTAGGTCATGAATTTCGCACCTTCCTGGGCGATGCGATCAATATTCGGTGTTTCTCCGACTGCCAGCCCTTGGTGATAAATACTCGGCTGCATCCACCCAATGTCGTCTGCCATGATGAACATGATGTTGGGTTTTGTATCAGCAGCTTGAGTCACTGCTGGCATGCTCACTCCTACTGCCAGACTACTCAACGCCAATCCCGCCAGTATCAGTTGTCTCGGTCTCATGAATTTGATCCTCGTTCAGTTGATCCACATAACTATCCGTAACGGGTAGGTCGTGTTCTCATCTCTCAAGGCTCAAAAACTTCACTGCTCCATCTTAATACTGACGGTCATCCGTCACCCGTTGGTGCAGAACCTTTAATATTGAGCATTGACCCGTAATGACTTGTGACTAACGTCGAATACACCGTCTGCATTCATTGCCCTTACCAATGACGGGATCGTGAGTATAGACCCGCATCTCCAAGGTGTAGGCCGGGTAGACACAGGGGAAAGCGCTCCCAATGCCTTAGCGTCCATCTCTTACAACCGATGGCTATTGTCCCGCTCTTTCGTCCTACAAAGTTGGCGAATTCGTTGACGCAAGGACTGTCTCAGGTTGGCGACCATGGCCACTACAACGCGATGTTTAACCGCCGGTAATGACAGAGCCAGGACCGGTGGCCAGGCGGTCAACTCCAGCCTTTGCTGGACCTGCTAGTACTAGTAAATGCCCTCGAATGGAACCGCCAATCACCTTGCCCTAGTAGCGGTATAGGGGGATGTCGTAATCGACCGGAATATCGGTTCTGCAAAAGGATCTAGACTGAATACCCACTGACTGCTGTAGTCATTGTCAAAGTGAGCGGCCATGTAACCACCAACGATTTACCAAACCCTAAATAGGTAGACATCATGAAGCTCATGATCTTGGTGCAGCGTACCTGGAACGCCTTAGTCTCTGCCAACCACCTTGGGCCCCACGTCAAGCGACGCCATGGCTCCCCCCTCGCCGTATTTGGGCTGAGCCTGATAGCTTCTACGGCGGTGTTCGCTGCCGACCCTTTATCGTCCTGGAATGAGGGGCCAGCCAAGCAAGCCATCGTTGAATTCGTCAAGGCGACCACCCAGGAAGGTGGTAAACAGTTCGTAGCGCCGGCCGAGCGCATCGCGACGTTCGATCAGGATGGCACGTTGTGGGTCGAGCACCCTGCCTATGGTCAATTGTTCTATTGCCTGAGTCGCGTGCCTGCCGCAGTCGAGGCAAAACCTGAGCTGGCTCAGGTCGAACCGTTCAAGACAGTGCTGTCGGGGGATCACGCCGCCATGGCGAAACTGACCCTAGATGACTATCTCAAAATTGCCATGGTCACCCTGAGCGGCATGCCCACGGACGAGTTCAAGCAGGAAGTCCATTCCTGGCTGGCCAAAGCCAAAGACCCTCGCTGGAAGCGCCCTTTTACCGAGTTGACGTACCAGCCGATGGAAGAAGTCATGCGGTACCTGCGTGACAATGGGTACAGAACGTACATCGTCACCGGCGGTGGGCAGGATTTCGTTCGCGCCTATTCCGAAGAGGTCTATGGTGTACCTCCCGAACAGGTTGTCGGCAGTGCTGGGACTACCGAATATGGCTACGATAAAAGCGGCAAGCCGCAGTTGATCAAGCAACCCAAGATACTGCTCAACGACAACGATGCCGGCAAGCCTGAGAACATTTACCTGCTGGTCGGCCGCCAGCCCAATGCAGCCTTCGGCAATTCCACCGGTGACAGGCAAATGCTGGAATACGCCAAGTCCGGCAAAGGTGCGCGCCTGGCGATGCTGGTCCTGCATGACGACGCCGAACGTGAGTACGCCTATGGTCCTGCACAAGGACTACCGGATACTAAGGTGGGCACCTTTACCGACGCGTTATATACACAGGCGACAAGTGAAGGCTGGACTGTGATCAGCATGAAAAAGGACTGGAAGAAGATTTTTGCATTCGAGTGAAATGCAGCTTTCGTTGAATTTTCATCAGCTTGCCGAGAGATGGATCAACTTACTTTCGCTGATGATTACTCTGCGCCCGCAGCAGCCCTTAATTACGGGCCGCGACCGGTTAAAGGCGGATGATACTGAGCGCCCGCTTTGGGCCCAGGCTGTGTGAAAACACCTGCAATTGTCTAATCTTCTGATCGTCGAGATCGTAGCGGGGACGATCATGAAGCGATTCATTGAAGGCGAGGCCCGGACGCAAGTGACGCTGCTGCCGGAGTGCCTGGACGATTACGTAACCCAAGAAAATCCAGTCCGTGTGGTCGACGTTTTCGTCGATGAACTCGATCTGGGCGCACTTGGGTTTGAGGGCGTCGATCCTGCTGCAACGGGTCGTCCGGCCTATCATCCAGCGATCTTGTTGAAGATCTATATCTACGGCTATCTCAATCGGATTCAGTCCAGCCGCCGGCTGGAGCGTGAGGCCGAGCGCAACGTCGAGTTGATGTGGCTGACGGGGCGTTTGGCTCCGGACTTCAAAACCATTGCCGACTTTCGCAAAGACAACGGCAAAGCCATTCGCAGCGTCTGCCGACAATTCGTAGTGCTTTGCCGCAATCTCAATCTCTTCTCCCAATCGATCATCGCCATCGACGGCAGCAAATTCAAAGCCGTGAACAACCGCGACCGTAACTTCACCCAGGGCAAAGTGAAGGCACGCATGCAGCAGATCGAGCAGAGCATTGATCGATATCTGGCGGCGATGGATTCGGCGGATCGGGCAATGCCCGAAGTGGCCGAGGCCAAAACCGAGCGGCTTAAAGAAAAGATAGAAACACTGAAAAAGCAGATGCAGAAACTCAAGGACATCGAGGTGCAGCTCCACGAAAGTCCAGACCAGCAGATCTCCCTCACAGACCCAGATGCACGCTCAATGGCCACAAGCGGCCGAGGCACCGGAACGGTTGGCTACAACGTACAAACAGCTGTCGACGACAAACACCATCTGATCATCGCCCATGAGGTGACCAACGTTGGTAATGACCGGGCGCAACTCAGCAATATGGCGAACCAAGCGCGTGAAGAGATCGGCGCTGAGTCGCTGACGGTGGTGGCCGACCGAGGCTATTACAAAGGCTTGGAAATCCTTGCCTGCGAGCAGGCGGGCATCACCACCTTCGTACCGAAACCCCTGACTTCCGGCAGCAAAGCCGAAGGCCGATTTGGTAAGCAGGACTTCATCTACGTTACTGCATCGGACGAGTATCGATGCCCCGCGGGACAGTTACTGACCCGGCGGCATTCTTCGATGGAAGACGGCATGCTACTGCACTGTTATTGGTTCTCGGGTTGCCAGTCCTGCGCAATGCAGAAGCAGTGTACGACGGGTAAGGAGCGCCGGATAAAGCGCTGGGAACATGAAGCCGTAGTCGATGCGATGCAGGTACGGCTGGAAAATGATCCAACGATGATGAGGCGTCGCCGACAGACCGTTGAACATCCTTTTGGAACGCTCAAATACTGGATGGGAAGTACCCACTTCCTGACCAAAACCCTTCCGCGGGTAAGCACTGAGATGAGCCTTCATGTGCTGGCCTACAACCTCAAACGAATGATGAGCATCTTCGGCATCGCAGGACTGCTTGAGGCGATCAGGGCGTGAATCCCGCCGTTTGATCGTCCGTGAGCGGCTGTTTGGGCCGCTGGCGCGGCCCAAACAGCATTACGAACACCTATGTAGCTTACTGGGGCAATTCGCGCTTCCGTCTGCTGGTTTCGCAGGCAATCCAAGCAAATCCCGGTTTTCAATGAATCCAGCGTGTTTTCACACAGCCTGGGTCGTTTTCCGCCTTAAGAGACGGGCAGAAAACGGCCCAGAGTGTGTAAAAACGCTAGATCCCGTTTCGATCTTCAAGGCTGAGTGGCTGTCCGGCTTCGTAGCCTGATCAAGGCACGATGTCCCTTCCTGATGAGCTAAACCGCCCCAGCAACGCGCCAGATCATCGGGAGACGTAAAAATAGGCCGGTTTTTAGGCCGTTATCGCCTTCATCAAGTGATGGGTACCGATGATTTTCATGACCCGTTTCAAGTTGTAGGCGAGCACATTCAAGCTCATCTCCGCGCTCACCCCGGCCAGCTTTCGCGTCAGGAAGTGCGTTGCACCCATCCATTGTTTGAGCGTCCCGAAGGGATGCTCAACAGTCCGTTTTCGGACTCGCATCATCTCTGGTGCTTTGCTCAGCCGAAGCTGCATCTCCTCCAATACCTCCTCATGCTCCCAGCGTCGAACTCTTCGTTCCGTGCTCGGTGTGCACTGCAATTTCAACGCGCAGCCCTGGCATTTTGAACTCCAGTAACGATGCAGCTTCAAGCCTTTTTCAACGTAGGAATAGTGCCAAATCAGCGCCTCTCCAGCCGGGCAAATGTATTCGTTTTTTGCCGCGTCATAGACGAAGGCATCGTTATTGAAACGCCCGTCAGCCTTGGCTCCAGAGGTCATCGGCTTGGGCACATAGGCGGTGATGCCTGCATTGTGACAGGTCAGGATTTGTTCGCTTTTGAAGTAACCTCGATCAGCCACCACCGACAACGTATCTGACGCCATCGCCTCGCGGGCCTGCTTGGCCATCGAGCTGAGTTGATCTCGGTCGGAACCGACGTTGGTCACCTTGTGCGCAACGATCAAATGGTGCTGAGTATCGACCGCTGTCTGCACGTTGTAGCCGACGATTCCCGTGCCGCGCGTCATCATGGAGCGGGCGTCTGGATCGGTCAGTAAGACCTGTTTATCCGGCGATTCATTGAGCTGGATTTCGATCGCTTGAAGCTCCTTCATTTGAGTTTTGAGCTTGGCGATTTTCTCTTCCAGCCGCACGGCGCTGGGCTCGGAAGCTGTTGGTTCTTGCCGATCAGCAGCATCGAGTGCCGCCAGGTAACGGTTGATACTCGATTCAATTTCTTCCATTCGTCGCTTTAGTTTGGCGTTGGTGAAATTGCGGTCGCGGTTGTTGACTTTGAATTTACTGCCATCGATGGCGACCAGATTTTCTCCAAACAATCCCAACTGCTGACACAGCACAACGAACTGGCGACAGACGCCTCGGATGGCCTTGCTGTTGTCTTTTCGGAAGTTGGCGATGGTCTTGAAGTCCGGCATCAAACGCCCGGTCAACCACATCAGTTCGACATTTCGCTGGGCTTCTCGCTCCAAACGTCGGCTCGACTGGATGCGGTTGAGATAGCCGTAGATGTGTATCTTCAACAGGATTGCGGGGTGGTAAGCGGGACGGCCTGTGTCAGCCGGAATAGCACCGTCAAAACCCAAGGAAACCAGGTTGAGTTCCTCGACAAAAACGTCGACTACGCGCACCGGATTGGTATCGCTGACGTAGTCGTCGAGGCTCTCGGGAAGTAAGGTGCCTTGGCCTCGATGTTCACCTTGGATAAAGCGCTTCATGGGCGATCCCTGCGATGAAATCCTCAGAAATCATAGCAAGGGTTCGCGAAGGTGTTTTTACACACTCTGGGCCAAAAGTAGCCGTTCAAACCAGGCTATTCGTATTACCGGTTTAGTCCGTAAATTCCCCACATCTATTCCACTTTCGATAGCCTGACTTGACCTGTATCACTCGAAATTTTTTTGATTTCTACTACTTTCTATTGAACCTGCCATTACCACTTTGGGTATAGCGCATTGCCACTAGAGGGAACTGGAAGATGGATCAAAAGATACAATCGACGAAGCTAGCCTGCACTCAAGGCGAATGGCGCCCCTTCAAAGTAGCCGGGACTCTTTGCTCACTCGTTGCAGCCATTGCACTGGCCACCAACGCGTTTGCAGCCGATGCAGAGAAACCAAAACCCGCATCCGAAGCCACCAAGGCGGCTAACAACGCGCTGCTCAAGGAGCTGCCGTTCAGCGACAAGACGTCCTTCGAGCTGGCGCATAAAGGCTTTATCGCGCCTCTGCCGTCGGCGGTTATCAAAGGCGGCTCGGGCAATGTCATCTGGGACCCCGCCAAATACGCCTTTATAAAGGAAGGCGAAGAGGCTCCAGACACCACCAACCCCAGCCTCTGGCGCCAGTCCCAGCTGATCAACATTTCCGGCTTGTTCGAGGTTACAGACGGCATCTATCAGGTCCGCAACTACGACCTGTCGAACATGACCATCGTCGAGGGTAAGGATGGGATCACCATTTTCGACCCGCTGATTTCCGCCGAAACCGCCAAGGCGGCACTCGATCTCTACTATCAGCATCGGCCGAAAAAGCCCGTCGTGGCGGTGATTTACACCCACAGTCACGTTGACCACTACGGTGGTGTGCGCGGCGTAATCAATGAAGAAGATGTGAAAGCCGGCAAGGTGAAGGTTTATGCCCCCCTTGGATTCATCGAGCATGCGGTAGCCGAAAACGTCATGGCCGGCACGGCCATGAGTCGTCGTGCCAGCTACATGTACGGCAACCTGCTGCCTCCCGCTCCGACCGGTCAGTTGGGTGCAGGACTGGGCACCACGACCTCAGCGGGCACGGTGACGCTGATCCCACCGACCGACATCATCAAGACCACTGGCGAAACCCATATCATTGACGGCCTGACCTACCAGTTCCTGTATGCGCCTGGTAGTGAGGCGCCCGCCGAGATGCTCTATTACATCAAGGAAAAGAAAGCGCTCAATACCGCCGAAGACTCCACCCACACCCTGCACAACACCTATTCGCTGCGCGGCGCGAAGATTCGCGAACCGCTGCCATGGTCGAAGTACCTCAACGAGGCGCTCAAACTGTGGGGCGATGATGTCCAGGTCATGTATGCCATGCACCACTGGCCAGTCTGGGGCAACAAGGAGGTGCGCGAGCAGCTGTCTTCACAGCGCGACATGTACCGCTACATCAACGACGAAACTCTGCGGATGATCAACAAGGGTTACACCATGGTCGAGATCGCCGAGCAGTTCAAACTGCCTAAGGAGATCGCCAACAAATTCTCCAACCGTGGCTACTACGGTTCGGTGAACCACAACGTCAAGGCCACCTACGTGTTGTACCTGGGCTGGTTTACCGGTAACCCGGCGCAGTTGAATGAACTGCCACCGGAAGAAGGTGGCAAGCATTATGTGGAGATGATGGGCGGCGAAGAGGCTGTCCTGAAGAAAGCCAAGGAGTACTTCGACAAGGGCGAGTTCCGCTGGGTCGCCGAAGTCGTCAACCACGTGGTATTCGCCAACCCGAGCAACCAGGCCGCGAAGAACCTGCAGGCAGATGCCCTGGAGCAACTGGGGTATCAGGCCGAGAGCGGGCCATGGCGCAACTTCTATCTCACCGGCGCCAAGGAACTGCGCGAAGGCGTGATGAAGCTGCCGACACCCGACACTGCCAGCCCGGATACGGTGCGGGCCATGGATCTGGACTTGTTCTTTGACTTCCTGGCCATGCGCTTGAACGGGCCAAAAGCCGAGGGCAAACGTCTATCGCTCAACTTCGATTTCACCGACCTCAAACAGAAATACTCGGTGGAGATGGAGAATGGCGTGCTCAACCACACCGAAGGTGTTGAAGCAAAAGATGCCGATGCGAAGGTGACCCTGACCCGCGACACGCTGAACAAGATCGTGCTGAAAGAGACGTCATTGAAAGATGCGCTGGCCTCGGGGGATATCAAGATAGACGGGGCGCAAGGCAAGCTGGAAGAGCTGGTGTCCTATATGGATAACTTCGATTTCTGGTTCAACATCGTGACGCCATAACGGATCAATCTTTAAGGGGTTGTACCGCCCATAGAACACGTTCTCAGAAAACGGCAGCGCTTGAAAAGCTGCCGTCATTCTGACTTGCCGACGACGCTTCTTTTAGCCTTCACAGATCCCTCTGGAGCTTTTATGCAGATGAAATCGTTCGCAGCATGTGTATTGACCCTGGCGCTAGCGGGTTGTGCCAGTCCCTACGTCGATCCTGAGCATTACTCAGGCTTTTTGAAGGACTACAGCGTTCTGAAAGAGGAGAAATCACCATCCGGTGCGGACGTCATGCGCTGGATTGACCCGAAAGTGGACGTGAGTCGCTTTACCAGCGTTTACGTCGAACGTAGCCAGTTGTACCCCCAACCACAAGCGACCGAGAAAATCCCGCAGAGCAGCCTTAATGGCATTACGCAGTATTACGATCAGGCCTTGAAAAATGCGTTTGCCAGGGAGCTTCCGCTGGCTACTGGCCCGGGGCCGGGCGTATTGGTTGTGCGTCCGGCCATTACAGCCGTCAGCGCCAAAACCAAGGGACTGCGTCCCTACGAGATTATCCCGATCGCCTTGGTCGCTGCCGGCGTCAGTGCGGCGACCGGCATCCGCGACCAGGACACCAGCCTGGCCACTGAAGCCGCGTTTCTCGATGGTGGCGACAACAAGGTAGTTGCCAAGATGGTTCGCAAAGGCGCAGGCATTGATCTGGAAAATTCCTCAGAGGTCGTGCAAGCCAAAGACTTCAAGGCGGTGCTCGATATCTGGGCGCAAGACATCGTCAATTCATACAAACAACTCAAAACCAAGTAGTGCTTGATTCGGTCAACAGGTTTGTCTTGCGCAACTGTCCGTTACCTGTGAGGCGGTTAGATCAAGCAAGTGCAGCACTGTTGCTCATTTCCCGGCAGGAGCTTTAGGCGTTCGGCAATGGGTCTCCCCCTCATTGCCTGACGCTTTTGCAGAGGACGCGCAATGTATCGAAACAACCAGACGCGCCGGTTTCACTTATCAGCCTTGGCTCTCGGTTTGAGTCTGTTCACTGTCAATGCCTGGGCCGGTGGCATCCTGATCTACGAGGCGGGACAGGAAGGCAACGGCCTGGCCAACGCGGGAGCCGCTGCGCTGGCGACAGACCCCAGCGTACTGATGAGCAACCCGGCAGGCCTCACGGAATTGTCGGGCACCCAGATCAGCGCCAATGCGCAGGTCATTCTTGGCGATCTCAGCTTCTCTCGCGACAGCCACAACCAGTTCGACGGCAATGAAGGCGGGAACGCACTGCAATACTTGCCTGGGGCCAGTTTTTTTATCAGCCACCAGATTGATGAACGCTCGGCCATCGGCTTCGGCATGTACGGCAACTTCGGCCTGGCGCTGGATTACGACGATGACTGGGCTGGCCGCTATTTCAACCAGGAGGCGGCAATCATCGGGGTGTCCTTCCAGCCGACGCTTGCGCACAAGTTCACCGACGACCTGTCCATCGGCATTGGCCCACGCATCATGTACGCCTATTACCGCAACGAAACAGCGATCAACAACAACCTGTTGGGGTTGCGAGACAGTCCCGATGGCCAGCTTGAATACAAGGACACCGATGTCGGTGCAGGGATTAACTTCGGGTTGCTCTATCGACTGAGCGAACGCACACAGATTGGTCTCGCTTATACCAGCAAGATCGACCTGGAGTTCAAAGACAGCCCCAGCGTGCGCAAGGTCGACAACCCGATCATCAACGCCGCATTGCGTCGTCTGGATGTCGATTCTCTGGAGCTGGACATGTCGGTGCCACAGACTGTGCTGCTGAGCATCGCGCACGATCTCGACCCGCAATGGAAGTTGCTGGGCAGCCTCGGCTGGCAGGACTGGAGCGAGTTTGGCGACATTGGTGTAGAGGTCGACGCCAATGCCGCCGACGTCAACCGTACCGCCGATCGCCAATACAAAGACACCTGGCATGCCTCCCTCGGGGCGCAATACCAAGCGAGCTCAAAGCTGCGCTGGAGCATGGGCCTTGGCTACGACAGTTCAGCGGTGGACGACAAGGACCGCACCGTCGACAACCCCATGGGGGACGCCTGGCGCCTGGCCACCGGGATCAACTACAAGGTCGATGAGGGGCTGGACCTGCATGCGGCCTACACCCTGGTCTGGATGGGTGACATGGACGTCGAACAAACCAAATCACGCTCAGGAGACACACTGTCAGGCACCTATCGCAATTCGGCCCTGCACATCATTGGCGGTGGAGCCACCTGGCGCTTCTGACATCCCGGACGCTCTAACCCGGGGCTAGAGCGTGGGCACATCGTCCGAACATCGCTGAAAAATCTGGAAATACCGAGGAAAAGTCCTACGCTGAACCTGTCCCCAATAGTGGGGAGGGTGTCAATGGATGAGTTCACCCTGTCTTGAGGGATTCAGTATGCAAGAGTCGCGGCGTGGTTTTTCCAGCTCTCATTTGCGTCCGCAAAGTCAGGCGCTCGCACTGGAGCCCCGAATTCTGTTCGACGGCGCAGCGGCTTCTGCTGCCGTGGATCAGCATCAGAATGATCCGGCCGGTACCCCACCTGCCCCGGCCGCAGTCGATGTTCCCCATGCCACGCCAAACGAGGGCCATCCGGCCACTGAACCGGCGCCGTCAGCTGCTCGAACGCTACTGGTGCTCGACAGCCGCATCGAAAACCGAGAGCAGTTGGTCGCCCAGTTGCCTGGTAACGTCACCGCCATCGTGGTCAATCCGGGCGAAGACGGCCTGGCAGCGATCTCCGCGGCGCTGGCGCAACTGGGCAAGGTCGATTCGATCCAGGTCATGTCCCATGGTGCCGCCGGGCAATTCACCCTTGGCAACCGCACCGTCACCGCCGATAACGTCGCCCAGCTCGGGCAGACCCTCGAACAATGGCGCAACAACCTGACCCAGGGCGCGGATATCCAGCTCTATGGCTGCGACGTCGGTGCCGGGGCGGCCGGTAAAACCCTGGTCGCCGAACTGGCGCGCTGGACCGGCGCCGACGTGGCCGCTTCCAGCAATGACACCGGCAACACCCGCGCCGGTGGCGACTGGACCCTGGAAACCCGGGTCGGCGACATCGACAAGAGCATCGCCATCAGCAGCTTCGCCATGGCCGGCTTCGACGGCCTGCTCGCCGACGCCGCACCAACCACCACCTTGCCCACCGCTGGCAGCGACGTACTGCTGGGCGATAACTTCAGCTTCACCGTGGATTTCAGCAACACCTCCACCCAGACCGGTTTCGCGCCCTTCATCAACCTTGCGATCCCGACCACCGGCAAGGACGGCGACGACGGAGTGAACTTCATCTCCGCCACTTACCTGGGACAGAACCTGATCTCCCACCTGGTGACCTTCGATGCGTCCGGCAACGCCACCCATCCTTTGGCAAAGGACGCCAACGGCAACTTCCTGATCATCAACGCATCGACCTACGGCATGCGCCCTGGCGATCAACTGGTGGTCATTGAACTGCCGTTTGCCAGCGTCACCAACCAGCAACCGGTGATTTCGGTGCAGATCAACGCCAGCCTGAGCAACCTGGCCGACACCAGTTTCTCCGACGGCAGCCCCGACCTGAGCCTGCGCGCCAGCGGCGGCTTCCAGTTCGGCAACGATGCCCTGGACAACCCGCTCAACGATCCGAGCCTGATCCAGGCCGGTACCGCTGCGTTCGTGGTGCATCCGACCATCATTACCTTCAATGAAACCCTCAACACTCCCGAGGGGGAAACCGCAACTGGCCCCAACTTTGGCCGCACCCTGACGCTGACCGCGACGCCGGCCCCGGGCCAAACTCTGTCGAACGTGGTGATTACCCAGCCGCTGCCGGACAACGTGCAAGTCACCGCGATTACCCCCGCCGCCGGCGGACGCTTGACCTCGATCACTCTGCACGACGGCAGGGTAGTGACCAACGCGACGGAAATCGCCGCGCTGATTGCCGCCGACAATGTCTACATCAACTCCTTCACCGTGGAATACGCCAGCCTCACGGGCAAGACCGATACCTTGGTGGCGTTCTATGTGCCGGAAGTCGATGCCAATGGTGCACCGGTCATCAACCCGGTCACCGGCGATGCGGTCACCATCACCCTCGGCGCCCCGACCGGCAGCGGTCAATGGGTGCCGCTGGACTCCCGGGACGTCACGGCACCAAACACCACCATCGACTTCAGCGGCACTGGGCGCCCCACCGAGTTCATCGCCAAATCCATCACCCTGCTCAAGACCGCGACGCTGCAGACCGACATCGGCCACAGCGGCATCACACCCGGCGATACGTTGCAGTACAACCTCGACCTGGCGATTTCCGACTACTTCGCCTTCGGCAAGGATTTCTTCAACGAAGGCCAACTGATCGTGCGCGACCAGCTCAGCGACGGCCAGGCCCTGAGCGGCACACCCACCGTTACGGTGACCATCAACGGCGTCGCGCAGACCATCGCGCTGGTCACCACGGTGGTCAACAACGCCGATGGCAGCACCTCGATGGCCTTCGATATCGGTCAGTCCCTGCGCAATGCCTTTTTCAATGTGCGCGGCTGGCTCAACGGCGACCTGGCGTTCGACGACCGCATCGAAGGCGCGGTGCTGGCGGTGCTGAGTTATTCGGCCATCGTCGGCCAGACCTACAAGCCGCCCTCGGGCAACCCGCAGCCGGACATCAACGAAGGCGACGAACTGGGTAACTCGGCGGTGGTCGACGGCACCCTGCTGCAAGACCCGTTCAACCTCACCGGCCAGAGCGAAACCGACACCTCCGCCACCACCAGCGTGATCCCCACCAGCACCGTGGACATCAACCTGGTCGAAGTGAACAACGGCACGCCGCCGGCCACCGGGGAATTGCGCCCCGGCGATGAAGTGACCTTCGAGCTCAGCTACGACCTGGTCACCGGCGACTATGAACAGTTCAAGCTCACCGCTTACCTGCCGCTGCCGCTGTTCGACGTCACTGGCATCGCCTGGACCGTGGGCAGTGATGTCGGCCAGTGGCAAATCGGCCCCGGCAATACCAATGCCGGCGGCGTGGTCAGTGTGACCAGCGGCGTCGGCAACTCGCTGGTGTTCGATTTCGGCAGCTTTGCCACCCAGGACACCGCGGGCAGCCGCATCGTCATCCGTTTCAGCGTGCGAGTGGGCGATCAGCCGTTCGCCGACCAGCGCTCCCTCGACGTGCTCGCGCAATCGACCCAGCAAACCACCCTCACCGACCGCACGCTAATTTCCTCGGATGTGGTGGCCATTGTGTCGGTGGCCGAGCCTGTGCTGAACATCAAGCACGGCGTGGTCTCCGGTACCAATGGCAGCGTCAGCAACACCACCGGCAGCTGGAACCCACCGGGCAGCACCGGAGTGTCCTTCAATGGCAGCGTCACTGATCTGGCGGCCGTAGACGGCAATATCGTCAACATCGACGGTGGCGACAGCCTGCGCTTGGTCACGGCGCTGGAAAACACCGGCGGCGGCGGCGCGTACGACGTCACCACCAGCATCACCCTGCCCACCGGCCTGAGCTTTGTCGGCGGCAGCCTGGCGGCGGCCAACCTGCAGATTTACCGGGGCGACGGCACGTTACTGGTGCTGGGCACCGATTACAGCGTGACCGGCAACCAAATCACCTTCCTCGACGCCGGCGGCCAGGCCACTCTCCTCGCTGGGCGCAACGGCACCGCAGCCGATACCAGCGGCGCCAATCTGGTCGTGATCAGCTATGACGTGCTGGTCAGCAGCACCATTGAAGCCAGCCGTACCCTGCAATCGAATGCGACCCTGAGCAATTACGCCAGCGTCAACGGCGGCAGCGACTTCACCCCGACCGACCTTAGCGACCTGGCCAACCAGCAGGTCGCGGCGCCGGTCATCAGCAAGGTCTTCGCCGACGGCAGCCTCGACAACGGCGATTCCAGTGCCAGCCACACCACCGGCAGCGACCTGGTGATCGGCGAAAGCATGCGCTACGACATCGTCGTGACACTGCCCGAAGGCAGCACGCAGAACCTGCGCATTGATGACCTGATTCCACCGGGCATGCGCCTGGACACCAGCTTCAACGGCGGCCTGGGTTACCAGATCATCACCACCCGCGCCGGCAGTGGCGCCCTGGGTGCCGACTTTGCCGGCAGCGTGGTGATCGGTGCGTTCAACGGCACCGCAGTCGATGGCGCCGATGCGCGCTGGACCTTCAGTGTTTCCAGTGTGTCGGCGGACAACCAGACCGGTAACAACACCTTCGTGATCCGCCTGCAGCTGGTAGCCAACAACGTCATCGGCAACCAGGCCAACCTGTCCCTGCAAAACAGCGCGCAGTTGGTCTTCTCCGACCCGGACAGCGACACGCCCAATGGCGCCGTTGCCGTGGACCGCACCGTCGCACTTAGCGGCGGCCAGCCCACCGTGATCATCCGTGAGCCGACGCTGCAGGTCTCCCAGATATTGACGTCCACTGCCGGCGTCGGCGGCTACGACCAGGGTGACACGGTCAGTTTTACCATCACCATCAGCAACGGTGCCGGTGGCAGCGACTTCAACGCCTTCGACATCAGTTTCCTCGACAATCTGCCGACCCAGCTCGACAACATGACCCTGGTCGGCGTGTTCTATCAGAACGGTGCAACCAATAACGGTGGCGTCGACTTCGAACTGGTCGGTGGCCAGTTGCGCACCGTCAACGGTGCCAACATCGACATCGCCAAGGGTGGCAGCATCGTGCTGAGCCTGACCGGGGTGGTAAATGCCTCGGCGGCCGCGCAGTCGAATTTCGCCAACGTCGCCACCGTGCAATGGACCAGCCTCGACGGCCCGCAGGCCGGCGAGCGTACCGGGGTCGATGGCCCGCTCAACGGCGGCACGCTCAATGACTATCGCAACATATCCACGCTGATCGTCCCCGTGGCCCAGGCCATCGAGATCTCCCGGGTCGGCGGCCTGCCCGACACCGCCGCGCCGGCGCCGACCACGGCCCCGACCGAGCAGGTGACCATCGGCGAAGTGATCCGCTACCGCGTGGTGGTGCTGGTGCCTGAGGGCAACAACCCCAACTATCAGATCCAGATCACCCTGGCCAACGGCCTGGAGTTCATCTCCCCCGATGCGCTGGTCAACGCCTTGCGCATTGCCTTCATTTCCAACGGCGGCCTGGTCAGCGATGCCAACCTGATCGTAGGTGGTACCCTCGACATCAATGGCAACGAGAACAGCCCGGAAGCGCTGCCGATTACCCCCGACCTCTCGGGCCTGGCGCCGCAAGGCATTTTTGACCCGAGCCGTCTGACGGTCGTCACCAATACCGATGGCAGCCAGGTGGTGACCTTCAACTTCGGCAACGTGGTCAACGGCAACGGCGACGACGCCGACTTGGAAGGCATCTCCATCGAGTTCAACGTGCGGGTGACCAACGTCGCCAGCAATGTCGCGGGTGCCCAACTGGCCGTCTCGGCCCATGAAATCGTCAACGGCGCAGGCCGTGCCATTAGCGACACAGTAATCGAGCGCATCGTCGAACCGAGCTTCAGCGGCCTGGACAAACAGATCGTCGCCTTCGATCCCAACCCCGCTGGCACCAGCGGCAGCGCCACAGTGCAACTGAGTTTCACCCAGAACGGCGGCCTGCCGGCGTTCGATGCGCAAGTCAGCGACAGCTTCGCCGGCGGCAGCAACTACACCCTGGTCAGCGTCACCATCAATGGCACCACATTTGGCCCGGGCAATCTGCCCGCTGGCGTGACGTTCAGCACCACGGGCGGTGTGAGCGTGAACTTCGAGCAACTGGACGTTGGCGCACAGATTCAGGTGCGCTACCAGGTCACCCTGCCCAATGCCGCCATCGTCGCCAGCAGCAATGCAACCCTGACCTGGAGCAGCCTGCCAGAAGACTTCACCAGCTGGGGCGGCAACTTTGTCGGCATCGACGGTACCGTCAATGGCGAGCGTACCGGCAGCACCGCAGGCCCAAACCAGTACATCCTGCGCGACAACGCCGGGCTCGGCGTCATCACCGGGACCCTGTGGAACGACACCGCTTCACCCACCGCCAGCGCCACCCCCGACGGCGCCGGCCTGGCCGGGCAGACAGTGACCCTGACCTGGGCCGGGATCGACGGCAACCTGGCCACCACCGCCGACAACCTGCAGTTCAGCACCGTCACCGACGCCAATGGCCAATACCACTTTGGCGTACTGCCGCTGGGCGTATTCCGCATCGACGTGCCGGCCGGCCTGGTCAGCTACCCGCAGCCCCTGGGCGACTTGCGCGTGCGGGTCGACACCGATGCCGGCACCCTCGGCCAGATCACCATCAGCCTGGGTGATGCTGCCACGCAAAGTGCCGACGCCGGTTACGTCGAACAGAACGACGCACCGGTCAACACTCTGCCCGGCACCCAGCGTGGCCAGGAAGATGTGGCGCTGAGCATCGCGAGCATCAGCGTGGCAGACATCGATGTCGATCGGGATCCCAACGTCAACGACCGCAATGTCACGGTGACCCTGCAAGTGCTCAATGGCACGTTGTTCCTCGGCGCCACGGTGCCCGGCGTCATCGTCAACGGCGCCAACACCGCGACCCTGACCCTCAGTGGCACCCTCGCCAACGTCAATACCGCCCTGGCCAGCTTGCTCTACCTGGGCAATACCAACTTCAACGGCACCGACACCCTGACAGTGACCAGCAACGACCAGGGCAACTATGGCGATGCCGATGGCGACGGCCTGCCGGGCGGCGCAGGCGATGCCCTGACCGATACCGACGCCCTGCAGATCATCCTCGACCCGGTCAATGACGCCCCCGTGGCAGTCAACGACGTTGCCACCGCCCTCGAAGCCGGCGGCACCAACAACAACGTGATCGGTATCGACCCAAGGGGCAACCTGCTGGCCAACGACACCGACGTCGATATCGCCACTAATGCCGACCAGTTGCATGTGGTTTCGGTGGGGCCCGGGGCTGGCATCCAGACGCCCATTACCGGGGTGGTGGTGATCAACGGCCTGTATGGGCAACTGCTGGTGGGCAGCAACGGCTCCTATGAATACGTGGTCGATAACAACAATGCCACGGTGCAGGCCCTGCGCCTGACCGGGCAGACCCTGCAGGACAGTTTCAACTACGTACTCGGCGACCTCGCTGGCGACACTTCGACGGCCACCCTGACCGTGACCATCCAGGGCGCCAACGACACCCCTGTCGGCGTGGATGACGATGGCGTCGCGATCGAAGCCGGTGGCGTTACCAATGGCACTCCGGGTCAGAATGCCATCGGTAACGTATTGACCAACGACACCGACGTCGACAGCGTTGCCAACGGCGAAACCCGCACGGTGACGGGCATCCGGCCCGTCGCCGAGGCCGCATCGGGTGCATTTCTGCCAGTGACCGCGGGCACCCCGAGTATCGGCCTGTATGGAACCCTGACCATCAATCCCGACGGCACCTACAGCTACGCAGTCGATAACAACAACTTGACGGTGCAGCGCCTGAGTCCGGGCCAGCAGTTGGTCGAGTTTTTCAGCTACAGGGTCACCGATGCCGGCGGCCTCGACGACGTGGCGCAGTTGCGCATCGTCATCCAGGGCGCCAACGACAACCCGGTGGCCAGTGACGACGCCGCCGAAGCTCAAGCAGCCCCGACCAACGGCACAACGCCGGAAAGCAACCCGACCGGCAACGTCATCCTGTTCCCTAGCCGGCCCGGCACCATCGACCAGGCCGGTGGCAACGGCATCGACCAGGACATCGACTCGGCGGACCGCCCCAATACCCAGCTGCGGGTGGATGGCGTCATCAACAAGAGCGAAGCCACCTACAACCCGGCCATCGATGTATTGAGCGGCGTCACTGCAGGCACCACCGAGGCCAACGGCACTGTGGTGACCGGCCTCTACGGCACCTTGCGCATCGGCGCCGACGGTTCGTATTTCTACGATGTCGACAGCACCAACACCCTTGTCCAGGGACTGCAGGCGGGACAAACCCTCAACGAAGTCTTCACCTACCGCATCACCGACACCAACGGCCTGACCGACACCGCGCAGCTGGTCATCACCGTGCACGGGGTCAACGATCCACCCGTTGCGCAACGGGTGGTGGGCCTGGCGACGGAAGCCGGCGGCATCGATAACGGCACGCCGGGAGTCGACCCTTCCGGCGATGTCCTGGTCAATGCCACCGACCCGGATGGCGACCCGTTGACAGTCACCCTGATCCAGCCCGGCGGCACCGGTGACGGCGGCACGCCGATCGCGGTCGACATCGGTGGCACGGTGCTCGCAGGCCTGTACGGGACGCTGACGATTTTCCCGGACGGCAGCTACAGCTACGCACTCGACAACCTCAATGCGGACGTGCAGGCACTGCGCACCGGCAGCGATCTGCTGCTGGAGCGCTTCACCTTCACCATCAGCGACAGCGTCGGGCCGGTGCCGGAAACCGACTCGGCGGAAATCATCGTGCTGATCCGTGGCCGCAATGACACCCCGGTCGCCGGCGATGACGCCTCCGTCGCCATCGAGGCCGGCGGCCTGAACAACAACCGCCCGGGCCAGGACCCGATCGGCAATGTGTTGACCAACGATACCGACGTCGACGGTGGCGAAGTACCCGCCGACCTGCCGAACCATGACTATGGCGAGACCCAGGCCGTTTCCAGCATACGCACCGGCGGCGAATTCGCCACCGGCACGGCGGGCACCCTGGGCAGCGAATTGCGCGGTACTTATGGCTGGCTGACGATCAACGCCGACGGCAGCTATAACTACCGGCTCGACAACAACATGGCCGAGGTCCAGGCCCTGCGCTTCGGCGAGACCCTGGCCGACCTGTTCAGCTACACGGTGATCGATGCCAGTGGCGCCGAGGACCGTGCGAGCCTGAGCATCACCATCGTCGGGCGCGACGACACGCCCGTGGCCCGCCCCGACATCAACCTGGCCACCGAGGCCGGCGGCCTGAACAACGACCGGCCAGGGCTCAACCCAAGCGGCAACGTGCTCAACAATGACACCGACGTCGATGGCAACGGCGAGACCCTGAGCGTCATCGAGTTCAACCAGGGCACCACGTTCGGCACCTTCGGCGGCGGCCTCAGGGGGCAGTTCGGCACCCTGCTGCTCAATCCCGATGGCAGCTACACCTACGTGGTCGACAACGACAACCTGCGCGTGCAGGCCTTGCGCACACCGCTCAATACCCTGACGGAGACCTTCACCTACCGCATCCGCGACCTGTTCGGCGCCACCAACAACGCCACCCTGACCATCGTCATAGTCGGTGCCAACGACAACCCCCTGGCCCAGGACGACAGCACCTTGGCCGTGGAGGCTGGCGGCACCTTCAATGGCACGCCAGGCGTCAATCCTGGCGGCAACGTACTGAGCAACGACCGTGACATCGACAGCGGCGACACCAAGACTGTCACCGACATCCGCACCGGCAGCGAAGCCGCCGGCGGCACCTTCACCACCCTGGGCGCCACCCAGAGTCTCAGTGGCCTGTACGGCACCCTGACGATCAATGCCGACGGCACCTACAGTTATGCGGTCGATAACAACCTGGCGGCGGTACAGGCACTTAAGGTCGGTGATTCCCTGGTGGAAACCTTCACCTACCGGATGCGCGACACCGCAGGCGCCACGGACATCGCCCAACTGAGCATCCGCATCGACGGTGCCTGGGATGCTCCGGTAGCGAATGACGATGTGGCCCTCGCAGTAGCCGACAACGGTAAGGGCAACGCCATCAACCCGACCCGCAACGTGCTGCCCAACGATACCGACGTCGACCAGGGCGATAGTCTTGTCGTCACAGGTATCCGCTTCGGTACCGAAGCGGCGGGCGGCAGCCTGGGGCTAGTCAACGCCGGTACCGACAACACCAACGGCACCCTGGTCAACGGGCTGTTCGGCCAGTTGATCATCGGCGCCGACGGCAACTACACCTACATCGTCGACTCCAACAACCCCACTGTACTGGCGCTTGGGCCGCTGCAGTTCCTCAACGAACGCTTCACCTACCAGGTCACCGACCGTGGCGGGCAAACCGATCTGGCGGAAATCCACATCATCATCCGTGGGCGCAACTCGGCACCGGTGGCCAATGGCGATGCGGGGACGGCGGTCGAAGCCGGCGGCCTCAACAACAGCCAGCCGGGCATCGACCCCAGCGGCAATGTGATCAGCAATGACACCGATGTCGAAGACGATGCCCTCAGCGTGAGCGAGATTCGCACCGGCGGCATCACCGGGACCGGCACCAGCGGCGCCCTCGGCAGCACACTGCGCGGGCTTTACGGCGATCTGGTGCTCAATGCCGACGGCAGCTGGCATTACACGGTCGACAACAACCTGGCGGTGGTCCAGGCGCTGCGCCAGAGCGGCCAGACCCTGACCGATGTGTTCAGCTACACCCTGTCCGACTTCTTCGGCGCCACCAGCGTCGCCGAGTTGCGCATCACCGTCGACGGCAGCAATGACACGCCCATCGCCCAGGACGACCAATCCACCGCCATCGAGGCCGGTGGCGTGGCCAACGGCACGCCGGGCAGCAACGCCACGGGCAACGTGCTGGGCAACGACAGCGACGTCGACAGCGTGGCCAATGGCGAAAGCAAACAGGTGCAGTCCGTCACCGGCGAGAACGGCCAGACCGCCAGCGCAGGGCAAGTCTTGACCGGTCGCTTCGGGCAACTGATCCTCAATGCCGACGGCAGCTACACCTACCTGATCGACAACAGCAATCCCACCGTCCAAGCCTTGCGCACGGCGGGCGAAACCCTCAGCGAAACCTTCACCTACCGCATGCGCGACACCGCCGGCGCCACCTCGGATGCGCGCCTGACCGTGGTCATCCAGGGCGCCAACGACAACCCGGTGGCGCAAAACGACAGCGCCACCGCCAGTGACCAGGTCCCCGCGCCACAGGTCACCGGCAACGTGTTGCCCAATGACAGCGACGTGGATGGCAATGACCACCTGCATGTGGTCGGCATCCGCACCGGCGCCGAGGACGGCAGCGGTACGGCGGGCGTGATCGGCCAGCCGATCCGTGGCCTCTACGGCACCCTCGTGCTCAATGCCGATGGCAGCTACACCTACACCATCGACCAGAGCAACCCGCAGGTGCTCGCCGCCGCCGGCCTGGGGCAGGTGCTGCGAGATGTGTTCACCTACACCGTCAGTGACCTTGCTGGCGCTACCGACCAGGCCGAACTGGTGATCCTTCTGGACGTCGCCACGCCGTTCATTCCGGCACCCCAGGGTAATTTCTTCGACCGTGATACGAGCAACCGCAACGGCAGTCTGCTCCTGCCGGATCCGGTGCCGGCGGTCTTCGTCACCCCGGTGGTCGAACGCGCCGCCCGGGCCCTGGAACTGTCGACCTGGAACGCCGATGGCAGCAATTTGCGCCTGGCCTCCAACGGCGAATTCCTCAGCGAATCCCTCGGCAATGGCCTGGGCCTGGTGCCAGGCCAGTACGTTGCCGATGCGGTGCGCCAGAGCAGGCTCGATGCCGAAACGGAAATGACCTGGATGCTCGGTCGCCACGGCCGCATCGGCCTGAGTGCCGACGGCCTGCTCAGCGATCCGTCGCTGTTCGCCATTGATCCGGCGGAACTGACCCGTGGCCCAGCGCAAACGGAGCAGCATCAGGAGCCGCGTCAGGAGCAACGTCCGGCCCGCGGATTCAGTGCGCAGTTGCGCAACGCCGCCCAACGCCTGCGTCCCGACAGCCGGGGCAATTGAAGTGTTCGACAGAATCGATACGAAGAGCATAAAGGATTGAACATGCCAACAAATGCGACCCGGTTTCTCAGTACCGCTATCGCCTCTGCCCTGCTGCTCAGTGCCTGTTCGTCGCTGGAGCCCAAGCCTGCTACCGACGAAGAGAACCGCCAGCGGATCATTGCCGACCAGACGCGCATGTATTCCGGCCAGGAACCGGTGACCGCGCCGATCACCTTTTACGAAGCGGCAGCCCGGGCGTTGAAATACAACCTCGACTACCGCCTCAAGCTGATGGAAAGCGCCCTCGCGTCGGACCTGCGCGACGTCTCCAGCCATGAAATGCTGCCGCGCCTGGTCGCCTCGGCCGGTTATGCCGGGCGCAACAATGACTCCGGCGGTACCTCGATCGGCATCGAAGACCGTCAGGTCAGCTTGCGTGCATCCACTTCCGAAGAGCGCTATCGCGAATTGTATGGCCTTGGCATGAGCTGGAGCCTGCTGGACTTCGGCGTGGCCTACTACCGCACCCAGCAGAAGTCCGACCAGATCCTCATGGCCGAGGAACGCCGGCGCAAAGTCGCGCAGAACGTCCTGCAGGATGTGCGCAACGCCTACTGGCGCGCCTTGGGCGCCCAGCGCCTGCTGCCGGAAGTGGACAAGCTGCTGATGCGCACCCACACCGCCCTGACTTCGGCCCGGGAAGCCGAGACCCGTGGCCTGTTGCCGCGCCAGGAAATCCTCGCCTATCAGCGTGCCCTGCTGGACTCGATCTACCTGTTGACCGTGCGCCGCCAGGACCTGGAGTTCGCCCAGGCCGAGCTGTCCGCGCTGATGTCGCTGCCACCGGGGGCGAAAATGGTCCTCGCCGACATGCCGGACCCGCCATTGCCGGAGGTGCGCCAGAGCATGGCGCAGCTGGAGCAGCTGTCGCTCGAACATCGCCCGGAAATCATGGAAGAGTGGTACCGCAAGCGGGTCAACCAGAAAGACCTGGACATCGCCAAGGCGCAGCTGTGGCCCAACGTCAGCGTCGATTTCGGCTACCGCTACGACTCCAACAAATACCTGTACAACAACGACTGGAACGCCACCGGCCTGCAAGTCTCGATGAACCTGCTGCGCCTGTTGCAACTGCCGTCGCTCAATGCCGCCCAGAAGTCCCAGAGCGAAACCGACGATACCCGCCGCGTGGCGCTATCCATGGCGATCCTCACCCAGGTGCGGGTCGGCACCCTGCGTTATCAACTGGCGCGCCAGGAAGTCGAGTTCACCGAAGACAGCCTGCGGGTCGATCGCAGCCTGCTCGACTATGCCACTGCGGCCAAGACCGGCGCGCTGGGTTCCGAACTTGAAGTGATTCGCTCCGAAGGTCGTTACCTGCTCTCGCGTTATCAGCGCGAAGCGGCGTTCTCCAGTGCCCAGGCGGCCTGGGGCCGCTTGTACAACTCGGTCGGCCTGGATGTGCTGCCCACTGAAATCGAAAAACACGACGTCAAGACCCTGGCCCGGGAAATCCAGCGCACCTTGAACGAACAAGAACAGCAACGCCTGCTCATCTCTCAGCAAGGAACGCCGAATGCACAAAACCGCCCTTGAGTCCCGTTGCGGGGCCCTGTTGTTGGCCTGCCTGATCCTGCCCGTCAACGCCGACGACACACCGTCGGCCCCTTCAATGGCCCCCTCAATGGAAGGTGCCAGTGCCATTCGCGTGCTGCTGGCCGCGGAACTGGAAACCACCCTGTCGAGCCAGATGACCGGCACCCTCGGCGAGCTGAAGACCGGCTTCGCCGAGCATGTCGGCAAAAACGCGGTGCTGGCGCGCTTCAACTGCAACGAGGCCGAAGCCCGCAGCAAGGTCGCCGTGGCCGAACTGGCCATGGCCAAACAGAACCTCGAAGCGAAGAAGCAACTGCGCCAGCTCAATGCCGTGGGCGACATCGAAGTGTCCACGGCCAATACCGAAGTGCAGAAGGCCGAGGGCGCCCGGGCCATGGGCGTGGCACAGAGCGGTTACTGCCAGGTGCTGGCGCCGTTCTCCGGGCGCATCGCCAAGGTCTACGTCAAGCCGTACCAGACCGTCACCGCCGGCACGCCCTTGTTCGACCTGGTCAGCGACGGCGCCCTGAAAGTACGCCTGAACGTACCGTCCAACCTGCTCAAAGCCCTCAAGCCCGGCCTGCCGTTGCAAGTCAGCATCCATGAAACCGGGAAAACCTACCCGGCCCATGTCAGCGCCATAAACTCCCGGGTCGATGCCGTGGCCCAGACCGTCGAGCTCGAAGCACGCCTCGACGAAAAATACCCCGACCTGATGGCCGGCATGAGCGGCACCGCACGGTTCAACGAGGAAACGGCGCAGCAGAAAAGTGCTCAGCCATGACCATGAACGAGCCACTGCCGCACCCTAATCTGCTGCTGCAACTCGATGCCCTGCGTGACAAGGCCATGGCGGCCGAAACCCTGCCCGCCCTGGCCTTCAGCATGGCCAACGACCTGTACCCGCTGCTGCCGTTTCATCAAGCACTGGTGTTTGCCCAACGCGATTCGTCACTGGAGTTGTTGAATGTTTCCGGTCTGGCGCGGCCCAGCGAGGATTCGCCTTACCTGGTCTGGTTGCGGCGCGCCAGTCGCTGGCTGGCGGCTCAGGTGCCCGCGGGCGAGCCGGTGTGGCTGAGCCAGGACAAGGTCAGCGCACCCGAGGAAATAGCCGAAGGCTGGAACGAGTGGTGGCCGGCGGGCTTGTGGTGCGTGCCGGTCGAGGACCGTGGTGGGCAACGTCTCGGCCTGTTGATCCTGCTGCTGGAACAGGAGCCGCCAGCGATGTTCTGGCCGCACCTCAAGGGCCTGGTCAACACCTGGGGCTACTGCTGGGCGGCGCTGAGCCGGCGCCGGCGCCTGGGTCGTTGGTGGCCCAATCGCAAGCAACTGCTGTTGGGCCTGATCGTGCTGGGCGCCCTGCTCTTGCTGCCCGTGCGGCAAACTGCCCTGGCGCCGACAGAGATCGTCTCGCGCCAGGCACAGATCATCAGCTCGCCCATCGACGGGGTGATCGAACAGATCCAGGTTCGCCCCAACCAGCCGGTGGACTCCGGCACGCCGCTGTTCGTCCTCGACGAAACAACGCTGCGCAGTCGTGCCGAGGTCCTGGGCAAGGAAGTCATGGTGGCTGACGCCGAGCTGCTCGCCGCCAGCCAGCGGGCCTTCGACAACCCCCAGAGCAAGAACGAACTGACCCTGCTCGAAGGCCGCGCGCAACAACGCCGGGCGGAACTGGCGGCGGTACAGGCACAGCTCAAGCGTACCCAGGTGCTGTCACCGCGGGCCGGCGTGGCGGTGTTCAGTGATCCCAACGACTGGCTGGGAAAGCCGGTAGTGACTGGCGAGCGCATCATGCAGGTGGCCGATCCGAGCCAGCCGGCCATGTTGATCCAGCTGGCGGTGGCGGACGCCATTGCCCTGGAACCAGGGGCCGAAGTCACCCTGTTTCTCACCGCCTACCCGCTGACACCGCTCAAGGGCAAGATCCTCGAAACCAGCTATCAGGCCCGCCCCAGCGATGAAGGTGTGGTCGCCTACCGCCTGCTGGCCAGTATTGAAGGTGAGCCTGCACATGCGCGCCTCGGCCTGCACGGCACCGCCAAGCTCTATGGCGGGCGGGTGATGCTCGGTTATTACTTGCTACGCCGACCGCTGGCGACGCTGCGGGCGTGGAGTGGCTGGTGATGAACGACCCCGCAGACCTGCCCCTGCCGCCCCTGCGAGAAGACCTGCGCCTTAGCGAAGCGGCCGATGGCAGCGACGGCGAACCGGCCTGGGTCATCCAGGACACAGTGATCAACCGCTTCTACCGCATTGGCTGGCTGGAATTCGAGTGCCTGCTGCGCTGGGGCCAGTCACCACGGCAGATCAGCGAACAAATTGCCGAAGTCACAGCGCTCAAGCCTGCGGTCGAACAGGTCCTCGACTTCCGTCAATTCCTTGAACAGCACCAGTTGCTGCGCTCCGGTCCCGAAGCCCTGGAACGCTTGAAAGCCAAGGGCGAACAAGGCAGCTGGCTGAGCTGGCGCTGGTGGTTGCATCACTACCTGTTTTTCCGCATTCCACTGCTGCACCCGCAACAACCGCTGCAACGCCTGGCCGGGATGCTCGGCTGGCTGTTCCATCCGCTCACCGGTCTGCTGGTGTTGAGCCTGAGCCTGCTCGGGGTGATTCTGGTCCTGCAGCAGTGGGACGTGTTTACCCATGCGGTGGTCGAGTCGTTTTCCACCGAGGGCCTGTTCAGTTTTGCCCTGGCGCTGATCGTCGCCAAGACTCTGCATGAACTGGGGCACGCCCTGGTGGCGACGCGGCTGGGGTTGCGCGTTGGGCACATGGGCATCGCCTTCGTAGTGCTGTGGCCGATGCTCTACACCGACACCGGCGAGAGCTGGAAGCTCAGCCGTTCGCGACAACGCCTGGCCATCGCCTCGGCCGGTATCGTCACCGAACTGTCTCTGGCCGGGCTCTCAACCCTGGGTTGGGCCATCTGCGATCCGGGCGCCCTGCGGAACGCCCTGCTCTACTTGGCAACCACCAGCTGGCTGCTGTCGCTGGCCCTTAACGCCAGTCCGTTCATGCGGTTCGATGGTTATTTCATCCTCTCCGACCTGCTCGACTTCCCCAACCTGCACGAGCGCTCCTCGGCGCTGGCGCGCGTCACCTTGCGGCGCAACCTGCTGGGGTTGCAGGAGCCATGGCCGGAAACCTTTCCCACCGGGCAACGGCGGCTGCTGGTGACCTTTGCCATCGTGACCTGGCTGTATCGCCTGGTGCTGTTCCTGGGGATTGCCCTGGCGGTCTACCTGTTCTTCTTCAAACTGTTAGGGATCATTTTGTTCATGGTCGAACTGTCCTGGTTTATCGCCCTGCCGGTGGTGCGCGAACTCAGCCACTGGTGGCAACATCGCGCGAGCGTCCCGCCCCGGCGCAAAGTACTGTTTTATGCGGCACTGGCACTGTTGCTGATCAGCCTGGCAATGCCCTGGCGCAGCCAGATCGACGCCGTGGGCGTGGCCCGCGCCGAGCAACAGTTGCGGGTCTATGCGCCCTACCCGGCGCGCCTGCAATCAATCCATTCCGAAGGTTTGGTCAAGGCCGGGGAAACCCTGATGGTGCTCGATGAGCCGGACATCGCCTCACGCCTGCGCAGCAGTGAAGCCAACGCGCGCAGCTACGAAGCCCGATTGTCCGGGCTGCTGGCCGATCCCGGCGGCCTCGCCGAAGATGCGGTAACCCGCCAGCGCCTCAACGTACAATTCGAAGAAGCCCGGGCCGCCCGTTCGGAAATCGCCCGGCTCAATCTGCAAACGCCCTTCGCCGGGGTCTGGCTGGACGTCAATCCCGACTGGAAAGCCGGCCAGTGGATCGGTCGTCAGGAGCCCATGGGCATCCTGATCGATCCGCGTAGCTGGCAGGTGGATGCCTATGTCGCCCAGGATCAGGTACACCGCCTGGCTGCTGGCGATCGCGTGCGTTTCTACCCGGACGGCCAGACTACGCCGCTTGGCGGGCATGTGCTGCAGATCGGCAGCACCCGGGCCAGCCAGCTGTCTCACCGCATGCTGTCTTCGCGCTATGGCGGGCCGGTGCCGACCACGAACGCAGAACACTCGCTGATTCCCAGTGCGGCGCTGTTCCAGGTCTTGATCCAGCTCGACGAACCCTTGCCGGCCCTGCGCGAAACCCGTGGTCACCTGAAAATCGAAGGCGAGCGCCGCAGCCTGCTGGCCGACGGCGCCACCCATGTGATGGCGGTGTTCATGCGCGAAAGTGGCTTCTAGGCCAGCCCCTCAGCCGGCCACCACAAACACGATGATCGGCCCGCACACCGCCAGCAGCACGTTGGAAATCGCGTAGCAGACGGTAAAGCCGATCACCGGGGTGTTGCTGCCGGACTGTTCGATGATCTTGTTCATCGACGCCGCCTCGGTCTGCGCCCCGGCCAGGGCACCGAACAGGATCATTGGGTGCAGGCGCAGGATGTAACGACCGAAGTACAGTGCCACCAGCGGCGGCACAATTGTCACCACAGCGCCAGACAACAGCAGTGCCAGGCCCTGCTCGCGCATGGCGGCGAACGCCGCCGGGCCCGCAAGCAAACCGACGACCGCACCGAAGGCGGTCAAGCCGAACTCGGAGAACGCCCATTGCGCGGCCGGCGGCAATGCGCCGACTTCCGGGTGGCGCGAGTTATACCAGCCAATAAACAGCGCGGCGACCAACACGCCACCGCCGATGCCGAGTTCCACCGGGATCATCCCTACATGCGTGGACAACAACCCCAGCAATGAACCCAAGACCATCCCGAGCGTATGCACGGCAATATCGCTTTTGTAGTTGCTCTCACGAATCCGCCCCAAGCGCTTGGCCAGTGCCTCGACGCTGGCGGTGCGGCCAGTCAGCTTAAGCACGTCGCCCCGACGCAACACGGTATTGGGCAGCAACGGCAATTCGTAGCCCTGGCGGGTAATGGAGATGATAAAGCAGCCCAGGCGCCGCGTATTTTCCAACCGGGATTTGGCCTGGTGAATGGTCTTGCCGGCAAACTCCGGTGAAGTCAGGACAATATCGACCTCGCGGGTCGGAAACGAAAGGGATTCGGCATGGTCGATCTCCGGCCCCACCCACTGCGACAGCGGGCCAACGACTTCACGCAAGGCGTAGACTCCGACGATGTCGCCGACCTTGAGGGTCAAACCTTCATCACGCTCGATAATCAGACCATCGCGCACTACCCGTTCGATTGTCAGAGACTCGTGCATTTTTTCAAAGTCGGCAATGCTCAGTCCATTCGCGGCACTGTTGCCCGCCACCTGATGCGCGCGAACCACCATACGTGTGTAGGGTACGGTGATCGCCTCCTCGTCCTTGGCAATGCCCAGTTCCAGCTCCAGTTCCCGAGCCGATGCGCGCAGATCCACGCCGAGCAGCTTCGGCGCAATGCTGCCGACAAACACGATCAGGCCGACGGTGCCGAACAGGTAGGTGATCGCATAGGCAATTGCCATGTGACTGTTGAGCTGCGCCTTGGCCGCGGCATCGATCGCCAGCTGATTGATCGAACTGGTGGCGGTGCCCATGATCGCCGTGTCGGTGAGCGCACCGGCACCGAGCCCGGCGGTGAAACCGGCATCGAAGTCGAATATCGCGTTCATCAACAAAATCGAGCCGAGAGCGGTTGCGCACAGCACTACGCTCAGCACCACCAGCTTCAACGTACCGCGGTTGAGACTGCCGAAGAACTCTGGCCCACTCTTGAAGCCGACGGCGTAGATGAACATCACAAAAAATACTGACTTCAAACCAGTCGGTACTTCCAGGCCGATCTGGCCGATCAACAGTCCCATCAAGAGAGCGCCCGCCACCGACCCCAGGTGAAAACTGCCGATACGAATGCGACCGATGAATACGCCCAGTGCGATGGCCAGGAACACCGCAATTTCCGGATCGGTACGCAACGCATGAAGCAGAAACTCAAGCATTGTGTGAACTCCCTTCAATGGCCGTCAAATTCCTTCGATTCTTGCGCGGGTGCGGTAAACCACTTGTCCCTCGGTACCTTTTTCTCTTCGCTGGGATCGCCCAGATAGTGCGGGGACATGATCTGCACGCTGTACTCGTTAAATACATCCTGAATATTGGCGTGCAACATGCTGAGCAACACTGCGCGCGGCCGGGGTTGACTTGGAATGGCCTGGGCCACCAGTCGATATTCGGGATAGAAGTCGGACAAAGCGGTCTGGAACACCTGGGCGGGCGGTTCTTCGAGAACACCCGGCGTGCGCCTGGCGGCTTCCAGCAGCATCGCCTCCACCTGGCGCCACGGCGTGTCATAGCCAATGGTTACCACCGTATCGACCACATAACCGGGGCCTTGCACAGCACGCGAATAGTTCTTGGTGACGGTTGCGGTAATCATCGAATTGGGCAGCGTCAACACTTCCCCCAGCCCTGTTCGGATGCGTGTTGTAAACATCCCCAATTCAGTCACCGTGCCTTCGTATTCCCCAATACGCACGAACTCCCCCGGCCGCAAGGTGCGGGTGTACGTAAGGATCAAGCCGGCTGCCGCTTGCCCGACCACACTGGAGGCACCGAGCGAAATCATCAAACCGATCAGTACCGACAAGCCTTTGAAGGCATCTGTACCGGCACCGGGCAAATAGGGATAGGCCATGGCCAATGCGAACAGCCAGATCGCCAGCGAAGTCAGGCGCTGGGTGGGTTGCAGAGTTTCATGATTCAGCCAACTGAAAGTACCGGGCGTCGCCATGCGCCGCAAAATCCGCCGAGCAAAAGCCGTTATACCCCGGGCAATGAAGAAAATGGCCACCGCCACGCCCAGGCCTGGGATGGCCCCGACTACGCCTTGCAGCAAATAGTCGACGAGTTCCAATAAGTAGTTATTGAGGCTTTCACCCCAGGGTCGGGTATAAGGAAAGCGCGACAGGACAAACCCTAACCATTCATAGGTGAGCAGCAAAACGACGAGCCAGCGCAGCACCCCGAGCAAACGACTAACCAGCGGATAGAGGTAATTGGCATCGATCAACTGCACACGCCCGACTTTCAACGCTTGAGTGTGCCGATGCATCAAGTCAGGCAGTTTCCTCAGCAATCTACGGCGCAGATACGCCATGCCCCAGAGCAAAGCGATAAAAATACCGGTGGCAAGCGCTGTCGCCACCAAGGACCGCAGAATCAGGCGCAAGCTGCGCGCTTCGTGGGTTTCGGTTACAACCTGACGGAGTTTTTCAGCTGCCGCTTCAGCGGCCTGCTGCACCGATTCATATTCAGTTGCATCGACATCCTGGGGCGAAACGATAAAGGCACGCTTGGCGCCCAGCAGCACCAGATAACTATTCTGAATCGAATCGAGAGTAACACGCAGATCGTCAGCATCATCCAGGGCTTCATTGATTGCGGTTTTCGCCCTCTTGACCCGGGTTTCGGGGGCTTCGCCCAGCAACGTAGCGCGGAACACCATGATGCTGCGATTGGCGATTTTCAGTTCGACGGCTGGAGCATCAACCGGTCTCGGAGTGTCTTCGGCCCTTAAGAGGACAGACCAGAACATTCCTAAGACAATCAACAATGTTGCGATCAACCTGCTTAGCATGCGCCAGTTCCTTGCTCCACAAAATACAGGTCAGTGGTACGTATCGCAGCGTAGTTCAGCGGTAAATAGTTGTCAGATTTGTGCGGATGGAACGGCTCTTAATTGCTCACAGCAGTGCCTTCATTTTCTCTTCAATTTTTGCATCTACTAAATTTGCACTCAATCAATGGCCCCGTCCGCCCGTAAGTGTCCGTTTCTGGCCGTAACCGCGGTCGGTGAAGGCCGAGTTTGGGTCGACTTCTGCCGGTCACGACAGGCAGAAACCGGCCGATTCTGTTGAAAAAGTAGATCTCCTGCCTGGCCTGCGGCAAAATCAGGTCATCGGCCAGCGGGGGATTCGCAGCATGATGGGACAATTGTCGAGTGGGCAAGAGAGACTGTTCTACTCGTTCAACATTGAAGATCACATCCCAGCCAATCACCTCCTGCGCAACATTGATCGATGCCTCGATCTAAGCGATCTACGCCATTACCTCGCCGACTTTTATAGCCCAATCGGGCGTCCTTCGATTGATCCTGAACTGATGATTTGCCTGCTGATCGTAGGTTACTGCTACGGCATTCGCTCCGAACGCAGGTTGTGCGAAGAGGCTCATTTGAACCTGGCATATCGCTGGTTCTGCCTGTCACTGACTGATCCGCTTTCTCGTTGGACCGCAGCGCCAGGGGGCCCGGCGTTCTTCGCGTACTCGACGAACTACCTGATTGATGTCGAGCATGGCGTGATCATGGATGTGGAACCAACGCCAGCTCATCGAACCGCCGAGGTCGAGAGCACCAAGACCATGATTGAGCGGGTCGAAGAGCACTTCGATATCAAGCCGGATCGGCTCATCGGCGATACCGCATATGGAACCGCACCGATGTTGGCCTGGATGGTCGACGAAAAAGAAATCGAGCCGCATGTGCCGGTTTGGGACAAAACCGAGCGTAAGAACGAGAGCATCTCGATCAGTGATTTTCAATGGCGTGAAGAAGCGCAGGAATATCGTTGCCCCACAGGGCACGCCCTGCGTAGCGAGTGGCGGGCCTTCAAGAACCAGCGCTCACATGTCACGAAAGCCGACACCATCATCTTTCGATCCCGGCAAACAGACTGCTCTAAATGCTCGATGAAAGAGCGCTGCTGCCCAAACACCTCGTTTCGAAAAATCGCCCGTAGCTGCAGACGAGCAAAAACTGCATGCGCTTAAACTACCCGATCGCCTGCTTGACCACCTGCGCCTGCTGAGTGGTGACTACGGTGGTTTCGCCGTAGACCGGCTGACCCATAGCCTGCAAACAGCGACCCTGGCGCACCTCGACGGCAAAGATGAGGAGTACGTGGTGTGCGCGTTGCTGCACGACATTGGCGACACGCTCGCCAGCTACAATCACGCAGACATGGCGGCGGTCATCCTGCAGCCATTTGTCAGCACGGAAAATCACTGGATGATTGCCAACCACGGGTTGTTTCAAGGCTATTATTTTTTCGAGCACCTCGGTCTGGACCGTCACTCACGTGATCGTTTTTCGCACCTGCCTGACCTGTACCAGCGAACGGTCGAGTTTTGCGAAAAATATGATGCCGCGGCTTTCGACCCGACCGCACATACACTGCCACTGGAGTTTTTCGAACCCCTGCTACGCCGGGTGATGGCGACGCCCAAGCGCAGCATCTATATGGCATCTAACCGAAGCTGACAGCGCCGTCTTGCGCCCACGCTTCAACGCCCTGATCACAACAATCGCGCCCCAACGACGGCGCTTGGGAGACTGCCTTGCCTGGTGACCAACTCGCGACGGTACTG
The DNA here is from genome assembly GCF_949767605.1 of Pseudomonas sp. IT-P218. Lineage (NCBI taxonomy): Bacteria > Pseudomonadati > Pseudomonadota > Gammaproteobacteria > Pseudomonadales > Pseudomonadaceae > Pseudomonas > Pseudomonas sp. IT-P218. The sequence continues at coordinate 258,294 of NZ_CATKQQ010000088.1, forward strand.
ATGCCGCTGTTGCTGGCATTAATCATGTTTTCGCTCGGACTGGGCCTGGTGCCCGCCGACTTCCGGAGGATCGCCGCACAACCACGCGCATTCCTGCTCGGCTTCGCCTGCCATTTCGTTCTGCTGCCCTTGGTGTGTTTTGCCTTGCTCTCGATGTTTCCACTGCCGGGCGCAATCGCCGTCGGTTTTATGCTGATTGCGGCATGCCCGACCGGTACGACGTCCAATCTGCTGACCTATATCGCCCGCGGAGATGTGGCTCTGGCGCTCAGCTTTACCGCCGCCGCCAGCCTGATGACCATCATCACGTTGCCGTTGATTGTGACCCTTGCCATGGGGCATTTTCTGGGCGCGCACCAGCAAATCGACTTTCCGGTTGGCTTCATGATGATTCAAGTCTTCGCAATGCTCGGATTGCCGGTCGCGCTGGGCATGCTGGCTCGCCGCGTTTGGCCGCACGCGGCGCAGCGCTTCGAACCGCTGGCGACACGGCTATCGACGATGGCTTTCGCGATCATCGTAGTCGGCGCGCTGGTGAAAAACTGGAGCCTGGTCGAACAGAACTTTAGCACGGTGGCACCACTGGCCCTGGCACTCAACGTACTGATGCTGATCCTCGGCTTTGTAGTGGCCAAACTGGGGCACCTGGAACGCCGTCAGGCCGTCACCATTGCCATAGAAACGGCGATGCAGAACGCCACACTGGCCATCGTCATCGGCAGCACGGTGTTGCGAGACGATGCGCTGGTTGTCCCTGCCGCAATCTATGGCGTACTGATGTACGTGGGCGGCCTGGTTTTCGCGTTTACCGTGCGCAGAAGTTACGCGCCTGTTGCGGCAGAAAAAGCGGATGGGTCTATTGCTCCACGCTAGGTACCACCCACTGAATGTGCAGGTCTGCGTCTAGCACCCATGGCGCCAACGCGATTATTGCAGCCCCCCTCCCATCACCCAAATTTGCAGCACGCCTGCGGAGCTTTGCCATGTCGAACACTACACCGGACTTCACCGAGCGCCTGCTTACCGATGCCGGCATCCGCGAAGGGATGCGCGTACTGGACGTCGGCTGTGGTTCTGGCGATGTCACGTACTTGCTTGCGCGCCTGGTCGGCAGCACCGGGGCGGTGGTTGGTGCGGATCACGACGCCAGCGCACTTGCCATTGCGCGTCAACGCATCGCGCCACCGGACCATGCCCAGCCTACGTTTATCGATAGCGATCTGCTCGGGCTTGCCGAGTCGCTTGGCGTGTTTGACGCAATCGTTGGTCGGCGGGTGTTGATGTATCAGGCTGATACCGTCGCTGCTGTACGAGCACTTGTGCAACACCTGCGGCCTGGAGGCACTCTCGTATTTCAAGAGCATGACACCACTCTGGTTCCCGCGAGCCTGGACGGATTTCCGCTACACAAACGGGCCCAGGGCTGGATACAACGCATGATCGAGCATGAAGGGGCTGATCTGCATATCGGCTTCAACCTTCATCGCATCTTTACCCAGGCCGGTTTAACCGTGGAAGCGGTACGTGGAGAATGCCTGATACAAACACCCAGCAGCCCGTACGCGCTGGGACATATCGTACGAGCCTGCCTGCCGCGAATCCTTGCGCACGGCGTCGCCACCGCAGAAGAGGTCGAAATAGAAACCCTGCAAGCGCGGTTAGACGATGAGCGCACCCAGTCTGAAGGTATCTATATCGGAGACATGATCTTCGGCGCCTGGGCAAAAAAATCGCAGTGAGTGGGCAGCCGAGTGTGACCGATAGCCACCAGCCCTGGTCACTGCAATAGGCCAGGAAAGGTCGACCTACTGCGAGTTTCGATGTAGCTGTTTGTCCCGTTCACGCTCGGGCAGATAACGCTGGGAGTTCCAGACGAGTATGCGGCGAATGTGATCCGCGACATTTTGCCGGGCTTTACGGCGGCGTGGCCGAACGTGGTGCTCCGGGTGCTGACGGCGCCGAGCTATACGCTCAGCGACAGGGTACAGCGGGGCAAAGTGCAGATGGCGTTGGTTTCACGCCCAAGAGAATCGCGGTCTGATGTGGAAGTCGCGACTCAAGCACAGGTGTTGGCCCGGTATGGGTGGCCGGAGCGGCGGGACCAGCGCCCGCTTTCCTTTCTAATGACTGGAAGCGCGGACCGCGTTAATTACAACTGGCAGCTTTCGGCCCAAAGTGTGTAAAAACGCTTCGCCAAAATTGAAGTGTGCGCGTCTATGTTAAATCTTAAATTTATCGGCACGTCAGCAGATGTGGATTTCGCGTAGAAGCGCGATTTTCAATCCGGTTTTGAGTACCTGTCCCACTGAAAAACGTTTTTACACAGCCTCGGCCAAAAGCGGACGCTTCTGGCCGTTTGTACTGAATGAGCTTTAGATCACTTGGGACTATTCATTCACCAACTGGATTACCGTCTTGCCCTTGCCGCGACCTTCCGCGACCTGGCGAAACGCCTCGTTGACTTCTGGCAGCTCAAAGTGCTGTTGATCCACGCGGATCGTCAGTTGACCGGCATTGGCCAACGCGGCGGCCTCGCGCAGGATAGCGCCGTGGTGTTCGCGTCCTTTGCCGGTGAGCAACGGCGCCAGGGTGAATACACCCGAGTAGGTTGCACTTTTAAACGACAACGGCGCCAGGCTGTGTTGCCCCCAACCCAGGCAGCTCAGCACGTGCCCGGTATAAGGCTTCACGGCCTTGAATGACGCATCCAGCGTGCTGCCGCCTACAGTGTCGTAGACGATGTCGAAACCTTCACCAGCCGTATAATGCTCGACATAGTCCTCTACGCTTTGTGCCTGATAGTCGATGGCCGTAGCCCCCAGCGAGCGAATGAAGTCCAGACTCGCCGCCGAACCGGTGGCGTAGACGTCGGCACCGCGAGCCTTGGCCAGTTGCACAGCCACTTGACCGACCCCACCTGCGCCGCCATGAATCAGCACACGCTGACCGGCACGGACATTGGCACGATCTACCAAACCTTCCCATGCGGTAATGAATACCAAAGGCAATGCAGCCGCCTCACGCATGTCGAGAGTGGTCGGCTTTGACGCGATCAGCCGGGCATCCACGGCAATGTATTCGGCCATAGTACCCTGGGCACCGCCGATCCCGCCGGGCATACCGAAGACTTCCTGGCCCAGGGTGAAACCATCAACCGCCTCGCCCAGCTCGATGACCGTGCCGGCGAGATCCAGGCCGAGCACTGCGGGCAGCGCCTGGCGGGCGTGAGCCCCTGCGCCGGCGGCGATCTTGGTATCGAGAGGGTTGACTCCTGCCGCGTGAACCCTGACCAGCACCTGCCCCTTAGCGGGTACAGGGCGATCGATTTGGCGGACAGCCAGAGGGGCCTGAGCGGACTCGGCGATAGCGGCGAGCATGGACTGATTCATGATGGGGAACCTCTGATTAAGTGGACGCTTACAGATTGCCGCACGTTCATCATTCCGATAAGAAACTAAATTTGCATATAACTTATTCCACAAAGAGGTCTAATCGCCGATGGACTTGTTCGACAGCATGCACATCTTTGTACGTGTCGTGGAGCGCGGGTCGTTTTCTGCAGTTGCCCGCGAGCTGAACATGGGGCAGCCGGCAGTGAGCAAGCAGGTGCGCGCTCTGGAGCAGTATCTGGGCGGGCCATTGTTCGCCCGCAGCACCCGGTACCTGGCCCTGACCGACCAAGGGCAACGCTTCTACAGCCACTGCCAGGAAATCCTCGGCCACCTCGAAACCGCCACTCGCAGCTTTACCAGCGGTCAGGAGCAGATTGCCGGCCCTCTGCGAGTCGCTGCACCGGTCAGCTATGGGAGGTTGTGCATAGCACCGCTCATAGGGACTTTCCTGCAGCGCCATCCAGATGTCCGGATCGACCTGCGGCTGAGCGATCAAAACGAAGATCTGCTCAAGGAAAACATCGACCTGGCTATCCGGATTGGTGCGGTGAAGAGCGAGGGATTGGTGGCAATGCCACTGGGTACCAGCACACGGCGGGTCTATGCCGCACCCACCTATCTGGATCGACACGGCCTGCCACGCGAGCCCAATGAGCTGACAGGCCACAACTGCATCGGTTTCACATTGCTGGAGCATTACGACAGTTGGCATTTCACGCACATTGCGCAAGAGCTCGATGTAGCCATCAAAGGCAACGTCACCAGCAATAGCAGCGAGGCCATCCGTGAAATGGTTCTCTCCGGCTTGGGTATCTCCCTTTCTCCAGAATGGCTGTTCGCACCTGACGTCGAACAGGGCAGCGTTCGTACCGTGCTTGACGATTATCAGACCACCGCACTGCCTGTCAGCGCTGTGCTCAGTCGTGAGCGGCGACGTTCAGCGCGGACGATGGCCTTCATCGATTTTCTCCGCGAGCACTTAATGTAAAACCGCCTCGTCATGCACCGTCCGCTATTGGTCGATTTTTGCCCGTCACCAGGATCAGAAAACGACCAAGGCAGACATCGTATGTCCCGCAGATCCGGAGCAACGTATGCGTCGGGGCATCACGTCTTGCGTGATTGAACCGGTTGTCACTTATGTAGAAGCACTGCTCGATTTCACTCCTGCGTAGTGTGGGCAGGCGCGCGAGGACACTCTTTTGCATGTGCGTATCGAACAGGTCGTCTATGCGCGCTTTACGTACACCGCTTTATAAACCAGCAAGTCGATGACTATTTGCTCAGCGCAGAGGGGCAGAAATACTCCGCCAAACTAATTGCGTGATAAAACTTTAGCCGATTCGCTCGGCCTACCAGTCCTCAGTGTTCAGTTGGAAGCGTTGCTCAGCTGCTGAAGCTCAAGTTGCCTGGCAGCACTGGCTTCGAGGGTTGCACGCTCTTCATCCAGATACCGATAAATGCTTTGGAGGTTGGCGATTTTCTGTTTGATTTCTGCCATCTTCTTTTCAATCAGCTTCGCGCCGTCAGCACAATCGATCAGCTTGTTCCGCTGCGCATCCAGAATCTCGCCTATTTCCCCCAGGGAAAACCCCATGCTTTGCGCGCGCTGGATAAAGTCCAGATCCTGCAGAGTCTGCACTGTGTAAACGCGATAGTTGTTGGTTTGCCGCAGCGGTGAGATCAGGCCGATTTGCTCGTAGTAACGCAGCGTATGGCGGCTGGCGCCGCTGCGGGCCTCGAGTTCGCCGATTTTCATGAAAACACCGCTTGACTGTAGAGTTGGGTCGATAGTTTACGCTTGATTTTTCACCTTCAACAAGGAGCAGGGAAATGAGCGTGGAGTGCTTTGTCACGGGGGGGACCGGCTTTATCGGTCAACATTTGGTGGCGTACCTGAGTGCCAAAGGTCACACCGTTCGGGTGTTGATGCGTCGCCCGGAGCGACTGGCCGCACTGCGCGAGCAAGTCGACAATTTGGGAGGGTGCGCAACCCGGGTATTTGCCGTAGCTGGCGATCTGGAACGGGACAACCTCGGGCTGAGTCTTGCGGACCGAGAAGTGCTAAGGCACGCCAGAGTCATATTCCACCTGGGGGCCCACTTCGCATGGGGACTTTCAGTGGAGCATTCTCGTGCAGTGAATGTGGATGGGGCAAAGCGCGTGGCGCTGTTGGCGGCTGAGCAAAAGAGTCGATTAGTGATGATCGGCGGCTACATGCTGAAAAATCATGAACATCTGCAACGCATCGGAATTGATCCTCGATATCCGCAGCTGACGAATTGGCCTGCGGTCTACCGACATGTCGGTGGTTACGAGGGGAGCAAGCTGGAGGCGCATTTTGCGACCCTGGAGGTCATGTCCGCCAAGGGCGGGGAGATTACCGTTGTCCACCCCGCGACAGTTTGTGGCCACAGCCGCACGGGGCATATCCTTGATGGTCAGCCGCTGGTGGAGCTGATACGCAACCTTGTGCAGGGAAAGCTGACTGCAGTGCCCGGTACCGCCAAGCACTGGCTGCCACTGGTCACCGTGGATTACCTGGTTGAGCTGGTGGCGGTTTGTGCTTTTGATCCTGCCATGGTGGGCCAGGAACTGCTGGCGCTTGATGAGCAAACGCCCAACTTGCGAGAACTCCTCGTGCAGGTGGCCCAACCTTTGGGCTTAAAGTCTCCCAAGCATTACATTTCACTGCGCTTGCTGAAGTTGCTTCTGAGTATTCCTCCCGTCGCGCGGTTTTTGAATACAAAACCCGAAGCCCTGGACTTTATCCAGACCACTCGTTTTGATACAGCGGCGGTCGAGCAATTTTCCAACAGGCATGGAATAGCCAAACCGGATATACGTCAGTCTTTGCAGCACACTGCAACGTTCGTGAACTCATATTTCATAGCCAAGGGCCAGGCCCTCTGACTTCTCCCTTGGTGGCGACAGGACGGCGAGTAGCATCCTGCTGGGCTATCCAGCATAAGTACCCTCTCTTTTGAAGGTGGGAAAGCTTGGCAGCCGGGGGTTCTGAATGGAATTCATCGAGCTATTCGATTTTTATAAGCAGTAATTATCATTTTTTTTCGATAGGTTATCGAGGCAATAATCCATCCACGATTGAACTGAAAGGGTTAACGGGATGGCAAAAGCAGAGAGTTACACCAGTACCGCGAAGTGGCTGCATTGGGGGATGGCGTTGCTCTGGATCGGTGCCTGGTTCATTGGCATTCTGGCCACTCACTGGCGTGATGAGTTCAATGCGCATCATGAGCTGACATTCCTGCACAAAGCGATGGCGAGTACGCTGCTGTTTTTGATTGTCGTGCGTATCGCATGGAGGCTCACTCACCCCGTGCCGGCATTGCCCGCGGCGATGAGCCCGTTAATGAAGCGGGGGGCTTTCTTTGGTCACTTGATGCTTTACGCAATGGCGCTAATCGGCCTACCACTCTCTGGCTGGTATTGGAGCTCTGTGGCGGATAAACCCATCCTCGTGGCCGGGCTTTTTCAGTTACCGCCTATGGTCGGTCCTGACCAATCGCTTTATGACTTGGCAAAATCGATTCATACCTATGTTGCTTGGCTATGCGGAGCCTTGGTGGGAGGACACGCCCTCGTGGCGCTCACGCATCACTTCGTTGAAAAAGATGAGGTGTTGAAAAGCATGCTGCCTGGTCGTAATTCGTAAGCGAGTCCAAGGAACAGAGTCACAGCGAATAGAGGCCAGATTTTTATCCCCTCTCATGCGACTGGTTCTGGCCGGTTGCTTCCTATCGCGCGAGCTGACGTTGGCGACAGGCATACATCGGCCAGAAGCAGACACTCGGCAGTCACTCTGCCGAGATGCTGGTGTGGTGTACCACGACATCGAGATCAGTAATTGAAGTCATGCCCCAACTCCTTCTGCATCCACTCCAGAAATCTTCTCACCCGAGGGAAGTTTGCATGGGCTCTCGGGAAAACCAGATGGTGTGCAGTGATTGACGCACTCAAATCCGGCGCTACCTCGACCAGCGCGCCACGCGCCAGATAGTCCTGCGCCAGCAGCGTGCTTTCCAAGGCAAACCCAAGCCCGTGGTTGGCTGCCTCCAGCGTCATGTAGGAGCGGTCAAAGCTGAGCGTGTAGGGTTTTTCCGGGCGTGACAGGCCATGTTGGGCAAACAGCTGCGGCCACTTGATCAGCGTGGCCTCCGAAAGGATCAGATTGCAGTCCAGTAAATCCGCGACGGCCCGGATGGGGCGTTTTTCCAGCAGCTTCGGGGACGCCAGCACGGCAATCTTTTCATTGCGTATCGTCCGTACTTCATAGCTGGGCCAGTTGGGCATGCCGTGGCGGATATCTACATCGATCTTGTCGCGGCTGAAATGCAGCGATTCGTAGGAGCACGAGAGATTGAGCTGGATATCGGGATGACTCTGGCGAAATTGCTCCAGTCTCGGCATCAGCCACAACAGGCCGAAACTGGGCGACGAGTGCAGTCGCAGGCAGTCGAGGCTGACATCGCTGGTGGCCCGTTCGGTGGCCACGGCGAGGCTGTGCAGGATGCCGGAAACCTCGGTGAGGTATTGCTCGCCCACCGGGGTCAAGGTCACGCCCCTGGCCGTTCTGAGAAACAGCTGCCGGCCGATCATGGCCTCGAGTTTGGCCAACTGGTGACTGACCGCCGAGGGCGTCAGGTCAAGCAGTTCGGCGGCGCGGGCGACGTTGCCGAAGCGTGCCGTCTGTTCAAAGGCCTGAATGGCTTTCAGGGGTGGAAGAATCGGGGGGGCATCGCCAGGTGAACTCATGATTATTGTTATTCCGCTGCAAGTGGCTTGGGCCGGGCGTCCAGCTATTCAAACATTGGCAGAGTTGGTTGGCGAGTGCTGAATTTTTTTCAGCATCGAGTGACATTCGCGTTATTGCTCAGGGTTTGTCTGGAGCACAAGCTGAGTCATCGGTTCTTCGTGGATCGACCCAATAAAAACAATCAGAGGTACTCTTCCATGCTTCTTCAAGGCAAAGTCGCGATCATCACCGGTGCAGCTTCCGCACGTGGCATCGGCCGCGCTACAGCGACCACCTTCGCGCAACAAGGTGCTCGTGTCGTGATCCTCGACCTGGACGAAGCCGCCGCACGCGATGCCGCTGCTTCCCTGGGCGAAGGCCATCTGGGCCTGGCCGCCAACGTCGCCGACGAATCCCAGGTGCAGCAGGCTGTCGCAAAAATCATCGAGCACTTCGGCCGCATCGACATCCTGGTCAACAACGCCGGCATCACCCAACCCCTCAAGACGCTCGACATCCGCCCTTGCGATTACGACAAGGTGCTGGACGTCAGCCTGCGCGGTACCTTGCTCATGTCCCAGGCAGTGATTCCACTGATGCGCCAGCAGGCGGGCGGCAGCATCGTGTGCATGTCGTCGGTTTCCGCTCAACGTGGCGGCGGCATTTTCGGTGGCCCTCACTACAGCGCCGCCAAGGCCGGCGTGCTGGGCCTGGCTAAAGCCATGGCTCGGGAACTGGGGCCGGACAAGGTACGCGTCAACTCCATCGCCCCCGGCCTGATTCACACCGACATCACCGGCGGCCTGATGCAGGACGAACGCCGCCACGCGATCATCGACGGCATCCCCTTGGGTCGCCTGGGCGAGGCGCAGGATGTGGCCAATGCGGCGCTGTTCCTGGCCAGCGACCTATCCTCCTACCTGACCGGCATCACCCTGGATGTGAACGGCGGCATGCTGATTCACTGACAACACCTGACGGGCATCAAAGCCCGTGCGGTTCTGGATCGACGACGCAGCCGGGCTTGATCGCCTGGCGGTCAATAAAAACAAGAGATCAGACCATAATGACTACCCTGTCGCTCGAAGCGGTTTCGACCGTGCGCTCCAACGCCTACCGTAAAACCGCGTGGCGCCTGATGCCGTTCCTGATGCTGTGCTACCTGTGCGCCTACCTCGATCGCGTCAACGTCGGCTTCGCCAAACTGCAAATGATGAATGACCTGGCGCTCAGCGAAACGGTCTACGGGCTGGGCGCGGGCATGTTCTTCATCGGCTACTTCCTCTGCGAAGTGCCCAGCAACATCATCCTGCACAAGGTCGGGGCGCGGGTCTGGATCGCGCGCATCATGATCACCTGGGGCATCGTCTCTGCCCTGTTCGCCTTCGTCGAAACCGCCTGGCAATTCTATGCGTTGCGCTTTCTGCTGGGGATCGCAGAGGCCGGCCTGGCACCGGGCCTGCTGCTGTACCTGACCTACTGGTTCCCGTCCTACCGGCGTGCGCGCATGACCGTGTTGTGGTTCATCGCCATTCCGCTGTCGGGCATGGTCGGTGGCCCGATCTCCGGCTGGATCATGACTCACTTCGCCGGTATGCACGGCTGGGCCGGATGGCAATGGATGTTCGTGCTCGAAGCCGTGCCCACCGTGGTGGTTGGACTGCTGGTGTTGAGTTATCTGAAGGATGGCGTGCATCAAGCCAGCTGGCTCAACGACGACGAAAAAGCGCTGATCAGCCGCGAGCTGGCCGAGGATGACCAGAAAAAAGTCACGCACGCCTCTGTTGGCGAATTCATCCGCGACCGTCGCCTGTGGTTACTGGCAGCCATCTACTTCTGTGTCGTGATGGGACAGTACGCAATCACCTTTTGGTTGCCGACCCTGGTGCGTAATGCAGGCGTGTCCGACCCGATGAAAATCGGCCTGCTGACCAGCCTGCCCTACTTCTGCGCGATTGCCGCCATGCTGTATGCCGGACGCAGTGGCGACAAACACCGCGAACGCCGCTGGCACCTGATCGTGCCGATGATCGCCGGGGCCGTCGGCCTGAGCCTGGCAGCCCTGATGGGGGGCAATGTGATGCTCTCCATCCTGAGTCTTTGCCTGGCCGCTTCCGGAATCCTGTCCGCCACCTCGATGTTCTGGATGCTGCCCACCACGCTGCTCGGTGGTGTATCCGCTGCCGCCGGCATCGCAGCGGTGAACAGCTTCGCCAACCTCGCCGGTTTCTGTTCGCCCTACCTGATTGGCTGGATAACCACACTGACCGGTTCCAGCGCCATCGGCATGTATCTGATTACTGGCGTGCTGCTCGCCGGTGCCACCCTGGTGCTGCGCATTCCCGCCGCCTTGGTCAATCGTTGATTCACAGGAGTATTACCATGACTGCCCATCCTTCATTCGTAACACCCAAGACCCTGGCGGAGCGCGCCCACAACATTCGTCGCCACGCGTTGCGCATGGGCCAGGTCCAGGGCCAAGGCTACGTCGGCCAGGCCCTCGGCGCTGCCGACCTGCTGGCGGTGTCCTACTTCCATGCCCTGAACCATCGGCCCGAAGACCCTGATTGGGAAGCCCGCGATCGCTTCTACCTGTCAATCGGTCACTACGCCATTGCGCTGTACGCGGCCTTGATCGAAGCCGAAATAATCCCGCTCGATGAGTTGGAAACCTACGGCGCAGACGACAGCCGCCTGCCTATGTCGGGCATGGCCGCCTACACGCCGGGCATGGAAATCACCGGTGGTTCGCTGGGTCAGGGCCTGGGCATCGCGGTGGGTGCCTGCCTGGGCCTCAAGCGCAAAGGCTCGCCTTCCTTCGTTTACAACTTGCTGTCCGACGGCGAACTGAATGAAGGCTCGACCTGGGAAGCCGTGATGTCGGCATCGCACTGGAAGCTCGACAACCTCATCGCCATCGTCGACGTCAACAACCAGCAAGCCGACGGCTACTCCAGTGAAATCCTGTCCTTCGAACCCATCGTCGATCGCTGGCAAGCGTTTGGCTGGTTCACCCAGCGCGTCGACGGCAATGACCTGGAGGCGCTGGTCACCGCGTTCGATGCCGCGCGCAATCATTCCGGCACTCAGCCGCGGGTGATCATCTGCGACACCAAAATGGGCAAAGGCGTGCCCTTCCTCGAAACCCGGGAAAAGACGCACTTCATCCGCGTGGAAGAACACGAATGGGATCTGGCACTGAACAATCTTGAAGAAGGAAAAAACCAATGAGCAATGCAGCCAACACTCCGACTTCGACTGCCGAACCGACCAGGAAACGCCTGACCACCTCGGCGATGATCGCCTCCATTGCCTCGGAAGGCCAGGCCACCAGATCGGCACCTTTCGGGCATGCATTAGCCGCGCTGGCAGATCAGCGTCAGGACATCGTCGGCCTGTCCGCCGACCTGTCCAGGTACACCGACCTGCACATCTTCGCCAAGGCCCATCCCGACCGGTTCTATCAGATGGGCATGGCCGAGCAACTGCTGATGAGTGCGGCCGCCGGTATGGCCCGCGAAGGCTTCGTACCTTTCGCCACCACTTACGCTGTGTTCGCCTCACGCCGCGCCTACGACTTCATCTGCATGGCGATTGCCGAGGAAAACCTCAACGTCAAGATCGTCTGCGGCCTGCCCGGCCTCACCACCGGTTACGGCCCCAGCCACCAGGCCACGGACGACCTGGCCATCTTCCGCGCCATGCCCAACCTGATGATCGTCGACCCCTGCGATGCCCTGGAAATCGAGCAGGCCGTGCCCGCCATCGCCGCGCATCAGGGGCCGGTGTACATGCGTTTGCTGCGCGGCAACGTACCGCTGGTGCTGGACGAGTACGGCTACAAGTTCGAGATCGGCAAGGCAAAGACCCTGCGCACCGGCAACGATGTGCTGATCATCTCTACAGGCCTGATGACCATGCGCGCACTGGAAGCGGCCAAGGAACTGCAAGCGGACGGCATCGATGTCGCCGTGATGCACGTGCCGACGATCAAGCCATTGGATGAGCAAACCATTCTTGCCGAGGCAAGGAAGTCAGGTCGACTGGTGGTCACCGCAGAAAACAGTTCGATTATTGGGGGACTGGGCGAAGCCGTTGCCGGGGTGCTGCTGCGCAACGGGGTGACGCCCACCTTCAGGCAGATTGCCTTGCCCGACGCGTTCCTCGATGCCGGTGCTTTGCCGACGCTGCATGATCGTTATGGCATCTCCACTCAAGCCGTGTGCACGCAAATCAAAGCCTGGCTGTAACGGCGAGGACATCTGCTATCTGCCAGGGTATTACGCCCTGGCTTGCTCATGTTTTGTTGACGTCGCCACAGGCAGCAATCGGCCCCTGCAAATAATCGATTTTTTAAATAGAACCTCTTTGATAATCCCTGCCGATCGCACGGTCTGAATTTTAGTGAACCGAAACCGACACCCATTTCAGGATGTGGGCGATCCGCTAAATGACAGGGATGATTTGAAGGTGGAAACCATCATGTCGAACTATTCAGCCGACCAGATTATTGCCTGCCGCCGCGTAGCGATGGAGCAGAACCGAAAGCTGTTCGAGGAAGCGAACGCCATCAACCGGTCAGCGCTCGATCTCCTTGACCGCAGTGATTTCGACAGCGAAATGTTTCTTGTTTATTTGCAGCTGCAGGAAAAGGCAAAACACCTGTTTAGAGAGGCGCTGGAACATATCACTTTACTGGAGGAACAATTTCCCTCACCGCAGCTGCAAAACACCATCGATGGCAGCACTCGAAAATCAGCGCTTTTGAATGAGGCTCGGACGAGAAGAATCCAGCGCTACCCTGGCTGTCTTCCAGTCGACGTGAATCAGGGAATCTATCATGGCAGCAAATAATCGTTAACTTGCCTATGAAGGGTGCCGCTTGTCGTAGCCGTAAAACTTAACCCGGCAATATAAAGGTCTAACTTTCACGGTGACGCAAGGTCATGAATCAACAGCGGGACGGCCATCATGAAAATAGCGCAAATTGCTCCGTTATATGAGTCCGTCCCACCCTCGCTGTACGGGGGTACCGAAAGGGTCGTTGCACACCTGACAGATGCCTTGGTAGAACTGGGACACGAAGTCACCTTGTTCGCCGCCAATGGGTCACACACGGCTGGCGTCCTGGTGACGAGTCGCGATCAAGCGTTGAGACTGGATCAAACGCCGCTGAAATCTGAACTTGCCTGTCATTTAAGCTTGCTTTCTGAAGTACAGCACCGAGCTGGCGAGTTCGATGTCTTGCATTTTCACGTTGACTTGCTGCACTTCCCTTTTTTTGAAGATATTGCGCACAAGGTATTGACCACCCTTCATGGCAGGCTGGATATGAAAGATCTTGAGGGTGCCTATACGCGATGGCATCGCTATCCTCTTGTATCCATCTCCCGACATCAGCGTACGCCACTGCCAGATGCAAACTGGATCGACACGATCTATCACGGTTTGTCTCATACCAGCTTTAGCCTGCGTCGAAGTTCAGGGGATTATCTGGCGTTTCTGGGGAGAATATCTCCTGAAAAACGCCCCGATCGTGCAATCAACATTGCCCTCGCTGCCGGGTTGCCGTTAAAGATCGCCGCCAAAGTCGATGCCGCTGATCGTGAATATTTCGAACAGCGCATATGTCCTTTGCTTACACTTCCCGGCATCGAATATATCGGAGAGATAGGAGATCATGAGAAATCCGACTTCCTGGGAAACGCCAGAGCCTTGTTATTTCCCATTGATTGGCCCGAACCATTCGGATTAGTCATGATAGAGGCAATGGCTTGCGGTACACCGGTTATCGCCTGGAATTGTGGTTCCGTCCCCGAAGTGGTTGAACATGGCGTCACCGGCTTCATAATCAATAGCGAACAAGAGGCTGTGGTCGCTACCCGTCAGGTACTTGAACTTGATCGACAGGCTATACGTGACGTTTTCGTCAATCGTTTTTCCGCCAAGGTAATGGCGCAGCGGTATGTCGACCTGTATCGAACACTGACCGCAGGTTGATACTCGCGATGCCTTCAGGCCAATCCCATGACAATCACATCCGGTACTCCTGAATCCCCGCAACAAGTCCCCCTCGTCAATGAGCCAGGCGCTCAAAACCTGTTTGTGCTGGTCGACCATAACACCTACCTGGTGGCCAACGCATTCGGTGACATCGAGCCTGGTGCCGTAGGGTTATTCCATCACGACACCCGACTCCTTTCCGTCTACCAGTTGAGTGTCGCTGGACAACGTCCATCCCTGCTGTCCGCGTCAGTCAGCCAGGACAACGTCTACTTCATCTCTCATTTAACCAATCATCCCCTGCCCCTGTTAGGCGAAGAAACCACGCCACAGGGCGTTATCCATATCGGACGCAAGCGTTTCCTTTGGGAGGAACGCATGTTCGAGTGCATCAGCCTGTTCAATTACAGTGATCAACCCAGTCTGTTGCCGATCAATTTGCGTTTCGCCGGCGACTTCCGGGATATGTTCGAGGTTCGCGGTCAAAGCCGGCCTTTGCGCGGCACACTCTCCGAGCCGCAGGTATCCAGGCAAGGGGTCGTCGTGTGCTACGAGGGCCTGGACAAACAGCCGCGCAGCATGGCGATCAGCTTTTGCACCGAGCCAACGCACATCAACGGCGACAATGCCAGCTTTCAAATTGAAATAGGCCCGCATAAAAGCCATGAGCTTTATATTGAGGTCGGTTCAAGCATCATGCAGCCGGGGCGTCAGCGCTATCGATCCGCTGCCGCTCTGGCTTGCCGTGCAATGCGCAACAAAGAACAACGAGGCGCGCGCATCATAGCTTCAGGTCGCTTGTTCCAGGCCTGGCTCAATAAATCCCGTGCCGACCTGGCCTTACTGACGGCAGACCTTCCGACTGGCCCCTATCCGTATGCCGGCGTTCCCTGGTACTCCACGCCGTTCGGACGTGACGCCATCATCACGGCCTATCAATCCCTGTGGCTTAACCCCTCCCTGGCGCGCGGAGTACTCGCCTACCTGGCCGCGCATCAAGCCACCGAAACCTCGACATTCCGTGATGCCGAACCGGGAAAGATCATGCATGAGACGCG
Organism: Pseudomonas sp. IT-P218; assembly: GCF_949767605.1. Classification (NCBI taxonomy): domain Bacteria; kingdom Pseudomonadati; phylum Pseudomonadota; class Gammaproteobacteria; order Pseudomonadales; family Pseudomonadaceae; genus Pseudomonas; species Pseudomonas sp. IT-P218. Next base: position 273,503 of record NZ_CATKQQ010000088.1, read on the forward strand.
GCAGGGGGAAATGTCGAGACTCAACGAATTACCCTTTGCTCGCTATTACGGAGGCGTCGATACAACGCCCTTGTTCCTGATGTTGGCCGGCGCCTATGTACGACGCACCGAAGATCTGGCGCTCATCGAGGTGCTATGGCCGGCACTTGAACTGGCAACGTCATGGATGGAAAACAATGCATCAAGGAATGCCGAAGGTTTTATCACTTACCAGCGAGGGGAACTCACCGGTTTGGCCAATCAGGGCTGGAAAGACAGCCACGATTCCATTTTCCACCAGGATGGTCGCTCGCCTGAAGGGCCTATCGCGTTGGTGGAAGTGCAGGGCTACGCTTGGCGCGCTTATTTGAGCATGAGCACATTGGCCAGGCGCCGAGGCGATAACCAGGCAGCGGAACACTGGCAAACCTGTGCAAACAAATTACGTGAGGCGGTTGAACGCTGCTTCTGGATGAAGGATCGGCAATTTTATGCACTCGCCCTTGACGGAAACGGCGAGCGTTGCGAAGTGAGGGCCTCAAACGTGGGTCATCTGCTGTTTACCGGCTTACCTTCGGCTGAGCGAGGCAAGGCCGTTGCACAGCAACTTCTCACTAACGCCTTCTACAATGGCTGGGGCGTCAGGACGCTGGAAACGGGGGCCATCCGCTTCAACCCCATGTCTTATCACAATGGATCGGTCTGGCCTCACGATGTCGCCCTGTGTGCAGAAGGTATCAGTCGATACGGCGAACACACTGGCGCTGTCCGATTGCTGAGCGGAATGTTCGAAGCGGCTGCCTTCTTCGGCATGCGATTACCGGAGCTGTTTTGCGGATTCAAGCGCGCCCCCGGTGAGACACCCGTCGCTTACCCGGTGGCCTGTTTACCTCAGGCCTGGGCAGCTGGCTCAGTGTTCATGCTCCTGCACGCCTGCCTGGGGATTACCATTGATGCTGCAGCTCGCCGTGTGGTCATTCGACACCCCCATCTTCCCATTGGCATCGATCGCCTGGAAGTGCGCAAGCTGAGATTCAATGAGCACTGCGTCGACCTTTGTTTCCAGAGAATCGGTGACGGCGTGGCTGCGTATATCGAACGGCAGCAAGGGCCGGATTTGATTCGCCTGGATGTCAAACTCTAAAACGCCACACCACTTCGATCCGCCTTGCAGAGCCCAGCGCGATGCAGGGCGACAGTGGCCTGTGTCCGTTTCGCATTTAAAACAAATTCCTCGTTTCCCCACCCTCAGCGTTACCTGAAAAAGCACCACCTCCTCGCAAATCCCCGAGCCTCGCACGATCGATGTGCAATTTCGTGCCATACAAGAAACCACGTTTCATATATGAAACGTCGATAATTTTCAGATTAATAGCTAAATCATTAATTTAAAACGCTTTTTAAACAAAATAAGGACCTTGCCAATCTCTGGCATTGTTCATGCACTAAACGCCGTATCACCTATAAAACAGACCAGAGACCCTTCCCAATGGCTGTGAAAGAGATGTACGCCGTCGCCCCGCAATGGAACAAACCCGCTCCCAAGGAAGATCTGGAGCCCACCGAGATTGAATTCCGCAATGTCGGCAAATGTTTCCCGGCCAAGGGAAAACCCGAAGCGCCGTTCGCCATTCGCGGGGTCAACTTCAAGATTCGCCGTGGTGAAGTGGTGTCGATCATCGGCCCTTCCGGTTGCGGCAAGAGCACCATCCTCAATATGGGTTCCGGCCTCTACCGCCCTTCCGAAGGCGAAGTGTTCGTCGGCGGTGAAGCGGTCACCGGCCCGGTCCGCCAGGTCGCCTTCATGCTGCAAAAAGACCTGTTGATGCCGTGGCGCAGCATTCGCCGCAACGTCGAACTGGGCCTGGAAATCCAAGGTGTGGGGGCCGCCAGGCGTCAGGCCGTGGCTGAAGATCTGCTCGATCGTTGCCACCTGCAAGGCTTTGCCGACCACTACCCGTTCCAGCTGTCGGGCGGCATGCGCCAGCGCGCTGCCCTGGCCCGCACCCTGGCCGTCGACCCGCAGGTGCTGTTCCTCGACGAGCCGTTCTCGGCGCTGGATGCGCAGACCAAGATGATCCTGCAACAGGACATGGCGCGGATGCTGTTCGATGAAAAGAAAACCGCGCTGTTCATTACCCATGACCTGATCGAAGGCATCGCCATGTCTGACCGGCTGCTGGTCATGAGCGCCCGCCCCGGCACCATCATCGAAGAAATCAACATCGACCTGCCGTTTCGCGACAACCCGCTGGAGCGCCGCAAGCTGCCGGAGATCGGCCCGCTGGTGGGTCGCCTGATGGAGTTGCTGCAAGTCAGCGAACACACCGAACTGCATTGATCACGCCTGTAGGCACGCAACCGATTAGGAGTACGCATGTTCAAGTCTCTGTTTCAACGCTTCAGCCAGGTCACCGCCATCACGCTCGGCCTGGGCATGGCCTTCGCCGCCCAGGCGCAGTCGACCGACGTGACTTACCTGTTGCCGGCGCCACCGAACCTGCCGGCTTTCGCTCCGTGGATCATCGCGCAGCAGAAGGGTTACTACGCCGCCCAGAACCTGAACATGAAGTTCATCGCCGCCAAGGGTGGCGTGGACGTGGCAAAACAGATCGGCGCCGGTAACGCCATGCTCGGCGGTGCCCTGGGTGATACCCCGATCGTGGTGCGGGCCAACGGGATTCCGGTGCGCGCGGTCGCGGTGCTGGGTGCCGGCGGCGTGACCATGATCGCCACCAATGCCGAGCAAAACATCAACTCCATCAGCGACCTCAAGGGCAAGACCATGACGGTGATGTCCTACTCGGACACCACCTACTACGCCCTGCTCGCCTCCCTGCGCAAAGCTGGCCTGAGCAAGAACGATGTGAACATCCAGGCCGCCGGCCCGGCCGGTGTCTGGCAATTGTTCTCGGCCAACAAAGCCGAGGCGATGGCCGGTGTGCCGGACTGGGTGGTCAACGCCGAAGAAGCCGGGTTGAAGATCAAGCTGATACCGCAGTCGCAGATTTTCGAAAGCATGGCCCAGTCGATCCTCGCCTCCGACGACGCGATCAAGAATCACCCGGATATCGTTCGCGGCGCGGTCCAGGCAACCCTGCAGGGCATGCGCGACATCATTGCCGACCCACGGGCTGCCGCCGTGACCTTTGCCAAGGCGGTGCCCGCCTATGCCGGCAAGGAAGACTCGCTGGAGAAGATCTTCAAGCTCTACGTCGAGCATGTCTACGCCAACCAGACCGTATTGGGTCGAATCGATCCGGCGCGACTCGAAGCGGTCCGCCAGTTCTATGTCAGCGAAGGCATCGTCACCCAGGAGCCCAAGCTCGACGACCTGTACACCAACCAGTTCATCGACACCCAAACAGCCGCGCAATGACGGCCAGTGACAACAAGGTAACGACACGATGAAAAACCTCAGTAATTCCATGCTCGGCAGCGTCGCCCTGCTGATCCTGTTCCTGGTGCTCTGGCAGTGGGGCCCGGGATTGCTCGGCATGCCCGAATTCGTCATGCCGCAGCTGAGCCGCGTGGCCCAGGAAGGCCTGGTGATGTGGCACAGCGGCGGCCTTTGGCAACACACCCTGATCACCGCCTTCGAAATCATCGTCGGTTTTGGCCTGGGTGCCCTGCTCGGTGTGGTGATCGGCGTGTCGCTGGGCCTCTCGCCCGCCGCCGAGGCCATGCTGTCGCCGTACATCCTGGCGCTGCAGATCGCCCCGAAAGTCGCCTTCGCCCCGCTGTTCGTCATGTGGCTGGGCTACACCATCTACCCGAAGATTTTGATCGCCATCCTGATCGTGTTCTTCCCGGTGATGATCAACGTGCTGTCGGCCATCCGCACCGTGGACCCGGACATGATCAACCTGGTGCGGACCATGAACGCCAGCCGCTGGCAGATCTTCCGCCTGGTGGAGTTCCCCTCGGCCATGGCCGCGCTGTTCTCCGGCCTGCGCATTGCTTCGACCCTGGCCGTCATCGGCGTCACCGTCGGTGAACTGGTCGGCGGTAACCAGGGCCTGGGCTTCCTGCTGGTCGATGCCGAAGGCCAAGGCAATACCGCGGGCGTGTTCGTCGCCATCGTCATGCTCACGCTGATCGGTGTGCTCGCCTACGGCGCGGTGGTCTGGAGCGAAAAACGCGTCCTGCACTACATGCCCAAAGCCATGTTGAGTACCCAATGATGACCACCCTCAATCGCTTGCTCGAAGGCCGCCGCGTGCTGGTCACCGGTGGCGCCCGCGGACTGGGTTACGCCTTCGCCCAGGCCATCGGCCGCGCCGGTGCCCAGGTGGTGATCGCCGACATCCTCGCCGAACGCGTGCAGCAATCGGCCGCCGAACTGGTCGCCGAAGGCCTGGACGTGCATGGCGTCACGGTCGACCTGGCGCAGCCGGATTCGATCGATGCCTGCATCGCCGAAACTACCCGTTTGCTCGGTGGGTTGGACGGACTGGTGAACAACGCCTCGATCACCAATTCCGGTGGCAAGACCTGCGAAGAGCTGACCCTGGACACCTGGGACCAGGTGATGCAAGTCAACGTGCGCGGTACCTGGTTGATGACCAAGGCGTGCCTGCCGGCCCTGCGCGCCAGCGGCCAGGGCGCCATCGTCAACCTGGCGTCCGACACCCCGCTGTGGGGCGCGCCGAACCTGCTGGCGTATGTCGCGAGCAAGGGCGCAATCATCGCCATGACCCGCAGCCTGGCCCGTGAACTGGGGACCGACAACATCACGGTCAACGCCATCGCGCCCGGCCTGGTGCTGGTCGAAGCCACGGCCTATGTGCCCGAGGCGCGCCACCGTTTGTACAACGATCAACGGGCGATTCAACGCCCACAACTTCCCGAGGACGTCAGCGGCGCCGTGCTGTTCGCGCTGTCCGACCTCGCCCGCTTCATCACTGGACAAACCCTGCCGGTCAACGGCGGGTTCGTCATGCCTTGACTTGATCTGGAGACAGCCATGACCGATTTATCAGCACAGCAACAAACCCCGAAAAGCTGGGAACAACCCGCCGGCAGCGATCTGGAAAGCTGGATGAACACCCGCATCGCCCGTTATGAGACCCGCAAGTACGACTGGAACGCCCTGAAGTTCCAGGCCGACTACGACCCGAAATTCCGCCGCGCGCAAATGCGCTACATCGGCACCGGTGGCACCGGCGTGACCTCGGACATGAACACCATCCCGTCGGAGAACTTCACGTTCTCGACCATGGTGATTCCGGCCGGTCACGAAGGCCCGCCGCACCTGCACACCGACGTCGAAGAAGTGTTCTTCGTGCTGCGCGGCAAACTCAAGGTGGTGATCGAGAAGGACGGCGAGCGATTCGAAACCATCCTCACCGACCGCGACGTGATTTCCGTGCCGCCCGGCGTGTACCGCGAAGAGATCAACATCGGCGATGAAGACGCGTTGATGTGCGTGATGCTCGGCGCGAAAAAACCGCTGACCCCGACCTACCCGCCAGAACACCCCCTGGCCTCGATCAAGCGCGGATAAGCCCATGTCGCACGCCATCGATCATCACGCTCCGTCGCTCACCGCCGATCTCCAGGCGCAGCTGGCCCTGCACTTCCCGCAGCGCCTGCTTGAGCTCGCCGGTGCTCGCCAGGCCTTTCGCGAATGCGGAAGCGGGCCGGCCATTGTGTTGTTGCACGGGATCGGCTCGGGCTCGGCGTCGTGGTTGGCGGTGGCGCAGGAACTGGGCCGCAACGCCCGGGTGATTGCCTGGGACGCGCCGGGCTACGGCGATTCGACGCCGCTGCGAGCCCTGGCTCCGGATGCGTCGGATTATGCCGAACGGCTGCTGCAGATGCTCGACGCCCTGGGCATCCAGCGCTGCGTGCTGGTGGGTCATTCACTCGGGGCGATTACCGCCGTCGCTTTCGCCAGCGGCGTGCAGCAACAGCGTATCAGCCGCCTGGTGTTGATCAGTCCGGCGCAGGGCTACGGGCATCCAGCGCGCGCCGTGCAGCGCCAGCAAGTGCGCGACAAACGCCTGCACGCCCTGGAGCAGCTGGGCATTGAACAGATGGCCGAGCAACGCAGTGCCCACATGCTCTCCCCCGCTGCCAGACCTCAGGCACAGGCCTGGGTGAAATGGAACATGGCACGACTCAATCCCGAGGGTTATCGCCAGGCCATCGAGCTGCTGTGCGGTGACGACCTGCTGCGCCATGCACCGCTGACCATGCCTTGCGAAGTGCATTGCGGCGACGCCGACGGCATCACCGTTCCCGAAAGCTGCGAGACCCTGGCCAAGGCCCTGGGCGGCACTTTCGAGCTTATCAACGATGCCGGACACGCCAGTCCCATCGAACAACCTAGTGTGGTGGCGGGCCGCCTGGCCTGCGCCATCGAAGAATCCCTGACAGGTGCATCGCTATGAACGATTCAGATCTGCTGAAGGACGCTCAGGACAAATACATCGTGCCGGGCCTGGAGCGCGGCCTGCTGCTGTTGTGCGAATTCAGCCGGCGCAATCGCACGCTGACCGCGCCGGAACTGGCCCGGCGTCTGTCGCTGCCGCGCTCGACCATCTTTCGCCTGCTGACGACGCTGGAAACCATGGGCTTCGTCACCCGCAGCGGCAACGAATACCGCCTCGGCATGTCGGTGCTGCGCCTGGGCTTCGAATACCTTGCCTCACTGGAACTGACCGAGCTCGGCCAGCCGCTGCTGGCCCGCCTGTGCGACCGCCTCAACTACCCGAGCAACCTGGTGGTGCGCGACGGCCGCTCGATCGTCTACGTGGCCAAAGTCTCGCCGCCGTCAGTGTTCTCCAGCGCGGTGAACGTCGGCACGCGACTGCCCGCCCACGCCACCGTGCTCGGGCGCATCCTGCTCGAAGACCTGTCGCTGGCCGAGTTGCGCGAACTCTACCCGGAAGATCATCTGGAACAGTTTTCGCCGTGCACGCCAAAGACCGTGATGGAGCTGTTCGACATGGTCCAGGCCGACCGCCAACGCGGATTTGTCAGCGGCGAAGGCTTCTTCGAGTCGGCGATTTCCTCGGTGGCCGCGCCGGTGCGCGATCAATCCGGGCAGATCGTCGCGGCGCTGGGCGTGACCATTCCGACTACGCAGATCGCCCACGTCAACTTCAACGAATTGCTCCTGCAGGTACGGCGCAGCGCCGACGAACTGTCGCGGTTGCTCGACTACAACAGCGCGACCGGCCACGACGGCCACAACCGCGTAACGGCCCTGATGAGGGATTGAAATGAGTCTCTATCAACTGCAGGACAGCACCGCGATCGTCACCGGCGGCTCATCGGGCATCGGCCTGGCCTGTGTCGAGCTGCTGCTCGAAGCCGGCGCGGCCGTGGCCTTCTGCGGTCGCGACGAAGATCGCCTGCGCAGCGCCGAAGACCAGTTGCGTGAACGTTTTCCCCAGGCGCGCTTGCTCGCCCAGGTCTGCAACGTCCTGGACGCCGACTCGGTGAATGCCTTCGCCGCCGCCAGCCTTGCTGCCCTGGGACCCGCCAGCGTGCTGATCAACAACGCCGGACAAGGTCGCGTGTCGACCTTCGCCGACACCACCGACAGCGCCTGGACCGAAGAACTGAACCTGAAATTCTTCTCGGTGATCAACCCGGTCCGCGCCTTCAAGGCTCAGCTGCAAAGCCAGGCCAACGCCGCCATCGTCTGTGTCAACTCGCTGCTGGCCAGCCAGCCGGAACCGCACATGGTCGCCACCTCGGCCGCGCGCGCCGGGGTGATGAACCTGGTGCGCTCGATGGCCACCGAATTTGCCGTCGATGGCATTCGGGTCAACGGCATCCTCATTGGCCTGGTCGAGTCCGGGCAATGGCGCCGGCGTTTCGAAGCCCGCGAAGAACGGGAGCTGGACTGGGGCCAATGGACCGCCCAGCTGGCACAACGCAAACATATTCCCCTGGGGCGCCTGGGCCTGCCGATCGAAGCGGCCCGCGCAATCCTGTTCCTGGCCTCGCCTCTGTCGGCTTACACCACAGGCAGCCATATCGATGTTTCTGGAGGCCTGTCCCGCCATGCGTAATGAAAATACTGTCACCGTTGGCGCTGCCATCACCGCGTTTCTCGAGCAATGCGAGGTCAAGGCCGCGTTCGGAGTGATCTCGATCCACAACATGCCGATACTCGATGCGTTCGCCGTGCGCGGCAACATCCGCTTCGTCATGGCCCGCGGTGAAGCCGGCGCGACCAACATGGCCGACGCCTATGCCCGCACCACCGGTGGCCTGGGTGTGTGCCTGACGTCCACCGGCACTGCGGCGGGTAACGCGGCGGGGGCGATGGTCGAAGCGCTGACCGCCGGCACGCCGCTTTTGCACATCACCGGGCAGATCGAAACGCCGTACCTGGACCAGGACTTCGCCTACATCCACGAAGCCCGGGATCAGCTGACCATGCTCAAGGCGGTGTCCAAGGCGGCGTTCCGCGTGCGCAGCGTCGAAACCGCACTCAGCACCATGAAGCTGGCCGTGCAGACCGCCCTGACCGCGCCGACCGGCCCGGTGAGCGTGGAAATCCCGATCGACATCCAGTCGACCTTCATCCCGATGCCCACCGACCTGTCGCCGTTGCCAATTCCGGTGGCCGTGCCTGCACCGGAAGCGCTGGACCTGGTGGCCGAGCGCCTGGCCACGGCCACCCGCCCGCTGTTATGGCTCGGCGGCGGCGCGCGGCATGCCGGCCCGCAGGTCAAGCGCCTGCTGGACATGGGCGTCGGCGTGATCACCTCGACCCAGGGTCGCGGTGTGGTCAATGAAGATGACGAACGCTGCCTCGGTGCCTTCTCGCAAAACAAACTGGTCGAGCAGTTCCTGCAAAGCTGCGACGCCCTGCTGATCGCTGGTTCACGCCTGCGCAGCAACGAGACGTTCAAGTACGCGCTGAAGCTGCCACGCAATACCCTGCGCATCGACGCCAACCCGGCCATCGAAGGGCGCAGCTACAACAGCGAGCTGTTCATCTGTGGTGATTCGGCGCTGGCGCTCGAAGGCCTGGCCGATCGCCTGGAAGGTCGCCTGCAGATCGACCCGACCTTCCTCGCCGAGCTCAAGCAAGTGCGTGAAAAATCCCGCACGCAACTGATCGCCGACCTCGGCCCGTACTCGGCCATGGTCGAACAGCTGCAAGCGCTCACCGGACGCAACTTCTCCTGGGTGCGCGACGTCACGCTGTCCAACAGCATCTGGGGCAACCGCCTGCTGACGTTGTACCACCCACGGTCCGGCGTGCATGCATTGGGCGGTGGCATTGGCCAGGGTCTGTCGATGGGCATCGGCGCGGCCGTGGCGGCAGCGGAAACCGCACCTGAGCGCAAGGTCTTCGCCCTGGCCGGTGACGGCGGTTTCATCCTCAACCTCGGCGAGCTGGCGACGCTGGTGCAAGAGAACGCCAACGTGGTGATCCTGCTGATGAACGATCAGCGCTACGGGGTGATCCGCAACATCCAGGACGCGGTGTACGGCAGTCGCCATTGCTACGTCGACCTGCACACGCCGGATTATTCCAAGCTGGCCGAATCGCTGAACCTGCGCCATGGCCTGGTCACCGACCTCAAGGATTTCGGCAAGGTCGTCGACGGTGCGCTGGCGCAACCCGGCCCGTTCCTGCTGGAAGTGGACATGCTCAGCGTCGGCAGTTTTGCCACCCAGTTCGCCGGTCCGCCCAACAGCGAAACCAAAGCGCAGAAAGCCACGGCCTGAGGACTTCGTCATGCTGCATATCACTATGATCGGCTGCGGTGCCATTGGCGTCGGCGTACTCGAACTGCTGGAGAAAGACCCGCAGTTGTGCGTCGACTACGTCATCGCCTCGGCCGGTTCCGAAGAGCTGGTACGCCAGCGGCTGGCCAGTTTCAAACAACCGCCGCAGGTGCTCACGGCCTTGCCGGCCGACGCGCGCCCCGACTTGCTGGTCGAGTGCGCCGGCCACAAGGCCATCGAAGAACACGTGTTGCCGGCCTTGGAGCGGGGCATTGCCTGCCTGATCGTCTCGGTCGGCGCGCTGTCCGAAGTCGGCCTGGTGGAGCGCCTGGAAGCGGCGGCCGAACGTGGTCAGACCCGCATCGAATTGCTGCCCGGCGCCATCGGCGGCATCGACGCCTTGTCGGCGGCCAAGGTCGGCGGCCTGGATTCGGTCGACTACACCGGACGCAAACCGGCGCGCGCCTGGAAAAACACCCCGGCGGAGCAGGCATTCGACCTGGACAGCCTCACCGAAGCCACGGTGATTTTCCAGGGCAGCGCCCGCGAAGCGGCCCGCCTCTACCCGAAAAACGCCAACGTCGCCGCGACCTTGTCGCTGGCCGGGCTCGGCCTGGATCGCACCCATGTGACCCTGATCGCCGACCCGCTCAGCGAAGAGAACGTGCATCACTTCGAAGCCCGTGGCGCCTTTGGCGGGTTCGAACTGAGCCTGCGTGGCAAACCGCTGCTGGCCAACCCGAAGACTTCGGCGTTGACCGTCTACAGCGTCGTCCGCGCCTTGGGCAACCACGCCCACGCGATTTCGATCTAGGAAACTGCGATGACTCTCGAACAGACTTTACCGATCTGCATTGCCGGCCAGTGGCGACTGGGGCGCGGTGAGCGTTACGCCACCTGCTACCCGGCCACCGGCGAAGCCGTGGCCTGGCTCAACGCCGCCAGTGTCGAAGACGTGGAAGACGCCGTGCAAGGCGCCCACCAGGCGTTTCTGCACAGCGGCTGGGCGCAGCGCAAACCCCATGAACGCGCCAGCGTGCTCTATCGCATCGCCGAGCTGATCCGTGAGCGCAGCGAAGAACTGGCGCAGTTGCAGCGCCAGGACAACGGCAAGCCGATCAACGAAACCCGTGCCCTGGTGGCCAGCGCGGCCGGCACCTTCCAGTTCTTCGCTGCGGCCTGTGAGACCCTCGAGGAAACCATCACGCCGTCCCGGGGTGATTTCGTCAGCATGAGCGTCTTTGATCCGATGGGCGTGATCGCCGCGATCACGCCGTGGAACTCACCGATTGCCAGCGAAGCGCAGAAAGTCGCCCCGGCGCTGGCGGCCGGCAACGCGGTGGTGATCAAGCCGGCGGAAATCACTCCGCTGATGGCCTTGCAGCTGGCGCGCATCTGCGAAGACGCCGGGTTGCCCAAAGGCCTGCTCAGCGTGGTGCCGGGCAAGGGTTCGCTGCTTGGCGATGCGCTGACTCGTCACCCGCTGGTCAAGCGCGTGTCGTTCACCGGCGGCACCAGGACCGGCAAGCACATTGCCCACATCGCCGCCGACAAGATGATGCCAGTGTCCCTGGAACTGGGCGGCAAATCGCCGACCATCGTCCTGGAAGACGCCGACCTCGACCACGCGGTGGCCGGTGTGTTGTACGGCATCTTCAGTTCTTCGGGAGAAGCCTGCATCGCCGGTTCGCGACTGTTCGTCGCCCGCGCGCTGTACGAGCCGTTCATGGCGCGACTGGTGGCGGCGGCGGCCGAGCTGCGGGCCGGTGATCCGGCGGACGAGCGCACGCAAATGGGCCCGCTGATCAGCGCCGCTCACCGTGAATCTGTGGAACGTTATGTGGCACTCGGGCTGGCTGAAGGCGGGCGCCTGCTGCTCGGAGGCCAGCGTCCGAGCGGCGGTGTTTTTGATCAGGGTTACTACTATCCGCCGACCATCCTCGAAGGTCTGAACAACAGCCAGCAGGTGTGCCAGGAAGAAATCTTCGGCCCGGTGCTGGTGGCCATGCCGTTCGACGACGAAGCGCAATTGCTCGAGCAGGCCAACGACAGCCTGTACGCCCTCGCCGCCGGCATCTGGACCCGCGACTACAAGCGCGCCTGGGCCCTGGGTCGAAAAATCCAGGCCGGTACGGTGTGGATCAACACCTACAAGCAGTTCTCGATTTCCACCCCGTTCGGCGGCTGGCGCGACAGCGGCCTGGGCCGTGAAAAAGGTCGCCTGGGCATCCTGCAGTACATGGAACAGAAAAGCCTTTATTGGGGCATGAATGAACAGCCACTGGCCTGGGCCGGTGTGCAACGTGAGGTGGGGTTATGAGCGTTTTAGGCATTGATGAAGTCACCTACGGTGTCGAAGACCTGGAGACCAGCGCACGGTTCTTCAGTGACTGGGGCCTGAGCAAAGTCAGCGAGCAGGCTGACGAGGTGATCTTCGAAACCCTCAACGGTTGCCGCGTGGTGCTCGCCGACATCGACAAGGCTGGCCTGCCGCCGGCCATCGAGCCCGGCTCGACGGTGCGCGAAGTGGTCTGGGGCGTCGAAAGCGACGCCGACCTCAAGCTCTACAGCGAGCGCATCGCCAACGACCCGGGCTTCATCGAAGCCAACGGTCGTATCGGCTGCACCGACCCCAATGGCCTGGCGATCCGTCTGCAAGTGACCCGCAAGCGCGAACTGGACATCGAGTGCAGCGGCCACAACACCTGGCAAACCAAGGGCCGGATCAACAAGGCTGCGCCGATCTACGAACGCGCCACGCCGATCGAAGTCGGGCATGTGGTGTTTTTCGTCAAGGACGTCAACGCCTGCGAAGCCTTCTATCACGAACGCTTCGGCTTCCAGGCCTCGGACCGTTATCCAGATCGCGGCGCGTTCCTGCGCACCGCTGAAGAAGGCGGTCACCACGACCTGTTCATGCTGCAACTGCCTGCTCCGCGCGCCGGCCTCAACCACGTCGCCTTCACCGTGCGCGATGTGCACGAAGTGTTCGGTGGCGGCATGCACATTTCCCGCAGCGGCTGGGCCACGGAAATCGGCCCGGGGCGCCACCCGGTGTCGTCGGCGTTCTTCTGGTACTTCAAGAACCCGGCCGGCGCGCTGGTCGAGTACTACGCCGACGAAGACCAACTGACCGGCGAATGGCAGCCACGCACCTTCGAACCCGGGCCGACCGTCTTCGCCGAATGGGCGATTGCCGGCGGCATCGACGGCAATACCCGCCGCCAGCAAAACGTCGAGGCACCGAAGGGCAAGTTCCTCACCGATAAACCCAAGTCCTGAGCAGGAGTCGTACATGTCTTCGCTGAATATCGCCATTGCCGGCGCCGGGATCGGTGGACTGACCGCCGCCATTGCCCTGCACCGTGTCGGCCATAACGTCACCGTGTTCGAACAGTCCAAAGCCTTTTTGCGGGTCGGAGCCGACATCAACCTGACACCTAACGCCGTGCATGCCTTGGATGGCTTGGGTGTCGGTCCAGCAGTGCGTATTCCCGCTGCTCGTCCCACTCACCGGATCAGCCGGATGTGGGACAGCGGCGTGGAAACCTCGCGCCTGGAAATGTCCGATGCCGCCGAACAGAAATACGGCGCGCCGCAACTGACCATCCACCGCGCCGACCTGTTGGCCGCACTGGCCAATGTCTTCCCGCAAGAACAAGTGCAGTTTGCCAAGCGCGCCGAGCGCGTGTTGCAAACCACAGACGGTATCGAATTGCACTTCAAGGATGGCAGCCGCCACCTCACCGATCTGTTGATCGGCGCTGACGGCATTCATTCGGTGGTGCGCAATGCGCTGTTCGGTGATGAGCAACCACGTTTTACCGGAGTGGTCGCCTACCGCGCCGTTGTGCCGGCCGACAGCGTCGCGCATGTGCCCAACATTCAGGCGTTCACCAAATGGTGGGGGCCGACCCCGCAAAGCCAGATCGTGACTTTTCCGCTGAATCAAGGCCGGGACATTTTCATCTTCGCCACCACCGCACAGGACAGCTGGCATGAAGAGTCCTGGACCAGCGCCGGGGATGCCGATGAATTGCGTAGCCACTATCGGGACTTCCATCCGGATGCCCGTGCCTTGCTCGATGCCTGCAGCGACGTGCTAAAGACCGCGCTGTATGAACGCGATCCGTTGCCGTTCTGGTCCAAAGGTTCGATGACCCTGCTGGGCGACGCTTGCCATCCGATGATGCCGTTCATGGCTCAAGGTGCCGGCCAGGCAATCGAAGATGCCGTGGTGCTCGCGCGCCATCTGCAGGGGCTGAACAGCAAGGCTCGGATTGCTGATGCTCTGCAGGCTTACCAGCAGGCGAGACTGCAGCGCACCAGCCAGATCCAGATCGGCTCGCGTGGCAATCAATGGCTCAAAGACGGTGGCAACGCCGATTGGGTTTACGGCTATGACGCCTGGACAGTGCCGACACCGAACGCGGCCTGAACGTGACACGGGCCTCGGTGAAAACTTGCCGATGCCCTCGTATGACTTTATTCCCGTGCGCGAAATGATCCGCGAACGGGTACGCAATGGAGGTCCTTGAGATGCGTAATACCGAACCCTGCCTGGAGCCGCATCAGGCCCGTAAACGCCCCAATACCCAGTTCGAGGATCTGCTCGGCGATTCCATCGAACGCGCCTTCGGCAACGGCGTGACCGAGTTGCCCGAGCTGCTCGCGCACCTGAACCTGGCTGGGCCGCCCTGCCCGCTGACCACCGGTGAGTGGACACCAGACGCCTATAAAACCCTGATGGCTCGGCTGGGCGAATGACCCGCCGGAGGTAAATAAAAAATGAACATGAACACAACCGTCGATCCTGTAGAACAGCTCCTGGCAAACGGCTTGAAGAACCTCTGGTTCCCCGTCCTGCCGTCTGACCAACTGGGCGAGAAGCCGGTGTCGATCCGTCGACTGGGCTACAAGATCGCCCTGTGGCGCGACAATGACGGCAGCGTGCATGCCCTCGAAGACCACTGCCCGCATCGCGGCGCGCCGTTGTCCCAGGGACCGGTGCTGGGCGACCGCCTGCAGTGCCCTTACCACGGCGTCGAAGTGCGCTGCGATGGCACCGTCACCAAGGTCCCCGGCAGCCCCGGATGCAAACTCGAAGGCAGCCGCCCGACCCGCATGTTCCACACCCGTGAAGCCGCCGGCGCAATCTTTCTCTACAACGCCGTCGAACCGCACGTTGAAAATCCGCCGGAACTGGTGCTGCCCGAGCAACTGAGCTCCCCGGAGTGGAGCAGCTTCCTGTGCTACGCCGAGTGGCAAGGCGACTACCGCTATGTCATCGACAACGTCATGGACCCGATGCACGGCACTTACCTGCACAAGATGTCGCACTCCATGAGTGAAGGCGAAGCCACCGCCAAATTCGTCACCCGTGACACCGACAAGGGTTTCTTCTTCGAGAAAGAAGGCCAGCGCGGGGTGAACTTCGACTGGACCGAATTCATGGACGACAGCTGCCACTGGCTGCGCCTGGAAATCCCTTACCCGAAAACCGGCGGCCCGGGCGGCAACTTCACCATCATCGGTAGCTACACGCCGAGCAGCACCTCCTTGTCGGCAGTGTTCCACTGGCGTTGCCGGCCACTGACCGGCTGGCAGCGCGACACCTGGCGCTTCCTCTACAAAAACCGTCTGGAAGCCCGCCACTGGGCGGTGCTGGAACAGGATCGGGTGCTGCTCGAATTCATGGAACCGGACGCCAACCAGCGGGAGAACCTCTACCAGCATGACCTCGGTGTGGTGCGCCTGCGTCGCTACCTGAAAAACGCTGCCAAGGCTCAGCTTGAGCTGATCGACGCGAAGCAGTTGCCATGAACCTGATCGTGCATCGAGTTCAGGCCGGCGTGTGTGTCGATTTGCGAACTGTCGAAAAGAGGTGACCGATGTCCCATTCCTCCCCTATCACCGCGCTCGTGCACACCTTGCGCTACGAAGCCGAAGGCATCATCAGCGTCGAGTTGCGGCCCTACGGCGACACCGTGTTCGCCCCGTTCGAAGCCGGCTCGCATATCGACTTGCACCTGCCCAACGGCCTGGTGCGCAGCTACTCGTTGCTCAACTCGCCGAGCGACCGTGGCCGCTACGTGGTCGGCATACTGCGTGATCGCAACAGCCGTGGCGGTTCGGAATATGTGCACGGGCAATTGCGGGTCGGCATGCAACTGCCGATCTCGTCGCCGCGCAACAACTTCCAGCTCGACCTGAGCGCCAGGCACAGCGTGCTGGTGGCCGGTGGTATCGGTATCACGCCGATCTACTGCATGTTCCGCCAGCTACTGGCCCTGGGAAAATCCGCCGAGCTGATCTACTGCGCCCGTTCGCGCCAGGAAGCCGCACTGGTGGAAGAACTCAGCGGCTTGAGCGCCAAGGTGGTCTACCACTTCAACGACGAAAAAGGCATGCCGCCAGACCTGAGCGCCTACCTGGCTGGCCAGCCCGACGACACGCATTTTTATTGCTGCGGTCCGACGCCGATGCTCGACGCGTTCGAAAGCACCTGCGAAGGCCTCGGCTATCCCCATGCGCACATCGAGCGTTTTGCCGCGGCCGAACTGCCGCCGTCCGAAGACGCGCAGAGCAGCTACAGCGTCGAGCTGAAAAAGTCCGGCAAGACGTTGTCCATCGAGCCGGGTCTGAGCTTGCTCGACGTGCTGCTCGAGGCCGGTTGTGACATCGAGCACAGCTGTCGCGAGGGGGTGTGCGGTTCGTGTGAAACACGGGTCCTGGAAGGTGATGTCGATCACCGTGACGGCGTGCTGACCAAAGCCGAACGTGCCGCAAACAAATCCATGATGGTCTGTGTTTCGGGGTGCAAGAGCCGGCGACTGGTACTCGACCTGTAGTCACTTTGCGTTATTTCATCCCTTGAACAGGCCGGCTTTTTAGCCGGCCTTTTTAATGCGCGGAAAGTAATCGCCGCACAACTAACGTGCAGTTTGGTTACCCCCTGAACGCGCTGTTTCGCAGGCAATACATAAAAACGCGTTTCCCATATAAACAATTGTTTTACCTAGATTTTTTACTAAGCAACGATCCAGGCCGGTACTGGCATGGTTTCTGCTCTATCCCTGACAGGTTCATTGGTCAGACACCGTATTACCTACGAAACAGCCCAAACAAAAAAACACACTGCATAAGAGCAACACATGAGCCTTCCCTTTATTGCCACTTTAAGGCGAGCGGGAAAGTGTTGCCGGTCACTTTGCAGTGCTCAACATCGCAGGGGAGTCAGCATGAAGAAGTACGTTATAGGCCTGGGACTGATCATCAGCAGTTGCGTCAGTTTCGCCGGCGAACCCGGCCCTGCCGCCCCCGTGACCTCGACCACCGGTAAGAAGCCGTTTCCGCATATCGCCTGGCGCAGCGATGACGGCCAGAGCAGCCTGGACATCGGCGGCGCCTTGCGCACCAACTACCGCGACGAGCATTGGGACACCACCGAAAACAATGGGCGGTTTCTGTTCGACACCTTCCGCATCGATGTGCAAGCGACTTACAAGAACCTCTACAGCGATGTCGGCTACTGGTTCCAGGACGACGGCAAACGCTCCATCGATCGCGGCTTCGTCGGCTATCGACTCAACAGCAATTCCAATCTGCAAGTGGGCGCACCGTTCAAACCGTTCGGGCTGGAACCTTATCCGCAATTCGGCTGGAGCTATCACCTGCCGTTCTTCATGGGTTACGGCGTCAGCGCCGGCACCGGTTTGAAGTACAGCTACAAGGACAAAGACTGGGACCTGCAACTAGGCTACTTCCCGCGCATGTTGCCGTCCGACATCCGCTACTCGCCGGAAGTCGGGCGCTATGCCGACTTAAAGGACAATGCCATCCCCTTCACCCAGTCGCGCCAGGACAACGAGAAACACAACCAGCTCAACGCCCGCTTAGCGCGAACCTTTGTCAACGATGGCTGGAAGACCGAACTCGGCGCATCGCTGGCCACCGCCCAGCTCTACAACGCCACCACCAGGGACGACGGTGACTACTGGGCCGGCGGCATCCACGCCATCATCAACGCCGGCCAGTGGACCGTCAGCAGCCAGGGCATTCGCTACGAATACGACCCGAAAAACCCGGCAGGCGTCAGCGACAATTCAATACTGATGGGCAGCAACGGCCTGACGCCGGCCTACCTGATTGCCGCCAAGGCCACCATCGCTTCGCTGAACGTCGCCTACGACATCCCGACGCCGAAACTGGGGCCCTTGAAGAAGATCAAACTGTACAACGACTACAGCCGCATGATGAAAGACGAGAGCGGCTGGGACGACTCGCAGATGTACACCGTGGGCGCACAGTTCCTGGCGATGCCGATCATGGCGTGGGTCGATTTCACCTGGGCGAAAAACGCCAACCCCTATGGCGGCGCGGAGAATGGCACGGGGTTTACCAATACCAGTTCGGTGGGCAGTAATGAGTGGTACTACCGGACGAACGTCAATATTGGATATTACTTTTGAAACTTAAAAGCCAGATCAAAGATCGCAACCTGCGGTTCCTACGGATCGAGGCGCGTTGTTCGGAATTCGGGTTGACGCAAAACCTGTAGGAGCCCGGCTTGCCGGCGATGGCGATTTCACACGCGCCATCGTCGGAACGCCGCCCGCAGCAAGCGGGTATCGGGTAAACGAAAGCCCCTGAATCTCTCGATTCAGCGGCTTTTATCGGGTGCTTTACTGCGACAGATGCAGCAACAGGAAATCAATGAACGCCCTCGATTTATGGGGCAAATGCGGGCTATTGGGGAATACCACGTTGACTGACTGCGAGGGCAACGAATAGTCGGGCAGCAAACGGATCAGCCGCTTGCTGGCGATGTCATCCTTGACCACCCAAGCGGGCAGCACCGAAACACCCAGGGACGACAAGGTCATGGAGCGGATGGCCGTGGAAGAGTTGGATTCAAACTGATTAACCCCGTTGATCTCGACAGTCCCCAGGTGCGGATGGCGCAGTGTCCACTGGGTCGGTGCCTGCAGGTTGCTGTTGGCGATCCACGGCACCGAGTTCAGGTCCTGAGGATTCTGCACCGGGTGACGGGCAAGAAACGCCTCGGTAGCCACCATTACAACTTCATAATCGGCCAGTTTACGACTCTTGAAAGCCGAGTCCGCCAAATTGCCCAGACGGATGACCAGGTCCAACTTTTCCGCCACCAGATCATTGAGTGACGAGTTGAAATTATAGCAGATTTTTATTTCCGGGTAGCGCTCTATAAACTGCGGTATCAACGGAAGAATATAGGCCTCGCCGTATTCACTGGTGGAACTGAAGCGCAACTTGCCGGACACCCGATCATGCCCTTTCAATACGTTATCGAAGGCATTATCGATGTCTGCGACAATGCCTTTGAATTCTTCATAAAAGTCCTGACCGATTTCCGTGAGGGATATATTTCGGGTATTTCTAATTAGCAAGGTCGCTGACAGCACGTCCTCCAGCGCCTTGACGTGCAGGCTGGCCATGGCCTTGCTGATGTTCAGGTAATTGGCGGCCTTGGTGTAAGAACCAAAATCGACCACGGCCAGGAATGTCTGGACCCGATTAAGATGAGTGTGCATGGAAATATGGGCTCACTGTCAAATCCCGTCAAACATTGCTTCAAGGATAATCGCATCGACAGTTCAAGTCCACCGACCCTATGCTTTGCGGCAAAGGGGAAACAACATGACCTACCGCTACAAAGTTGCACTGATATTTCTGATCGGCTTTTTTATAGACTGCACTAACATCTTTATGTCAGCGGTCGCATTACCAAGTATATCGGCAGCGCTGCACGTCAGTACTTCAGACGTTGCCTGGGTGGCTAATGCTTATATTCTGGGGCTGACACTGATCATTCCGGTCAGCACCTGGTTGGCCGGTCGTTGTGGCAGTCGGGAAATCCTCACCGTCTCGATGATCGTGTTTACCGCCTCCGTGTGGATGTGTGGGCTGGCCAACAGTTTCAACGAGCTGGTGATCTGGCGCTTCGTCCAGGGGATTGGCGGCGGCCTGTTGATTCCTGTCGGACAGGCACTGACGTTCAACCTGTTCAAGGGCGAGCAGCGGGCGAAAATATCCACGTTGGTCATGGCCGTTGCCCTGATTGCGCCTGCCATTTCACCGACCATAGGCGGCATCATCGTCGACAGCAGCTCCTGGCGCTGGGTGTTCTACAGCAATATCCCGTTCTCACTGATCGCGGCATGGCTGTCATGGTTCTGGATCAACGAAGCGCGACCAACGAATTTGCCCAGACCCGACATCATGGGCTTGTTACTGGTCAGCGCCGCGCTCGGCAGCCTGCTGATGGGCTTGTCGTTGTACGGCGGTGACGCTGCGGCATGGTTGGCCGCCCTCTTCGTCATGGCAGGCTTTACGTTCGTCGTGCTGTACGGGTTGCACTACCGCAACTGCAAAAATCCGATCATTGAACTGAGCCTGCTCAAAAGCAAAAAACTCAGCACCTCCATCTTTATCTATTACGCGATTCCCGGTGTGTTCACGGGGGTCAACCTTATGAGCATCTTCTTCCTGCAAAACACCCTGCACTTCAGCGCCCGACTGACAGGGATGTTCATGATCCTCTATGCCTTCGGCGCATTCATCGCGATGCTGATCTGTGGCCGGGTCTATAACAGGATGGGCGCCAAGCGGCTGTTTGCCCTCGGCATGCTCTTGCACAGTGCCGGCATTGCCACCCTGTTACTGGTGAACGATTCCGCAGACTCTCTGGTGATCGTCATCGCCTACAGCTTGATGGGGATCGGCGGCGGCATCGGTGCCAACACAGCACAAACCACGTCGCTGATGGACTTCGAGGGCTATGACACCCACAAGGCCAGTGTCATCTGGAACATCAACCGACAGATGTCATTCAGCATCGGCGCTGCCTTCTTCCTGATGGTTTTCAACCTGCTCTCGAAGCATTTCGATACCACCCAGGCCTACCACATGACCTTTGCCGTCGCCGCGCTGCTGGGCCTGTGCCCACTCTTTCAACTGAGTCAGTTGAACACTAAAAAAGGACTGTCATGCACAACAAAATAGTTGAACAGGCGCACCACAGCATTCATCACGTGCACGAGCTGATCCACACCCTGTTCACCGACGCAAACGGTAAGGGCCAGGCCACGCTGGAACCACTGATATCGGCCTTTGCCGAGCACTTCACCATGGTCACCACCTCGGCCGCCATTGTCAGCCGGGCGACGGTCGAGCAGATGTTCAAAGATGCAGTTGGCGCCAAGCCAGGCCTGGAGATCGTCATCAGCGAGCTGCAGACGGTCTGGCAGGAAGGCAACAGCGTGGCGATTCGCTACAAGGAAACCCATCGCCTCGGCCAGCGCGAAAGCTCACGGGTTTCGGTGGCGATCATTGGCATGCATCACCACAACGCCCAATGGATCTACCTGCATGAAACGCCGCTAGGCTAGCGGGAAAATAAATCCGTGCCCTTTCCCCCTCTTTCCCGCTTTCCCGGTCCTCTTTCCCCTCGCGTACTTTCCCGTCTACCGGTGAATACGCATTGCCTCCTGTAGGAGCTGTCGAGTGCAACGAGGCTGCGATCTTTTAAAAAGCCAGATCAAAAGATCGCAGCCTCAGGCAGTTCCTACAAATGAGGACGCACGCCCCTGTAGATAACGTCTTGGACCTTCGCCGCCCCTCTGCGACAAACCCTGCGAATGTGAAATTTTCGTTAACCAATTGGTAAACAGGGCTTTTTTCTCAGGATCCAATCTGGCACACTATTGAGAATGATTATCACAAGTAATCTCATCAGCTTTTGTGCAAGCCCCACCTCCGCCTTGTAGCGCAAAACGGCTCACCCGCCGCTGCTGAAATCCCACTTCCTGCTCAACGAACTGCAATCCCTTTTGTAAGGAGAATTCTGCGTGCAACTTTTTTGGCCCCGCCCTCTCGCCGTTGCCGTCGCCCTGGCAAGCGCCTCGCCTTTTGTAGTCGCACAAGAAGCGACCACCACTGCAGCATCCGATGAGCCATCCAGCGATCAGCATGTCTTGACGCTTGGCGCAGTGAACGTCAGCGCCGACCAGTTGGGTCAAACCACCGAGGGCACGGGCTCGTACACCACGGGTGAAATGTCGACCGCCACCAAACTGCCGCTGTCCATGCGAGAAACCCCACAGGCAGTGACAGTGATCACACGCCAGCGCATGGACGATCAGGCGATGACCAGCGTCAACGATGTCGTCAAGGCAACTCCGGGGCTGTTCCTCAATCAGTCGAGTGGCCCTGGCCGACAGACCTACAGTTCGCGCGGTTTCGACATCGACAACATCATGTACGACGGCCTGCCCAGTTCGTACACAGGATGGAACGTCGGTGTGCAGCCAAACCTGGCGATGTTCGACCGCGTCGAGATCATTCGTGGCGCGACAGGCCTCGTGACCGGCAGCGGCAATCCATCGGCGGCCATCAACATGGTGCGCAAACGCCCGACCGCGACCCCGCAAGTCACCTTGACCGGCGCGGCTGGCAGCTGGGATGACTATCGTGGACAGATTGACGCTTCGGGCCCGCTGAACGAAAACGGCACTCTGCGTGGTCGCGTGGTAGGCACCTATCAGGATGCGAACAGTTTTCGCGACAAGGAAGAATCCAATCACGGTTTGTTCTATGCGATCGGTGAGGCCGACCTGAGCGAAGACACCACCGCGACCCTGAGCTTTTCCCGTCAGGAAGACCAGACCAACTTCTTCTGGGGCGGCCTTCCTATCGGTACTGACGGCCACCATCTGGATTTGCCACGCTCCACCTACCCGGGCACCGATTGGGAAAACAAGAAACAGGAAATCAACACCCTGTACGGTGAGGTCAAGCATCGCTTCGACAATGGCTGGGGCCTGAACCTGGCGGCCACCAAATCCTGGCAGGATGCCGTGTTCTCCGGCACTTATCTGTCTCGCTACTCCGGCTCGCTCGCGACCACGGCCTACCAGTCGAAACCCGAGGAAGACCAGACGGCGTTCGACGGGTTCGCCAGCGGCCCCTTCGAAGCCTTCGGTCGTACCCATGAACTGGTGGTGGGTGCGAGCAGACGCGAAGTCAATCTGCAAACCCGCGAATACAGTCCCTATGCGCTGTCGTGGCCCATTGGCGCGCCTAAACCGGATTTCGTGCATAGCGGCGACAGCCACGAAGTCACCAGCCAGGACGGCGTCTACCTGACCACGCGGCTGAGCCTTGCCGACCCGCTGACCTTGATCCTCGGGGGGCGACTGGACTGGTATGACTATGACAACCGGACGGGCGAAGGCGACTACAAAGTCACCCGCAACGTCACGCGCTACGCGGGTCTGATCTATCGACTCAATGACAACTACTCGGTCTACGCCAGTTATACCGACATCTTCACCCCGCAGACCTCAAAGGACATTTCCGGCAAGGTGCTTGACCCTATCGTGGGTGAAAACTACGAACTCGGCATCAAGGGCGAGTACTTCGACGGTGCCCTGAACGCCAGCCTGGCCGTGTTCCAGATTGATCAGAAGAACCGCGCCAGCGTCGCCGACAATCAGGCGGGCTGCCCGGAAATGACCTGTTATGAATCCTCCGGCCTGGTACGCAGCCAAGGGCTTGATCTGGAATTGCAGGGTGCCCTGTCCCCGAACTGGCAAGTGGGCGCCGGCTACACCTATACCCGTGCCCGTTACAAGAAGGATTCGGATCCGGCGAACAACAACCAGCGCTTCACTCCGGATCAACCTGAGAATCTGTTCAAACTCTCGACCGTCTACCGCCTGCAAGGCCCGCTCGAGAAGCTTCGCGTCGGTGGCAACCTTTACTGGCAGAGCCGTATGTACAACGATGTGGCGCTCACCGATGGCAGCTATCGCATTGAACAAGGCAGCTATGCGGTGACTGACCTGATGGCCGGTTATGAGGTCAACAAGCACCTTGACCTGCAACTCAATGCCAACAACATCTTTGACCGCACGTATTACTCGGCCATTGGCTACGACGTGACCTGGGGCTCCACCGATACCTACGGCAATCCGAGAAACTACATGCTGACGGCCAAATACAGCTTCTGATTTGCCAATACCAGCTTTGATTCGAGCTGGCTTGTCGGTCGCCGTATCGCAGCGATGGCGGCAGCAGCTTCACCCTCGCATCGCCAGCAAGCCGGCTCCTACAGATGTGTGTCGCACCGCAAACCCGACATACATCCGCAAAACCTGTAGGAGCTGGCTTGCCAGCGATGGCGGCAGCAGCTTCACCATCGCATCGCCAGCAAGCCGGCTCCTACAGATGTGTGTCGCACCGCAAACCCGACATACACCCGCAAAACCTGTAGGAGCTGGCTTGCCAGCGATGGCGGCAGCAGCTTCACCATCGCATCGCCAGCAAGCCGGCTCCTACAGATGTGTGTCGCGCCGCAAACCCGACATACATCCGCAAAACCTGTAGGAGCTGGCTTGCCAGCGAAGACGGCAGCAGCTTCACCCTCGCATCGCCAGCAAGCCGGCTCCTACAGATGTGTGTCGCACCGCAAACCCGACATACACCCGCAAAACCTGTAGGAGCTGGCTTGCCAGCGAAGACGGCATCAGCTTCACCCTCGCATCGCCAGTTCAAGCCGGCTCCTACAGATGTGTGTCGCG
>NZ_CATKQQ010000089.1:0-243 GCF_949767605.1 Pseudomonas sp. IT-P218
CGGCGATTTTCAGCACCTGGCCCGGCGCCAGGGTGGCGCTGCTGCTGGCGCCGCTGAGGTGGGTCTGGTCGTTGAGGTAGCGTTCGTGGCGCAGGCGCGCGTAGAAAAAACCGCTTTCGCTTTGCAGGTCTTCGTCCTGATCGAGGCGATCGCCGAGCACGCGATAGGGTTCGGCGTAGTGGTAGGCCTCGCCGTAAGTGGTGGTCGTAGTGGCGCGGGTCTGGTCGACTTCGCCATCGAGCC
>NZ_CATKQQ010000090.1:0-243 GCF_949767605.1 Pseudomonas sp. IT-P218
TCGCTGCGATGCGGCGACCCGACAAGCCGCTCCTACAGGGGATCGAATACAGCCGTGAGAGATTGGTCGACCTTGAGGCCGTCTTCGCTGGCAAGCCAGCTCCTACAGGATTTGTGGGGTATGTTGGGTTTGTGGCGTGACACACATCTGTAGGAGCCGGCTTGCTGGCGATGCGGTGGTGGCCGTTATGCCGCCATCGCTGCGATGCGGCGACCCGACAAGTCGCTCCTACAGGGGATCGAA
>NZ_CATKQQ010000091.1:0-222 GCF_949767605.1 Pseudomonas sp. IT-P218
CACCAACGTCTCAGCCCGCACCAAGCGATTTTCACAGTCATAACCAAACGTCTGCAGCGTGCCCATGCCGCTGCGTTTTTCAATCAGGTTGCCCCACGCATCGTAGGCATACTCCTGATCCCGCCAGCGCTTCAGGCGGTTGTCCTTGACGTGGTCAAACTGGCTGGTGTTGAAGTTCAGCCGGTTCGCCGCGGCGTCGTAGCGGAATTCTTCGCTGTCGAG
>NZ_CATKQQ010000092.1:0-220 GCF_949767605.1 Pseudomonas sp. IT-P218
AAGGCCGAGAGCTGATGACGAGTGTTCTTTTAGAACACGAAGTGGTTGATGCCATGCTTCCAAGAAAAGCTTCTAAGCTTCAGGTAACCAGGAACCGTACCCCAAACCGACACAGGTGGTTGGGTAGAGAATACCAAGGCGCTTGAGAGAACTCGGGTGAAGGAACTAGGCAAAATGGCACCGTAACTTCGGGAGAAGGTGCGCCGGTGAGGGTGAAGCA
>NZ_CATKQQ010000093.1:0-212 GCF_949767605.1 Pseudomonas sp. IT-P218
GCGCTGTGATTGAATTTGCCCATAGGCATTTGGACCGACGTAGATCCAGATGTGGAATGAGACCCCCTGTGGGAGCTAGCCTGCTGGCGATGGTGGGTCATCCACATTGATGTCGACTGACACTCCATCGCTAGCAGGCTAGCTCCCACATTGGCTTGTCTACTTCAGTACCAGCATCCGATAAACCCCGGCCTCGGCTTCGATCCCGTGGG
>NZ_CATKQQ010000094.1:0-208 GCF_949767605.1 Pseudomonas sp. IT-P218
AAGCAAATTGGCGTCAGCGAAGAAACGCTCGAATTTTCCTACGACCTGCTCGGCAGGTTGGTCCAGGAGACGACGGCTCAGGGCGCCTTGTCCTACGAATACGATCCACTGAGCAACCTCACCACCTTGACGTTGCCCACCGGCCAACACCTCAATCACCTGTACTACGGCAGCGGTCACCTGCACCAACTCAACCTCGACGGCCAAC
>NZ_CATKQQ010000095.1:0-206 GCF_949767605.1 Pseudomonas sp. IT-P218
GGGCCCGGGCATCGCGGTGATGATAGGCGCGGAAGTTGATGGATTTCTCCACCACCTGGTGACGGGTTTGCAGGCCCCACACGCCGTCCTCGCCGCTGGCGAAACCGGCCGGCGCACGCAACGGCAGCTTTACGCCGAACTGGTAGTGACGCTGGTCGTCGTGGAATTCGACGACGTCGATCTGCAGGCGGTCGTCGTGGCTGAAG
>NZ_CATKQQ010000096.1:0-259424 GCF_949767605.1 Pseudomonas sp. IT-P218
TTTTGTCCGCAGGAAAATCTGTCACCCCGGGTTTCTATGCAAGGGCTCAGGGCGTGGCTATCATGCGGGCCTCATTGTGAGGCGAGACCTGCATGCTGACGTTGTTAGAGCTTCTTAAAGATGGCCGATTCCATTCGGGCGAGGCGCTGGGCGCTGCCCTGGGTATCAGTCGCAGTGCTGTGTGGAAGCAGCTTCAGCATCTTGAGGCTGAGCTGGGGTTGTCCATTCATAAGGTTCGAGGACGCGGCTATCAACTGGCTGCGCCGTTGACTCTGCTTGATCCCGTGGAGGTAGAGCGACTGGCTCCCTCTTGCAAATGGCCAGTTCTGGTCTTCGACTCTCTTGATTCCACCAATGCCGAAGCCTTGCGCGCCATCGAGCGGCACCAGGTTGCGCCTTTTGTTGTGCTTGCCGAGCGGCAGACTGCGGGCCGCGGGCGGCGAGGGCGAAAATGGGTCAGTCCATTCGCAGAGAATATCTACTACAGCCTGGTCTTGCGGATCGAGGGGGGCATGCGCCAGCTGGAAGGCTTGAGCCTTGTCGTGGGGCTCGCCGTCATGCAGGCCTTGCGCGAGCTTGGTATTCCCGGTGTGGGCTTGAAATGGCCCAACGATGTGCTGGTGGGGCAGAAGAAGATCGCCGGCATCCTGCTTGAGTTGGTGGGGGACCCTGCCGACGTCTGTCACGTGGTGCTGGGTGTCGGGATTAATGTAAACATGCAGATGACCGATGAAGTCGACCAGCAATGGACGTCCATGCGCCTGGAGTCGGGCAGGGCGTTTGATCGCAATCGCCTGGTCGCGCAGCTGGGGGAAATGCTGCAGAAGTACCTGGCTCGCCATCAGGCGGATGGCTTTTCGGCAATCCAGGCTGAGTGGGAGCAGCATCACCTGTGGCAGGGGCGTGCGGTGTCGTTGATTGCGGGTGCAAACCAAATAGATGGCGAAGTGCTGGGCATCGATGGTCAGGGTGCGCTGCGCTTGAAGGTGGGTGATGTGGAAAAAGTCTTCAGTGGTGGTGAGCTAAGTCTGAGGTTGCGTCATGATTCTTGAGCTCGACTGCGGAAACAGTTTCATCAAGTGGCGCGTCCTCGAGGCGAATGCCCGTCAGGTCGTGGGAGAGGGTGTCGTCGATTCCGACCTGGCATTGCTTGAGGGTGTGAAAGAGATTCAAGGCCTTGCCCTGAAGTTCTGTCGCCTGGTGAGTGTCAGGACGGCCGAAGAAACCGGTGACTTGATTGCCCGGCTGAAGGCGACCTTCGACATTTCAGTGGTCTGTGCAGCCCCCACAGAGGCAATGGCCGGTGTTCGCAACGGCTATGAGGAATTCGAACGACTGGGCCTTGATCGCTGGCTGGCGCTGCTGGGAGGTTTTCATCTGGCGTCTGGCGCCTGCCTTGTACTTGATTTTGGTACGGCGGTGACTGCGGACTTTGTTTCCGGGAATGGAGAGCATCTCGGAGGGTTCATATGCCCTGGGATGCCATTGATGCGAAACCAGCTGCGCACCCACACCCGCAAGATTCGTTATGGAGATCTGGCGGCTGAGCGCGCCTTGGAGCGGCTTGTTCCAGGTCGTACAACGGTCGAGGCGGTTGAGCGCGGCTGCCTGCTGATGCTTCGGGGGTTCGTTCTGACGCAGCTGGAGATGGCGCGTGGTTATTGGGGGGAGAGTTTTACGGTATTCCTCACTGGTGGCGATGCGACGCTGGTCAGCGAGATCGTGCCTGAGGCTCGGGTGGTTCCCGACCTGGTGTTCGTCGGCTTGGCGATGGCATGCCCTTTGTCCTGAGGTCTTTATGCGTTGGTTGTTTCTGCTGCTGCTCGTTCTCAATGTGTTCTATTACGTCTGGCATCAACAGGAGGCCCCCCTGCGAGCCAAGGATGTGACGCCCCTGAGCTTGTATCGCGGCTCCCAGCAGGACATTCGTCTCTTGAGCGAGGCGACGGACAAGGCCAAGGATAAAGGGCAGGTGGCGCAGGCAGAGGCGGAGTGCCTATATCTGGGTGGTTTTACTCGCCAGGAGGTCGAGCAAGCGCTTGAACGCAGGTTGACCGGCATGGGCGTGAAGTATCAGTCGCTGCCGCCCAGTGCCGCTGAACCCCCTGCGTACTGGGTCCGAGTGGCCCCTGAAAGCAAGCGCTGGCTGGATGACCTGCAGCTGATAAACCTTTCTAGAGAATTCAATGAGTTAAAACATAAAATAATGCTGTGTGGGGGGGTTGCACCCACCGAATAGTTTGCATAGAATGGCGCCCGCTCCACAGCGAAGACCTAAAGCGGTCAACGAGGTGAAGCGAGGTCAACGCAGATAAGCTCAGGATTTTAATGAGAAAAATGCTTGACAGAAGGCTGGCATGATGTAGAATGCCGGCTCGCTTAGGAGGGGTTCCCGAGCGGCCAAAGGGATCAGACTGTAAATCTGACGTCTACGACTTCGAAGGTTCGAATCCTTCCCCCTCCACCATTTTTAGCGAGAGCTGCAAGCCTCGCGGGTATAGTTTAGTGGTAGAACCTCAGCCTTCCAAGCTGATGATGCGGGTTCGATTCCCGCTACCCGCTCCACGTTTGCAGGTTTTGCACAGTGTTACGCTCTTGTAGCTCAGTTGGTAGAGCACACCCTTGGTAAGGGTGAGGTCAGCGGTTCAAATCCGCTCAAGAGCTCCATATAACAAGGCAGATATGAAAATATCTGCCTTTGTTTTAATGGCCTGGTTGTGTTTCGTTGTGCTTGAGGGCGGTTTGAGTCCCAGGTGCTGGTGGAGTGCAAAGGTCATTGAGTAAGTGTTGTAAAGTCTTTTTCGGGCCTGCATAATGGTCGGCCTGATTTTGTTTTAGGTCAGTAGCTCAATTGGCAGAGCGACGGTCTCCAAAACCGTAGGTTGGGGGTTCGATTCCCTCCTGACCTGCCAGATTCACTCGGTGTGTCTGGCTTTCTTTTCACAGGATCTTCATAGATGACTCCTAAAGCTGAAGCTCAAGGCTCGCGCTTAGATCTGCTCAAGTGGCTAGTAGTAGTCGCTTTGGTGGCTGTTGGCGTTGTTGGCAATCAGTATTACTCTGCTTCGCCAATCCTGTACCGCGTGCTCGCTTTGCTTGTGATCGCTGCTGTAGCTGCCTTTGTAGGCCTGCAGACGGTCAAGGGCAAGTCTTTCTTTGTACTGGTTAAGGAAGCGCGCACCGAGATTCGTAAAGTCGTATGGCCAACTCGCCAAGAAACCACGCAGACCACGTTGATCGTTGTGGCTGTTGTCCTGGTTATGGCGTTGCTGTTGTGGGGGCTTGATTCCCTGCTCGGCTGGCTTGTTTCCTTGATTGTCGGCTAAGGGTGTCCCGTGGCTAAGCGTTGGTACGTTGTGCATGCTTACTCCGGTTACGAGAAGCATGTTATGCGCTCGCTGATCGAGCGCGTGAAGCTGGCTGGCATGGAAGATGGCTTCGGCGAAATTCTGGTTCCCACTGAAGAAGTGGTTGAAATGCGTAATGGCCAGAAGCGCAAGAGCGAACGTAAGTTCTTCCCTGGCTATGTGCTGGTCCAGATGGATATGAACGAGGGTACTTGGCACTTGGTCAAGGATACTCCTCGTGTGATGGGCTTCATCGGCGGTACTGCCGATAAGCCGGCACCGATCACGGATAAAGAGGCAGAAGCGATTCTGCGTCGCGTCGCCGATGGTAGCGACAAGCCTAAGCCGAAGACGTTGTTCGAGCCGGGCGAGTCGGTGCGCGTCAATGACGGTCCGTTTGCCGATTTCACCGGCACGGTCGAAGAAGTCAACTACGAAAAGAGCCGGATCCAGGTCGCGGTGCTCATTTTCGGACGCTCTACCCCGGTAGAGTTGGAGTTCAGTCAGGTCGAAAAGGTCTAACTGAACAAGCATCCCAACCCCGCAGCCTTAGGCTGTGGGGTTTTGTCGTCACTGGGATAAACGCGCAAGTAACCGGGGAGCCTTTCGAGGCGTTTGAACCCGTAATTGGAGTGCCTCATGGCCAAGAAGATTACCGCTTACATCAAGCTGCAAGTGAAGGCCGCTCAGGCTAACCCAAGCCCACCTGTTGGTCCTGCTCTGGGTCAGCACGGCGTGAACATCATGGAATTCTGCAAGGCTTTCAACGCCCGTACTCAGGGTCTTGAGCCAGGTCTGCCGACTCCAGTGATCATCACTGTCTACAGCGACCGTAGCTTCACGTTCGAAACCAAATCCACCCCTGCTTCGGTTCTGCTGAAGAAGGCGGCCGGTCTGACCAGCGGTTCCGCTCGTCCGAACACCGTTAAGGTTGGCACTGTAACCCGTGCTCAGCTGGAAGAAATCGCGAAAACCAAAAACGCGGATCTGACTGCAGCTGATATGGAAGCAGCCGTGCGTACTATCGCCGGTTCTGCTCGTAGCATGGGCCTTAACGTGGAGGGTGTGTAATGGCTAAGCTGACCAAGCGTCAAAAGGCTATCGCCGGCAAAATCGAAGCAGGCAAGGCCTACAACTTTGTAGACGCCGCTGCTCTGCTGGCTGAGCTGTCGACTGTCAAGTTCAGCGAGTCGTTCGACGTTGCTGTAAACCTGGGTGTTGACCCGCGTAAATCCGACCAGGTCGTTCGTAGCGCTACTGTGCTGCCACACGGCACTGGCAAGACCGTTCGCGTTGCTGTGTTCACCCAGGGGCCAGCTGCTGAAGCCGCTCTGGCTGCCGGCGCTGACCGTGTAGGCATGGACGACCTGGCTGCCGAAATGAAAGGCGGCGACCTGAACTATGACGTAGTGATCGCATCCCCGGATGCCATGCGCGTTGTAGGTCAACTGGGTCAGATCCTCGGTCCACGTGGTCTGATGCCTAACCCGAAAGTCGGCACCGTAACTCCAGACGTAGCTACCGCGGTTAAAAACGCCAAGGCTGGTCAGGTTCGTTATCGCACCGACAAAAACGGCATCATCCACACTTCCGTTGGCAAGATCGGCTTCGACGCCGTCAAGCTGAAGGAAAACGTTGAAGCCCTGATCGCTGATCTGAAGCGTATCAAGCCAGCTTCCTCGAAAGGCATCTACGTCAAGCGCGTTACCCTGAGCACCACTATGGGCCCAGGTCTGGTTATCGACCAGAGCTCGCTGGACGCGTAAGACACAGATTGGCGCGAGTGATCACGCCAATTGAAAAATTGGGGTCCCTGCCTGGCGGGGGCTATCCAAGACCGTAGGCGACGCAAGTCTTAAACCACAAGCCTACGCAGATGGTGCTCCCGGTTCCTTACCGAATCAGACACCAAAACGACATCCGGTTTCGACCAGATGAAACGGTAACAAGCAGGAGTTAAACCCGTGGCAATTAAACTCGAAGACAAGAAGGCCATCGTCGCTGAAGTCAACGAGGCTGCCAAAGTCGCTCTGTCCGCTGTCGTGGCTGATGCCCGTGGCGTAACAGTAGGCGCGATGACCGGACTCCGTAAAGAGGCTCGTGAAGCTGGCGTTTACGTACGTGTTGTACGTAACACCCTGCTCAAGCGCGCTGTTGCTGACACTGAATTCAGTGTCCTCAACGACGTGTTCACTGGCCCTACCCTGATTGCCTTCTCCAAGGAACATCCAGGCGCTGCTGCCCGGATCTTCAAAGAGTTCGCAAAGGGTCAGGACAAGTTCGAGATCAAGGCAGCTGCGTTCGAGGGCAAGTTCCTCGCAGCTAACCAAATCGACGTACTGGCAACTCTGCCGACCCGTGACGAAGCAATTTCTCAGCTGATGAGCGTGATTCAAGGCGCTACCAGCAAATTGGCTCGTACTCTGGCGGCAATTCGCGACCAGAAAGAAGCTGCTGCAGCCTAAGGCTCGTCAACTTCTCGCGTTTTTTGTTTTTTTCGATGGTCGCGTAGGCCGTCCCCAATATCAGGAATTAGATTCATGTCTATCTCTCAGAACGATATCCTTGAAGCAGTTGGCAACATGTCCGTAATGGAAGTTGTTGAGCTGATCAAAGCTTTCGAAGAAAAATTCGGTGTTACCGCTGCTGCTGCTTCGGCAGGTCCAGCTGCTGCTGCCGCCGTTGTTGAAGAGCAAACTGAATTCAACGTCATGCTGACCGAAGCTGGCGAGAAGAAAGTTAACGTGATCAAGGCAGTACGTGAACTGACCGGTCTGGGCCTGAAAGAAGCCAAGGCTGTAGTTGACGGCGCTCCTGCCATGGTTCTGGAAGCTGTTGCCAAAGACGCAGCTGACAAAGCCAAAGCAACTCTGGAAGAAGCAGGCGCTAAAGTCGAGCTGAAGTAAGCATCGACTTTGCGTCTCCAGCCCGAGCGTTAAGCGACAGGCTGATGGCTGGTGGCTCTTGCCACCGGCCTTTTTCCGTTATTGGCAGCCGACTGGGTCGGTGCCGGTAACGAGCTGTAACCACCCGATGCGGTGGCGCAAACCATGGGGTTTGCACGATTTTCTGGCTGCTCCCGTCGGGAGGGGCCAAACAAGCAGGTGACCAAGCTGGGGAACGCTGATGGCTTACTCATATACTGAGAAAAAACGTATCCGCAAGGACTTTAGCAAGTTGCCGGACGTCATGGATGTGCCGTACCTCCTGGCCATCCAGCTGGATTCGTATCGTGAATTCTTGCAAGCGGGAGCGACTAAAGATCAGTTCCGCGACGTGGGCCTGCATGCGGCCTTCAAATCCGTTTTCCCGATCATCAGCTACTCCGGCAATGCTGCGCTGGAGTACGTCGGTTATCGCCTGGGCGAACCGGCATTTGATGTCAAAGAATGCGTATTGCGCGGTGTAACTTACGCCGTACCTTTACGGGTAAAAGTGCGCCTGATCATTTTCGACAAAGAATCGTCGAACAAAGCGATCAAGGACATCAAAGAGCAAGAAGTCTACATGGGTGAAATCCCCCTGATGACTGAGAACGGTACCTTCGTAATCAACGGTACCGAGCGTGTAATCGTTTCCCAGCTGCACCGTTCCCCTGGCGTGTTCTTCGACCACGACCGTGGCAAGACGCACAGCTCCGGTAAACTGCTGTACTCCGCGCGCATCATTCCTTACCGCGGTTCGTGGCTGGACTTCGAGTTCGACCCGAAAGACTGCGTGTTCGTGCGTATCGACCGTCGTCGCAAGCTGCCTGCATCGGTACTGCTGCGCGCGCTCGGCTATACCACTGAAGAAGTGCTGGACGCGTTCTACACCACCAACGTATTCCACGTTAAGGGCGAGACCCTGAGCCTGGAGCTGGTGCCTCAGCGCCTGCGCGGTGAAATCGCTGTCCTCGATATCCAGGACGACAAAGGCAAGGTTATTGTCGAGCAAGGTCGTCGTATCACTGCTCGCCACATCAACCAGCTGGAAAAAGCCGGGATCAAAGAGCTGGATGTGCCTCTGGACTACGTCCTGGGTCGCACAACCGCCAAGGTCATCGTGCATCCGGCAACCGGCGAAATCCTGGCAGAGTGCAACACCGAGCTGAACACCGAGATCCTGGCGAAAATCGCCAAGGCCGGCGTTGTTCGCATCGAAACTCTGTACACCAACGATATCGACTGCGGTCCGTTCGTCTCCGACACGCTGAAGATCGACTCCACCAGCAACCAACTGGAAGCGCTGGTCGAGATCTATCGCATGATGCGTCCTGGCGAGCCGCCAACCAAAGACGCTGCCGAGACTCTGTTCAACAACCTGTTCTTCAGCCCTGAGCGCTACGACCTGTCTGCGGTCGGCCGGATGAAGTTCAACCGTCGTATCGGTCGTACCGAGATCGAAGGTTCGGGCGTGCTGTGCAAGGAAGACATCGTCGCGGTACTGAAGACCCTGGTCGACATCCGTAACGGTAAAGGCATCGTCGATGACATCGACCACCTGGGTAACCGTCGTGTTCGCTGCGTAGGCGAAATGGCCGAGAACCAGTTCCGCGTTGGCCTGGTACGTGTTGAGCGTGCGGTCAAAGAGCGTCTGTCGATGGCAGAAAGCGAAGGCCTGATGCCGCAAGACCTGATCAACGCCAAGCCAGTGGCTGCGGCGGTGAAAGAGTTCTTCGGTTCCAGCCAGCTGTCGCAGTTCATGGACCAGAACAACCCGCTGTCCGAGATCACCCACAAGCGTCGTGTTTCTGCACTCGGCCCTGGCGGTCTGACGCGTGAGCGTGCCGGCTTTGAAGTTCGTGACGTTCACCCGACGCACTACGGTCGTGTTTGCCCGATCGAAACGCCGGAAGGTCCGAACATCGGTCTGATCAACTCCCTGGCCGCCTATGCGCGCACCAACCAGTACGGTTTCCTCGAGAGCCCGTACCGTGTGGTGAAAGACGCCCTGGTCACCGACGAGATCGTGTTCCTGTCCGCCATCGAAGAAGCCGATCACGTGATCGCCCAGGCTTCGGCCACGATGAACGACAAGAAAGTCCTGATCGACGAGCTGGTAGCTGTTCGTCACCTGAACGAGTTCACCGTCAAGGCGCCGGAAGACGTCACCTTGATGGACGTATCGCCCAAGCAGGTAGTTTCTGTTGCAGCGTCGCTGATCCCGTTCCTCGAGCACGACGACGCCAACCGTGCGTTGATGGGTTCGAACATGCAGCGTCAAGCTGTACCGACCCTGCGCGCTGACAAGCCGCTGGTAGGTACCGGCATGGAGCGTAACGTAGCCCGTGACTCCGGCGTTTGCGTCGTGGCTCGTCGTGGCGGCGTGATCGACTCCGTCGACGCCAGCCGTATCGTGGTTCGTGTTGCCGATGACGAAGTTGAAACCGGTGAAGCCGGTGTCGACATCTACAACCTGACCAAGTACACCCGCTCCAACCAGAACACCTGCATCAACCAGCGTCCGCTGGTGCGTAAAGGTGATCGGGTTCAGCGTAGCGACATCATGGCCGACGGTCCGTCCACCGACATGGGTGAACTGGCACTGGGTCAGAACATGCGCATCGCCTTCATGGCATGGAACGGCTTCAACTTCGAAGACTCCATCTGCCTGTCGGAACGCGTTGTTCAGGAAGACCGTTTCACCACGATCCACATCCAGGAACTGACCTGTGTGGCCCGTGACACCAAGCTTGGCCCAGAGGAAATCACTGCGGACATCCCGAACGTGGGTGAAGCTGCACTGAACAAGCTGGACGAAGCCGGTATCGTTTACGTAGGTGCTGAAGTTGGCGCAGGCGACATCCTGGTCGGTAAGGTCACTCCGAAAGGCGAGACCCAACTGACTCCGGAAGAAAAACTGCTGCGTGCGATCTTCGGTGAAAAAGCCAGCGACGTTAAAGACACCTCCCTGCGCGTACCTACCGGTACCAAAGGTACTGTCATCGACGTACAGGTCTTCACCCGCGACGGCGTTGAGCGTGATGCTCGTGCCCTGTCGATCGAGAAGTCCCAGCTGGACGAGATCCGCAAGGACCTCAACGAAGAGTTCCGTATCGTCGAAGGCGCTACTTTCGAACGTCTGCGTTCCGCACTGGTCGGCCACAAAGCCGAAGGCGGCGCCGGCTTGAAGAAAGGCCAGGACATCACCGACGAAGTTCTCGACGGTCTTGAGCACGGCCAGTGGTTCAAACTGCGCATGGCTGAAGATGCTCTGAACGAACAGCTCGAGAAGGCCCAGGCCTACATCGTTGATCGTCGCCGTCTGCTGGACGACAAGTTCGAAGACAAGAAGCGCAAACTGCAGCAGGGCGATGACCTGGCTCCAGGCGTGCTGAAAATCGTCAAGGTCTACCTGGCAATCCGTCGTCGCATCCAGCCGGGCGACAAGATGGCCGGTCGTCACGGTAACAAGGGTGTGGTCTCCGTGATCATGCCGGTTGAAGACATGCCGCACGATGCCAATGGCACCCCGGTCGACGTCGTCCTCAACCCGTTGGGCGTACCTTCGCGTATGAACGTCGGTCAGATCCTTGAAACCCACCTGGGCCTCGCGGCCAAGGGTCTGGGCGAGAAGATCAACCGCATGGTTGAAGAGCAGCGTAAAGTTGCCGAGCTGCGCAAGTTCCTGCACGAGATCTACAACGAGATCGGCGGTCGTCAGGAAAGCCTCGATGACTTCTCGGACCAGGAAATCCTGGACCTGGCTCAAAACCTGCGTGGCGGCGTTCCAATGGCCACTCCAGTGTTCGACGGCGCCAAGGAAAGCGAAATCAAGGCCATGCTGAAACTGGCAGACCTGCCAGAAAGCGGCCAGATGCAGCTGACCGACGGCCGTACCGGCAACAAGTTCGAGCGCCCGGTTACCGTTGGCTACATGTACATGCTGAAGCTGAACCACTTGGTAGACGACAAGATGCACGCGCGTTCTACCGGTTCGTACAGCCTGGTTACCCAGCAGCCGCTGGGTGGTAAGGCGCAGTTCGGTGGTCAGCGTTTCGGGGAGATGGAGGTCTGGGCACTGGAAGCATACGGTGCCGCTTACACTCTGCAAGAAATGCTCACAGTGAAGTCGGACGATGTGAACGGCCGTACCAAGATGTACAAGAACATCGTGGATGGCGATCACCGTATGGAGCCGGGCATGCCCGAGTCCTTCAACGTGTTGATCAAGGAAATTCGTTCCCTCGGCATCGATATCGATCTGGAAACCGAATAACACGTGACGCGAATCGAGAGCGGGGCAGCACTGCCCGCTCTCTGCTCCGCCAGGAGGAAAGGCCTTGAAAGACCTACTGAATTTGCTGAAAAACCAGGGTCAAGTCGAAGAGTTCGACGCCATCCGTATCGGATTGGCATCGCCTGAGATGATCCGTTCGTGGTCGTTCGGTGAAGTTAAAAAGCCGGAAACCATCAACTACCGTACGTTCAAACCCGAGCGTGACGGCCTGTTCTGCGCCAAGATCTTTGGCCCGGTAAAGGATTACGAGTGCCTGTGCGGTAAGTACAAGCGCTTGAAGCACCGTGGTGTGATCTGCGAGAAGTGCGGCGTTGAAGTCGCGCTGGCAAAAGTTCGTCGTGAGCGCATGGCGCACATCGAACTGGCCTCGCCAGTTGCCCACATCTGGTTCCTGAAATCGCTGCCGTCGCGTATCGGCTTGCTGATGGACATGACCCTGCGCGATATCGAACGCGTTCTCTACTTCGAGAGCTACGTCGTTATCGATCCAGGCATGACCACCCTTGAAAAAGGTCAGCTGCTCAACGACGAGCAGTACTTCGAAGCGCTGGAAGAGTTCGGCGACGATTTCGATGCCCGCATGGGTGCCGAAGCTGTCCGCGAACTGCTGCACGCTATCGACCTGGAACACGAGATTGGCCGTCTGCGTGAAGAAATTCCGCAAACCAACTCCGAAACCAAGATCAAGAAGCTGTCCAAGCGTCTGAAGTTGATGGAAGCCTTCCAGGGTTCCGGCAACCTGCCAGAGTGGATGGTGCTGACCGTTCTGCCGGTTCTGCCGCCAGACCTGCGTCCACTGGTCCCGCTGGATGGCGGTCGCTTCGCGACTTCCGACCTCAACGATCTGTATCGTCGAGTGATCAACCGTAACAACCGTTTGAAGCGCCTGCTGGATCTGTCCGCTCCGGACATCATCGTGCGCAACGAAAAGCGTATGTTGCAGGAAGCTGTCGATGCACTGCTCGACAACGGTCGTCGTGGCCGCGCTATCACCGGTTCCAACAAGCGTCCTCTGAAATCCCTGGCTGACATGATCAAGGGTAAGCAGGGTCGTTTCCGTCAGAACTTGCTCGGTAAGCGTGTTGACTACTCCGGTCGTTCGGTAATTACCGTAGGCCCGACCCTGCGTCTGCACCAGTGCGGTCTGCCGAAGAAGATGGCTCTCGAGCTGTTCAAGCCGTTCATTTTCGGCAAGCTGGAAATGCGTGGTCTGGCGACCACCATCAAGGCTGCCAAGAAGATGGTCGAGCGCGAACTGCCAGAGGTTTGGGACGTTCTCGCTGAAGTGATTCGCGAACACCCGGTTCTTCTCAACCGTGCACCGACCCTTCACCGTCTGGGTATCCAGGCGTTTGAACCGGTACTGATCGAAGGTAAGGCTATCCAGCTGCACCCGCTGGTCTGCGCCGCGTACAACGCCGACTTCGACGGCGACCAAATGGCCGTGCACGTACCGCTGACGCTGGAAGCCCAGCTCGAAGCGCGTGCGTTGATGATGTCGACCAACAACATCCTGTCGCCAGCCAACGGTGAGCCAATCATCGTTCCGTCGCAGGACGTTGTATTGGGTCTGTACTACATGACGCGTGAAGCGATCAACGCCAAGGGCGAAGGTCGTGTGTTCGCGGATCTGCAGGAAGTTGACCGTGTGTTCCGTGCCGGCGAAGCCGCACTGCACGCCAAGGTCAAAGTGCGGATCAACGAAACCGTCAACGACCGTGATGGCGGCAGCGTGACCAACACCCGTATCGTCGACACCACTGTCGGCCGTGCGCTGTTGTTCCAGGTTGTGCCAAAAGGTCTGTCGTACGACGTCGTCAACCTGCCGATGAAGAAAAAGGCGATTTCCAAGCTCATCAACCAGTGCTACCGCGTGGTTGGTCTGAAAGAGACCGTGATCTTCGCTGACCAGTTGATGTACACCGGTTTTGCCTATTCGACCATTTCCGGCGTTTCCATCGGCGTTAACGACTTCGTTATCCCGGATGAAAAAGCCCGCATCATCGGTGCTGCCACCGACGAAGTGAAAGAGATCGAAAGTCAGTACGCCTCCGGCCTGGTAACCCAGGGCGAGAAGTACAACAAAGTGATCGACCTTTGGTCCAAGGCGAACGACGAAGTTTCCAAGGCGATGATGGCCAACCTCTCGAAAGAGAAAGTCATCGACCGTCATGGCGTCGAAGTCGACCAGGAGTCCTTCAACTCGATGTACATGATGGCCGACTCGGGTGCGCGGGGTTCCGCAGCACAGATTCGTCAGCTGGCCGGTATGCGTGGCCTGATGGCCAAGCCGGACGGTTCCATCATCGAAACGCCGATTACTGCGAACTTCCGTGAAGGTTTGAGCGTACTCCAGTACTTCATCTCCACTCACGGTGCTCGTAAAGGTCTGGCGGATACCGCGTTGAAAACGGCGAACTCGGGTTACCTGACCCGTCGTCTGGTAGACGTGGCGCAAGACCTGGTTGTAACCGAGATCGATTGCGGCACCGAACACGGTTTGCTGATGACTCCGCACATTGAAGGCGGTGACGTAGTAGAGCCGTTGGGTGAGCGCGTATTGGGTCGTGTTATCGCCCGTGACGTATTCAAGCCAGGTACCGAGGACGTTATCGTTCCTGCCGGCACCCTGGTGGACGAGAAGTGGGTCGAGTTCATCGAACTCAACAGCATCGACGAAGTGATCGTACGTTCGCCGATCAGCTGCGAAACCCGTTTCGGTATCTGCGCCAAGTGCTACGGTCGCGACCTGGCTCGTGGTCACCAGGTGAACATCGGTGAAGCGGTCGGCGTTATCGCTGCCCAGTCCATCGGTGAGCCGGGTACCCAGCTGACGATGCGTACGTTCCACATCGGTGGTGCGGCAAGCCGGACCTCCGCAGCCGACAGCGTTCAGGTGAAGAATGGCGGTACCGTCCGTCTGCACAACCTGAAACACGTTGAGCGAGTGGATGGTCACCTGGTTGCTGTGTCCCGTTCCGGTGAGCTGGCTATCGCTGATGACTTCGGTCGTGAGCGCGAGCGCTACAAGCTGCCGTACGGCGCCGTGATTTCGGTTAAAGAAGGTGACAAGGTCGACGCTGGCGCAATCGTGGCCAAGTGGGATCCGCACACTCACCCGATCGTTACCGAAATGAAAGGTACCGTGACCTACGTGGGCATGGAAGAAGGCATCACGATCAAGCGTCAGACTGACGAATTGACCGGTATGACCAACATTGAAGTACTCGACGCCAAAGACCGTCCAGCTGCCGGCAAGGATATCCGTCCTGCTGTGAAGATGGTCGATGACAACGGCAAGGATCTGTTGCTGCCAGGCACTGACGTTATCGCTCAGTACTTCCTGCCAGCCAACGCCCTGGTCGGTGTGGCGGACGGTGCGAAGATCGCGATCGGTGATGTTATCGCGCGTATCCCGCAAGAAACTTCGAAGACTCGTGACATCACCGGTGGTCTGCCGCGTGTTGCCGACTTGTTCGAAGCTCGTCGTCCGAAAGAAGCGTCGATCCTGGCTGAAGTCAGCGGCACCATCGCGTTCGGTAAAGAGACCAAGGGCAAGCGCCGTCTGGTTATCACCCCGAACGACGGTAGCGATCCGTATGAAGAGCTGATTCCGAAGTGGCGTCACCTGAACGTGTTCGAAGGCGAACAGGTAAACCGCGGCGAAGTTATCTCCGACGGCCCGAGCGATCCACACGACATCCTGCGTCTGCTGGGTGTGAGTGCGCTGGCCAAGTACATCGTCAACGAGATCCAGGACGTTTACCGTCTGCAAGGCGTGAAGATCAACGACAAGCACATCGAGACCATCCTGCGTCAGATGCTGCGTAAAGTTGAAATCGCTGAATCCGGCGATTCCAGTTTCATCAAGGGCGACCAGATGGAATTGACTCACGTTCTGGTAGAGAACGAGCGTTTGAGCGGCGAAGACAAGTTTGTCTCCAAGTTCACTCGCGTTCTGCTGGGTATCACCAAGGCGTCGTTGTCCACCGAATCGTTCATCTCGGCGGCTTCCTTCCAGGAAACCACTCGCGTACTGACCGAAGCGGCGGTAACCGGCAAGCGCGATTACCTGCGCGGCCTGAAAGAAAACGTGGTCGTGGGTCGTCTGATCCCGGCTGGTACCGGTCTGGCTTATCACAGCGAGCGTAAGCGTCGCCGTGATGCAGACAAGCCGTTGCGCGTGAGCGCCAGTGAAGTGGAAGCTGCACTGACCGAAGCGCTGAACTCGAGCGGTAACTGAGTTCTGCGGTAAATGAGCTGAGGCCCTGGTCACTCCGTTCATCGAATCGAGACAATTTGTCGAGGTTTGATAGGCGGGGAGGTCGGGGCCTTGCCTTGACTGGGGACAAGATCCTCTTTAGACTCTTGTACCCCTAAATTTGGCGGGAATTCGTTCCTGCCATTTTGCTTTTCTTGCAAGACAATAGCGTCGCAAGACAACAGTGGAGCTAGTAGATGGCAACTATCAACCAGCTGGTACGTCAGCCGCGTAAGCGTATCGTCGAGAAATCCGACGTGCCTGCGCTGCAGAACTGCCCGCAACGCCGTGGCGTGTGCACCCGTGTGTACACCACCACGCCGAAAAAACCTAACTCGGCACTGCGTAAAGTATGCCGTGTGCGCCTGACCAACGGTTTCGAGGTTTCCTCGTACATCGGCGGTGAAGGCCACAACCTGCAAGAGCACAGCGTGGTACTGATCCGCGGCGGTCGTGTAAAAGACTTGCCAGGTGTTCGTTACCACACCGTTCGCGGTTCGTTGGATACTTCCGGCGTTAAAGGTCGTA
This sequence comes from Pseudomonas sp. IT-P218, assembly GCF_949767605.1. Taxonomy (NCBI): domain Bacteria; kingdom Pseudomonadati; phylum Pseudomonadota; class Gammaproteobacteria; order Pseudomonadales; family Pseudomonadaceae; genus Pseudomonas; species Pseudomonas sp. IT-P218. The sequence goes on from NZ_CATKQQ010000096.1 coordinate 15,358, forward strand.
ACCAGGGTCGTTCGAAGTACGGTACCAAGCGTCCGAAGTAATGGTCGCTTGCTGCAAAAAACTGATTTCTATTTTTCTGAGTCGATAAGAGTAAGGTCGGAGGCGTCCCGTAACGGGCACCGATTCCGAGCGAACCTGAAGACCGTTTGAGGGCTTATCCATGCCAAGAAGACGCGTAGCAGCCAAGCGCGAAGTGCTTGACGATCCAAAATACGGAAGCCAAATCCTGGCCAAGTTCATGAACCACGTGATGGAAAGCGGCAAGAAAGCCGTTGCCGAGCGTATCGTTTATGGCGCGCTGGAAAAGGTTAAAGAACGCAAGAACAGCGACCCCCTGGAAATCTTCGAGAAAGCTCTCGACGCCATCGCTCCGCTGGTCGAAGTAAAGTCGCGCCGTGTAGGCGGTGCTACTTACCAGGTTCCGGTTGAAGTTCGTCCGTCCCGTCGTAACGCTCTGGCAATGCGCTGGTTGGTAGACTTCGCCCGTAAGCGCGGCGAGAAGTCTATGGCTCTGCGTTTGGCTGGCGAACTGTTGGACGCTGCCGAAGGTAAAGGTGCTGCAGTTAAGAAGCGTGAAGACGTGCACCGTATGGCTGAAGCTAACAAAGCTTTCTCGCACTACCGCTTCTAATTTTAGCGTCACTCATTTTGCGAGGGCTTTATGGCTCGTACTACACCGATTAACCGCTACCGTAACATTGGTATCGTTGCTCACGTGGATGCTGGTAAAACCACCACCACCGAGCGCGTCCTTTTTTACACTGGCAAAAGCCACAAGATGGGCGAAGTGCATGACGGCGCTGCGACCACTGACTGGATGGTTCAGGAGCAGGAGCGTGGTATTACCATTACTTCTGCTGCTATTACCGCCTTCTGGCAGGGTTCTGCGAAGCAGCACAAAGACCAATACCGCTTCAACGTCATCGATACCCCGGGCCACGTAGACTTCACCATTGAAGTTGAGCGTTCCCTGCGTGTACTCGACGGCGCTGTCGTTGTGTTCTGTGGTACTTCCGGCGTTGAGCCGCAGTCCGAAACCGTATGGCGTCAAGCCAACAAGTACGGTGTTCCACGTATCGTTTACGTGAACAAGATGGACCGTGCCGGCGCGAACTTCCTGCGCGTGATCGCTCAGATCAAGCAGCGTCTGGGTCACACTCCGGTGCCGATCCAGTTGGCTATCGGTTCCGAAGACAACTTCCAGGGTCAGATCGATCTGATGACCATGGAAGCGGTTTACTGGAACGATGCTGACAAGGGCATGACTCCACGTCGCGAAGCCATCCCTGCTGAACTGCAGGAACTGGCTGAAGAGTGGCGCAGCAACATGGTAGAGGCCGCGGCCGAAGCCAGCGAAGAGCTGATGAACAAGTACCTGGAAGGTGAAGAGCTCACCATCGAGGAAATCAAGGCCGCTCTGCGTCAGCGTACTATCGCTGGCGAAATCGTCCTGGCTGTTTGCGGTTCTTCGTTCAAGAACAAGGGTGTTCCCCTGGTTCTCGACGCCGTTATCGACTACCTGCCGGCTCCAGTCGACATTCCTGCTATCAAGGGTTCCAACCCTGATAACGAGGAAGAAATGATGGAGCGTCATGCAGACGACAACGAGCCGTTCTCGGCTCTGGCGTTCAAGATCGCTACCGACCCATTCGTGGGTACCTTGACCTTCGTCCGCGTTTACTCGGGCGTGTTGGCCTCCGGCGACGGCGTGATCAACTCGGTTAAAGGCAAGAAAGAGCGCGTGGGTCGTATGGTGCAAATGCACGCAAACGCCCGTGAAGAGATCAAGGAAGTACGCGCTGGCGACATCGCGGCCCTGATCGGCATGAAGGACGTCACCACTGGTGAAACCCTCTGCAACGCTGACAAGCCAATCATCCTGGTTCGCATGGACTTCCCGGAGCCGGTTATTTCGGTTGCCGTAGAGCCTAAGACCAAGGATGACCAGGAAAAAATGGGTATCGCTCTGGGCAAACTTGCTCAGGAAGACCCGTCTTTCCGCGTCAAAACTGATGAAGAGACTGGTCAAACGATCATCTCCGGCATGGGCGAGTTGCACCTGGACATCCTGGTTGACCGGATGCGCCGTGAGTTCAACGTCGAAGCCAACATCGGTAAGCCTCAAGTTTCGTATCGTGAGCGCATCACGAAGAATTGCGAAATCGAAGGCAAGTTCGTTCGTCAGTCCGGCGGTCGTGGCCAGTTCGGTCACTGCTGGATCCGTTTTGCTCCTGCTGACGAAGGTCAGGAAGGTCTGCAATTCGTGAACGAAGTAGTGGGTGGTGTGGTTCCTAAGGAATACATCCCGGCTATCCAGAAGGGTATCGAAGAGCAGATGAAGAACGGCGTAGTTGCCGGCTATCCGCTGATCGGCCTGAAGGCTACCGTGTTTGATGGTTCTTACCACGACGTCGACTCGAACGAGATGGCGTTTAAGGTGGCTGCTTCCATGGCGACCAAGCAACTGGCCCAGAAGGGCGGTGGTGAGTTGCTCGAGCCGATCATGGCGGTAGAGGTTGTTACGCCTGAAGACTATATGGGTGACGTGATGGGCGACCTGAACCGTCGTCGCGGCATGATTCTGGGTATGGAAGATACGGTTTCCGGTAAGGTTATCCGTGCTGAAGTTCCGTTGGGCGAGATGTTCGGTTATGCGACCGACGTTCGTTCGATGTCCCAGGGTCGCGCAAGCTACTCTATGGAATTCAAAAAATACAATACGGCTCCGTCGCACATCGTCGAAACCGTTACCAAAAAACAAGGCTGATTCAGTCCTTTAGGCAAGGAGTTAATTGTCGTGGCTAAAGAAAAATTTGATCGTTCCCTACCGCACGTAAACGTTGGCACCATCGGCCACGTTGACCACGGTAAAACCACTCTGACCGCTGCTCTGACTCGCGTCTGCTCCGAAGTTTTCGGTTCGGCCGTAGTTGAATTCGACAAGATCGACAGCGCTCCAGAAGAAAAAGCTCGTGGTATCACCATCAACACCGCGCACGTCGAGTACAACTCGAACATTCGTCACTACGCTCACGTTGACTGCCCAGGTCACGCTGACTACGTGAAGAACATGATCACTGGTGCTGCCCAGATGGACGGCGCGATCCTGGTTTGCTCGGCCGCTGATGGTCCGATGCCACAAACCCGTGAGCACATCCTGCTGTCCCGTCAGGTAGGCGTTCCGTACATCGTGGTTTTCCTGAACAAGGCTGACCTGGTAGACGACGCTGAGCTGCTGGAACTGGTTGAGATGGAAGTTCGCGACCTGCTGTCCACCTATGACTTCCCAGGCGACGACACTCCGATCATCATCGGTTCTGCTCGTATGGCGCTGGAAGGCAAAGACGACAACGAAATGGGCACCACTGCCGTTCGTAAGCTGGTTGAAACTCTGGATACCTACATCCCAGAGCCAGAGCGTGCTATCGACAAGCCATTCCTGATGCCAATCGAAGACGTATTCTCGATCTCGGGTCGTGGTACTGTTGTGACTGGTCGTATCGAGCGCGGTATCGTTCGCGTTCAAGATGCACTGGAAATCGTTGGTCTGCGTGACACCACCACCACCACCTGCACCGGTGTTGAGATGTTCCGCAAGCTGCTCGACGAAGGTCGTGCTGGCGAGAACTGCGGCGTTCTGCTGCGTGGCACCAAGCGTGACGACGTTGAGCGTGGTCAGGTTCTGGTTAAGCCAGGTTCGGTTAAGCCGCACACCAAGTTCACCGCAGAAGTTTACGTTCTGAGCAAGGAAGAAGGCGGCCGTCACACTCCGTTCTTCAAAGGCTACCGTCCACAGTTCTACTTCCGTACTACTGACGTGACCGGTAACTGCGAGCTGCCAGAAGGCGTTGAAATGGTAATGCCAGGTGACAACATTCAGATGACTGTTACCCTGATCAAAACCATCGCAATGGAAGACGGTCTGCGCTTCGCTATCCGTGAAGGCGGCCGTACCGTTGGTGCTGGCGTTGTAGCTAAAATCATCGAGTAATCTCCTCACCGAGACAGCTTTGATGTTTTGAAAAGGCCCCCGCTCAGCGGGGGCCTTTTTTATTGGGTTGACACCTATCTGGGGCGTCTATAGAATTGCGCCTCCTTTTAACGGGCGTATTGCGCTCGGTGGGAATAGCAGCCGGAGTCTGAAATCCAATGCAAAATCAGCAAATCCGTATCAGGTTGAAGGCTTTTGACCATCGCCTGATCGACCAATCCACCCAGGAAATCGTGGAAACCGCGAAACGTACTGGTGCTCAAGTGCGTGGTCCAATTCCACTGCCTACCCGTAAAGAGCGGTTCACCGTTCTGGTCTCCCCGCACGTCAACAAAGACGCGCGTGACCAGTACGAGATCCGTACTCATAAGCGCGTTCTGGACATCGTCCAGCCAACGGATAAAACCGTTGATGCACTTATGAAGCTTGATCTTGCGGCCGGTGTGGAAGTGCAGATCAGCCTCGGCTAAGACTCGGTCTTAGTCGTGTAACGCTCTGAAATGGGCGGCCATAGCGGGTGAAAGCCCCGTACACTCATGAGGTTTACAACATGACTATTGGTGTAGTCGGTCGTAAATGCGGTATGACCCGTATTTTCACCGAAGAAGGTGTCTCCATTCCGGTCACGGTCATTGAGATCGAACCGAATCGCGTCACCCAGTTCAAAACTGAAGAGACCGATGGCTATCGTGCAGTGCAAGTCACTGTCGGCGAGCGTCGTGCTTCGCGTGTAACAGCAGCTCAGGCTGGCCACTTCGCTAAAGCGAACGTTGCCGCTGGTCGTACCGTAATGGAATTCCGCCTTGAAGAAGGCGAGTACCAGGCCGGCGATCTGATCAACGCTGAAATCTTCGCCGCTGGTCAACTGGTTGATGTAACCGGTCAGTCCAAGGGTAAAGGCTTCCAGGGTACGATCAAGCGTTGGAATTTCCGCGGGCAAGATAACACCCACGGTAACTCCGTATCCCACCGCGTTCCAGGCTCTATCGGCCAGTGCCAGACTCCTGGTCGTGTATTCAAGGGCAAAAAAATGTCCGGTCATATGGGCGCTGAGCGCGTGACCGTGCAGTCCCTCGAAGTAGTGCGCGTGGACGCTGAACGCAATCTGTTGTTGGTCAAGGGCGCTGTTCCTGGCGCTACTGGCGGCAACTTGGTTGTACGTCCAGCAGCCAAGGCTCGCGGTTAAGGGGAAGCTGACATGCAATTAAATGTAAATGACGCTCAAGCGATCGAAGTTTCCGAACTGACATTTGGCGGCGAATTCAACGAGACGCTGGTTCACCAAGCAGTCGTAGCCTACATGGCTGGCGGTCGTCAGGGTTCCAAGCAGCAAAAGACCCGTTCCGACGTTCGTGGTGGCGGTAAGCGCCCATGGCGTCAGAAAGGTACTGGCCGTGCTCGTGCCGGTACTATCCGTAGCCCAATCTGGCGTGGCGGCGGTACCACTTTCGCAGCTCGTCCTCAGGATCACTCCCAGAAGCTGAACAAGAAGATGTATCGCGCAGCAATGCGTTCCATCCTTGCTGAGCTGGTGCGTACTGATCGTCTGGTCGTGGTTCAGGATTTCGCCGTTGAAACGCCGAAAACCAAAGACCTGCTGGGCAAACTGAACAACATGAGCCTGACCGACGTTCTGATCGTGTCGGACGCTGTTGATCAGAACCTGTACCTGGCTGCTCGTAACCTGCCACACGTAGATGTACGTGACGTGCAAGGTTCCGATCCAGTTAGTCTGATCGCATACGACAAGGTGTTGATCACCGTGTCGGCCGTGAAGAAATTCGAGGAGCTGCTGGGATGAACCAGGAACGCGTATTTAAAGTTCTGCTTGGCCCGCACGTTTCCGAGAAGGCTACGGTTCTGGCAGACAAGAAAGGCCAGTTCGTTTTCAAGGTTGCTACTGACGCAACCAAGCTGGAAATCAAGAAGGCCGTCGAAAGCCTGTTCAGCGTGAAAGTAGAGCGTGTTACTACCCTGAATGTTCTGGGTAAGAGCAAGCGCACTGCTCGCGGTCTGGGCAAGCGTAATGACTGGAAGAAGGCAGTTATCTCCCTTCAGCCAGGCCAAGATCTCGATTTCAGCAGCAGTGCTGAGTAAGGAAGGGGTGCATCATGGCAATCGTTAAATGCAAACCGACTTCCCCTGGCCGCCGTTTTGTGGTCAAGGTGGTCAACCAGGAGCTGCATAAAGGCGCTCCTCACGCACCGCTGCTCGAGAAGAAGTCGAAGTCTGGTGGTCGTAACAACAATGGCCGTATTACCACTCGTCACATCGGTGGTGGTCATAAGCAGCATTATCGTCTGGTCGACTTCCGTCGCAACGACAAAGATGGCATCGCTGCCACTGTCGAGCGTATCGAATACGATCCAAACCGTACTGCTCACATCGCTCTGCTGCTGTACGCAGATGGCGAGCGTCGCTACATCATCGCCCCTAAAGGCGTGAGTGCTGGCGACCAGCTGATCGCAGGCGCACTGGCTCCAATCAAGCCAGGTAACGCTCTGCAACTGCGTAACATTCCAGTTGGTAGCACCGTACACGGCATCGAATTGAAGCCAGGTAAAGGCGCTCAGATCGCTCGTTCCGCTGGTGCTTCGGCTCAGCTGATCGCTCGTGAAGGCGTTTACGTGACCCTGCGTCTGCGTTCTGGTGAGATGCGTAAAGTGCTGGCTGAATGCCGCGCGACCCTGGGCGAAGTCTCGAACTCCGAGCACAGCCTGCGTTCGCTGGGTAAAGCTGGTGCCAAACGCTGGCGTGGCGTTCGCCCAACCGTTCGTGGTGTTGCCATGAACCCGGTTGACCACCCACATGGTGGTGGTGAAGGTCGTACCTCTGGTGGTCGTCATCCGGTATCGCCATGGGGCTTCCCGACTAAGGGCGCGAAGACTCGTGGTAATAAGCGTACCGACAAAATGATCGTCCGTCGTCGCAAGTAAATAGAGGGATACGACAGTGCCACGTTCTCTGAAAAAAGGTCCTTTTATCGATCTTCACCTACTGAAGAAGATCGAAGTGGCGACGGAAAAGAACGATCGCAAGCCGGTGAAAACCTGGTCGCGTCGTTCGATGATCCTGCCACAAATGGTCGGTCTGACCATCGCAGTACACAACGGTCGTCAACACGTCCCAGTTCTCGTTAACGAAGACATGGTCGGCCACAAACTGGGCGAGTTCGCCGGTACCCGCACTTATCGTGGGCACGTGGCAGACAAGAAAGCCAAGCGTTAAGGGGTTAGGAAATGGAAGTAGCCGCTAAGTTGTCGGGCGCTCGAATCTCCGCCCAGAAAGCCCGCTTGGTCGCCGACCAGATCCGCGGGAAGAAGGTGGGCGAAGCGCTCAACCTGTTGGCTTTCAGCAGTAAGAAAGCCGCCGAGATCATGAAGAAAGTGCTGGAGTCGGCCGTAGCCAACGCCGAGCATAACGAAGGCGCAGACGTTGATGACCTGAAGGTCAGCACCGTTTTCGTCAACGAAGGGCGTTCGCTGAAGCGCATCATGCCACGTGCCAAAGGCCGTGCTGATCGCATCGTCAAGCGGTCTTGCCATATCACTGTCAAGGTTGCTGACAAGTAACGGAGTCGAAGAGATGGGTCAGAAAGTACATCCCATTGGCATTCGCCTGGGAATCGTCAAGGAGCACACCTCCGTCTGGTACGCAGACGGTCGGACTTATGCGGACTATTTGCTCGCAGATCTGAAGGTGCGTGAGTATCTCCAAGACAAACTAAAAAGCGCGTCCGTAAGCCGTATCGATATCCATCGTCCGGCCCAAACTGCACGTATCACCATCCACACCGCTCGTCCAGGTATCGTTATCGGGAAGAAAGGTGAAGATGTTGAGAAACTGCGCCAGGACCTGACCAAGCAAATGGGTGTGCCTGTGCACATCAATATCGAAGAGATCCGCAAGCCGGAACTCGACGGTATGCTGGTTGCGCAGAGCGTAGCTCAGCAGCTGGAGCGTCGCGTAATGTTCCGTCGCGCTATGAAGCGCGCTGTACAGAACGCAATGCGCATTGGTGCCAAAGGCATCAAAATCCAAGTGAGCGGTCGTCTCGGCGGTGCTGAAATCGCACGTACTGAATGGTATCGCGAAGGTCGTGTGCCATTGCACACCCTGCGTGCCGACATCGACTATGCCAACTACGAAGCTCACACCACCTACGGTGTGATCGGTGTAAAGGTTTGGATCTTCAAAGGCGAAGTAATTGGTGGTCGCCAAGAAGAACTGAAACCACAAGCACCAGCGCCTCGTAAAAAAGCTGCTAAGTAAGGGGTACGCCAAATGTTGCAACCAAAGCGTACGAAGTTCCGCAAGCAAATGACTGGTCACAACCGTGGCCTGGCATTGCGCGGTAGCAAAGTCAGCTTCGGCGAGTTCGCGCTGAAGTCTGTAGCTCGTGGTCGTCTCACCGCTCGTCAGATCGAGTCAGCACGTCGTGCTCTGACCCGTCACGTAAAACGTGGCGGCAAGATCTGGATCCGTGTATTCCCGGACAAGCCGATCTCCAAAAAGCCTCTCGAGGTTCGGATGGGTAAAGGTAAGGGTAACGTGGAATACTGGGTTGCCCAGATTCAGCCAGGCAAAGTCCTGTATGAAATCGAGGGTGTTTCTGAAGAGCTGGCGCGTGAGGCTTTCGCCCTGGCTGCTGCAAAGCTGCCGCTCGCCACCTCCTTTGTTAAACGGACGGTGATGTGATGAAAGCGAATGAACTTCGTGAAAAATCCGCACAGCAGCTGAACGAGCAACTGCTCGGCCTGCTGCGCGACCAGTTCAATCTGCGTATGCAGAAAGCAACTGGCCAGTTGGGGCAGTCTCATCTGCTCTCGCAAGTTAAGCGTGACATCGCTCGCGTGAAGACTGTGCTCAACCAGCAGGCAGGTAAGTAATCATGGCTGAAGCCGAAAAAACTGTCCGTACGCTGACTGGCCGTGTTGTCAGCGACAAGATGGACAAAACCATCACCGTTCTGATCGAGCGTCGCGTTAAGCACCCGATCTACGGTAAATACGTTAAGCGTTCGACTAAGCTGCACGCGCACGACGAAACCAATCAGTGCCACATCGGCGACAAAGTCACTATTCGTGAAACTCGTCCTTTGGCCAAGACCAAGTCTTGGGCGCTGGTTGATGTTCTCGAACGCGCTGTGGAAGTCTAAGGACTAGGGGTCGGAGAAATTATATGATTCAGACTCAATCCATGCTCGATGTGGCCGATAACAGCGGCGCTCGCCGCGTTATGTGCATCAAGGTGCTGGGTGGCTCCCATCGTCGTTACGCTGGTATCGGTGACATCATCAAGGTTACCGTTAAGGAAGCAATTCCTCGCGGTAAAGTGAAAAAAGGCCAAGTGATGACTGCTGTTGTAGTCCGCACTCGTCACGGCGTACGTCGTGCTGATGGCTCCATTATCCGCTTTGATGGCAACGCTGCTGTTCTTCTGAACAACAAGCAAGAGCCGATCGGCACCCGTATCTTTGGGCCAGTGACCCGTGAACTTCGTACTGAGAAGTTCATGAAGATCGTCTCGCTCGCCCCAGAAGTGCTGTAAGGAGATCCGACATGCAAAAGATTCGTCGTGACGACGAGATCATCGTGATCGCCGGCAAAGACAAAGGTAAGCGCGGTAAGGTGCTGAAGGTTCTTGCTGACAACCGTCTGGTTGTTGGTGGTCTGAACCTGGTCAAGCGTCATACCAAGCCTAACCCGATGTCGGGCGTACAAGGCGGTATCGTCGAGAAAGAAGCGCCACTGCACGCTTCTAACGTAGCCATCTTCAACGGCGAAACCAACAAGGCTGACCGCGTTGGTTTCAAAGTAGAAGACGGTAAGAAAATTCGTGTCTTCAAGTCGACCCAAAAAGCGGTTGATGCTTGAACACTGCTAGGTAGAAGACCATGGCACGACTAAAAGAGATTTACCGGAAGGAAATCGCTCCGAAACTTAAGGAAGAACTTAAGCTTTCGAACGTGATGGAAGTTCCGCGCGTTACCAAAATCACCCTGAACATGGGTCTGGGCGAAGCGATCGGCGACAAAAAAGTCATCGAGCACGCTGTTGCTGACCTGGAAAAGATCACCGGCCAGAAAGTCGTTGTGACCTACGCTCGCAAATCCATCGCTGGCTTTAAAGTCCGTGAAGGTTGGCCGATCGGCGTCAAAGTGACCCTGCGCCGTGAGCGTATGTACGAGTTCCTGGATCGTCTGCTGTCGATCTCCCTGCCTCGGGTTCGCGACTTCCGCGGCCTGAATGCCAAGTCCTTCGATGGTCGTGGTAACTACAGCATGGGCGTGAAAGAGCAGATCATCTTCCCGGAAATCGACTACGACAAGATCGATGCTCTCCGCGGTCTGGACATCACCCTGACCACCACTGCCAAGAACGATGATGAAGGCCGCGCTCTGCTGCGTGCGTTCAAATTCCCGTTCCGCAACTGATTGGAGTAGGACCATGGCCAAGATGAGCATGAAAAACCGCGAGCTGAAGCGTCAGCTCACGGTTGCCAAGTACGCCAAGAAGCGTGCAGCACTGAAAGCTATCATCGTTGATCTGAACGCAAGTCCAGAAGCGCGTTGGGAAGCTACAGTAGCCCTGCAGAAGCAGCCACGTGACGCAAGCGCTTCGCGCATGCGTAACCGCTGCCGCCTGACCGGTCGTCCACACGGCGTTTACCGCAAGTTCGGCCTCGGCCGTAACAAACTGCGTGAAGCGGCAATGCGTGGTGACGTACCAGGTCTGGTTAAAGCCAGCTGGTAAGTACTGTCAAAGTCTCGGTGGGAAGGTTCGCAAGAACCTGACCACCGGTGGCCTTGAATCTGGAACAAGCCCCTTTTGGGGCTTGTTTCATTTCCGGAGTGTGTCTAGAATACCCGGCTCGCCTGAGCCCGTGTTTTTTTACCCGGAGATTCTCGGCGACACGTAGTAGCCGCAAGGCTAATTTTTCTGTATTAGGAGCGTCTAGCCCATGAGTATGCAGGACCCGTTAGCGGACATGCTAACTCGAATCCGTAATGCCCAGATGGCTGAAAAGTCCGTCGTAAGCATGCCATCTTCCACGTTGAAGGTAGCTGTTGCCAAAGTCCTGAAGGACGAAGGTTACATCGCGGGTTATCAGATCAGCAGCGAAACCAAACCACTGCTGTCTATCGAGCTGAAATATTTCGAAGGCCGTCCGGTTATCGAAGAAGTGAAGCGCGTTAGCCGTCCAGGCCTGCGTCAGTACAAGTCCGTCGATGATCTGCCAAAAGTTCGTGGCGGTCTCGGTGTGTCTATCGTCTCCACCAACAAGGGTGTGATGACTGATCGTGCTGCGCGCGCTGCCGGTGTCGGCGGCGAAGTTCTTTGCACTGTGTTCTAAGGGGGGATAAGCATGTCTCGCGTCGCTAAGAACCCCGTTAAGCTGCCAGCCGGCGTCGAAGTAAAATTCGCAGGCCAACAGCTTTCGGTGAAGGGTGCCAAGGGCACTCTCGAACTGAACATCCATTCGTCCGTTGAGATCGTTGAAGAAGCTGGTGAGCTGCGTTTCGCTGCTCGCAATGGCGATCAACAAACTCGCGCAATGGCTGGTACCACTCGTGCGTTGGTAAACAACATGGTCCAAGGCGTAAGCCAAGGCTTCGAGCGCAAGCTCCAGCTGGTCGGTGTTGGTTACAAAGCGCAAGCAAAAGGCACAGTGCTGAACCTGGCTCTTGGCTTCTCGCATCCAGTGGATTACGAACTGCCGGAAGGCATCACCGCTGAGACTCCTAGCCAGACCGATATCCTGATCAAGGGCATCGACAAGCAGCTGGTAGGTCAAGTGGCCGCCGAGATCCGCGACTTCCGTCCACCAGAGCCGTACAAAGGCAAAGGTGTGCGCTACGCGGACGAAGTCGTCCGTCGTAAAGAAGCCAAGAAGAAGTAGGGCATAGCAAATGACCGACAAAAAAGTTACTCGACTGCGTCGCGCTCGCAAAGCACGCCTGAAAATGCACGAACTCGAAGTCGTGCGTCTCTGCGTGTTCCGCTCTTCGCAGCACATCTACGCCCAGGTCATTTCGGCCGACGGCAACAAAGTCCTGGCAAGCGCCTCGACTTTGGATAAAGAACTGCGTGATGGCGCCACTGGCAACATCGACGCGGCCACTAAGGTTGGCCAGCTGGTCGCTACGCGTGCTAAGGCCGCTGGCGTCTCGCAGGTGGCTTTCGACCGCTCTGGCTTCAAGTACCACGGCCGCGTTAAAGCGCTGGCTGATGCTGCTCGTGAAGCTGGGCTGGAGTTCTAAGTTATGTCAAATAACGACCAAAAGCGCGACGAAGGCTACATCGAGAAGCTGGTTCAAGTTAACCGCGTAGCCAAAACCGTTAAAGGCGGCCGTATCTTCACTTTCACCGCGTTGACCGTGGTTGGTGATGGTAAAGGGCGTGTTGGCTTCGGCCGTGGCAAGTCGCGTGAAGTGCCTGCTGCGATCCAGAAGGCAATGGAAGCTGCTCGCCGCAACATGATCCAGGTTGATCTGAACGGCACCACCCTGCAGTACGCAATGAAGTCCGCCCATGGCGCTTCGAAGGTGTACATGCAGCCTGCTTCTGAAGGTACCGGTATCATCGCTGGCGGCGCTATGCGTGCCGTTCTCGAAGTTGCTGGCGTTCAGAACGTTCTGGCCAAGTGCTACGGCTCGACTAACCCTGTAAACGTGGTTCACGCCACTTTCAAGGGTCTGAAGGCTATGCAGTCTCCTGAATCCATTGCCGCCAAGCGTGGCAAAAGCGTCAAGGAGATCTTCTGATCATGGCTACCGTTAAAGTTACGCTGATCAAAAGCATGACCGGCCGCATCCCTAACCACAAACTGTGCGTTAAGGGTCTGGGTCTGCGTCGCATCGGTCACACTGTAGAAGTCCAGGATACTCCCGAGAATCGCGGGATGATCAACAAGGCTTACTACATGCTGCGTGTCGAGGGTTAATCGATGAAACTCAATGATCTGAGTCCAGCGCCGGGTTCCCGTCGCGAAAAGCATCGTCCGGGCCGTGGTATCGGTAGTGGTTTGGGTAAGACTGGTGGCCGTGGTCACAAAGGTCAGACTTCCCGCTCCGGTGGCACCATTGCTCCAGGCTTTGAAGGCGGTCAACAGCCGCTGCATCGTCGCCTGCCGAAGTTCGGTTTCGTTTCCCTGAAAGCCATGGACCGCGCAGAAGTGCGTCTGTCCGAGCTGGCCAAAGTGGAAGGCGACATCGTCACCGTGCAGTCCCTGAAAGATGCCAACGTGATCAACGTCAACGTACAGCGTGTGAAAATCATGCTGTCCGGTGAAGTGACTCGCGCTGTCACTATCGGCAAGGGAATCGGCGCCACCAAAGGTGCGCGTGCGGCTATCGAAGCAGCTGGCGGCAAGTTCGAGGAATAAATGGCTAAGCAAGGTGCTCTCTCTGCGCTCGGCAAAGGCGGTATGTCTGAACTCTGGGCTCGTCTGCGTTTTCTGTTCCTGGCGATTATCGTCTACCGAATAGGCGCACACATCCCGGTTCCAGGTATCAACCCGGACCGACTCGCGGACCTGTTTCGACAGAATGAGGGGACCATTCTTAGCTTGTTCAACATGTTTTCCGGCGGCGCGCTGGAGCGGATGAGCATCTTTGCACTGGGGATCATGCCGTACATTTCGGCATCGATCATCATGCAACTGATGTCAGCCGTCAGCCCGCAGCTGGAGCAGTTGAAGAAGGAAGGTGAAGCTGGCCGTCGCAAGATTAGCCAGTACACCCGCTACCTCACTGTCGTACTTGCTCTTGTCCAGGCCATTGGCATGTCCATTGGTCTGGCGGGGCAGGGCGTTTCGTTCACTGGTGACTTTAGCTTCCATTTCGTCGCGGTAACCACTTTTGTGGCTGGTGCGATGTTCATGATGTGGCTGGGTGAGCAGATTACTGAGCGTGGTGTTGGCAACGGTATCTCGATGTTGATTTTTTCGGGTATCGTCGCCGGTCTTCCGAGAGCGATCGGGCAGTCTTTCGAGTCTGCACGTCAGGGTGATATCAACATCTTCGCCCTGGTTGCCATCGGTTTGCTGGCAGTAGCGATCATCGGTTTCGTGGTGTTCATTGAGCGTGGTCAGCGTCGTATCGCTGTTCACTACGCCAAGCGTCAGCAGGGCCGCAAGGTCTTCGCTGCGCAGACTAGCCACTTGCCGCTGAAAGTGAACATGGCCGGTGTTATTCCGGCCATTTTCGCGAGCAGCATTTTGCTGTTCCCGGCTTCGCTGGGTGCCTGGTTCGGTCAGTCTGAAGGTATGGGCTGGTTGCAGGACATCTCGCAGTCGATCGCTCCTGGTCAGCCGTTGAATATTCTGCTGTTTAGTGCAGGGATTATTTTCTTCTGCTTCTTCTATACGGCGTTGATGTTCAATCCGAAAGACGTAGCGGAAAACCTGAAGAAGTCCGGTGCCTTTATTCCGGGCATCCGTCCAGGTGAGCAGTCTGCGCGCTACATTGATGGCGTTCTGACTCGTTTGACCCTGTTCGGTGCTCTTTACATGACGGCCGTGTGCCTGTTGCCCCAGTTCCTGGTGGTTGCAGCCAACGTTCCGTTCTACCTTGGCGGGACCTCGTTGCTGATCGTCGTCGTGGTTGTGATGGACTTCATGTCCCAAGTACAATCGCACCTCGTTTCGCACCAGTACGAATCCCTGATGAAGAAAGCCAACCTGAAGGGTTACGGCAGCGGCATGCTGCGCTGACCCATAAGGTTCGAGGAGTTGGTGATGAAAGTTCGTGCATCGGTGAAAAAGCTGTGCCGTAACTGCAAGATTATTCGCCGCGAAGGTGTTGTTCGAGTAATTTGCAGCGCGGAACCGCGTCACAAACAGCGCCAAGGCTGAGTGTGATTGTGCTTCAAGCCCGGCAGCTAGTGCGCTGCCGGGTTGATTATTTGTTATTACAGCGATATTATCTCGCGCCCTATTTCTTGGCTTCCGGGGCGTAGGTAGCTGTCAATTGGAGTCCCACTGAATGGCCCGTATTGCAGGCGTTAACATTCCAGATAACAAGCATACTGTTATCTCGCTGACCTACATCTATGGTGTTGGTCGCACTACTGCACAGAAAATTTGTGCAGAGACTGGGGTAAACCCAGCAGCAAAGATCAAAGATCTGAGCGACGAGCAGATTGAACAGCTGCGTGGCGAAGTGGCGAAGTTCACCACTGAAGGTGACCTGCGTCGCGAAATCAACATGAAAATCAAGCGCTTGATGGACCTCGGTTGCTATCGCGGTCTGCGTCATCGTCGTGGTCTGCCAGTACGCGGTCAGCGTACCAAGACCAACGCGCGTACCCGTAAAGGTCCGCGTAAGCCGATCCGCAAGTAATCGCCCCAGCGAATCGACAGGAAAATTATCATGGCAAAACCTGCTGCTCGTCCTCGTAAAAAAGTTAAAAAGACAGTGGTTGATGGCATCGCCCACATCCATGCATCTTTTAACAACACCATCGTGACCATTACCGACCGTCAAGGTAACGCTCTTTCCTGGGCTACCTCCGGTGGTTCGGGTTTCCGCGGTTCCCGCAAGTCCACCCCGTTTGCTGCTCAAGTAGCTGCTGAACGTGCTGGTCAAGCTGCGCTGGAATACGGCCTGAAAAACCTCGACGTAAACGTCAAAGGTCCAGGTCCAGGTCGTGAATCCGCAGTCCGCGCTTTGAACGGCTGTGGCTACAAGATCGCCAGCATCACCGACGTGACGCCAATCCCGCACAACGGGTGCCGTCCGCCGAAGAAGCGCCGCGTGTAATCCAGGAGATTGTAAAGAATGGCTCGTTACATTGGTCCAAAATGCAAACTCGCTCGTCGCGAAGGCACCGATCTCTTTCTGAAGAGCGGCGTGCGCGCGATCGAATCGAAGTGCAACATTGAAGCAGCACCTGGTATCCACGGCCAACGCCGCGGTCGCCAGTCCGACTACGGCACCCAACTGCGTGAAAAGCAGAAGGTCCGTCGTATCTACGGCGTTCTCGAGCGTCAATTCAGCGGCTACTACAAAGAAGCTGCTGGCAAGAAAGGTGCAACCGGTGAAAACCTGCTGCAACTGCTCGAATGCCGTCTGGACAACGTTGTATACCGTATGGGCTTTGGTTCTACTCGTGCCGAATCCCGTCAGCTGGTATCGCACAAGTCGATCAGCGTAAACGGTCAGACCGTTAACGTTCCGTCCTACCAGGTTCGTGCTGGTGACGTGGTCGCTGTTCGCGAGAAAGCAAAAAACCAACTTCGCATTGTCCAAGCTCTCGATCTGTGTGCCCAACGTGGCCGCGTAGAATGGGTAGAAGTAGACACTGAGAAGAAGTCGGGCGTTTTCAAGAACGTTCCAGCTCGCAGTGATCTGTCCGCCGACATCAACGAAAGCCTGATTGTCGAGCTCTACTCCAAGTAAGGGCTAGAAAATAGGTGCATCCATGCAGATTTCGGTAAATGAGTTCCTGACACCTCGCCACATTGATGTGCAAGTTGTCAGTCCAACCCGCGCCAAGATCACGCTCGAGCCTCTCGAGCGTGGCTTTGGCCACACCCTGGGCAACGCGCTGCGCCGCATCCTGTTGTCCTCAATGCCCGGCTGTGCAGTAGTCGAGGCCGAGATTGACGGTGTGCTCCACGAGTACAGCGCCATCGAAGGTGTACAGGAAGACGTAATTGAAATCCTGTTGAACCTTAAAGGTCTGGCTATCAAGCTGCACGGCCGTGACGAAGTTACGCTGACCTTGTCGAAGAAGGGTTCGGGGGTGGTTACCGCTGCCGATATTCAGCTGGATCATGATGTCGAGATCGTTAACCCCGATCACGTAATCGCTAACCTGGCGTCTAACGGCGCCCTGAACATGAAGCTCGTAGTAGCTCGTGGTCGTGGTTATGAACCGGCAGACTCGCGTCAGAGCGATGAAGACGAAAGCCGCAGCATCGGTCGCTTGCAGCTTGACTCTTCGTTCAGCCCGGTTCGCCGTATCGCATACGTGGTGGAAAACGCCCGTGTCGAACAGCGTACTAACCTGGACAAGCTGGTTATTGATCTGGAAACCAACGGTACCCTGGATCCTGAAGAGGCTATCCGCCGTGCTGCAACCATTCTGCAACAGCAGTTGGCTGCGTTCGTCGACCTCAAAGGTGACAGTGAGCCAGTGGTTGTCGAGCAGGAAGACGAGATCGATCCGATCCTGCTTCGCCCGGTTGACGATCTGGAACTGACTGTACGTTCGGCTAACTGCCTTAAGGCGGAAAACATCTACTACATCGGCGACCTGATTCAGCGTACCGAAGTAGAGCTGTTGAAGACTCCGAACCTGGGCAAGAAATCCTTGACTGAAATCAAGGACGTTCTGGCCTCCCGCGGTCTGTCCCTCGGCATGCGCCTCGACAACTGGCCGCCTGCAAGTCTTAAGAAGGACGACAAGGCGACTGCCTGATCGTCGTAATCACCGAACGTAGTGTTTGGTAAGGAATGAACCATGCGTCATCGTAAAAGTGGTCGTCACCTGAGCCGCACCAGCTCGCACCGCAAGGCCATGTTCCAAAACATGGCGGTGTCGCTGTTCGAGCACGAGCTGATCAAAACGACTCTGCCAAAAGCTAAAGAACTGCGCCGCGTTGCCGAGCCGCTGATCACTTTGGCCAAGACAGATAGCGTTGCTAACCGTCGTCTGGCTTTCGACCGTACTCGTTCGAAAGCTATCGTTGGTAAGCTCTTCAACGACCTGGGCAAGCGTTACGCTACCCGTGAGGGTGGCTACCTGCGCATCCTCAAGTGCGGTTTCCGCGCTGGCGACAACGCGCCTATGGCGTACGTCGAGTTGGTTGATCGTGCTACTGCTGGCGAAGCTGTATCTGCCGAGTAAGACGTCAGTCTGAAACAAAAAACCGGGCCTAGTGCC
Source organism: Pseudomonas sp. IT-P218 (assembly GCF_949767605.1). Taxonomy (NCBI): domain Bacteria; kingdom Pseudomonadati; phylum Pseudomonadota; class Gammaproteobacteria; order Pseudomonadales; family Pseudomonadaceae; genus Pseudomonas; species Pseudomonas sp. IT-P218. Next base: position 33,241 of record NZ_CATKQQ010000096.1, read on the forward strand.
CGGTTTTTTGTGCCTGTAATAAACGCGCCCTTTGTACAAGTCTCTCCTTCGTCACGTCGTCATTATGTGATGGGGATGATCATTAGTATTTCTCTATCGATGTCTACAGGTTAATGAATTTGTAGCTGACATAGCGATGATCAATACTCCTTCTCAGCCGATAGCCGGCAGTTCAAGACCGATAGATGAAGGAAGATCGCATGAGCCAAAACAAAACGCTTACCACCGCCAGTGGCGCTCCTGTTGCCGATAACCAGAATTCCCGTTCCGCCGGCCCTCGCGGCCCACTGCTGCTCGACGACTTCCACCTGATCGAAAAGCTGGCACACTTCAACCGCGAAAACATCCCGGAACGCCGTGTGCACGCCAAAGGCTCAGGCGCCTACGGTACCTTTACTGTTACGCGGGATATCACCCAATACACCAGCGCCAAGCTCTTCGAGACCGTCGGTAAGCAAACGCCAACCTTCCTGCGATTTTCCACTGTCGGTGGTGAACGCGGTTCAGCGGATACCGAGCGCGATCCTCGTGGTTTCGCGCTGAAGTTCTACACCGAGGAAGGCAACTGGGACATTGTCGGCAACAATACGCCGGTGTTCTTCATCCGTGATCCGCTGAAATTCCCGGACTTTATCCACACCCAAAAACGCCTGCCGCAAAGCAATCTCAAAAGCGCACAGGCCATGTGGGACTTCTGGTCGCACTCTCCGGAAGCGCTGCACCAGGTCACCATTCTGTTCTCCGACCGGGGTATTCCTGATGGCTACCGTCACATGCACGGCTTCGGCAGCCACACTTACAGCCTGATCAGCGCCAATGGCGAGCGCCATTGGGTCAAGTGGCACTACAAGACCCAACAAGGGATCAAGAATCTCGCCCCTGCAGAGGCGGCGCGCCTGGCAGGCACCGATCCGGATTACGCCCAGCGCGACCTGTTCGAAGCCATCGAGCGCGGTGACTTTCCGAAATGGCGTGTGTGCATTCAGATCATGACCGAGGCCCAGGCCGCAGCACACTACGAGAACCCGTTCGACGTGACCAAGACCTGGTCGCAGAAGGAGTTCCCGTTGATCGAAGTCGGTGAGTTGGAGCTCAATCGAAACCCGCTGAACTACTTCGCCGAAGTCGAGCAAGCCGCGTTCGGCCCCAGCAACATGGTGCCAGGCGTCGGTCTTTCGCCAGACCGCATGCTGCAAGGTCGTGTGTTCGCTTACGCTGATGCGCACCGCTACCGTGTCGGCACCAATCACCAGCAGTTGCCGGTCAACGCGTCACGCAGCCCGGTGAATACCTATCAGCGCGATGGCTCCATGGCTTTTGGCAGCAATGGCGGTGCGGCACCGAACTACGAGCCCAATAGCTACATCGAGTCGCCAAAACAGGCACCTCGTTATGCTGAACCGGCGCTGGCCTTGAGAGGTGCGGCTGGTCGCTACGATCATCGCGAAGACACCGATTACTACAGCCATGCCGGCGCGCTGTTCCGCCTGATGAGTGACGAGCAGAAAGCGCTGCTGGTCAATAACATTGCCAGCGCCATGGCGGGTGTCTCGAGCGACGTCGTCGATCGCCAGTTGCAGCACTTCTTCAAGGCCGATCCGGCGTATGGAGAAGCAATCGCAACGCTGCTCAACGTACAGCTTAACGAAGTCTAAATGAGAAGCAGAACCGCCCTTAATTGGGCGGTTTTTGCGTTATTTAAGCTGCTTTTCTCAGAATATCTTCGCTTTTATTGCGTCTTCCGAGTGACGTTGGCGCCAGGTTGGTTCAAACTACAGACTTTCAAGCAGGGAGATGTAGGGCGATGCAAGGCCACCCAGACGTTATCGATTACCTCAACACGTTGCTGACCGGCGAACTGGCCGCGCGTGATCAATATTTCGTCCACTCGCGGATGTATGAGGACTGGGGTTTCACCAAGCTCTACGAACGAATCAACCACGAGATGGAAGAGGAAGCAGGGCACGCTGATGCACTGATGCGCCGGATCCTGATGCTCGAAGGCACGCCGCGCATGCGTCCGGACGATCTGGATGTCGGCACCACAGTGACGGAGATGCTCGAAGCGGATCTGCGCCTGGAATACAAGGTACGGGCTGCGCTGTGCAAGGGCATCAAGCTCTGCGAGCAGCACAAGGACTATGTCAGTCGCGAAATGCTACGGGTCCAGTTGCATGACACCGAAGAAGATCACACCTACTGGCTCGAGAAGCAGTTGGGCCTGATCAAGTTGATCGGTCTCGAGAATTACCTGCAATCCCACACCTGATTGCGGCGGATACAAAAAAGCCCCTGTCACTGATGAAGTGACAGGGGCTTTTTCATGGGGCTCGATCAGGCCCGGTCGCGCTCCAGCAAAGGCTTGAGGTAGTAACCGGTGTGGGACTGCTTCATCTCGGATACTTCCTCAGGCGTGCCGACGGCAATGATCTGCCCGCCCTTCGAACCTCCTTCCGGCCCCAGGTCCACCAGCCAGTCGGCGGTCTTGATGACGTCCAGGTTGTGCTCGATCACCACCACGGTGTTGCCGTGGTCACGCAGGCGATGCAACACGTCCAGCAGTTGCTGGATGTCCGCGAAGTGCAGCCCGGTGGTGGGTTCGTCGAGGATGTACAGGGTCTTGCCGGTATCACGCTTGGACAGCTCGCGGGACAGTTTCACCCGCTGGGCTTCACCGCCGGACAGCGTGGTCGCCGATTGCCCCAGCTTGATGTACGACAGACCGACGTCCATCAACGTTTGCAGCTTGCGCGCCAGGGCCGGTACCGCATCGAAGAACTCCCGGGCTTCCTCGATGGTCATCTCGAGGGTTTCATGGATGCTCTTGCCCTTGTACTTGATCTCGAGGGTTTCACGGTTGTAGCGCTTGCTCTTGCAGACATCGCAGGGCACATAGATGTCCGGCAGGAAGTGCATTTCCACCTTGATCAGGCCATCACCCTGGCAGGCCTCGCAGCGTCCGCCCTTGACGTTGAAGGAGAAACGCCCGGGGCCATAACCGCGGGAGCGGGATTCCGGCACGCCGGCAAACAGCTCGCGAATCGGTGTGAACAGGCCGGTGTAGGTGGCCGGGTTGGAACGCGGCGTACGACCGATGGGGCTCTGGTCGATGTCGACGACCTTGTCCAGGTGCTCCAGGCCCTTGATGCTGTCGTGAGCGGCCGCTTCGAGGGTGGTCGCACCGTTGAGTGCCGTGGCGCTCAACGGGAAGAGCGTGTTGTTGATCAGCGTCGACTTGCCTGAGCCGGACACGCCGGTCACGCAGGTCAGCAGGCCGATCGGGATCTCCAGGTCGACATTGCGCAGGTTGTTGCCACGGGCACCCTTGAGTGTCAGCGACAGCTTTTTGTTGCGCGGCGTACGTTTGGCCGGCACCGCGATCTTCACCCGGCCCGACAGGTACTTGCCGGTCAGGGAGTCGGGATGCGCCATTACCTCGGCCGGCGTACCTTCGGCGACGATGTGCCCACCGTGAACCCCCGCGCCCGGGCCGATATCCACGACATAGTCGGCCAGGCGAATCGCGTCTTCATCGTGCTCGACCACGATCACCGTGTTGCCGATGTCTCGCAGGTGTTTCAACGTGCCGAGCAACCGGTCGTTATCGCGCTGGTGCAGGCCGATCGAAGGTTCGTCGAGGATGTACAGGACGCCGACCAGGCCGGCACCGATCTGGCTGGCCAGGCGAATACGCTGGGCCTCGCCACCGGACAGGGTGTCCGCGCTGCGATCCAGCGACAGATAATCGAGGCCGACGTTGACCAGGAACTGCAGGCGTTCGCGAATTTCCTTGAGGATCTTGTCGGCAATCTCGCCACGACGGCCAGTCAGCTTCAACCCACCGAAATAATCGCAGGCATCGCCGATGGGCAGGTTGGTCACCGCCGGCAGGGTTTTTTCGCCGACCCACACATGCCGCGCCTCGCGACGCAGGCGGGTGCCGCGGCAATCAGGGCAGGACTGGGTGCTGAGGAACTTGGCCAGTTCTTCGCGTACCGAGGCCGACTCGGTTTCGCGATAACGACGCTCCAGGTTGGGCACGATGCCTTCGAACGGGTGCGAGCGCTTGACGATATCGCCGCGGTCATTCAGGTATTTGAAATCGACGTTTTGCGAACCGCTGCCGTGCAGGATGCTCTTCTGCTGATCGGCCGGCAGTTCGTTGAACGGCACTTCCAGGCTGAACTTGTAGTGGGAGGCCAGCGAGCCGAGCATCTGGAAATAATAGACGTTGCGCCGGTCCCAGCCTCGAATCGCGCCTTCTGCCAGGGTCAGTTCACCGTTGACCAGGCGCTTGATGTCGAAGAACTGCTTGACCCCCAGGCCATCACAGGTCGGGCAGGCGCCAGCCGGGTTGTTGAAGGAAAACAGCTTCGGCTCGAGTTCGCTGATGGCATGCCCGCAGATCGGGCAGGCGAAACGCGCGGAGAAGATCATCTCTTCGCCCGGCTCGTCGTCCATCGGCGCTACCAGGGCGATGCCGTCTGCCAGTTTCAGCGCGGTTTCAAAGGATTCGGCCAGTCGTTGTTGCAGGTCCGCGCGAACCTTGAAACGGTCGACCACGACATCGATGGTATGTTTTTTCTGCTTGTCGAGCTTGGGCGCTTCATCCAGCTCATACAGCTTGCCGTTGATCCGGGCCCGGACGAAACCCTGGGCGCGCAGCTCTTCGAAGACTGAAAGGTGTTCACCTTTGCGCTCGCGAATGACCGGGGCCAGCAGCATCAGCTTGCTGCCCTCCGGTTCGGCGAGGACCAGGTCGACCATCTGGCTGACGGTCTGCGCTTCCAGGGGAATGTCGTGGTCCGGGCAGCGCGGAATGCCGACGCGTGCATACAGCAGGCGCAGGTAGTCATAGATTTCGGTGATGGTGCCGACGGTCGAACGCGGGTTGTGCGAGGTCGACTTCTGTTCGATGGAGATCGCCGGCGACAGGCCTTCGATGGTGTCGACGTCAGGTTTTTCCATCATCGACAGGAACTGCCGGGCGTAGGCCGACAGCGACTCGACATAACGACGCTGGCCTTCGGCGTACAGCGTGTCGAAAGCCAGGGAGGACTTGCCGGAGCCGGACAGGCCGGTGATGACGATCAGCTTGTCCCTTGGCAGGGTCAGGTCGATGTTCTTCAGGTTGTGGGTTCGGGCCCCACGAATCAGGATCTTGTCCAAAGTGGCCTCGCTCGGCGGGCGTCGAAAACGTAGGAGTATACGGCCAAATACTGGATGGATGCACACTATCGAATACTGGTTTTGTCGCCTTACATGAAAGCTCTTTCATCTACACGTGGCAAAGCGTCGCGATATACCCTGTCAATCGATGGGACTGGTAGAATCGCCGCCGGTTCACATGAGGTTTTTCCATGCACGATCCCCACAGCGAACGCATGAGTGGCAGTGAGACCCGCGCAGCAAGCGGTCTGGCCCTGGTGTTCGCCTTCCGTATGCTTGGCATGTTCATGGTGTTGCCGGTATTGGCGACCTATGGCATGGACCTGGCGGGAGCGACCCCGGCCCTCATCGGGCTGGCGATTGGCGCTTACGGCCTGACCCAGGCGATTTTCCAGATTCCCTTCGGTTTCATTTCCGACCGCATCGGGCGCCGCCCGGTGATTTACCTGGGGCTGATCGTCTTCGCCCTCGGCAGCGTTTTGGCGGCCAACGCCGACTCGATCTGGGGCGTGATCGCCGGGCGCATCCTGCAAGGTGCTGGCGCGATTTCCGCGGCGGTGATGGCCTTGCTGTCCGACCTGACCCGCGAGCAGCATAGGACTAAAGCCATGGCCATGATCGGCATGACGATCGGCCTGTCGTTTGCGGTCGCCATGGTGGTAGGGCCGTTGCTGACCCGTGCTTTCGGCCTGTCCGGATTGTTCCTGGCCACCGGTGGCATGGCACTGTTCGGTATCGTGATCGTGATGTTCATGGTGCCGTGCTCCACGGGTCCGTTGCAGCACCGTGAATCCGGCGTCGCCCGCCAGGCACTGATACCGACGCTCAAGCACCCGGACCTGCTGCGCCTGGATCTTGGTATCTTCGTGTTGCATGCGATGCTGATGTCGAGTTTCGTCGCCTTGCCCCTGGCGCTGGTCGAGAAAGCCGGCCTGCCCAAGGAGCAGCATTGGTGGGTGTACCTGACCGCGCTGCTGATTTCCTTCTTCGCCATGATTCCGTTCATCATCTACGGCGAGAAGCGACGCAAAATGAAACGAGTTTTGCTCGGCGCCGTCGTGACGCTGATGCTCACTGAGCTATTCTTCTGGCAGTTCGGCGACAGCTTGCGAGCTCTGGTGATTGGAACCGTGGTGTTTTTCACGGCCTTCAATCTGCTGGAAGCTTCGTTGCCGTCGCTGATCAGCAAGGTTTCACCGGCGGGCGGCAAGGGCACGGCGATGGGGGTCTACTCCACCAGTCAGTTCCTCGGTTCGGCACTGGGCGGCATACTCGGCGGCTGGCTGTTCCAGCATGGCGGTCTGTCGGTTGTGTTCCTTGGATGCGCCGGTCTGGCTGCCCTCTGGCTGGCCTTTGCTGTTACCATGCGTGAACCTCCCTACGTGACAAGCCTGCGCTTGCCATTGTCGCCCGAGGCGATCCGCGAAGCGGGGCTGGTTGAGCGCCTGAAGGCCGTCGTAGGGGTAACAGATGCAGTGATAGTCGCTGATGAGGCGGCCATTTACATCAAATTGGACACCGAACTATTGGATCGCACCACCCTTGAAAGCCTGGTGAACAACCCGGCCGGGGCAGCGTGCGTAGCCTAGGAGAACGTAATGGCCCGTGGGGTTAACAAAGTCATATTGGTCGGCACTTGCGGCCAGGATCCTGAAGTTCGTTACCTGCCGAATGGCAACGCCGTGACCAACCTGAGTCTGGCAACCAGCGAACAGTGGACCGACAAGCAAACCGGTCAGAAAGTCGAAAAAACCGAATGGCACCGTGTGTCGATGTTCGGCAAGGTCGCAGAGATCGCCGGCGAATACCTGCGTAAAGGTTCGCAGGTCTACATCGAAGGCAAACTGCAGACCCGCGAGTGGGAAAAAGACGGTATCAAGCGTTACACCACTGAAATCGTGGTCGACATGCAAGGCACCATGCAATTGCTGGGCGGTCGTCCACAGCAGGGTGACCAGCAAGGCCAGGGCGGTGGTAACAACTACCAGCAATCCGCGCCACGCCAGCAGGCTCCGCGTCCACAGCAGTCGGCCCCGCAACAGTCGCGCCCGGCTCCTCAGCAGGCCGCTCCGCAGCCGGCTCCGGACTTCGACAGCTTCGATGACGATATTCCGTTCTAAAACAGCGGTAAGCCCCGAGCTACAAGCGGCGAGCTGAAAAACAAAACCCGCACTTCGATCTGAAGTGCGGGTTTTTTTTGCGGTGAAACTCCTTGAAAGAAGTTTCAGTTCGCGAGGAATTCGTCCGTGGACACCACGTTGGCGTAGGCAAAGCCCAGGGCCGACATGAAGGCTGCATGTACATGAGCCGCCGGAACGGTCACGCCGTTGAACTCCAGGTCACGGGAGGCACAGGCATCGTGGATCACCGTGACGCTGTAGCCGAGGTCGTTGGCAGCGCGGGTGATGCCGTCGACACACATGTGGCTCATGCTGCCGACCACCACCAGTTCCTTGATGCCTTGCTCGTCGAGAATGGACTGCAGTTCGGTTTCGCGGAACGAGTTGACGAAGTGTTTGAGCACCACTGGCTCATTGTCCTGGTTGAGCACTTTAGGGTGCAGCTTGGCGCCGTCGGAGCCTGGGGTGAAAAACGGTGCGTCTTCGGAAGTGAATTCGTGGCGGATGTGCACCACCGAATCCCCGGCATCACGAAAGGCCTTGAGCAGGCGGACGGCGTTGTCTGCCGCGGCATCGGCGCCGGCCAGCGGCCACTTGCCTTCTGGGAAGTAGTCTTTTTGGATATCGACTACGATGAGTGCTTGCTTGGCCATGACTGTTTCCTCGAAGTGCGGTTTGGGTGTGGAATGGAGTATTGGCCCTGGCCGAGCGTCCGGGGATTGGCCGCACCGACAATAGAAGGGGGAAAACTGACAATGGATGCACAAAGGGCGATCGCCGAGCTGGGCGTGTTGATCTATCCCGGCGCGCAGATGGCGGCGGTGCATGGCTTGACGGACCTGTTCGGGGTGGCCAACCGGATCGCCGCCGAGCATCAAGAGGCGCGCTTGCCCTTGCTGCGCGTGAGCCATTGGCAGGTCGATGGCCAGCAGGCACCGTCGCGCGTCTATGACAGTCATCCCGCGACAGACGACGCATTGGTGGCGGTATTGATTCCACCGTCGATTGCCGGGTTCACCGAAGGCCAGGCGCCGCAGCCGTTGCTGCGCTGGCTGCGCCAACAACACGCCAGCGGCGCGACCCTCGGGGGCGTCTGCGTGGGTTCGCTGCTGTTGGCTGAAAGCGGACTGCTCGACGGGCGCAGCGCCACCACTCACTGGACTTCGGCAAAGTCCTTCAGCGAGCGTTACCCGGCGATCAAGCTCAAGGCCGATACTCCCATCGTCGATGACGGTGACCTGATTACCACCGCCGGACTGATGGCCTGGTCTGAATTGGGACTGCGCCTGGTGGATCGACTGTTGGGGCCGAGCATTGCCACCGGCACTGCGCGTTTCCTGGTGGTGGAACACAGCGACAGCGCCAGTGAGTGCGGCAGCAATTTCGCGCCGATTCTCAACCATGGCGATGCCTCGATTCTCAAGGTTCAACACTGGCTGCAAAGCACTGGCGCCACCGATGTCTCGCTGGCGACCATGGCTGAGCGGGCAGGGCTGGAAGAGCGTACGTTCCTGCGCCGTTTCCGCGCGGCGACGGGGCTCAAGCCTACGGAATATTGCCAGCATCTGCGGGTCGGCAAGGCTCGGGAAATGCTCGAGTTTACCAACGGCACCATCGATCACATTGCCTGGACCGTCGGGTATCAGGATCCGGGAGCGTTTCGTTCGACGTTCAAGAAGATTACCGGGCTGGCGCCGAGTGATTATCGGGCGCGGTTTGGGGTGATGCCCAGTGTTGCAACCCGTTAGCGGCTGCATCACACAACCCTGTGGGAGCGGGCTTGCTCGCGAAAGCGGTATGTCAGTCAAAACTGGTGGGACTGGAAGATTGCTTTCGCGAGCGAGCCCGCTCCCACAGGGGGGGCGATGTCAGGTTTGAATCGTGCAAAATGCCGGTATGAAAAATCCGGTCGTGCAGAATAAGGCGGGCGAGGTGCCACCATCGTTTCTGCTACAGGCTGATTTACATAGCATTTTTCTCAGCAGGCGGTTGGCCTGAACCCTGCACCCCATCAGCTACATTCATATCGCGACAACTGAAGGGGGACGCATGACCCCAACAAACCGCAAGAAATTGGTCGTCGCCCATTCGGTGCGCGACGATGCACCGGTTCACGAAGTCGAAACCAATCGCGCCCTGGCCCGTTGGCTGGCGCAAATCCTCGGGCTCAAATTCGGCGGCAGCTACGATCCGCAGGTACACAGCGGTCGAGACATCTATCTGTTACCGACCCAGACCCTGGTGGGGGCCGCAGCCGCCCGGCATTTGGGCGTCAAGGGACCGGAGGATTTGTGGGGCGGTTATGTCGAGCATGATTTCATCTGCACCAAAGCCATCAGCCATGGTTTGTTGAATCGACATGCCCATGCTCCGCAAGGCTGGGCGCCGTTGTTTTCCGAACGGGTGCGCACGGTGGTGCTTGATGGTCTGAGTGTGTTCTCGTTCGAGGATGCGCGTCCGGCGGCGGAGCATCTGCTCTACAGCGGCGCGATCCGCATCAAGCCGATCCATGCCTGTGCCGGGCGTGGTCAGGAAGTCATCAAGAGCCTCGACCAGTTCGACGAAATCCTCGCCCGTCCTGATGCGAAAGCGCTGTTCAGTGAAGGCGTGGTGCTGGAGCAGGACCTGGACCAGGTGATTACCCACAGCGTCGGGCAGAGTTTCATTGGTGAAAAGGTGCTCAGTTACTGCGGTGATCAATACTTGACCACAGACGCCCACGGCGAAGAGGTCTATGGTGGTTCCAACCTGCTGGTGGTGCAGGGTGGCTACGACGATCTGCTGACCCTGGATTTACCCGACGATGTGCAACTGGCGATCCGGCAGGCTCAGGTATTTGACGGTGCCGCAGACGAAGCCTATCCCGGTTTCTACGCCTCACGGCGCAATTACGACATCGCCCAGGGTATCGCCAGTGATGGCCAGCAACGCAGCGGCGTGCTCGAGCAATCCTGGCGCATGGGTGGGGCTAGCAGCGCTGAAGTCGCAGCCTTGCAGAGCTTCGTCAACGATCCGGGGATGCGCGCGATTCGCGTGTCTTCGGTGGAGACCTACATCGATCAACCCTTGCCGGCGGACGCCATCGAGGTGTACCGCGGGCCGGCGGAAAACAGCGATTTCCTCCTCAAGTACGTAACGGTCAAATCCTATGACGGCTAGAAGCGAAAGCATTCAAATCGACATCGACGACGAACAGATGAGCGGGACTTTTCTCAGCCCCAAATCGAAAGTCCCCGGCGTGTTGTTTGTGCACGGCTGGGGCGGCAGTCAGGAGCGGGACCTGGAACGGGCGAAGGGTATCGCCGGATTGGGTTGTGTGTGTTTGACCTTCGATCTACGCGGGCACACCGGCGGCACGGGTATTCCGCTGACCCGGGTAACCCGCGAAGACAACCTGCGCGACCTGCTGGCGGCCTACGACCGTTTGCTCGCGCACCCGGCGCTGGATACCTCGGCGATTGCCGTGGTCGGCACCAGCTACGGCGGTTACCTGGCTTCGATCCTCACTTCGCTGCGGCCGGTGCGCTGGCTGGCGTTGCGTGTGCCGGCGCTGTACCGCGACGATCAATGGCACACGCCCAAGCGCGACCTGGACAAGCTTGACCTGCGCGACTACCGCAGCACCCTGGTGCGCGCCGATAGCAACCGGGCGCTGCATGCCTGTTCGCAATTTACCGGGGATGTGTTGCTGGTAGAGTCGGAAACCGATGTCTACGTACCCCACGCGACCATCATGAGTTATCGCGCGGCGTGTCAGCAGACCCACTCGCTGACTCACCGCATCATCGATGGGGCCGATCATGCGCTGAGTGAACCCGTTTCACAGCAGGCCTACACCTCGATCCTGGTGGACTGGATCACGGAAATGGTGGTGGGTGAGCGGTTGAGCATTATTCAGTCCTCATAATCTTGTGGTGTTCTTTCGGGCTTCGAAAACAGCACCCATCACTTGGGCTTCTTCGAGATCCGCAACGACTTGGCCTTGGCCTCCACCAGCAGGTACATCACCAGCGTGATCAACAGCGGCAACAGGAAATAGATCGCCCGATAAGCCAGCAACCCCGCCACCAGGCTGCCCCGCGAGGCTTCGTGTTGCAGCAGTGCCACGAACACCGCTTCCAGCACACCGAGCCCGGCCGGAATGTGGGTGATGACCCCGGCGATGGCGCTGATCAGCAACACACCCAGCACCAGCGGATAGTCCAGTTTGCTCGGCAACAGGGTGAAAATCACTGCGGCCATCAACGACCAGTTCAGCGCCCCCAGGGCCAGTTGCAGGATTGCCATGCGCAGCGACGGCAAGTTGATTTCCACCCCGCGAATCGACCATTCCCGACGCTTGGAGAACTGGCACGCCGCCAGATACCCCGCACTCACCAATAGCAGCAACACGCCCACCGCCTGTAGCGCGCCGCTGCTCAGTTTCCAGCCTGGTGGCATGCGCACCAGTCCGCTGCTGAACACCGCGCCGGCGATCACCATGTAGCCGAACCAGTTGGTCGCCAGGCTCAGGCCGAGGATTTTCGCAATGTTGGATTTGCTCACCCCGAGACGTGAATACAGGCGATACCGCATGGCAATGCCGCCGACCCAGGCGCTCAGGTTGAGGTTGAAGGCGTAGCTGATGATGCCCACCGGCAGGATCTGTTTCCACGTCAGGTCCTGGCGGATGTAGGTGCGGCCAATCAGGTCGAAGCAGGCATAAACCAGGAAGCTCACCAGGGTCAGGCCGGCCGCGATGATCAAGGTGCGTACCTTGAAATCGGTCAGGGTCTCGAACACTTCGTTCCATTCAATGCGCTGGGCGAACATCGTCAAGAGGACGATCAGCGCCAGGAAAAACAGCATCGTCAACGGTCTTTTCCAACGGCTCCAGCGCGATTTGGCCGGGTGCTCGGCGTGGGACGCCGCCTGTGCTTCAGTGCGGCTCATGTTGATCGCTCCCGGTCGGTGGGGTGAATGCTTTCAATCGTGGTTTGTGCGCGGGCAACCAGCCGGCCCATGCCGGAAAATGCCGCAGGAAGTGGAACACCAGGAAGCCCACGGTCATGTGCCAGATTCGCCCGCGCGGGGCTTTGTCCACGGACATGGCCTTGCAATGGTTATCGCTGAGTTCCTCGAGCCGTTCGAACAGGTCACGGTTGAACGCACGGTCACGGATCAACACGTTGGCCTCCAGGTTCATCGACAGGCTCAACGGGTCGAGGTTGCTCGAGCCGACGGTGCTCCAGTCTTCGTCCACCAACGCGACCTTGCCGTGCAGTGGGCGGTCGCAGTATTCGAAGATTTTCACACCGGACTTGAGCAGGTAATCGTAAGTCATGCGCGCTGCCAGTTTGGCCACCAGCATATCCGGCTGGCCCTGCAGGATCAGGCGCACTTCAACGCCGCGGCGCGCCGCGTTACGGATCTCGCGCAGCAAGCGATAGCCTGGAAAAAAGTAGGCGTTGGCGATGACCACGCGCCGCTGCGCCGTGCGCAGCGCCAGGCGGTAAACCTCTTCGATGTCGGTCGAATGCTCGGCGTTGTCGCGGTACACCAGCCGCACCTGGCCATCGTGATCGGTCACGACCAGTTCCGAGCGCCGTTGCCGACGGCGTTGCCACCAGTATTTCGCGCGGGCCGGGCGACCGCATTGCAGCAAGGCAAAGTGGTGGATGTCGGCCACCGCCGGGCCTTGCACTTCAACCGAATAATCCTGTTTGGCTTCCGGGCCGAAGTCGGCCAGATGATCGGCGGAGAAGTTGATCCCGCCGATGAACGCAAGCGTTCCGTCCACCACCACGATCTTGCGATGCAGGCGGCGGAACCAGTTGGTGCGGATGCCCAGGCGCTTGGGGGCCGGGTCGAACATCTGCAAATGCACGCCGGCACCGCTCAGGGCGGTGAGATACCCGGCAGACAACTCTCCGCAGCCAAACCCGTCAAAACTGGCCGTCACGCGTACGCCCCGTTGAGCCGCCTCGATGAGCACGTCCTTCAGTTCTTCGCCCACCTTGTCCTCGAACACAATGAAGGTTTCCAGGAGTATCTCGGTTTTGGCCTGGCGCATGGCCTCGAACACCCTGGGGAAATAGGCTTCGCCATTTTCCAACAGTTCGACCCGATTGTTACCCTGCCAGCCGTACTCGACGTCGACCCTTTGCGGCTCGCTCATGGGCGGCGCGGCTATCGTTTTTTCCAGCGCGGTTTTTTCCATCGACGGGCTACTCATAGCTCAATCTCCACCGACAACGGTGCGTGATCCGAAAGGTGTGACCAGGGCCGGGTGGCCAGTACCTGCGGACGGCTGGCCTTGAGGTTGCGCACGTAGATGCGGTCCAGGCGCAGGGTCGGCAATCGCGCGGGAAAACTGCGCGCCGGCTTGCCATGGTGCTCGGCGAACACTTCGCGCAAACCGCAGGGCTTGAGCAGGGCATCGGCGCGTTGGCGCCAGTCATTGAAATCACCGGCCACGATCACCGGCGCGTCGCCTGGCAACGACTCAAGACGGCGCCCCAGCAACTTGAGCTGTTCATTGCGGTGGTTTTCGCGCAATCCGAGATGGACGCATATGGCATGCACCTCCGGGCCTTCGCCAGGCAGGCGCAGCACGCAGTGCAAAATGCCGCGGTTCTCGTGGCCGCTGATGGACACGTCGAGGTTGTCGTGGCGAACGATCTGGAATTTCGACAACAAGGCATTACCGTGATCGCCTGCCGGATAGACCGCGTTGCGGCCGTAGGCAAACTGCGGCCAGAGGGTATCGGCGAGGAATTCGTACTGGGGTATCGCCGGCCAATTGTCGTAGCGCTTGGGATGATGTTCGTGGGTGCCGTGTACCTCCTGCAGAAACACCACGTCGGCAGACACGCTGCGCACCGCTTCGCGCAGTTCAGGCAGGATGAAGCGCCGGTTCAACGCCGTGAAACCCTTGTGGGTGTTGACCGTCAGCACGGTGAAACGGTGCACCGTGCTCTCGATGGTCGCCTGCTCGTCGGTGGTACCAACCGGTTCGGAAATGCTCATGGCAACACTCCTTCGGCAGCGGGTTCGCCGGGGGCAGTGAGCAGCTCTTTGTCGAGGTCGAAGCGCTCCAGCAAACGACGCGCATCGAAGGGCGCGCGAACCTTGATGTCGTTATCGAAATAGCAGAACACTTCCCGAGACTTGCGCGCCCTGGGTTTCAGGCGCGGCGCGATCAAATGCGGATCGGCCGGTTGCCGCCCCTGATGCCAGGCCTCGATCCGGTCGCCCCAACGCTTCAGTGCCTGAGGGGTGTAGCCGCTGGCGTAGAGCTCTTCGGCACCGTGCAGCCGCAGGTACACGAAGTCGCTGGTGAGGTCCTCGCGGTACGGCCATTTGCCGGCGGTGTCGGCGATGACCAGGGCCGTGTTGTGGCGTTTGAGCAGGCGGACAAATAGCGGATCGATGAAGCTCTCGTTGCGGATTTCCACGGCATGGCGCAAGGGCTGTTTCCTGCTCGCCTTCAGGCTGGCGTGGCCGTTTACGTGGGAATCGTGCTGGCGGGCGAGGGCGGCGGCCTGTTGGGTGTCGTGGGGCAATTGTTCGAGGAAGGTCTCGAACAGTTCGGCGTCGAATTTGAAGTTGGGCGGAAACTGCCAAAGAATCGGGCCGAGTTTTTCCTTGAGTTCCAGCACCCCGGAGGCGAAGAAATTCGCCAGGGGTTTGTGGATGTCACGCAGACGCTTGATATGGGTGATGAAACGCGGGGCTTTGACGCTGAACACGAAGTGCGCCGGGGTTTCGGCATACCACTGGGCGTAGCGTTCGGGCCGTTGCAGGGCGTAGAACGATCCATTGATCTCGATGCTGTTGACCGCCCGTGAGGCGAATTGCAATTCGCGCCTCTGGGCCAGGCCCTTCGGGTAGAAATCCCCCCGCCAGGGCGTGTAGCGCCAACCTGATATACCGATGTGAATCGCCGCCATGTCGCCTCCCGTGTGACTGCCCCCTGATCTTTTGATGACTGTGGGGCAGTGGCGAAAGTTTCGATGGAGCTACGGACGGTCACGTTTTACAAGTCACCACAAAACCAGTAGGAGCCGGCTTTCTGGCGATGGCGGCGGCACATTCGACATGGATGTGACCGACATATCGCTATCGCCAGCAAGCCGGCTCCTACGGGGGATCAGAGGCCTGCGACCAGGCCGGTGAACATGATCGCGCTGGCGGCTTTTCCCTCGGGCACTAGACTGGTGGCGATGGTAAAAATACAGGGATGAACATTTGATATTTGTCTTGAGCGCAAAGATTGCTGGGGATTTGCCGGCCAGCAGCGAACTAGTCCGGCAATTCTCGATCAGTTCCTTACAGTCCTATCCAAAGGAGCGGATGCCTTGATCAGGCTCAAGACAGCGATATTACTGGGGGCGCTGTTGTTTTTCGGCAGCGAGGAACTGCAGGCAGCGGCCATACCGGGCGTGCCGGCCGCCGCCACACCGGCGGCACACCCGGAACCCTTGGTCCAGGGCGGGTTGCTGGGCGCCATCAGTTCGAGCATCGACGACGTCCAGAGCAAGCTCAACCTCGACAAGGACCTGCTCGACGCCTGGCGTTTGCGCGCTGATCGTGCGGCCGATGAGGTAGACCAACTGGTCAATCGCCCATCGACCCGTTCGAGTTGGAGCGTGGCGGGGGATTTCCTGCTGCTGACGGCGGTGTGGGCGGGTGTCTTCGGCCTGCTCTGGATGTTCGGCAAATTCTTGACCGAACGCCTGTGCCGCCATCGTGTGCTGCTCAGCCGAGAGCGTGGGCAGGCCTTGCTGGGTTATGTCTTGCCCTACAGCATCCCCGCGGTGATCAGCCTGCCGTTGACGATTTATGCCAGCCAGTTATTGCCGGTGTCGGCCGGCAGGGCGCTGGCGTTGTGTTTTGCCTATGCCACCAGCAGTGGCGTGTTCGCTTCGTCGTTGGTGATGTCCCTGGTGGTGCTGTTCAATGTCGGTCACAAACGCCGGGCGGTGCAGATCATTCGCCAGGACAGCCCACGACCGCTGTTCGCGATTGGTTTCCTGGTCGCCCTGAGCGACGCCTTGACCAGCCCGCAGATCGCCCATCAACTGGGGAACAATCTCACCAGCAGCATCGCTGTATTTACCGGGCTGGCGGCCTCGATTTCCTTTGGTTTGCTGGTGTTCCGCCTGCGCCGTCCGGTCGCCCAGGTGATCCGTATCCTGCCGCTGGCCCAGCGTCGGGCGCAGCCAGCGTTGCGCGAAACCCTGCGGATTTTTTCCGGGCTCTGGTACTGGCCGATCCTGTTGATGGTGCTGGTCTCTGTCATCAACCTGATCGGCATTGGCGATGACAACCAGCAAGTGCTGCGCAGCGCGCTGTTCACCACGGTGTTGCTGATTGCGACGGTGTTTCTCAGCACGACGCTGCACCACCTGTTCAAGACCCGCAGCGAGTCCGAGGTG
Organism: Pseudomonas sp. IT-P218; assembly: GCF_949767605.1. Lineage (NCBI taxonomy): Bacteria > Pseudomonadati > Pseudomonadota > Gammaproteobacteria > Pseudomonadales > Pseudomonadaceae > Pseudomonas > Pseudomonas sp. IT-P218. The sequence goes on from NZ_CATKQQ010000096.1 coordinate 49,949, forward strand.
CGCCGCAGTGGCGCCTACAAGGAACGCTTCCTGAGCCTCTCCCACGCGTTGTTGCGCATCGCCATGGCCATCGTGTTCATCGATATCCTCGGACGAATCTGGGGCGTGTCGCTGTTCGATTTTGCGGTCAGCAATGCCGTGGGACGGGCGATCAGTGACTCCTTGAGTCATATCGGCCTGATCTTCCTGGTGACCTGGATGGTCTGGGTGGTGCTCGACACGGCGATCCAGGAGGCCCTGAAACCTCCGGCCAGCAAACGCGGGGCACGCCAGCCGAGTACGCGTATCAAGACCATCCTGCCGTTGCTGCGCAATGCGATCAAAATCATTCTGGTGGTGATCTGCGCCATCACCACCATGGCCAATCTTGGCATCAATGTCGCGCCTTTCCTGGCCGGTGCCGGGGTCATTGGCCTGGCCATCGGTTTTGGCTCCCAGCAACTGGTGCAGGACGTAATTACCGGGTTGTTCATCATCATCGAAGACACCCTGTCGATCGGTGACTGGGTGGTGCTCGATTCCGGGCATGCCGGCACGGTCGAAGGCCTGACCATCCGCACCTTGCGCCTGCGCGACGGCAAGGGCTTCGTGCACTCGGTGCCCTTTGGCCAGATCAAGGCCGTGACCAACCAATCACGGCAGTTTGCCTATGCGTTCTTCTCCGTGCAGTTCACCTATGACACCGATGTCGACAAGGCCATCGAACTGATTCGCGAGGCGGGGCATTCGATCAGTGAAGACCCGTTCCTGCGGTACAACCTGCAAGGGCCACTGGATGTGTTCGGCGTCGACAGGATGGACCTCAATGGCGTAGTGCTGACGGCACAATTTCGCACCGTGTCGGGCGGGCAATATGCGGTGAGCCGGGCGTTCAACCAGCGGTTGAAAAAGCTTGTGGATAACAGTCCGTGGGTGCATTTCGCGCAGACTTATCCACAGCAGGTTTTAGTGCAGGGGCCGGCGGCGGAGCCTGTGCATGATGGGGCGGCTGAGCCGGAACATGCGGCGGTGTTGATGCCGGATCGGCCACGGCCTCAATAAATTTGGCGGCTGTTATGGCCCCATCGCCAGCAGGCTGGCTCCCACAATGGATCTGTGAACACCGGTCCAGTGGGAGCTAGCCTGCTGGCGATGGGGCCGGCGCAGGCAACCCTAATGCCGGATCAGCTTGCTCTGCACTTCAACCATGGCCTGATGCTCCAGCTCCAGCCACACATGCTTCTTGCCCGCAATCTCCGCCGCTGCCGGTAAACCATCGCGATACACCAGCCGATTGCTCGCCAGCGCCGGCACTTTCGCACCGGGCAACAGGGTGCCGGCAAGGTTCAGCGGATCGACCCCGCACACCGCGACCAAGCTGCCGTCATGGGGTCGGCGGCGGACTTCGCGCAGCAATGGAATCGCCTCCGGCAGCGCGAATTGCTCGCCCGCCAAGCCACTGACAAAACGTCCGCCACGAATCTCACCCCGCGCTTCCAGCCGATGGAAGGTGCGCAGCAATTCCCGCCAGCTCGGCAGCCAATCGGCCTCACGCTCCAGCAAGCGCCAGAACACCACGCCGTAGCGGCGCAACAAGGTCATGGCGATGTGTTCCAAGGTGTCGGCGGGCGTTGGCGTCGGTCGCGGGTTATCCACAACCGGCGCGGTCACTGCGCGTCGCAACAGCGCCCAGCGCCCGGCGTCGTCCATGCCGCCGACAAAGGCCCCGCGTCCGCGTCGGCTGCTACGCTGCTGGCGCTTGCTGGCCGGTGTGATCAGCGCCCGCAGGCCGGCAAAACTGTCGGCGTTCACCAGCCCCGCACCCACCAGCTCCTGCAGGGCGATTTCCAGCTCCGCGCGCAGCAGGTGGGCTTCGTGAATCAGCTCATCGAAAAACAGCGCGCCGTGCTGGCTGAGGGCGGCGTGTACCTTCTGTGTCTTGGGCGACAGTTCGCTGACCGGCGTTTGCTCGGTCAAGTCGCTCCAGAGTCCGACCCGATTACGCGGCAACAGCACGATCGGTGTACTGCGCAGGGCGGTGCCGGTGCTGCGGTTGCGCGCAGTCAGTCGGCTCCAGACCAGTTTGCCGCTACGGCACGCCTCATCGAGCCAGGTGGGCGAATAGTCCTTGATCCGCGCGGGCAAAAGGTCGCTGTCCCAGGCCGACGCGGCGGCGGGGTAGCCTTCGAACTGGGCGACGATCGCCGGCAGCACCGTGCTGCCCTGGCCACGGGTGGCGTTGGACAGGTGCTGCCAGTCGAACAGGAAGCGCATGAAATCCTGCAAGGCCACGGGCTCGATTTCCCGGCGCAGGCGCTTGACGGTGTAGCGATGAATCCGCGCCAGCAAATGTCGCTCACACCATTCTTCTTCGGTATTGCCTGGGGTGAAGCGCCCGCGCAGCACATAGCCTTCGCGTTCCAGGTGCGCCAATGCCTGGGTGACTTTCAGAGCGGGCAATTCGAGGGGGGCGGCAATCGCCTGCATCGGCAATGGACCAAAGGCGCTGAGCCGCGCTCGAATCACTTCTACGACGGCGTCGTCCGGCGTCCAGGCCAGATCGAAACCCGGCAGAGCCTGCAAGGGTGGAGTCCGATCCGCTTGTGGATAAATCGCCTGCAGGCACGTCAGCCGTTCCAGCGCCAGCCACAGTGATTGGTTGATGCGGCAGGCTCGGCCGCTGTCAGCCAGGGCATTCAACCATTCCAGCCAATGCGGGTTGGCGCTGGCCTCGGCGTCGGTGATGCAGGCCAGGCTCATCAAGGTCTCGTGCATCTCATCGACATTGCCGGGCGTGGGCCAGGCCTCTTCCCGCACGGCGTCAATGGCGTCGGCGTCCAGCGCGCCCAGGTCGTCAGTGGACTGCGGCTCGCTCCAGCGGCGGTTGAGCACCGCCTGCGTGCGGCGTTCCTCCAGGGGCGCATCGTCGAGAAAGGTGTAGGGCCTGGCGCTGAGGATTTCCGCGGCCAGGGGCGAGGGCGCGGGCAGGTCGCGGCTGATCAGGCGGACCTCGCCGCGTTCCATGCGCCGCAGGAGGGCCAACCAGCCGTTGCTGTCCATGGCATCGTGCAGGCAATCGTCGAGGGTCTGCTCCACCAGCGGATGGTCGGGAATGTCGCGCTCGCCCACGAGGTTTTCCACGCAGGCAATCTGGTCGGGGAACACGCTGGCGGTGAGGTCTTCGCTTTTCATCCGCTGGATCTGCGGCGGCACCTTGCGCCCGCCGCGAAAGCGCGGCAGCGCCAGCGCCACACCGGCATTCCAGCGCCAGCGCACGCCAAACAACGGGGCATCGAGCACGGCCTGGATCAGGATGTGCTCAGCGGTGTTGCTGTGCAGGTAGCGCCACACATCAGCCAGCTCAAAGCTGTGGCTGGAGGACAGCGACAACACGATGGCGTCCTCGCTCGCGGCGGCCTGCAACTCGAAGTTGAAGGTGCGACAGAAGCGTTTGCGCAAGGCCAGGCCCCAGGCGCGGTTGATGCGACTGCCGAACGGGCTGTGGATAACCAGCTGGGTGCCACCGGACTCGTCGAAGAAGCGCTCCATCAGCAAGGTGTCTTGCGACGGCAACGCGCCCAGTGTCTGCCGTGCGCGGGCCAGGTATTCCACCAGTTGTTCGGCGCTGGCCAGGTTCAGGCCCAGGGTCTGCGTCAGCCAATCGAGGGCAGGCTGCAAGTTACCCGGCGTCGCGCCCAGCAGAGTATCGAGCTGGGCCTGCAAGCGCGCCACGGCAAACGACAGTTCGGCGCTACGCCCCGGAGCCTCGCCGAGCCAGAACGGAATGGTCGGCGGCTGACCCTGAGCATCCTCCACCCGGACCTTGCCGGTGTCGACCCGCAGGATCCGGTACGAGGTATTGCCCAGCTGGAACACATCCCCGGCAATGCTCTCCACCGCGAAGTCTTCGTTGACGCTGCCGATGTTCAGGCCTTGTGGCTCGAGCAGAACGCTGTAGTCGGCATTGTCGGGGATGGTCCCGCCGCTGGTCACCGCCGTCAGCTTGGCGCCCCTGCGACCGCGCAGGGTGCGGCTCACGGCGTCACGATGCAGATAGGCACTGCGGATGCCCTGGCGCCCGTCGAAGCCCTCGGCGAGCATCTGCAGTAGCGCCTGATAGTGTTTTTCGTCGAGCCTGCTGTAGGGCGAGGCGTTGCGGAACAATTCCAGCAGCGCCTGCTCCGGCCATTCCTGGCAACTGACTTCGGCGATGATCTGTTGCGCCAGGACGTCCAGCGGCGCTTCGGGGATCAGCAGGGTGTCGAGCTCGCCCCGGCGCACGCAGTCGAGCAGCGCGACGCATTCGATCAGGTCGTCGCGGGTGGTAGCAAACAGGCGGCCCTTGGGGGTGCCGCCGACCTGGTGCCCGGAGCGACCAACCCTTTGCAAAAAGCCGGCAATCGAACGCGGCGAGGCGATCTGGCACACCAGGTCGACATCGCCAATGTCGATGCCCAGCTCAAGCGACGCGGTGGCAATCAACACTTGCAATTCGCCACGCTTGAGCCGCTGTTCGGCGTCCAGGCGAAACTCCTTGGCCAGGCTGCCGTGGTGGGCGGCCACCGCGTCCTTGCCCAGGCGTTCGCTCAGGTGGCGGCTCAGGCGCTCGGCGAGACGTCGGGTGTTGACGAACACCAGCGTGGTGCGGTGTGCGCGGGCGAGGGCGGCAAGTCGGTCATAGACCAGTTCCCAGACATCGTTGGCCATCACTGCCGATAGCGGCACGGGCGGCACTTCGATGTCCAGGTCACGTGGGCGGGCGTGGCCGATATCGACGATCTCGCAGGGTCGATCACGACCGACCAGAAAGCGCGACACCGCCTCAATGGGTTTTTGCGTGGCCGACAGGCCGATGCGCACCAGCGGTTCGGCGCACAGTGCCTGCAAACGCTCGAGGCTCAGCGCCAGGTGGCTGCCGCGCTTGCTGGCGGCGATGGCGTGGATTTCATCAACGATCACCGTGCCGGTGGTGCTGAGCATCTGCCGCCCGGAGTCGGAACCGAGCAGCACGTAAAGCGATTCCGGGGTGGTGACCAGAATGTGCGGCGCGGTCTTGCGCATCGCCGAGCGGTCTTTTTGCGGTGTGTCGCCGGTGCGCACGGCGGTGCTGATCCGCAGCTCGGGCAGGCCCATCCGCCGCAACTGTTCGGTGATGCCGGCCAATGGGTCTTGCAGGTTGATCTGGATGTCGTTGGACAGCGCCTTGAGCGGCGAGACGTAGACCACCAGGGTTTCGTTTGGCAGGCCTTGGGAGTTTTCCAGGCCACGGTGAACCAGGTCGTCGATCACGGCGAGGAAGGCGGTGAGGGTCTTGCCGGAACCGGTGGGGGCGGCGATCAGGGTCGAGCGGCGCTGGCGGATCAGCGGCCACGCCCGGGCCTGGGCGGCGGTGACCGTCGCGAATTTGTTGCTGAACCAGGCGCTGACGGCGGGGTGGAAGCCGGCCAGGGCACTGTCGGCGGGGATGGGCAGGTTCATATTCTGATTTATGCGGGTGAGGGCGCGAAGATGCAAGTACCACTCAAAATCTTCGCCAACCTTCAGGGCCAGCAGCATCACAAATCCCGCACATCTACACTTTACGGATGACGGTTGCGCACTAAACCCGCAAAATGCAACGATTCCGGCAACTATCGATGACATCGCCCGCGGGCGGTGTCGATACAGCCATCGTTCCAATCAGACTGGGCCTGCTGACTCTATGCGAATGCGCCTTATGTTACTGGGCGGCGGAAATGCCCTTGGGCAGGCGCTGATTCGCCTCGGTGCGGAGGAAGACATCGGTTTCCTCGCCCCCCGCCCACCACAGGACGGCTGGGATGCCGCGAGCCTGACGCAACTGCTCGACGACACCCGCCCGGACGCGTTGATCAACCTCGCCTACTACTTTGACTGGTTCCAGGCGGAGACGGTCAGTGAACAGCGCCTGGCCGGGCAGGAGCGGGCCATCGAGCGCCTGGCCGAACTGTGCCAGCATCACAACATCGTCCTGGTGCAACCCTCGAGCTATCGCGTGTTCGACGGCTCCCGGGCGACCGCCTACAGCGAAAAAGACGAACCGCTGCCGCTGGGCCTGCGAGGCCAGGCCTTGTGGCGGATCGAGCAAAGCGTGCGCGCCACCTGCCCGCAACACGTGCTGTTGCGTTTCGGCTGGCTGCTCGATGACAGTCCTGACGGCACCCTCGGGCGTTTCCTCGGCCGCGCCGAGCAACCCGAGGAACTGCTGTTGGCCGACGACCGCCGGGGCAATCCGACACCGGTGGACGACGCGGCCCGGGTGATCATTTCGGTACTCAAGCAACTCGACTGCAGCGCGCCGCTGTGGGGCACCTACCACTACGCCGGGCATGAGGCGACCACGCCGCTGGCCCTGGGCCAAGCGATTCTCACCGAAGCCCGCGCCCTGCACCCGCTGGCCATCGAAGCGCCGACCGCCCAGGCCCACGCCGCGCGCCCGGACGCCGCGGAAGAACCGCAACACGCGGTACTGGCCTGCAAGAAAATTCTGCACACCTTCGGAATCAAGCCACGCGCCTGGCGTGCGGCCCTTCCGAGCCTTCTGGACAGGTTCTATCGTCATGGTTGATCGCCCCGTTCTCATTACCGGGGGTGCCGGATTCATCGGCTCCCATCTCACCGATGCCTTGCTCGCCAAGGGCTATTCGGTACGGATTCTGGATGACCTATCCACCGGTAAACGCAGCAACCTGCCGCTGGACAATCCCAAGGTCGAGCTGATCGTCGGCGACGTTGCCGATGCCGCCCTGGTCGCCCGTGCGATGACTGGTTGCAGCGCCGTGGCGCACCTGGCGGCCGTGGCGTCGGTACAGGCGTCAGTGGACAATCCCGTGAAGACCCACCAGAGCAACTTCATCGGCTCGCTGAATGTCTGCGAAGCCATGCGCCAGGCGGGCGTCAAGCGCGTGCTGTTCGCCTCCAGCGCCGCGGTGTATGGCAACAATGGCGAGGGCGAGTCAATCGATGAAGACACGCCCAAGGCGCCGTTGACGCCCTACGCGGTGGACAAGCTGGCGAGCGAGCAATACTTCGATTTCTACCGGCGCGAGCATGGGCTGGAGCCGGTGATTTTCCGCTTCTTCAACATCTTCGGCCCGCGCCAGGATCCGTCCTCGCCGTACTCCGGGGTCATCAGCATTTTCAGCGAGCGCGCACAGAAAGGCCTGCCGATCACGGTGTTTGGCGACGGCGAGCAGACGCGGGACTTTCTCTACGTCGAGGATCTGGTCGATCTGCTGGTGCAGGCCATCGAGAAACCCCAGGTGGAAGAGGGCGCGGTCAACGTCGGCTGGAACCAGGCGACCAGTCTCAAGCAGATGCTGGCGGCCCTTGAAGTCGTGGTTGGCAAGCTGCCACCGGTGAGCTACGGCCCGGCGCGCTCAGGTGACATTCGTCATTCGCGGGCCAACAACCAGCGTCTGCTGGAGCGCTTCCGGGCGCCCGAGCCGACGCCGTTGAGCGTCGGGCTGGCACGGTTGCTGGGACAATAGAAAAAGGCGCCTGTAGAGGCGCCTTTTTTTGTTACTGATCGTTCCCGTCCATTGGGCAAGGGAGCGACCAATCCACCACCACGTGAATACTTAGAACTTGTAACCCAGACCGACCATGTAGATGAACGGATCGACATCCACGTTCACCCGTGCCCGGGTGCCCGGCGCCACGGCGTCGTTTTCCACGGTCGCGCGGGTATCGATGTCAATGTAACGCACCTGGGCGTTGATCATCACGTTGTCGGTCAGCATGTAGTCGGCACCGACCTGGAACGCCATGCCCCAGGAGTTTTCTGCCTTGAAGTTGCTGAAGCCGTTGGCCTGGGCTTCGCTGCCGACATGCTCGTCGTAGATCCAGGTGTAATTGATACCGGCGCCGAGGTACGGCTGGAAGTCGGATTTGGCATCCAGCGGGTAGTACACGATGCTGAGGGTCGGTGGCAGGTGTTTCAGCGTACCGAGTTTGCCGTTGGCCGCACCCAGGGCGGTGCCCTTGAGCTTGACGTCGTGCTCGAACGGCGTGGCCGCGAGCAGTTCGATACCCCAGTTGTTGGTGATCATGTAGGCAACGTTCAGACCCAGTTGCGTGTCGCTGCTCATGGTCGCCTTGCCACCCAGGTCGGCGCCGCTCAGCGGACCCTGATCGACCTTGACCGAGGAACTGTCGGCCTCCGGGTTGACGGTAATCGCACCGGCACGAAGGATGATGTCACCGGCTTCGTGGGCGTGGGCGAACGGGGCTGCAAGCGCCAGCGCTACCAGCGAGGCACCGAGCAAGGACTTGTTCATGGGGGGCTCCAGAGGACGTTAAAAATCTTCGATGTCCAATGGTAAGGCGGCTAACGATTCGGTCTTTTGATGCAGCTCAATGAAATCGTGATGGGTTTGGTTTTTGTGGTGTTCATGATGGCCTCATCGCCAGCAGACTGGCTCCCACAGGGAGTCGCCGATCCTTGTGGGAGCCAGCCTGCTGGCGATGACTATCGACCAGACAACACACGACTCCCGGGTTCACTCCGGCAATTCATACAGGTAGATCTTGTCCGCCTCCATCTGGTACCCGGCATCCGCCAGCTCACTGGTGGACGGCTTGACCTGCATCGGCCCCTCGATCCAGTAAGGCTGATACAGCTCGTCGAGCTTCACGCCGACTTCACTTTTGACGTGCACGATCTGGTTCGAAGGCGGTGGCGGTACGTGGATGCAGGCGCCGAAATACGGCACCAGCAGAAAGTCCGTGGTACGACCGTCTTCACTCACTTCCAGCGGCACGATGTAGCCCGGCAAACGAATGTTCTGCCCGTCGAGGGCCTTGACCACCGGGGCGTTGGGCATGTCCTGTTTCGCTGCAGGCGCCGATTCGGCGGACAGTGCATCGCTGAGCTTCGACAGGTCGTGCAGCGGCGTCATGTTCGGCACTTCCGGTGCCGCATCCGGCGGGATCATTTCCGACCAGGTCAGCTCTTTCGGCTCGGCCGCCCACAACGGCAGGGCGACCAGCATCAACAGCGCAAAGACAGCGCGGGGCATTTCAACGTCCTCATAAACGGATCGACAGGCCATCGGCCAGGGATTGGCGATAGGCGCGCCAGGCAGGCACGCTGCCCATCAGCAACGCAGCGATCAGGATGCCACCGAGTAGCGTCCATTCATATTCGCTCGGCCACGCCAGCGGCAGAAACAGGCCGTAATTGGCTTGCACGTAACCCTGGGCTGCCGCGATACAGACGTAGAGCAATGCCACGCCGGCCACCACACCGGCCACCGCCAGGGCAAACGCCTCGAGCACCAGCAGCGTCGCGATGTGCCAGGGCCGCGCGCCCACCGATCGCAGGATCGCCATCTCCCGCCGACGTTCGTTGAGACTGGTGAGAATCGCCGTGAGCATGCCGATCAAGCCGGTCAGCACGACGAACAGCGACACCACGAACAGGGCCTTTTCCGCCGTGCTCATCAAGCTCCACAACTCTTGCAGCGCAACGCCCGGCAGGATCGCCAGCATCGGTTCGCCACGGAATTCGTTGATCTCGCGCTGCAGGGCGAAGGTCGAGATCTTGCTGTTGAGGCCGAGCATGAACGCGGTGATCGCCTGGGGTGTCAGGTCCATGTTGCGCGCCTGATCGGCGCTGACCCGCCCGTTGCCCCGGGCCGGCACGCCGTTGTGCCAATCAACGTGAATGGCTTCCATGCCACCGAGGCTGATGTGCAGCGTGCGGTCCACCGGGGTGCCGGTGCGCTTGAGAATGCCGACCACGGTAAATGGCTTGTCGTCATGCTTGACCAGGCTGATCACGGCCACGCCGTGGGCCAGCACCAGCTTGTCGCCGAGTTTGTAGTGCAGCGCGTCCGCGACTTCAGCACCGAGCACCACTTCGAACGGGTCGCTGGCGAAAGCACGACCATCGGCCAGTTCCAGGTGTTGCTGGCGGCCGTACTGGTAGTGTTCGAAGTACGCCCCGGTGGTGCCCATCACGCGATAGCCGCGATGGGAATCGCCAAGGGACATCGGAATGGCCCACTTCACTTTCGGGTTGCTGGCGAAGTGTTCGAAGCTGTCCCAGCGGATGTTGTTGGTGGCGTTGCCGATGCGGAATACCGAGTACAGCAGCAGGTTGACCGAGCCGGAGCGCGCGCCGACGATCAGGTCGGTGCCGCTGATGGTGCTGGCGAAACTGGCCTTGGCCTCGGTGCGCACCCGTTCCACAGCCAGCAGCAGGCACACCGACAGGGCGATGGCGAACGCGGTGAGGATCGCGGTGAAACGGCGGTTAGCCAGGCTGGCCATGGCTAGACGGAACAGATACATCTCAGACCTCGGACGGGGTGGCGGCGCGATTGAGTTCGGCCAGCGACAGGTTGCGATCGAACAGCGGCGCCAGGCTCTGGTCATGGCTGACGAACAACAGGCTCGAGCCGGCCTCGCGGCATTCGGCGAACAGCAGGCGAATGAAGTTCTCCCGGGCGTCGTAGTCGAGGGCCGAGGTCGGCTCGTCGGCGATCACCAGTTCCGGCTGACCGATCAACGCGCGCGCGGCGGCCACCCGTTGTTGCTGGCCGATGGACAGGGAGTCGGCGCGGCGCGCGAGGATGTTGTCATCCTTCAAACCCAGATGGGCGAGCAGGGTGGCGGCGGCCTGGTCGATGCTGCCGTGGCGCTGCTTCGCCCGCTCGGCGCGCAGTTTCGAGAAGTGGCAGGGCAGTTCGACGTTCTCGCGCACCGACAGAAACGGCAGCAGATTGAACTGCTGGAAGATGTAGCCAGTGTGATCGACACGAAAGTGATCGCGGGCGCCGGCCGACAGTTCCGTTAGCTCCTGGCCAAGCAGGCGGATGCTGCCACGATCGGGCTTCTGCACGCCGCCGAGCAGGCCCAGCAGGGTGGTCTTGCCGCTACCGCTGGGGCCCTTGAGGAACAGGGTTTCCCCAGGCGAAAGGCGAAACGCCGGGATATCCAGCAGCGGCGGGTGACCGGGCCAGCTGAAGCTCAGGTCGGACAATTCGATGAGTGCTTGGGTCATGGCGCCGATTTCATGGGTGTTGATTATCCTGTGGGAGCGGGCTTGCTCGCGAAGGCGGAGTGTCAGTCGACATCTATGTTGCATGACACACTGCCTTCGCGAGCAAGCCCGCTCCCACATTGGTTGTGCGGTGGATCAGAACTTGAGGGAGGCAGCCTTGGCCGTCACTTCAACCCCTTGCTGCCCGCTCGGGCCGATCAGTTGTACCTGAATTTTCCGGGTCGCCGGGAAGCTGTTGAAGATATTCGCCAGATCCAGGGTCTTCAGCGCGCCCGGCGTGACGCAGGTGAATTGGTAGCGGGCGTGGATTTCACTGTGGTCATGGTGGTGTTCATCGTCGGCCTCTGGCGTGTCGCCAAACAACGGGCTTTCCAGCTCCTGGTTTTCCACCACGCAACCGGCGGCTTTCGGCAGGCTGAACAGCGCCAGCGGTTGCTCAAGGCGAGCGCGGGTCGCAGCGACCTTGGCTTTGTCGGCATCGGTTGCGGCGACGTGCTCAAAGCCCACCAGGTTCATCGCCGGACTGTCCAGCTCCAGCTCCAGCTCCAGGGTCAGGCCATCCAGTGCCGCGTTCAGGCGCCCGACACCGTGCTCATGGGCGCCAAGGCTGCCGTGCTCATGGTCGTGATCATGTTCGTCAGCGGCGTGAACGCCAGCCAGCGGCAACAAGGCAAACGGCAGAGCGAGAAGCAGGTGACGCATGGCGAGTCTCCGAAAGACAAGATGAAAGAAATGTTATGTAATCTTATAACATGACGCGCAGAGTGTGACTGCCTGCTTGGCGTTGCACAAGCCCCGTGGGAGCATGGGTGCGAAGAAATGTTCGGGAGCTGACTCATGTTGCGAATTCGCGGAAGCATCGGCGACTGGCCGGTGGATTTGACGCTGGAGATGGATGACGCCGACTGGGCAAGGCTGGGTGCGCAGTTGAAAGTGGAAAAAACCGAGGTCAGTGCTGCGCCAGTGGCGAAACCGCTGAATCAGGACGATGCGCTGTGGCAGGTCGCCAAAGATCTGCTGCGCAAGGCCGGGCAATTGAGCGGGCCGCAATTACTCGATCAACTGGAAGGGCTGACCGGCAGTGCGGCGGCGGGCAAGCGCCTGTTGGTGCGCTTGCGGCATAGCCCGGACGTGAAGGTGCAAAGTGGCGCGGATACGCCGATTTTCCACTGGATCGAATAAACCGCAAAAGATCGCAGCCTGCGGCAGCTCCTACAAGGGCAACGCATATCCCCTGTAGGAGCTGTCGAGCGAAGCGAGGCTGCGATCTTTTGATCTTAATAAAGCGCAGCAAACAACTTGCGACGGTACGTCGTTACCAGCGGATGATCGTTACCCAGCAGTTCGAACACCTGCAGCAAGGTCTTGTGCGGCAGACCCTCGCTGTAGCTGCGATTGCGAATGAACAGCTTGAGCAGTCCATCCAGCGCCGCGTCGTATTGCTGGCGGGCCAGTTGTTGAACGGCCAGCTGATAGACCGCTTCATCGTCCTGCGGGTTTTTCGCCAGGCGAGCCTTCAAGTCGGCGGCATCCGGCAAGTCCTTGGCCTGGCCGAGGAACTTGATCTGCGCCTTGGCGCCGGCCAGGGCGGCCTTGTGCTCATCGCTCTTGACCGCATCGAGCACGGCTTGCGCTTCGCCCAGCTCACCGCGCTCGGTGAGGCAGCGGGCGTAGAGAATCAGCGCCTTGGCGTTGGTGTTGTCTTCGCCCAGCAGCACTTTGAGCAGGGCCTCGGCATCGGCGAAACGGCTGTCGTCGAACAAGGCCTGGGCCTGTTCGAACGGATCGGCGGCGGCCGGTGGCGGCATTTGCACATGGGGCTCGAGCAGCGCGCGCACGGCCGACTCCGGCTGGGCACCGGCAAAACCATCGACCGGCTGGCCATCCTTGAACAGCACCACGGTCGGCAGGCTGCGAATACCGAAACGGGCGACGATGTCCTGTTCGAGGTCACAGTTGACCTTGGCCAGCAGCAGTTCGCCCTGATAGCTCTCGGCGATGGTCTGCAGCATCGGCATCAGCACCTTGCAGGGCGCACACCATTCGGCCCAGAAATCCACCAGCACCGGTTTGTGGAAGGAGTTCTCGATCACCGACTGGTCGAAATCGGCAGTCGTGGCGTCGAAGATGTACGGCGTTTGCTGACTCATGGGCAATCTCGTAAAAGCGTGAATAGGTGAACTATAAGGCGTGGCGCAAAAGATCGCAGCCTTCGGCAGCTCCTACAGGTTAAACCGCATCCCCGCGTAGGAGCTGCCGAAGGCTGCGATCTTTTAGCGGCTTCAGCCGCGCCGAGCGTGGTAGAGGCTCACATGCCGAAACTCTTCCGGCTCGGCCAGGTCCGGCAAGGTCATCGCTTCAAGCATTTCAATGCGTTGATACATCGGATGACGAAAATCCCGAACGCGCGAATCCGCCACCAGAGCCTCCTTGCCACGACTCAGGAACTCATCGAGCAGTGGCAGGTTCGCCCGGTCGTACAGCACATCCGCGACCAGAATCAGATCGAAACGATCGGCCTCGGCGAAAAAATCCGTCGAGTAAACGAGCTGTACGTCATTGAGCTCGGCATTCGCCCGACAGGCGGCAACCGCCAGCGGATCCAGGTCGCAAGCCACCACTTCCAGCGCCCCGGCCTTCACCGCGGCGATCCCGGCCACGCCGGAGCCTGCGCCGAAATCCAGCACGCGCTTGCCCTTGACCCACTCAGGGAAGTCGGCGAGGTAACGCGCCACCGCCAGGCCACTGGCCCAGCAGAAGCTCCAGTACGGCGGTTCGTGCAGAATCCGCCGGGTTTCTTCCGGGCTGAACGCGCGATCCATGTTGTCGCCATCGATCAGCCACAACTTCAGGTCGGTCCCCGGTAATTCACAGGCAACCAGTCGCGCATCACCCAGCAGTTCCCCCAAGGCCTGTTGCAGGTCGTGCGGTGCACTCATGGGGCTTTGACGAATTGCAGCTGGCCCAGGGCCTGGGTGGTCGGCTGGCTAATCCGCTGTGACGGCAGATGCAGGATCAACTGGCCGGACTGGCTGGCGCGGCCACGCAGTTCCACACGGGCACCGACCGGGAACGAATCCGGGTTGAAGCGCAGGTGAAACGGCAGTACCTGGTTGTTGCCGATCAGGCTCGAACTGGCGAGCAATTGCTGTGGACGGTCTTTGTCGTCGATCACCAGCAGCGCCAGTTCCACTTCAGCACCTGTCGGCACACCTTGCAGCGTACCGCTCAGTTCGCGCTGATAGGCCGGCAGCGGGCCGAGGTTCGCCGATTCCCGGGCTTTCTTCTGCGCCTGTTCCGGTGCAGGGCCTGGCGTTGGCGGCTGCGGCTGGGGTGTATCGCTGCTGCAGGCGACCAACAGGCTGAAAAAACTGAGCAAAACGAGTGGTCTCAGGGACATTTGCGGCTCCGGCAACACGTGATCCATATATAGCCAATCTGTATACCGCAAACCCTATGGCTTGTCTTGCCACCCGGATGCGCTACCATGGCCCTCCCTTTTTTTGTTGCCTGCCACCATGCACTGTCCCTTCTGCGGTGCCAACGACACCAAGGTCATCGACTCGCGTCTGGTCGCCGAGGGCGAACAGGTGCGCCGCCGGCGTGAATGCCTGGCCTGCGGCGAACGTTTCACGACGTTCGAAACCGCTGAACTGGTGTTGCCGCGCCTGATCAAAACCGACGGCAGTCGCCAGCCGTTCGACGAAGAAAAACTCCGCGCCGGCATGCAGCGGGCGCTGGAAAAGCGCCCGGTGAGTGTCGAGCGCCTCGAGTCGTCGCTGGTGCACATCAAACACAAACTGCGCGCCACCGGCGAGCGCGAGGTCAAGTCCCTCGTGGTCGGTGAGCTGGTGATGGCCGAGCTGCAAAAGCTCGACGAAGTCGCCTACATCCGCTTCGCTTCGGTGTATCGCCGCTTCCAGGACCTCAATGAGTTCCGCGAAGAGATCGATCGCCTGGCCCGGGAACCGGTGAAAGAATGACCACGTCAGCAGAGCTTGCCGTCCTCGACGCCCATTACATGGCCCGTGCTTTGGAACTGGCGCGCAAAGGTCATTACACGACCCACCCCAACCCGCGAGTCGGCTGCGTGATCGTGCGCGGCGGGCAGATCGTCGGCGAAGGCTGGCACGAGCGCGCCGGGGAACCCCACGCCGAAGTCCACGCCCTGCGCGCCGCCGGTGAGCTGGCCCGGGGCGCGACCGCTTACGTGACCCTCGAACCCTGCAGTCACCACGGGCGCACGCCACCGTGCGCCGATGCGTTGGTCAACGCCGGTGTGGCGCGGGTCGTGGCGGCGATGCAGGACCCGAACCCGGAAGTCGCCGGTCGTGGTCTGCAGCGCCTGGAGCAGGCCGGCATCGCCACCGAAAGCGGCGTGCTGGAAGGCGAGGCGCGAAAGCTCAATCAAGGCTTCCTTAAGCGCATGGAGCATGGCTTGCCGTTTGTGCGGGTCAAACTGGCCATGAGCCTCGACGGTCGCACGGCAATGGAAAGCGGCGAAAGCCAGTGGATTACCGGCCCGGCAGCGCGCTCGGCGGTTCAGCGTTTGCGTGCTCAGGCCAGCGTGGTGCTGACCGGCGCCGATACGGTACTGGCGGACAACGCCCGTTTGACCGTGCGCGCCGATGAACTCGGTCTGGACACCGAACAAGCCGCACTGGCCATGAGCCGTCCGCCGCTGCGTGTGTTGGTCGATGGCCGCCTGCGGGTGCCGCTGGATGCGCCATTCTTCAAGGCAGGTCCCGCGCTGGTCGCTACCTGCGTGGCAGTGGAAGAACAATACGCCAACGGCCCGGAGTGCCTAATCGTGCCGGGTTACGATGGGCAGGTCGATCTTCGTCAGTTGCTGGTCGAACTCGCCAACCGTCAGGTCAATGAAGTGTTGGTCGAGGCCGGACCACGGCTGGCGGGTGCCTTTGCCCAACTCGGTCTAGTGGACGAGTTCCAGATTTTCATCGCCGGCAAGTTCCTGGGTTCTTCGGCGCGGCCGTTGCTGGATTGGCCGCTCGCGCAAATGAAGGATGCGCCCGAGCTCAAAATCACCGAAATTCGCGCGGTTGGCGATGACTGGCGGGTCACTGCCATTCCTTTGCCAGTCGCCAGCGTATAATTCCCGGCCATCGTTATAGCGCTGGCCCTGTTCTCGAGGAGGACTCCATGTTTACCGGCATTATCGAATCCATCGGCAGTATTCGTGCATTGACCCCTAAAGGTGGAGATGTGCGGGTCCACGTCGAAACCGGCAAGCTCGACCTGAGCGACGTCAAGCTGGGCGACAGCATCGCGGTCAACGGCGTGTGCCTGACGGCGGTTGAACTGCCGGGCAACGGCTTCGCGGCTGACGTCAGCCGTGAAACCCTCGACTGCACCGCCATGAACGACCTGAAAAGCGGCAGCCCGGTCAATCTGGAAAAAGCCCTGACCCCGACCACTCGCCTCGGCGGGCACCTGGTCAGCGGTCACGTCGACGGCGTGGGCGAAGTGGTTGCCCGTACCGAGAACGCGCGGGCCGTGGAATTCCGCATCCGCGCGCCGAAGGACCTGGCCAAGTACATCGCCCATAAAGGCTCGATCACCGTCGACGGCACCAGCCTGACCGTGAACGCGGTCGATGGCGCCGAGTTCCTGCTGACCATCATTCCGCACACCCTGAGCGAAACCATCATGGCGTCGTACCAGCCGGGTCGCCGGGTGAACCTGGAAGTGGATTTGCTGGCGCGTTATCTGGAGCGCCTGCTGTTGGGCGACAAGGCCGCAGAGCCAACCTCCAGTAACATCACTGAAAGCTTTCTGGCCGCCAACGGCTACCTCAAATCCTGAAGCTCAAAATTTCGAAAGAAGGGGGGTGCCTTGTGGCGCTCAATAGCATCGAAGAACTGGTTGAAGACATCCGCCAAGGCAAGATGGTCATCCTCATGGATGACGAAGACCGCGAGAACGAAGGCGACCTGATCATGGCCGCCGAGTGCTGCCAGGCCGAGCACATCAACTTCATGGCCAAGCACGCCCGTGGCCTGATCTGCATGCCGATGAGCCGCGAGCGCTGCGAGCTGCTCAAGCTGCCGCTGATGGCGCCGCGCAACGGCTCCGGCTTCGGCACCAAGTTCACCGTCTCGATCGAAGCGGCCACCGGCGTCACCACCGGCATCTCCGCCGCCGACCGTGCGCGCACCGTGCAAGCGGCTGCCGCCCGTGATGCCAAGGCTGAAGACATCGTCAGCCCAGGCCACATCTTCCCGCTGATGGCCCAGGCCGGCGGCACCCTGGCCCGCGCCGGCCACACCGAAGCGGCGTGCGACCTGGCGCGCATGGCCGGTTTCGAGCCGAGCGGGGTGATCTGCGAAGTGATGAACGACGACGGCACCATGTCCCGTCGCGCCGAACTGGAAGCCTTCGCCGCCGAACACAACATCAAGATCGGCACCATCGCCGACCTGATTCACTACCGGATGATCCACGAACGTACCGTTCAGCGGATTGCCGAGCAGCCTCTGGACAGCGAACTGGGCCAATTCAACCTGGTGACCTATCGTGATTCCGTGGAAGGCGACGTGCACATGGCCCTGACCCTGGGCAACGTGTGCGCCGAAGAACCTACCCTGGTGCGCGTGCACAACATGGACCCGCTGCGCGACCTGCTGATGGTCAAGCAACCGGGCCGCTGGAGCCTGCGCGCCGCCATGTCCGCCGTTGCCGAGGCCGGCAGTGGCGTGGTGCTGTTGCTCGGCCACCCGCTCGATGGCGACGTGTTGCTGGCGCATATCCGCGAAACTGCCGACCACGCGGCGGTGAAAAAACCGACCACCTACAGCACCGTGGGTGCCGGTTCGCAGATCCTGCGCGACCTGGGCGTTCGTAAAATGCGCCTGATGTCGGCACCGATGAAATTTAATGCGATATCCGGTTTCGATCTGGAAGTTGTAGAATACGTGCCCTCCGAATAATGACCGGTCGTATCCGGCCCTGTATTCGCGGTTCAAATATCACTGAGGGATGCGTACGAGACGCGTCCCGGCTCTTTAAGAGATCTAACGAATGACCCTGAAGACCATCGAAGGTACCTTCATCGCCCCTAAAGGCCGCTATGCTCTGGTAGTGGGCCGTTTCAACAGCTTCGTCGTTGAAAGCCTGGTCAGCGGTGCTGTTGATGCCCTGGTTCGCCATGGCGTAAGCGAAAGCGACATCACCATCATCCGCGCTCCTGGCGCCTTCGAAATCCCGCTGGTTGCGCAGAAAGTCGCTCAGAAGGGCGAGTTCGCGGCGATCATCGCACTGGGCGCGGTCATTCGTGGCGGTACTCCGCACTTCGAATACGTGGCTGGCGAGTGCACCAAGGGCCTGGCCCAGGTGTCCATGGAGTTCGGCGTTCCGGTCGCTTTCGGCGTGCTGACCGTTGATTCCATCGAGCAAGCCATTGAACGTTCCGGCACCAAGGCCGGTAACAAAGGTGCCGAAGCTGCCCTGTCCGCTCTGGAAATGGTCAGCCTGCTGGCGCAGTTGGAGGCCAAGTGATTAGCGACGAAAGCGATCGTTTCAACCCGCGCGATCCAAAACCTGCGGATGCTGGCAAGCCATCGAAAAGCGTCAAGCGTCGCGAAGCCCGTCAGCTCGCGACCCAGGCGCTGTACCAATGGCACATGGCCAAGCAGTCGCTGAACGAGATCGAAGCGCAGTTCCGGGTCGATAACGATTTCACCGATGTCGATGGTGCCTACTTCCGCGAGATCCTCCACGGGGTGCCGCAGTTCAAGACCGAAATCGACACGGCGCTCACGCCTTGCCTGGACTTGACCATCGAAGAGCTGGACCCGGTTGAACTGGCGGTTCTGCGCCTGTCCACCTGGGAGCTGCTCAAGCGTGTCGACGTGCCGTACCGCGTTGTGATCAACGAGGGTATCGAGTTGGCCAAGGTCTTCGGTTCCACCGATGGGCACAAGTTCGTCAACGGTGTGCTCGACAAGCTGGCCCCACGTCTGCGGGAAGCTGAAGTGAAGGCGTTCAAGCGCTGATTGGCGCTTGATTCAGCAATGGGTGAGTTTGAGCTGATCCGCAATTTCTTCGCCGCCGCGCCTTGTGCGCAGGGCGGCGAAGGCGTTGCCCTGGGGATTGGCGACGACTGCGCCTTGCTGGCGGTTCCTCCCGGGGAGCAGTTGGCGATTTCTACCGATACGCTGGTGGCCGGTGTGCATTTCGCCGACCCCTGCGATCCGTTTCTGCTCGGTCAGCGCTCGCTGGCCGTAGCGGTCAGCGACCTGGCCGCCATGGGCGCCACCCCCGTTGCCTTTACCCTTGCCCTGACCTTGCCGACGGTGACCGCCGATTGGCTGCAGGCCTACGCCCGTGGTTTGAACCTCATGGCGCAGAGCTGCGGCGTGGCGCTGGTGGGCGGCGACACCACCCGCGGGCCGTTGAGCCTGACCATGACCGTGTTCGGTCGGGTGCCGGGTGGCCTGGCCTTGACCCGCAGCGGTGCGCGGCCTGGCGACTTGCTGTGTGTCGGCGGTGAGCTGGGCAATGCCGCTGGCGCCTTGCCGCTGGTGCTCGGCGAGCGCGACGCTGAAGCCGCCATCGCCGAGCCGCTGCTGGCGCATTACTGGTCGCCGCAACCGCAGCTTGGCCTGGGGCAGGCGTTGCGCGGCAAGGCCACTTCAGCCATGGATATCTCCGACGGTTTGCTCGCCGATTGCGGACACATTGCCCTGGCTTCGAAAGTCGGGGTGCTGATCGAACGGGATCGCTTGCCGCTGTCCAAAGCACTGGTGGCCTTCCTCGGCCAGCCGGGCGCGCAGGACGCAGCCCTGAGTGGTGGCGACGATTACGTATTGGTCTTCACCATACCGTCCGTCGAGTTGCCGCCACTGGTGGCCGACGGCTGGCCGATCCATGTGATCGGGCGGATCGTGGCGGGGCAGGGCGTGACGCTGATCGATACCGATGGGCATGACATCACCCCGCAAACCCGGGGCTATCAACATTTTCGGGAGACACCGTGACAGATCATCCCAAACAGGTCCCGGCGGAATTCGTACCGCCCTCGGTCTGGCGCAATCCCTGGCATTTCCTGGCGTTCGGTTTCGGCTCGGGCACCTTGCCAAAGGCTCCAGGCACCTGGGGATCGCTGGTTGCGCTACCCTTTATCCCGTTATGGCAGATGTTGCCCGACTGGGGTTACTGGCTGATGCTGGGCATCACCATGCTGTTCGGCTTCTGGCTGTGCGGCAAGGTGGCCGATGATTTGCGGGTACACGACC
The DNA here is from genome assembly GCF_949767605.1 of Pseudomonas sp. IT-P218. Classification (NCBI taxonomy): domain Bacteria; kingdom Pseudomonadati; phylum Pseudomonadota; class Gammaproteobacteria; order Pseudomonadales; family Pseudomonadaceae; genus Pseudomonas; species Pseudomonas sp. IT-P218. The sequence continues at coordinate 70,208 of NZ_CATKQQ010000096.1, forward strand.
ACGAAGGCATCGTCTGGGACGAGATGGTCGGAATGTGGATCACCCTGTGGCTGGTGCCGGAAGGCTGGCAGTGGCTGTTGGCAGGGTTCCTGGTGTTCCGCTTCTTCGATATCCTCAAGCCGTGGCCGATTCACTGGGTTGACCGGCATGTGCATGGAGGCGTCGGCATCATGCTCGATGATGTATTGGCCGGGGTGTTTGCCTGGTTGGCGATGCAGGGGCTGGTATGGATTTTCGCCTGAGGGATTAATTAGGGAGAACTAGGGATGGCTCGACGCTGGTTGGTAACGATGGTGTTTATGGTGTTCGGTGCACTTGCCCAGGCGCAGGAGGCATCGACCCCGCCATCGGTGATTCATCTGGCCAGCGAAGACTGGGAAGACTACACCGCTGCCGACGGCCACGGCCTGGGCTGGGACGTGTTGCGCAAAGTCTTCGAGCCGGCGGGGGTCAAGCTGGACATCCGCAGCGAACCTTATGTGCGCTCGATGGGGCTGGCCGAGCGCGGTGAGGTCGACGCCTGTGTCGGCTCCTACCATGAAGAATCCAGCGACGTGCTTTATCCGCGCTGGAACTTCGATACCGACCATATCTATGCCCTGGGCTTGGCCAGCAGCCCGCAACCGACCCCGCAAACCCTGGGTAATTACCGCCTGGCGTGGGTGCGTGGCTACGATTTTCAGGATTATCTGCCCAATATCCGCCGCTACAACGAAGTGTTGCGGCGTACCGGCATCGTTTCGATGCTGACGCAGAACCGCGCCGATTTCTACATAGACGCACTGACCGAAGTCGATTGGGTGCTCAGTCGGGCGAAGGATCCTTCCCAGTTCCGCCGCACGCATATTGCCGAATTGCCGTTGTACCTGTGCTTTGCCAAGACCCCGGCGGCCCGCAGCCTGATGGAACTGTTCGACCAGCGCATGGCGCAGTTGGTGAAAAGCGGTGAGCTCAAACCGATCTTCGAGCGCTGGAAGCAACCCTATCCGTTCGATGAGAACTAACCTGTAGGAGCTGCCGCAGGCTGCGATCTATTAAAATCAAAAGATCGCAGCCTGCGGCAGCTCCTACAGAGATCAAACTTTTTGATTGTTATGGCCGATAATTCAGCCTAAGCGTCGGTTGGAACCTGCTGTTACAATGCCGGCCTGCGAATCTTCAGACTTTTAGATCAGGAGCACACCGGTGCCTGTCGTTTTTGTCGCCGCTTCCAAGCTGCCAACGCCTTTTGCGCAATTCATCATGCACGGCTTTCTCGATGAGGCCACCGGCCGCGAGCACGTCGTGCTGAGCCTGGGTGAGATCGCCGACGGTGCCCCGGTACTCGGCCGGCTGCACTCCGAATGCCTGACCGGCGATGCCCTGTTCAGCCAGCGTTGCGACTGCGGCTCGCAACTTGAGGCCGCGCTGCAGGCCATCGCCCGTGAAGGTCGGGGCGTGTTGCTGTACTTGCGTCAGGAAGGCCGTGGCATTGGCCTGCTGAACAAGATCCGCGCCTATGAGCTGCAGGACGGCGGTGCCGACACCGTTGAAGCCAACGAGCGCCTGGGCTTTGCCGCCGACCAGCGTGACTACGCCATGTGCCTGCCGATGCTTGAGCACCTGGGGGTGAAATCCCTGCGCCTGATGACCAACAACCCACGCAAGGTCAAAGCCTTGACCGACATGGGCATCGCGGTCGCCGAGCGCGTGCCGCTGCACACCGGGCACAATCCGCACAACAAACTCTACCTGGCGACCAAGGCCAGCAAACTCGACCACATGATGGGCAACGAACATCAGGGCGAGGTAGGCCGGGCGTGACCCGAGGCCAGGTGCGGCGGCGACTGTCCGTCAACTGGTGGCAATACCTGGCGTTGGCCTTGTTGCCGCTGTTCGTCATCAACGCCGTGTTCGGCCAGAGCGAGGCCATCCTGCCGGTGCTGGCGATGCCCTTGTTCATCGCTGGTGTCGCCTCGATGTTTGTCAGCCTGAAGTTCTTTGGCGGCTACAAACATGCGCTGATCGCCACCCAGAAAGCCCTCGACACCCCTGAAGAGCCTGGCGCCTGGATCAGTCTGGCGGCCAAGCGGCGCACGGCGTTCCTGGCAGCAGGCCTGCCGGCGTGGATCGGTGCATTGGCGGTGTTCGTCGGCCTCGAAGCGGTCCCGCTGATGCTGCTGGCGCTGTCGACTGCCGTGCTGTTCTACCTCTACCGTATTCCGCGTCAGCTCGGTTGATGCGTCCTGTCTGGCTGGCGGTGTTGCTGCTGGCCGCCAGTGGCTCGGCAGTCGCGGTCGAACGGGTTGTCAGCCTTGCGCCGTCGCTCTCTGAAATTGTCGTTGAGCTGGCTTCGGCCGACTTGCTGGTTGGCGTGCTGGATGCCGGCGAGCGTCCCGCCGAACTCAAGGATCTGCCCTCCGTTGGCCGCTACGGCCAGCTGGACATGGAGCGGCTGCTCAGCCTCAAGCCCGACTTGCTGCTGCTCTGGCCCGGCAGTGTCGGCCCGGCCCAGCGTGAGCAACTCAAGCGCTTGGGCATCCCCACCTACGTCGCCGAACCCCATGATTTCGAACAGCTCACCGCGCAGATCGAGGCGATCGCCTTGCAGCTTGGCCGGCCTGAGCGTGGGGGTGCGTTGGCTGGCGGTTTGCGTCAGCGGCTGGCTGAGCTGCGTCAACGCTACAGGCGCGAAGAGCCGTTGCGGGTGTTCTATCAGGTCTGGGACCGGCCGCTCTATACCGTTGGCGGTGGCCAGATCATCAGCGCGGCGCTCGAAGTGTGCGGGGCGCGAAACGTGTTCGGCGATCAGACACTGCCGGCGCCGCAGGTCAGTGTCGAAGCGGTCCTGCAGCGTGATCCGGAGGTGATTCTGGCGGGTGATCAGGCGCAGCTGGATGCGTGGAAGCTGTGGCCGCAGGTGGCGGCGGTGCGGCAGGGGCAATTGCGGTTGGTGACGGACAAGGGCCTGGAGCGGCCGAGTGGGCAGATGATTGAGGCTACGGCCAAGTTGTGCCGGTTGATAGCGCCCGAACGCTGAGACCGAGTTGCGGCCCTTCGCGAGCAAGCCCGCTCCCACATTGGATTTCAGTGGACACAGATTTTGTGTACGACAGAGGTCAAGTGTGGGAGCGGGCTTGCTCGCGAAGAGACCAGACTGGCCAACAAAAACTTCAAATCAGAGCCCAGGCGTCCAGGTCACCCCAAACATCCATGCCCGACCCTCCTCGCGATACCCGTACTGGCTGCCTTCATGGCTGTACATCGCCCGGCTGTATCCCTTGTCCAGAAGGTTATCGACCTTCAGCTCCAGGCTGACTTCACGATTGAGCGCCCAACTGCTGCGCAATCCCAACAATCCATAACCCCCCAATGGCTGTTGATTGTTCAAGTCGTCATAGCTGCTGCTCACAGCTTGCCAGCTGGCGCCCAGGCCCAGGCGGTCGAACTGGCGGTCCAGATCCCAGCTCAACGTACGCCGGGCACGACGGGCCAGGGTATGCCCGGTGTCGCGGTCACGCGGGTCGATGATCGCCACGCCAAGGTTGCTCTGCCAGCCGAACAACTGCTGTTTCAACGCCGCTTCAAAGCCGTTGATCCGCGCCGAGGCGACGTTTTCCGGTCGTGAGTTGCTGCCGAAGATGATCGCGTCTTCGAGGTCCGTGCGGTACAGCGAGGCCTCCAGGCGACTGTTCTCGGTCAGTTGGTTGCGCCATTGCAGCTCGTAACTTTTCGAGGTCTCGGGTTTCAGGTCCGGGTTGCTGAAGTCCGGGTAGTACAGGTCGTTGAAGGTCGGAGCGCGGAAACCTTCGCTGTAGGTCAGCAGCACGTCGTTGTCCTGGTTCAGCGGCAGGGTGAAGGTACCGCTCCAGCTGTTATGGCCGCCGAACTGCTGGTTCTGGTCGCGGCGCAGGCCCAGCTCGGTGGAGAAGCTGTTGGCCTGGTAGCGATGCTGGATAAAGGCCGCGCGGTTCCAGCGGCTGTCCTCGTCGAACGGCGTGCTGCTGTTGACCCGGTCCTGGTACCAGTCGCCGCCGAGGATCAGGCTGTTGTGCTCGTTGAGTGTCAGGTCGTTCTGCCAGTTCACCGAATCGCGGTAGGTGTTGAACACGCTACGTTCATCGCTGAGCTTGTCGAACGTCTTCTCGCGGTTTTCGCTATGGCCAAATTCGACGCGGGTTTTCCACAGGTCGTTGACCCGTGCGTCGACGTAGCTGCTGACACTGCTCACATCGAATTCGTTGTAGGGCTGCTGCTGGACTGACTCGAAAGTGTCCAGGTCGAAGCGGCCGAACGGATTGTCATATTCGCTCTTGCCACGGTTATCCAGCAGGTTGGCGCCGATCTCGACGTCGTCGCTGAGGGCGTGACTCAGGCTCAGGCTCAGGGATTTGTTGCGGTATGCGTCGTGATCGCCGTCGCTGGGATACGACTCATGGGTGCGATCGATCCCGGCGGTTTCATCGAGGCTGGCGCCGAGGTTGAAGCGGGTCTGCTCATCGCCACCGGACAAACCGAGGCTGCGCTCCCAGGTCTGGTTGCTGCCAAAACCGACATGCAGGCGTGGCTGCAGGCCGGGCTCGCTGCCACGCCGGGTGAAGATCTGGATCACCCCGCCAATCGCATCGCTGCCGTAGATCACCGAACGGGAGCCGCGCAGCACTTCCACGCGCTCGACCTGTTCGATGTTGATGTGTTGCAGATTGCTGTCGCCGGAGGACGAGTTGCCGATCCGTTGGCCGTCCACCAGCACCAGGCTCTGGGCCGACTGCGTGCCGCGAATGTAGATCCCCGGCAAGCTGCCGCGTCCGCCGGTTTGTGCCACTTGCACTCCCGGTACACGGCGCAGCAGATCAGTGACGCTGTTCGGTTGCAGTCGGTCGATGTCTTCGCGGGTGAATACCGTGTTGGCGGCGCTGCTGTCGTTGCGCGCCTGGACCTGGCGGTTGGCGCTGATCAGCACGTCGGGCAGTTTCAGGGCCTGGTCGCGTTCGAAGGAGTCGGCCAGCAGGTGTCCGGACGGCAGAAGCGTCAGCGTCAGGGCGAGGCGAAAGAAATTCATGGTCAATTTTTGTGCATCAAGGACGGCGCGGTCCTTGTAGGAGCTGGCTTGCCAGCGAAGCTCTTGGCGTCCTAGAGGGCGCCATCGCCAGCAAGCCGGCTCCTACAGGGGGATCGGGTTTACAAGTTGAGCAGTTGCAGGCGTTCGCGGATCGATGCTTCGATCCCGGCCTCATCCAGCCCGCACTCCGCCAGCATTTGCGCCGGCTTGGCATGCTCGACGTAAACATCCGGCAAGCCCAGGTGCAGCATCGACTTGAGGATGTTCTCGCGGGCGAGGAACTCACTGACCGCGCCGCCGGCGCCGCCCATGATGGCGTTTTCCTCGACGGTCACCAGCAGTTCATGGCTGCCGGCAATCTCGCGAACCAGTGCTTCATCCAGCGGTTTGACGAAACGCATGTCGACCACGGTCGCGTCCAGCGTCTCGGCGACTTTCAGCGCCTCGGCCAGCTGTACGCCGAACACCAGCAGGGCGACCTTGCTGCCCCGGCGGCGAACCACACCCTTGCCGATTTCGATCGGCTCGAGGTCTTTCTCGATGGTCGCATTCGGGCCATTGCCGCGCGGATAGCGCACGGCCGCCGGACCTTCGTACAGGTGGCCGGTGGTGAGCATCTTGCGCAGTTCGTTTTCGTCGCTCGGGGTCATCACCAGCATGCCGGGGATGCACCGCAGGAACGACAGGTCGAAGCTGCCCGCATGGGTCGGGCCGTCTTCGCCGACCAGGCCGGCACGATCGATGGCGAACAGGACGTCGAGGTTTTGCACTGCGACGTCGTGCACCAACTGGTCGTAACCGCGTTGCAGGAAGGTCGAATAGATCGCCACCACAGGCTTGGCGCCTTCGCAGGCCATGCCGGCCGCCAGGGTCACGGCGTGTTGCTCGGCAATCGCCACGTCGAAGTAGCGCAGCGGGAAACGCTCGCTGAAGGCCACCAGGTCCGAGCCTTCCTTCATCGCCGGGGTGATCCCGACCAGACGCGGGTCGGCAGCCGCCATGTCGCACAGCCATTCGCCGAACACGCCGGAGTACTTCGGCCCGCTGGCTTTTTTCGGCGGGTTGGCCGGCGCATCGACAGGCTCGAGCTTGGTGATGGCGTGGTAACCGATCGGGTCGACTTCAGCCGGGGCGAAGCCTTTGCCTTTCTTGGTGACGATGTGCAGGAACTGCGGGCCCTTGAGATCGCGCATGTTGCGCAGGGTGGCGATCAGGGTGGGCAGGTCGTGGCCGTCGATCGGGCCGATGTAGTTCCAGCCCAGCTCTTCGAACAGGGTGCCGGGCACCAGCATGCCTTTTGCGTATTCTTCGGTGCGGCGGGCGATTTCCCAGGCACCCGGCAGGCGCGACAGCACTTTCTTGCTGCCCTCGCGCATGCTCGCATAGGTGCGACTGGAAAGGATCTTCGCCAGGTAGTTCGACAAGCCGCCGACGTTGCGCGAGATCGACATGTCATTGTCGTTGAGGATCACCAGCATGTTGGCGTCCACTTCCGGCGCGTGGTTCAGCGCTTCGAACGCCATGCCGGCCGTCAGTGCGCCGTCGCCGATCACGGCAATCGCCTTGCGCTCGCTGTTCTGCAGGCGGGCGGCAATCGCCATGCCCAGGGCCGCACTGATCGACGTACTGGAATGGCCGACGCCAAAGGTGTCGTACTCGCTCTCGGAACGGCGCGGGAAGGCGGCAATACCGTCCTTCTGGCGCAGGGTGCCCATGCGCTCGCGACGACCGGTGAGGATCTTGTGTGGATAAGCCTGATGACCTACGTCCCACACCAGCCGGTCGTCCGGGGTGTCGAAAACGTAATGTAGCGCGATGGTCAGCTCGATGACGCCCAGGCCTGCACCGAAATGCCCACCGGTCTGGCCGACCGTGTAGAGCAATTCCAGGCGCAACTCATCGGCCAGGGTTTCCAGCTCGGCTTCGCCTAACCGGCGCAGGCCGTCCGGCGTGTTCGCGCGGTCGAGCAGGGGCGTGGTCGGGCGCTTGCGGGGAATCTCATGGAACGTCGTGGGCATCAGGCGAATCGTTATAGGTATAAAAGATGCGGCAGTTTACCTGATGCATCGGCCCCTGCCCACGCGTTGGTCTTTTTTGGCGGATACGCCGTCAGCTGCGGCGCGAGACGATGTAACGGGCCAGGTCGCGCAGGGGCTCGGCAGCCGCGTCAAACGGTCGCAGCGCGTGCAGCGCCTGATCGCGCAGTTCCAGGGCATAGGCCTTGGCGGCGTCGAGGCCGAGCAGGGCCGGGTAGGTTGGCTTGTCGCGGGCAATGTCGGCGCCCTGGCGTTTGCCAAGAGTTTCGGTATCGCTTTCGACGTCGAGAATGTCGTCCTGGACCTGGAAGGCCAGGCCGATGGCCTGTGCATAAGTCTGCAGGGACTTGAGTTCGTCCCTCTCGGCGCGACCGCTGGCCAAGGCGCCGAGCTTGACGCTGACTTCGATCAGCGCGCCGGTCTTGTGCCGGTGCATGTATTCGAGCGCCTGCTGATCGAGCTTCAGGCCGACCGAGCCAAGGTCGATGGCCTGGCCGCCGACCATGCCCGCCGGACCTGCCGCCAAGGCCAGCGCACTGACCATTTGCAGGCGGATCTCGGCGTCGGCATTGCTCAGGCGCGGGTCGAGCAGGGCGCTGAACGCCAGGCTCTGCAAGCCATCGCCGGCGAGGATCGCGCAGGCTTCATCGAATTTCTTGTGCGTAGTCGGCTGGCCGCGACGCAGGTCGTCGTCGTCCATGGCCGGCAAATCGTCGTGCACCAGCGAATAAGCGTGGATCAGTTCCACTGCACAGGCCGCGCCGTTGGCCTGCTCGGCCTTGCCGCCCAGCGCTTCGCAGGCGGCGTAGGCCAGCAGCGGGCGCACGCGCTTGCCGCCATTCATCACGCTGTAGCGCATGGCTTCGTACAGCCGCGCCAGCTCAGGGCTCGGCGCGGTGAACAGGGTTTCCATGGCGGCGTTGACGCGGGCCTGGCTGGTCGCCGAATACGCTTCAATCATTCTGGTTGATCCGCGTCGAAGGGTTCCTCGGCCAACTCGCCGTCACGCTCGAGCAGCACCTGAACTTTTTGCTCGGCCTGGGCCAGCGCCGCCTGGCAATCGCGGGTGAGGCCGATGCCTTGCTCGAAAGCGGTCAGCGAGTCTTCCAGCGATAATTCGCCATTCTCCAGGCGCTCTACCAGCGTTTGCAGGTCAGCGAGGGATTGTTCGAAATCCAGTGCAGCTTTTTTGCGGGCCATGGCGGCGATTTCCGGTTGACGTTAAACCGGCGCGACACTAGCAGATAGGGGGTTTATGGGCAAATACACCGGCGCTGCAAGCCTCCTGTAGGAGCTGCCGCAGGCTGCGATCTTTTGATTTTGTTTTTTAGAAGCAAGATCAAAAGATCGCAGCCTTCGGCAGCTCCTACAGGGTTTCAGGATAATTGATTTGATACCGGGTACTGCGTCCGCCACCCGGTAGTCGATTCAGGCAGCCCTTCGCCAGTAGTTCAGTCAAATGACGGGTCGCGGTCGCTTTGGATACTTTCGCCACCGCTTGATATTGCGCGGCGCTGATCCCGTCCTCAAACCCTCGTTCCCCGCCATCGAGCAAGCGATTCAGTACCTTGGTCTGCTCGGCCGACAAACCGGACTGCCGGTGCGCCTGCCAGAAGCGGGCTTTGCCCAGCACCGACTCGATCCGCGCCATGGCCTGCTGCAGGCTGCGCAACAAGGTCTGGAGAAACCACTCCAGCCATTCAGTGATGTCCAGAGTGGCTTTCTGACTGTTTTCCAATACGCGGTAATAGCCAGAGCGATCTTCGAGGATGCTCGCCGACATGGCGTAAAAGCGAATCGCCTGGGCCTCGCCCTGAGCCAGTGCAAGGTCGGTGATGGCGCGAGTCAGGCGGCCATTGCCGTCATCAAAAGGGTGAAGCGTGACGAACCAGAAATGTGCGACCCCGGCCCGCAGTAACGGGTCGAGCCCCGCCTGATTCCGGCTGCTTTCAAACCAGTCGAGGAAACTATCGACCTGGCGCTCGAGGCCCTGGCGCGGCGGCGCTTCGAAGTGAACGGTCGGCCTGTCGAGGTGACCGGACACGACTTGCATCGGATCATCGCCGCGCAACGCGCCGACCCGCATGCTGCGGGTGGCGAGGTCGGTATCCTGATCAGGAAACAACCACTCATGCCACCCAAGCAATCGTTCCAGTGTCAGTGGTTCAGCGAAATGCTGCGTGGCATCGAGCATCAATTGCGCCAAGCCTTCGCTACGCTGGCTGACATGGTTGCCATCAAGTTGCTCCAGCCCCAGCCGTCGCGCCAATGAAGAGCGCACCGAGCCGACATTCAACTGCTCACCTTCAATGGCGGACGAGGTGACGATGTTTTGCAGCAATGCATCCAGTTCACTCTGCGCACTCAGCGAATTGCCCACGGAACTGACCATGCCCGTCAATCGACCTTGTGCCTGGACGCACTCGCGCAGCAACGGTGCCAGTCGTTCGGTGTTCCAGGTGAAACTCGGCCAATCGGGCTGCTGCCAGATCCAGAAAGGTGCCATGAACTCGCTACTCTTGAAGGCGTGAGCCGATTAGAAACGCTATTCGGCTCATATAGTGAGCCGAATATGATCTTTATTCGGCTCAGCGTCCAGCCGTCGGCGTGATTCGCACCTCATTTTCAGCGTTCTCCGATTGTTAGGCGCGGACTGAGCGTCTAACCTTCGCGCCATCTACGACCCGCGAGCCTGGGTCTTTCAGACGAAACGCAGTATCCGCATCTGTAACGCGCCGAGGATCAGGCGCAAGGTTTCGTCATGCATGGCAGGAGGCGTTACATGCGCTCATTTCTTTTGCTGCTGATCGGCTGGTTCTGTGCGCCCGCCCTGGCCGCGCCGAGTGCCGAGTTGTCGGAGCCGGTGGGCGGCTGGCGCTTCAACGGTTTGCTCGACCGTACGGAAAACCCGCAAGTCGCCTATCCCACGCCCCCCATCGATCGCGGTGTGCAGCGCAATCGCACGATGATCCAGGGTCAGCTCAAGGCCATCGGCGCACAGCGCGGGCTCCATACCTTGGCGGTCAACGGCAATCCTTTGAACCTGTACACCGACGATCAGGGGCGTTTTGCCCGGCCCTATGCATTCGGGGCCGGTTCCAACAGCGTCGAAGTGCGCAGTGCCGAAGGCCAGTCGCTCAAGCGCGTGCAGTTCTATGAAGCCAACAACCTGCGCACTCCGGCGCGGATTCGCGTGGTGCTGGGCTGGGACGATCCGAAAGCCGAGCTCGACCTGCACATCGTCACCCCGGACGGCCAGCATGCGTTCTGGGCGCGCCCGGCAATGAGCAATGGCGGTGGCCTGGACCCGGACGGCGTCGACGGCCCTGGCCCGGAAATGTTCACCATGACCGCGCCGCTGCATGGCACCTATCTGGTTTACGTCAACTATTGGGGCAACTTCGGTAGCGGCGGCTATAACTTCGATGAGACCAGCAACCAGAACGAGGTCATCACCTCGCAGATCAACCTGGTGCTCAACGAAAACACCGTCGACGAAAAACGCGAAACCTTCATCGTGCCCCTGCGCGCGATCGGGGATCTGCTGCTGGTCAAGACTTTCAACTATTAAGCATCCCGCTCCACGGATGAACTGGGTTTTGTGAAATGAGCGATAGCACTATTTTACCGGCGGTTGAAACACCGAGCGCCAAACCGTCCCGTCGTTGGCCGGTCATTGTGGCCGGGCTGTGTCTGGTCGCGGGCGTGGCCGCTGGCATGGGCTGGCTGATGCATAAAAACAAAGCCCCGGCACCGCAACTGGCGGCTGAAAAGCTCGGCATGAGCCGCCCCGATGGCCTGCTCGAAACCCATTCCCTGAGCCAGTTGCCCAAAGACCTGCTGGCGGTGCCGTTCCTCAAGGAAACCCTGACCGAAGATTTCGTCTTCTATTACCAGACCCATGCCGATCGCCTCGGGCTGATTGGCAGCCTGCGGCGGATCATTTACGAACATGACCTGAAGTTGCAGGACACGCTGATCGAGCAGCTGTTCGATCAACCGGCGGACGTTGCGTTGTGGCGCGGGGCGGACGGCCGGCTCAAGGATTTTCTGCTGGTGATGGATCGTGGCGGGCTGGCCAAGGTCTTGGAGCCGCTGGCGAAAGTGGCGCTGGATGATTCGCAGTTGAGCAAACTCGCGGACGTGAAAGTCGGCAACGACGACGTGGCGCTCTATCAACTCACGTACAACGCCAGCAAGGCGCTGCTGTTTGCTTCCCACGGCGACAAGCTGGTGGTGCTGTCGAATCCGACCAGGCTCTACGATCCGCAAAGTGGGGCGACGCAGGAAGCGGGCGGCGTCTCGACCCAAGCCATCGCCGCGCTGCTCAACGGCGACAAACTGTTTCCCGAGGCCTTCGGCCTGCAACCCCGCGCGCCAGAGGTGAAACAGCGGCTGTCGGTGAATGCCAGTGTGCTGGCCATGGGGTATCAGCGTTTCATTCCGAACTTCGCCGGGTTGCGCTTCGACATGGACGACAAGGGCTGGCACAGCTTCCTCGCCATGGACGAACTGGACAACCAGCCGGACTTCGATTTCAAACCGATCTGGCAAGCCATGCCCATGGGCGCCAGCGCTTGTGTGACCCTGCCGCTGGCGGCCGAACAACAGCAGCCGCTGCTGCTCAAGCTCGGTGCCGACGAGGCCGCCGCCCAGGCGCTGACCGAGCACATGGGCGGTGCGGCGGGCCTGTGCTGGTACGCCGATTCGCGGCTGTATACACCGCTGCTGGTAGCCAGCCTCAAGGATGAAGACAGTGCCAGCCTCGATGGTGAACTGGGCAAACTGTTCGGCTCGATGGTCGGCGCTTATGAAGGCAAGGTCGATGAACATGCGTTCCCGGTGGTCGAGAAGCAGGAAGGCCTGAGTCATCAATGGCAGCGCCAGGTCAGCTCCACTTTCGGTCCCTATGCGGCAAAGGATGCATCCGATCCCGATCAGATCACCGGCAAGGCCTTCATGAAAGTCAGCCTGGCGCGTCACGGTTCGACGCTACTGTTTTCCCTCGACGACAAGCTGGTGGATAAAGCCCTCGGCACCCTCGACAAACGCTTTCCGCCGATGGCCGACGTGGTGCCCAAGGACCTGCTGATGCCGGTGTATTTCGGTCCGGACGCCATGGCCCAACTGATGCAGCGCGAAACCCTCGACAGCCTGCCGCAAGACATGGAACCGGTGTTCTACAACGCAGCGCAAACCTACCTGATCCCGAAATTGCGCAAGCTCGGCGGTTACGGCAAGTACGCCCTGACCCTGCCCGAGGGCAGCGAGCCCGATGGCCACTGGCAATGGCTGCCGCTGGAGTGGAAAGCGCTGTGAACGCACTGATCCGCAGCCTCGGAGTGCTGGCGTTGTTGTTGAGCGCGGGCGCCCGGGCCGTCGACGCACCGGCGCTCGACCCACAGCAATCCCAAATATTCCGCGCCTGGTTCGTGCGCATCGCCCAGGAGCAACTGAGCCAGGGCCCGAGCCCGCGCTGGTATCAGCAGGACTGCGCAGGGCTGGTGCGTTTTGCCGCCAACGAAGCGCTGAAAGTCCATGATGACAAATGGCTGCGCAGCAATGGCCTGTCCAACCGCTACCTGCCGCCGGAGTTGCAACTGAGCGATGCCCAGCGCGGCCTCGCCCAGCAGTGGCAGCAGGGTGGTGGCAAGGTCGGGCCCTACGTCAACGCGATCAAGCTGATCCAGTTCAACAGCCAACTGGTTGGCCGCGATGTCGCACAGGCACGCCCCGGCGACCTGATGTTTTTCGATCAGGGCGACGACCAGCACCTGATGATCTGGATGGGCCGCTACATCGCCTATCACACCGGCACCACCACCCCCACCGACAACGGCATGCGCTCGGCAAGCCTGCAACAACTCATGACATGGAAGGACACCCGATGGATACCCGATGCAGCCAACCCCAACTTCATCGGCGTCTATCGACTGAATTTTCTCTCCCAATGACCGGTGCCCGCATGCTGCGTTTTCTGTCCCTGTTGTTGGTATTGGTGCTGCCTCTGTCGACGGCCAACGCCGCAGACACTGTTGAGCCCAGTGGCTACACGCCGGTGGCCGGTGAGAGTTTTTTCCTGTTGGCCGACAGCAGTTTTGCCAGCGACGAACAGGCAATGGTCCGCCTCGAAGCGCCGGGTCGCGACTACCGTCGCTTGCGCATGGAACCCTACGGCGGCGCCGACATTCGGGTGTATCGCATCGACAAGCCGCTGGATTTCCTCAAGCGCCAGAAGAACCTGCACCGGGTGGTCAGTGACGGCCAGTTCAAAGGCGAAGGCTTGTCGAATACGCTCGCCTACCTGTGGGACAACTGGTACCGCAAATCCCGCCGGGTGATGCAGCGGGCGTTTTCCTACGAGTCGCGTAAACAAGTCACCGAGCAGGTGCCGGAACTGAAAATGGGCAACGCCATGGCCGCGCCAACGCCCTACGACGCGCAGCCGCAATTCGCGCTGATTCCGGGACTGCCGGTGGTCAGCCAGTTTCGTTATCCGCTGTGGCAAGCCAAACCAATCCAGCCGCCTGAAGGCGTCAATCTCGCCGGGTCTTCCAGTGAATTCGTCAGTGTCGCGCCGGGCAACGTCTACATCCCGTTGGGCCACTTGAAACCGGGGCTGTATCTGGTGGAAGCGTTGATCGGCAAGTACCGTGCGACCACCATGGTCTTCGTCTCCAACACCGTGGCGGTGAGCAAGATTGCCGGGGACGAACTGCTGGTGTGGGCCGCGCGCAAACACGAGGGCAGCTCGGTGCCCAAGGTCAATGTGCTGTGGACCGATGGCCTGGGTGTGATGAGTAGCGGGGCGACTGACGCCGATGGTTTGCTGCGCCTGAAACACGTCAGCCCCGAACGTTCGTTCGTGATCGGTGAGGATGAAGAGGGTGGGGTTTTCGTTTCGGAAAACTTCTACTACGACAGCGAAATCTACGACACCAAACTCTTTGCCTTCACCGATCGCCCGCTGTACCGGCCAGGGGATTGGGTATCGCTGAAAATCGTCGGGCGCGAGTTCAAGAATGCCCGGGATTCGGTGCAGCCAACCGCTGCCGACGTCAATGTGACGGTGCTCGATGCGACTGGTACGGCGCTGCAAAGCCTGGACCTGAAACTCGACTCCAAGGCCGGCACTCAAGGCCGTTTCCAGTTGCCGGACAACGCCGTGGCCGGTGGATATGAGCTGCGTTTCAACTACAAGGAGCAGGCCTACAGCAGCGCCTTCCGCGTGGCTGAATACATCAAGCCGCACTTCGAAATCTCCCTGAACCTGGCCAAGCAGGACTACCGCACCGGTGAACCGGTCAAGGGCAACCTGGTGCTGCTGTATCCGGATGGCAAGCCGGTGGCCAACGCCAAACTGAGCCTTAGCCTGCGCGCCCAGCAACTGTCGATGATCGACAACGAGCTGCAATACCTCGGGCAATTCCCGGTGGAACTGACCAGCACCGAACTGACCACCGACGCCAAGGGCAACGCCGTCCTCGATTTGCCGGCTGCGGAAAAACCGAGTCGCTACATGCTCACGGTGTTCGCCAGCGATGGCGCGGCGTATCGGGTCAAGACCACCAAGGAAATCCTCATCGATCGCGGCGCGGCGAATTTTCGCTTGAGTGCACCCCAGCGCTTCAGTGCGGTGGGCGACAAGGTAACGTTCAGCTACGTCAACGAAAGCGAACAAAGTGCAGTGGTCACCCCGGGCAGCTATGGCTGGGTTCGCCTGGAAGACCAGAGCACTGGCGAAGGTAAACTCGCGGCAACCGACAAAGGTTTCTCCCTGGCCTTCGAGCGTCCCGGCACCTACAACCTGACACTCAGGGACGACCACGGCCGCACCCTCGGCGCCACCGGTCATTCGGTCACCGGCGAGGGCGTCAAAGCCGTACCGGGCACCGTGGAAATCGTCCTCGACAAACCCGAGTACAAAGCCGGCGACGAAGCGCTGGCGTTGATCACTTTCCCCGAGCCTATCAACGATGCGCTGCTGTCGCTGGAGCGCGACAAGGTCGAGGCCACGGCGTTGCTGTCCAAGGGCAGCGACTGGCTGAAGCTGGAAAAACTCAGCGACACTCAATACCGCGCGCGCATCGTGGTAAAGGACAGCTTCGCGCCGAACCTGACCTTCTCGGTGCTGTACACCAAGGGCGGCCAGTACAGCTTCCAGAACGCCGGGATCAAGGTAATCACGCCGCAGATCGACGTGGCCATCGCCACGGACAAAGAGACCTACCGACCCGGCGACACCGTTTCGGTGGACCTGACCACGCAGTTCGCCGGCAAGCCGATTCCGGCGCATCTGACGGTCAGTGTGGTCGACGAAATGGTCTATGCCTTGCAACCGGAAATCGCTCCGACCATCGACCAGTTCTTCTACCATCCGCGCCGCAACAACGTGCGCACCAGCGCCAGTCTGTCGTTCATCAGCTACGACGTCGCATTGCCCGGCAGCCCCGGCGCACCGGGCAAGGCCAACCGCAGCGAGCGCGGGGTGAAAGTGCTGGAGCGGCCGCGTCGCGAAGACGTCGATACCGCCGCCTGGCAACCGGAGCTTATGACCGACGCCAACGGCAAGACCCAGTTCACCTTCAAGATGCCGGACTCGCTGACCCGCTGGCGCATCACCGCCCGGGCCATCGCCGATGACGGCCAGGTCGGGCAGAAGAAGCAGTTCGTACGCTCGGAGAAACCGCTGTACCTGAAGTGGAGCGGGCCGAGCAAATTCCGCGCGGGCGACAAACCGGGTCTCGGTGTGTTTGCTTTCAGCCAGGCGCAAAACTCGGTCAAAGCTGAGCTGGTGATTCATTACGCGGGCAGCGATCAACGGGTTCCTGTCACGCTCAACAGCGGCATCAACTACCTGCCGTTGCCAGCGTTCGAGTTGGTCAATGGCGAGTGGAGCGCCGAACTGGTACAGGACGGCAAAACCGCCGATGCCCTGGCCGTGCGCCTGAGCGCAACCGGCGAAGGTTGGCAAGTCACGCAAAGCCAGCGCCTGGACGTGGCTGGCGCGGAGACGCCGCTAACCCTGCCGGCGGATGCCACGGATATTCGCCTGCGCCTGGATGACAGCCCGCAAGCGCTGTTCCGTGCTGCCCTCGATGACCTGCTGGGCTACCCGTATGGCAGCGTCGAGCAAACCGCCAGCGGTTTGCTGCCGCTGAGCATCGCCTATCCCGTCTTGTCGTCTAACCCGCAGGTGCGCGATCGCTTGCGTCTGATCATGCAGAACAGCCGCCTGCGCCTGGTGCAGATGGCTGGTCCTTCGGCGAGCTTCACCTGGTGGGGCATGGACGGCGAGCCGGACGCGTTTCTCACCGCCTACGCCTATTACGCCGACTGGCACGCCAGCCGGGTGCTGGAACTGAGTCTGCCGCCGGAACACTGGCAGCGGGTGCTGGAGGTGTACGCGAAACAGGCGAAGAGCACTCCGCTGCTGCAACGGGCATTGATCCTGTCGTTCGCCAGGCAGATGCAGTTGCCGGTCAACACCTTGCTCAGCGGTTTGATGGAAGATCTGATGCAGGCAGGTGAGGGGCGTGCCGATAACGTCATGGACGTGGCGGGCGATAGCCTGGTCATGGGGGATCCGGATTCGGCATTGGGCCTGGCCGCTACCCGCGTCTTGACTGCCTCGTTAGCCGCGCAATCGAAGGTCGCTTTGCCGGACGCGTTCAAGCGGCAACTGGCCGACGCGCAGCAGCGCCTGGCCAACAGCTCCGAGCCGTTTGCCGAGGCGTTGAATGCGTCACTGCAGCCTTTCGATCAGGCCCACGCGCAAGCGTTGTTGCAACGTCTGCTGCCACAGCAATCCACCCTGGAACGCGCGCTGGCACTGACGTGGTTGCAACGCAGCATCGAACAGGCCGCGCCGGCCGTGGCCCTGAAACCGGGCGACGGCTGGAAGCAGGAGCAGGGCGCCACGGGTGAAGTCTATTGGACCTGGCAAGGCGCACAGGTACCCGGCGTATTGTCGTTGAGCGGTGCGCAGGAGCGGCCACTGAGCGCCGCATTGAGCTTCCAGAGCCAGCAGCCAGCGGTCGATCCGCTGCCCGTGACCATCACCCGTCGCCTGTCGCAACTGGTGCCGGGCGATGAAGCCTTCACCTTCAAGCTGCAGCCGGTCGGCCATGCGCCGTTGTCCAGCGACAATCTGTATCTCGACGAAGTGATCCTGACCAGCAAAGCCGCCAGACCCTTGCGCTATGGCCTGCTGGAAGTACCGCTGCCACCGGGCGCGGATGTCGAGCGCACGACTTGGGGCATCAAGCTCATGGGCAAGGCCGGGACCGAACCGTCTGCGCTGGAGAAGGCCCGTTTCGAGCCGGGACAAATGGCCTACGCCGTTCCGGTGGATGCCTTGAGCGGCGAACTGCGCCTGCGTCACCTGGTGCGTTTCTCGCAGAAAGGCCAGTTCAACCTGCCGCCGGCGCGCTTCACGCAGGTCTACGCGCCGCAGCATCAGGCCCAGGAGCAGAAACCGGCGCTCGGTCAGGTGACGGTTCACTGACATGCATCGGCCTTGGGTCTGGTTGCTGCTGAGTCTGATTCCCGCGCTGGTCACAGCGCAGGAGGAACCGTTACGGCTGGCCTACAAGGATCAACTGCTGACGTTGAGCCACACGCAACTGCTGTCGCGCGAGCCCTTGGCCGACAGTCTGCAGGCGCCCCTGGGCAGTGTCTGGAAGCTGTTTGTGTATGCCTGGTTGGTGGATACCGGCGCGCGGGAGCCGGCGTATGAGTGTCGCGGGCAGTCGAAAGAGGAAGTCTATTGCTGCGCTGCGGGTGGCAAAGTCGAGCGGGATCAGGCGTTGGTGAAGTCCTGTGGGTTGTATTTCGAGCCGGCGCGCCTGGCGCTTGACCCTGGCGCCTGGCGTGAATACTGGCAGGCACGACAGGCACCGCAGTGGCTGCTGGACTTGCCGTCATTGCAGCCCGCCACCCGGGTGTCGGTGGTTGAATTGTTGCGCGCGCTGGCGCTGATGCCGGCGCAGGACCAGGCGCGTCGCGTGTTGCTGGATGTGCTGTTGAACGCGGCGGATGGCAACGTCGTGGGCGAGCTCGGTAGCCGCTTGCGGGTAAAGACCTGGAGCTGGCTGGGGGATCGGGATGCGGCATCGCGCCAAGGTGGATTCGCCGGTTGGACAGCGGATGGCACGCCGATCTGGGCGGGAGGGCGCGGAACCAGCCAGCGGGTCCTGCGCGACTACGCCCAGGCGTTGTCTGTGGTGGTGCCGGCGTCCTGGCTGGCGGAGGCGGGGCAGTGTGTCGAGGTCGATCTGTTCTCGCGTTATCCACTTCAGCGGGTCATGTCAGGTGACCGCGTGGTGTCCTCCGGCCAATTGCAGGGCGATTACCGCGTCGAGTTCGTAAACGGCAACCAACTGGATATCCACAGTGACGGCGAACTGTTTTTATTCAAGGACAAACTGGTCGCCCGACTGGATCGCGAAGAATATGTCGCCCGAGTTCTGCAGCGTGAGGCCAGCGCGGAACCCGCGGAAGCCGCCAAGTCCCTCACCGTAGCCATCCGCACCTACCTGCTGCAAAACGCCACCCGTCACGGTGATTGCCTGAGCATCGACGACAGCAGCCAGCGCCAGCGAGTCGCCCCACGCCCGGCCACTGCGGATACCCGCGCCATCGCCGCCTGGACCAGCGACCTGGTGCTCGCCGGCAGCACGGTGACCTACCACTCCAACCAGCCAGGCCTCGACAAATTGTCCTGGCAACAAGCCTTGGAACAAGCCAGCGCCGGCCAGCGTTACGACGCCATCCTGCTCCACGCCTACCCACGCGCCAGCCTCAGCCGCTGGGACAATCCTGTGGCTTCCTGCGAAGCACTGCCCGCCGCACAAGACTGGCTGCAAAAGCAACGCCGCAGCTGGCGTCCCCGTCTCGAAGGCGAAGCCGGCTACAACGAAGTCAGCACCTTCGCCGTCTGCCGCCTGGCCTTCGGCCGCCCCTTCGTCGACCGCGAACGCCAGCGCCTCTACGTGCGCGGCGTGCTCTCCCTGCAGGACCGCCTCGACCTGACCCACGAATACCTGCACCTGGCCTTCGAAGCGCACCCCAACGGCCAGGATGAAACCTACATCGAAGGGCTCGCCCGCCACCTTTTGCTGGAATAGACCATGACCCATCGTTATCCACAGGTCTTGCTGCTGCTCTGCGCGATCGCCGTGCTATCGCCGGCAACCGCCGCCGACAGCGTCAAACTCGACACCCCCTCCGGCGGCTGGCGAACCGGCGCAGCCGAAGGTGAAGGCGAGAGTTTTCGCCAGGTCGTCAACTACCCGGCATCGTCGGTGAACACCCCGGCAGGCCAGGCAAACACCGCGCGCATCGCTGGTCAGATCAAAGCTGCGCCGAAGAACGGCGACCCCGGCCGGCTGATCGTCAACGGCGTCAGCATGCCCCTGAAAATCGATCCATCAGGCGGCTTCGATCGACCATTCTCCTTCCCCAACGGCAGCAACAGCGTCGAAGTCCGCAGCCCCGACGGCCAACAACGCCACCGAACCCAGTTCCTCAACGCCAGTGGTGGCGCGACTCCTGCCAAGCTGCGCGTACTGCTGGCCTGGGACAGCGACGGCACCGACCTCGACCTGCACCTGATCACCCCGGACGGCGCCCACATCTGGTACGGCGACCGCGCCGTGGCCAACGGCGCCGCCCTCGACGTCGACGTCACCACCGGCTACGGCCCGGAAATCTTCGCCATGCCTGCGCCGATCAAGGGGCAGTATCTGGTGTATGTGAATTACTTTGGCGGTGGGTATCGCAGTGATGAAGAAGGGCAGGAGGATGCGGTTCAGCCGCTGACCACGGCCCAGGTGACCGTGATTACCGAGGAAGGGACGCCGAGCGAGAAGATGGAGACGTTTCTGGTGCCGATGCGGGCGGTGGGGGAGTTGACGTTGGTGAAGGCGTTCAGTTATCCGTAAATCGCCAGTCGCGCGAACGGCTGCTTGCCAGGCGCAAGCAGCCGCAACATTCACCCTACTTCGCGACCACCAGCGCCGGTGGCTGCCAGCTGCCGTTGCCAGCGGGAAGAATCGAAGGCGGTGCGGTCTTCGGCCAGTAGAGACGCATCACCAGATACACCGTGTCGTCAGGCGCGGGCAGCCAGTTGGGCTCCTTGGCCTTGCCCGGCGAATCCTTCTGTATGTACAGGGTCAGCGAGCCATCCGCGTTCTTCGTCATGGCTGACAGCATCGGCGAATTGATCAGGTAGCGGTTGAGCGGATTCTTGATCAGCAGCTGGCTTTTGCCGTCGTACATCGTCACCGACCAGAAGGCATTGACGGGCGGCAGCTTGCCGGCCGGGAAGGTGAGCGTGTAATTGTGCTTGCTGGTATCGAGCGTCTGGCCGCTGCCGTCGGTGCGCGTGAAGGGGTACATCGCCTCGGCGGCGTCGTTGCCGTACAGGCCGCCCTTCGCGGCACCGGCACGCATGAGCCAGTTGGACTGGTAGAACGCCTGATCACCGAAGAACGCACCGACGTTCCAGCCATTGATATTCTTCATGCCGCTCGAGAGAAACTTGTCGACCTTCTCGTCACCGGCCTTCATCCCAAGAAGGACCGCGGCCTTGTGCTCGAGCGAGAGGTCCTTGAATTCAAATCTCCGGCCGGGACCTACCCCGATGCTTGCCAGCCTGGCCCGGATCGCCTTGTCGTCAGACGATGCTGGCACATACTCCATCGCGGCAGACAGGTACTCGAAGAAGTTGGCCTTGATACCTGCCGTGGTCGCCGGTACGAAATCGATCTTCGGTGCAGCGGGCGGCGCGGGTTGATGAAGGAAGGCGGACAGCGGCTGGATCTTGTAGCCCGCCTGCACCTTCTCGACATTTGGCATGTCGGCCGGATTGAACAACTGGGTGCGGATCAAGGTGAGCGCGAAGGGGGTCGAGGAGGTAAACACCTTGTCGATGCCTGGCGGTGTCGCACCCTTCCAGTCAGGCCCTGCAACCAGATAGCTGCCGGCTGCGCTGGCAGTCGCCCGACTGCCGATGTAGCCATAGTTATAGGTGTTGCCGTCGATCAGTTGTATTGAGTAGTAACGCTTTTTGGAGACCGCGGGCACCGTGATCACCAGCGGCTCCGCGCGCAGGTCGGCCCAGAGTATCGAGTACGGCGTGTCGCTGTTTGGCGTAATGACTGCGGTATCGGCGGGCGTCGCGACCCGATGCTCGTTGTGCAGTTGATTGAAGGGAGCCTTGAACTGGCTGGACTTGGGGTCCACCGCGAACTCGTTCATCACGGCATAGTTCATGACCAGCGGCAAGCCGTAGATAAAACCTTCCTCGGCGATCGCCTTGGTCTGCTCAAGACTCGGCGCGGCCACGCCCTTGGCCACATCCGCCTTGTCTGCCTGCGCAATCGGATCGTTCTTGCTCGCGCACCCCGCGAAAAGCGTTGACCCCGCTACGGCAACTGCCGCAGCCATCGTCCAGCCCCTGTATGACATCCTGTTCATTTTTACCTCGTTAGTTATGAGCAACTGCAGGTTATGGGCAGTTGCAAAGAAAACTGGGGATCAGGTCCGCGGACAGCATGCAGACATCAGAAATGCATCTTGCATTTTCGGACAGCCAGCGAGAGGTATAGCTCGGATTTTTGGGCAGTGCATACGAGAGGGGGGATTTCACTCGAGGCGACTCGGGACGGCTTCCATTCAAAAGCCCGGAGGGCGTTATCCCGAGTTTTTTCAGGCGAGTCGGCTTTCTGGCGGGCATTAAAAAGCCGGCTTGTGGCCGGCTTCTCGGGGACTGGCTTGGTTCATTTTTGGTAAACCGCGCCAGCCTTCAAAACGTACACCCGGATCTTGCGTCCGGCTGTGGGACTTGGCGAGAAAGTCATCTGCCTTGTCGGTGCGATCAGGGCCGCTTGGCGGGGTGATGCGCAAATGTGGGGCGCAGCATACTGATTTTTTTGCAGAATTCCCAGTCTGGTGTGTGAGTTGGCGTTTCCTGGGGCTACAGGAACGGTAGCGGTGGTCGTCGTTTGTTCAGTGTCGACCACCAGAACACCCAGCCCAGTACGCGGATGTTCTGTTCTTCGATTTGCGCGGGGCGGAAGATTTCGTCGGGGTAATCGGCGCGGTTATGGCTGCGCATGCGCAAGGCATTGCCGGGCATTCGGTGCAGGTATTTGATGCGCAGCATGCCGTCGTGTTCGATGGCGTAGATTTCGCCGTCGACTATCTGGGTCAGGCCGCGGTCGATTGCCAGGGTGGAGCCGTCGTCGATTTTCTCGGCCATGCTGTTGCCGATCATGGCGGCGCCGATGGCATCGGCGTGGTTGATTTCCAGGGAGTCGAGGTGGCTGCGGGGCAGGCGCAGGCTTTGTCCGCGGTCTTCGATGACGTGGGTCTTTTTGGAGCCGGGGGCCGTGATCACTTCCTTGTAGAAGGGCAGTTCGATGTCGGTGGGCTCGACCACGGTGTAGACACCGCGGATGGCCTGGGCGTCGAAGGTGTGGCCGGTGTCGTCGACCAGGCGCAGGTGCCTGGCGTCTTTCGAGCCTTCGCCGGTTTTTAGCCAGTCGCTGTTGACCGAGAGTTTCCGGGCGACTTCTTCCATGCAATGGGCGGGGACGCCGCGGGTGTACCAGTTGTGTACATTTTGCGGAGCCGTATCCAGGAATTCGGCGAATCCTGTCGTCGTGATGTTCGCTGCTTCAAGGAGCGCTTTAAACCGTGGGCCGCTAGTGTTCTTTTTCATGAACGGGAGTCTACTGGCGCCCGCCGGGGCTTTGAATAAACGGCTCGTTCAAATTTCGAGGGAAATTTACGACTGGATGTGAGGCGCGTTGGGTAAAAAATAAACAGGAAAACCCGGCATTGCAGCGCGTTAAACGAATTGTTTAATACGCTTTACAGACGCGCAAAAAAAAACCCCGGATCAACCGGGGTTCTTCTTGAAGCGTGCGGCTTGAAGCCTGCAGCTGCTCTTAGCCTTTATAGGCAGCAACCGACTTGGTGATCGCTTCGCGGGCGGCGTCTGCGCCGGCCCAGCCTTCGATCTTGACCCATTTGCCTTTTTCGAGATCTTTGTAGTTCGCGAAGAAGTGCTCGATCTGCTGGATCAGCAGCGGCGGCAGGTCGGTGTATTCCTTCACGTCGACGTACAGCTGGGACAGCTTGTCGTGTGGAACCGCGATCACTTTGGCATCGCCGCCGCCATCGTCGGTCATGTTCAAGATGCCGACTGGACGCGCGCGGATCACCGAGCCTGGGGCAACCGGGTAAGGGGTTACGACCAGCACGTCGAGTGGGTCACCGTCGTCAGCCAGGGTGTTCGGGATGTAACCGTAGTTGGCCGGGTAGAACATTGGGGTGGCCATGAAACGGTCAACGAACAGGCAATCGCTGTCTTTGTCGATTTCGTATTTGATCGGCGCGTGGTTGGCCGGAATCTCGATCGCGACGTAGATGTCGTTCGGCAGGTCTTTGCCAGCCGGAATCTTGCTGTAGCTCATTGGGCGTTGCCCCCGTTAGTTGACCAGAAACACTTGGCCGGATTGACCAAAAAGTGGCGGCGATTATAGGCATATTCCTACGTCGACGCCACGTACCAGAGGTCGTGTAGACCTTAGTCGTGTGCCTGATAGACCGGGTTCTCGGCCAGAAGTTGCCGCAGCCTTGCCAGTGGATCCTGGCGATAGAACAGCTTCAGTTGCTCATAGACCTGTGGATAAGCCTCGTGCAGCAAATCCGGGGCACTGAAGAAGTATTCGCTGGTGACGGCGAAGAACTCGGCCGGGTTTTCCGCGGCATACGGATCAATGGCGGTCTCGGCGTCCGGATTGCGCTCCAGTTGGCGGTCGAGATCGTCGTAGGCTTGCTGCATGACCCTGGCCCAGTCGCTCACCCGCATGTCCGAGTGCAGCGGTGGCAGGCCGTTGGCGTCGCCGTTGAGCATGTCGAGCTTGTGCGCCAGTTCGTGGATCACCAGGTTGTAGCCTTCCCAGCCGCCGCTGGCCATGACGCCCGGCCAGGCGAGGATGATCGGCCCTTGTTGCCAGGCTTCGCCGCTGTGCTCGCCGTCCCATTCGTGCTCGACGCCACTGGCGTCACGATGGCGCTGGGGGCTGAGGAAATCGTCGGGGTAGAGCACGATTTCGTGAAAACCCTGGTACCAGTTCAGGTCACCCAGGTGCAGCAACGGCAGTTGCGCCTGGGCGGCGAGCAATAGGCGTTGTTCCTGATGCAGTTCGACCCCGGGCAGGGCGGTCAAGTGTTTGTCTTGCAGGAACAGGACGCAGGCTTCGCGCAGCCACTGGTCTTCGGCGGCACTGATGCCATCGAGAAAACTCAGGTGATGGCGCACCCGTTGCCACATCTCGTCGGCAATCGGGTGCTTGGCCAGGGTACGCCGGCGTCGCCAGGCGCCAAGGGACCACATGCTGTCAGCGTGATGCGGTTTTGGAGTTCGAACCGCCAAGGCGGCTGCGCACAAGGCCAATGATCATCGGCACCAGCGACAGCAGGATGATGCCCACCACCAGCAGCGACAGGTTGGATTTGATGAACGGCACGTTGCCGAAGAAGTAACCCAGGGTGACCAGGCCACCGACCCAGAGAATCGTGCCCAGCACGCTGAAGGCAAAGAAGCGTGGGTAGGGCATTTTCGCGACGCCGGCGACGAAGGGGGCAAAGGTGCGGATGATCGGCAGGAAACGCGCCAGGGTCACGGTTTTGCCGCCGTGCTTGTCGTAGAAGTCGTGGGTTTGCTGCAGGTAGTCGCGCCGGAAGATCTTCGAGTTCGGGTTGCTGAACAATCGCTCGCCGGCCGTTCGTCCGATGATGTAGTTGGTGCTGTCACCGAGGATGGCCGCGAGCATCAGCAGGCCGCCCAGCAACACCGGGTCCATGCCGCCACCGGCCGCAACGGCGCCGGCGATGAACAGCAGTGAATCGCCCGGCAGGAAGGGCATGACCACCAGCCCGGTTTCGCAGAAAATGACCAGAAACAGAATGGCGTAGATCCATGGCCCGTAGTTGGTGACCAGCAAATCGAGGTAGACATCGAGATGCAGGACGAGATCGAGCGGGTTGAAATCCATGGACGGCACCTGTGGTAACGGCCCGACTTGGCAGGCCTGCGGATGACTTCGCGTAAGACTACAGACAGGAGGTAGTATTTCTTACAAGCCGGAAAGTACGGGATTATACGGGCTGGGAAGTGAAAAGCGCGTAGGGTTTGTAGCAGGGGATTTCAGGGTGAATTGAGGACAAGACCGCAGCCTTCGGTCGAAAGCTGCGATCTCTTTTGACCTTACAACTCGTCGCTGATCGGCAATACGTAGTTCTTGAACTCGGTGTCTTCCTTGAATCCGATGGATTCGTAGGTTTTCTGCGCCACTTCGTTGTTGCTGCTGGTGGACACGCGCATGCGCACGGCGTTGGTTTCCTTGGCCATTTTCTTCGCGGTGCGGATCAAGTTGTCTGCAACCAGCTGGCGGCGGGCGTCTTCGGCGACGTAGATGTCGTTGAGGATCCACACGCGTTTGAGCGACAGCGAAGAAAAGCTCGGGTACAGCTGACAGAAGCCCAGCAGTCTGTTGCTGTCGTCATCGGACAGGGCCAGGTAGATCACCGACTCCTTGCGACGCAGGCGTTTCTCGAGGAACGCCCGGGACGAGTCCGGATAGGCCAGGGAGCCGTAAAACTCGCGATATTTGACGAACAACGGGGTCAGCTGGTCCAGGTGTTCGAGGGTCGCTTGAATAATCCGCATGGTAGGTCTCGTCTTCAAGTGGCTGTCTTCACGTGCTTTGGCGGCAAAGGGTACTCACTGGCAGCCGTGCGTCGATCCTGCCTGAAAAAGGTGAGAAAGCGCAATGCGGAAGCGGTTCAGGTTTGGGGCGCATCAAGCAGGAAATTTCCTTTGAGGTCCGCTCCTGCGTCCGATTCCAGCGTTTGCACCTGCGCTTCGTCCTTCAGATTGACCCCGGATAACTGTCGCCGGCACGCCTCGCGCATCAAATACAGCAAACGGTGTGCCGCCATGCCGTAAGTCAGGCCTTCGAGACGCACATTCGAGATGCAGTTGCGATAGGCGTCGGTCAGGCCGACCTTTGGATTGTAGGTGAAATATAATCCCAGACTGTCTGGAGAGCTCAGGCCAGGGCGTTCGCCGATCAGGATCACGGTCATTTTTGCACCCAACAGTTCGCCGATCTCGTCGGCTACCGCGACTCGCCCCTGTTCCACCAGTATGACGGGCGCGATTGACCATCCGTCGGCTGAGCTCTGCTCTGCAAAGCGCGCCAGGAACGGCAGCGTATGGCGATGCACCGCCAATGCCGACAAACCATCGGCTACCACGATGGCCAGATCGACTCCGCCAGGATTGGCCGTGGCGTATTCGCGCAGGTTTTTTGCCGATTCCACGCTCAATTTGCGCCCCAGATCGGGGCGCTGCAGGTAGCTGTTGCGATCAGGCGCTGCGCTATGCAGCAACAGGCTCTGACGACCCCGTTCGGCCAGTTGCTCGCTGAGGGCGGCATGATCAAACGGCAAGTGCACCGCGTCTCGCGCCTGGGCGTGGGCATACTGAAAGTCCAGCTGGGCACGGGTGGGCATGCTGGTGCCAGTGCGGCCCAGGGCAATGCGCGCGGGGGTCAGGCGTCGCAGCTCCAGCCAGGGGTTGTGCGGATCGAAGGGTGGTTTTTCCATATCACTCATCCCAATTGCGCCAGGGCCTGGCGGAAGGCCGGTGGCAGGCTGTTACCGAAGAGGACCTTGCCGTCCGCCTGGGTGAAGATGCCCATTTTCGCCAGCCATTGCTCGAACTCCGGCGCAGGCTTGAGCCCCAGCGTCTGCCGGGCGTACAGCGCATCGTGGAACGACGTGGTCTGGTAATTGAGCATGATGTCGTCTGAGCCAGGGATACCCATGATGAAATTGATCCCGGCCACTCCGAGCAGGGTCAACAGGGTGTCCATGTCATCCTGGTCCGCCTCGGCGTGGTTGGTGTAGCAGATGTCGCAGCCCATCGGCACCCCCAGCAGTTTGCCGCAGAAGTGGTCTTCGAGGCCGGCGCGGATGATCTGTTTGCCGTTGTAGAGATATTCGGGGCCGATGAATCCGACAACGGTGTTCACCAGGAACGGATTGAAATGGCGGGCCACCGCGTAGGCCCTGGTTTCGCAGGTCTGCTGGTCGATGCCGTGATGGGCATTGGCCGACAGGGCGCTGCCCTGGCCGGTTTCGAAATACATCAGGTTCTTGCCGAGCGTGCCGCGATTTAGGCTCAACCCGGCGTCGTAACCTTCCTTGAGCACATTCAGATTGATGCCGAAGCTGGCGTTGGCCGCCTCGGTGCCGGCAATCGACTGGAACACCAGGTCCAGGGGGACGCCGCGATTGACCGCTTCGATTGAAGTGGTGACGTGGGTCAGCACACAGGCCTGGGTCGGGATTTCGTAGCGCTGGATGATCGCATCGAGCATTTCCAGCATGGCGCAGATCGAGGCGATGCTGTCGGTGGCCGGGTTGATGCCGATCATGGCATCGCCGTTACCGTGCAGCAGGCCATCGAGAATGCTCGCAGCGATGCCGGCCGGTTCATCAGTGGGGTGATTGGGTTGCAGGCGGGTGGACAGGCGGCCGCGCAGACCGAGGGTGCCGCGGAACTGCGTGACCACGCGGATTTTCTGCGCGACCAGGATCAGGTCCTGTACGCGCATGATCTTCGAGACGGCCGCGACCATTTCCGGGGTCAGGCCGGGGGCGAGGGCGCGCAGGACCTGTTCGTCGGCGGCATCGCTGAGCAGCCAGTCGCGAAAACCGCCGACGGTGAGATGGCTGACCACCGCAAAAGCCTGTTTATCATGGGTGTCGATGATCAGGCGGGTGACTTCATCGGCCTCATAGGGAATCAGCACTTCCTGCACGAAGTGGCTCAGCGGGATGTCGGCCAGCGCCATCTGCGCAGCCACGCGCTCGCCGTCGTTGAGGGCGGCGATGCCGGCCAGATAGTCCCCGGAGCGCGCCGGGGTTGCCTTGGCCATCACTTCCTTGAGGTTTTCGAAGCGGTAGGTCTGGGCGCCGACGGAATGGGCAAATACGGCCATGGGCGGTGTCCTCCAAATAACTCAAATTCATTTCCGACCCTTTGTAGGAGCTGTCGAGTGCAACGAGGCTGCGATCTTTTGATCTTGCTTTTAAAGATCGCAGCCTCGTTGCACTCGACAGCTCCTACAGGGGGGTGTGCACGTCCATAGGGCGTTGCCGGGCAACGGGCCCGGCGCCGGTGCAACTAGATACCTTCGAGCATAGCGTCCGCCGGTGCTTCGGAACGTTGCCGCGCGGTCAGTTGGAAATACAGGTAGCCGGCGGCCATGAAGCCGAGGAAGACCACGCCGATCAAGGTGTTGAACCACGCCATCGCCACCAGGCACACCAGCGCCAGGAACAGCGCGATCCCCGGTACGATCGGATAGCCCGGCGCGCGGAAGGTGCGCTCCAGGTTCGGCTCGGTTTTACGCAGCTTGAACAGGCTCAGCATACTGATGATGTACATCACGATGGCACCGAATACCGACATGGTGATCATGGCCGCCGTCAGCGACATGCCTTGCAGGTTGACCAGGCCATCGCTGTAGATGGCCGCAATGCCGATCACCCCACCGGCCAGGATCGCCCGATGCGGGGTCTGGAAGCGCGAGAGCTTGGCCAGGCTGCGCGGCAGGTAACCGGCGCGGGCCAGGGCGAAGAACTGGCGCGAGTAGCCGAGAATGATCCCGTGGAAACTCGCCACCAGGCCAAACAGGCCGATCCACACCAGCATGTGCATCCAGGTTGAATTGTTGCCAACCACCGCTTTCATGGCCTGGGGCAGCGGGTCGTTGATGTTTGCCAGCTGGCGCCAGTCGCCGACGCCACCGGCCATCACCATTGTGCCGATGGCCAGGAACACCAGGGTCAGGATGCCGCTGACGTAGGCCCTGGGAATCGTGCGTTTGGGGTCCTTGGCTTCCTCGGCGGCCATGGCTGCGCCTTCGATGGCGAGAAAGAACCAGATGGCGAAGGGAATGGCCGCGAAAATGCCGGGAATGGAAGCAATGGTGAATTCGCTGGAGCCAGACCAGCCATTGAGTACGAAGTTACTGAAACTGAAGCCTGGCGCGACCACGCCCATGAAGACCAGCAGTTCGGCGACTGCCAGCACGGTCACCACCAGTTCGAAGGTGGCGGCGATGCTGACACCGAGGATATTGAGGGTCATGAACACGAAGTAGGCGCCCACCGCGGCGATTTTCGGGTCCAGTTCCGGGTATTGCACGTTGAGATAGGCGCCGATGGCCATGGCGATGGCCGGCGGCGCGAATACGAATTCGATCAGGGTGGCGATGCCGGCGATCAATCCGCCTTTTTCACCGAAGGCCCGTCGACTATAGGCAAACGGCCCGCCGGCATGGGGAATGGCCGTGGTCAATTCGGTAAAACTGAAGATGAAGCAGGTATACATCGTTGCCACCATCAGTGCGGTGACGAGGAACCCCAGGGTCCCGGCGGTGCCCCAGCCATAACTCCAGCCGAAGTATTCGCCGGAGATCACCAGGCCAACGGCAATGCCCCATAGATGCAGGGTGCCGAGTGTGGGTTTGAGCTGTGTGGAAGAAGTCATAAGTCCTCGCTGTTTTTTTTTGATCTTGTTGGACTTGCGTGAGTTGCGTTTGGGTGTGATGCGGGCACGCAAAGCCCGTGCCAGAGCGGCCAGGCCTTGAGTGTTATGTCAATGAGGGCGCCTTCGCCGGCAAGCCGGCTCCTACAGGTGCGGTGTGATCCTTGTAGGAGCTGGCTTGCCAGCGAAAGCCGTTACACGGTGTCGCGCCAGGTTAGAAGAAGCCCAGCGGATTGATGTCGTAGCTCACCAGCAGGTTTTTGGTCTGCTGATAGTGGTCGAGCATCATCTTGTGGGTTTCACGGCCGACGCCGGACTTCTTGTACCCGCCGAACGCGGCGTGCGCCGGGTACAGGTGGTAGCAGTTGGTCCAGACACGACCGGCCTTGATGGCGCGGCCCATGCGGTAGGCACGGTTGATGTCGCGGGTCCAGAGGCCGGCACCGAGGCCGAACTCGGTGTCGTTGGCGATGGCCAGGGCTTCGGCTTCGTCCTTGAAGGTGGTGATGCTCACCACCGGGCCGAAGATTTCTTCCTGGAACACGCGCATCTTGTTGGTGCCCTTGAGCAGGGTCGGCTGGATGTAATAACCGGAGGCCAGGTTGCCCTCGAGTTTTTCCACCTTGCCGCCGGTCAGCAGCTCGGCGCCTTCGCCCTTGGCGATTTCCAGGTACGAAAGAATCTTGTCGAACTGCTGCTCGGACGCCTGGGCGCCGACCATGGTGTCGGTGTCCAGCGGGTCGCCACGTTTGATTTGCAGGACTTTCTTCATCACGACGGCCATGAACTCGTCATAGATCGATTCCTGCACCAGTGCGCGGGACGGGCAGGTGCAGACTTCACCCTGGTTGAAGAACGCCAGCACCAGGCCTTCGGCGGCTTTTTCGATGAAGGACGGTTCGGCCTTCATGATGTCTTCGAAGAAGATGTTCGGCGACTTGCCACCCAGCTCCACGGTGGACGGAATGATGTTTTCGGCGGCGCATTTCATGATGTGCGAGCCGACCGGGGTCGATCCGGTGAAAGCGATCTTGGCAATGCGCTTGCTGGTGGCGAGGGCTTCGCCGGCTTCTTTGCCGTAACCCTGGACAATGTTCAGCACGCCCGGTGGCAGCAGGTCGCCGATCAGCTCGACCAGTACGGTGATGCCCAGAGGGGTTTGCTCGGCAGGCTTGAGCACCACGCAGTTACCGGCGGCCAGGGCCGGGGCGAGTTTCCAGGCGGCCATCAGGATCGGGAAGTTCCACGGAATGATCTGCCCGACTACGCCCAGGGGTTCATGGATGTGATAGGCCACGGTGTTGCCGTCGATTTCGGCAGCGCTGCCTTCCTGGGCGCGGATGCAGCCGGCGAAGTAGCGGAAATGGTCGGCAGCCAGCGGGATGTCGGCATTGAGGGTTTCGCGCACGGCCTTGCCGTTGTCCCAGGATTCGGTGATCGCCAGCAGTTCCAGGTTCTGTTCGATGCGGTCGGCGATTTTCAGCAGCACCAGCGAGCGTGCCTGGGCGGACGTGGCGCCCCAGGCATCGGCGGCCGCGTGGGCAGCGTCCAGGGCCTTGTCGATGTCTTCGGCCGTGGAGCGTGGGAATTCGGCAATGGGTTGGCCATTCACTGGCGAGGTATTGGTGAAGTACTGACCTTTGACAGGCGCGACGAACTCGCCGCCGATGTAGTTACCGTATTTGGCTTTGAACGA
Source organism: Pseudomonas sp. IT-P218 (assembly GCF_949767605.1). Taxonomy (NCBI): domain Bacteria; kingdom Pseudomonadati; phylum Pseudomonadota; class Gammaproteobacteria; order Pseudomonadales; family Pseudomonadaceae; genus Pseudomonas; species Pseudomonas sp. IT-P218. The sequence goes on from NZ_CATKQQ010000096.1 coordinate 101,620, forward strand.
AACGATAGCGCCTTCAGTACCGGGGTGAGCGTAACGCATGATGTTTTCTCCTTGGTTCTTGTGCTTATAAGGAAGACGCGCGTGTGCGCTTGCTTTAAGCGTAGAGCAAGGGTCGGGCCACTGCCTTGCAGGTCATGTAAATCAAGGCCTTGCGCGGTTTTTGTCGGACGGGCGGAGAGTGCTTGTGACGCTTTCGGTACAGTGCTCGTGACACTTTGTACCGTTTCTGGCACAGGCTGTGACTGGCCGGTCTCGCCAGCATTGCAATGCTGGCCCGGCTGGAGGATGCTCGGCATCACCGCATGCACGGGTCGCCGAGCCCCGGGGAGCATAATAAGAAATGCACGACAACCATTTGAGTCGCCATGCCCAGCAGGTATTGACCGTCGCCCAGGGCAAGGCCCACCTGCAGGGGCCGGGCAGCGACCCGTCCATCGCCCGTTCCTGGCTGCGGTGCCTGGAGGACTATCATCTCGACCCCGCCCTGACCATGGCGCCGACGGTGCTGGAACATGGCCGCGTCCTGGAAAGCCGCGAGCGCTTGCAGCAGGTGCTGCACATCGCCGGTAATGAAATGACCAGCCTTCATCAGCAACTCTCCGGTGCCGGCCACGCTGTGCTGTTGACCGATGCTCGCGGGGTGATCCTCAATTGCGTGACGGCACCGGCCGAACGCAAGATTTTCGAGCGTGCCGGTCTCTGGCTGGGCGCCGACTGGAGCGAGGCCTGTGAAGGCACCAACGGCATCGGCACCTGCCTGGTGGAGCGCCAGTCGCTGACCATTCACCAAGATGAGCATTTCCGCGGGCGACACACCGGCCTGACCTGTTCGGCAAGCCCGGTATTCGATCCGCACGGCGAGCTGTTGGCGGTTCTCGACGTGTCCTCTGCCCGGCACGAGGTCTCGCGGCAAAGTCAGTTTCACACCATGGCCCTGGTCAATCTTTCGGCGAAGATGATCGAGAGCTGCTATTTCCTGCGTTGTTTCGACAATCAATGGCTGCTGCGTTTTCATCTGCAGGCCGAGTCCGTCGGTTTGTTCAGCGAAGGGCTGCTGGCGTTCGACGGTGAAGGGCGGATCTGCGCGGTCAATCAGAGCGCACTGAACCTGCTGGGGCATATCCGTGGCGGCTTGCTGGGCAAGCCGGTGGAGGCGTTTTTCGACTGCTCGCTGGACGAACTGCTCGGCCGCGCGAGCGTCAACGCCAGCGCCAGCTGGCCACTGCGCACCCGTGACGGACGCAACCTGTTCGCCGTGTTGCGCGGGCAGTCGCGTAAAGCGCCGGTAACGCCGGTGCCGCTGGTGCCAGGCCCGGTGGTGGAAGAGCGCTCGCGCCTGTCGGGCATTTGCCTCGGCGATCCAACGTTGCAGGCGGATTTCCGCAAGGCCCTGCGCGTATACGAGCGGGACGTCCCTTTGCTGATCAACGGCGAAACCGGTTCGGGCAAAGAAGCCTTCGCCAAGGCCGTCCACCAGGCCAGCCAGCGAGCGGAAAAAGCCTTCGTCGCCCTCAACTGTGCGGCCATCCCCGAAAGCCTGATCGAGAGTGAGCTGTTCGGCTATCGCGGCGGCAGCTTCACCGGTGCGCGCAAGGAGGGCATGCGCGGCAAGCTGCAGCAGGCCGATGGCGGGACCTTGTTCCTCGACGAAATCGGCGACATGCCGCTGGCCATGCAGACCCGTTTGTTGCGCGTGCTGGAAGATCGGCAAGTGGTGCCAATCGGTGGCGAGCCGGAATCAGTCAACGTGCGGATCATCAGTGCCACGCACCGCAATCTGCTGGAGCGGGTGCAGGACGGCGGTTTTCGCGAGGATCTTTATTATCGGCTCAATGGGCTCGAAGTCGCGTTGCCGGCGTTGCGCGAGCGCAGTGACAAATCGCAGTTGCTCGACTTCCTGCTGGCCGAGGAGGCGCGCGGGGAAACCGTGCTGATCGACGGGCCGGCGCGCGAGGCGTTGTTGGGATTCGCCTGGCCGGGCAACGTGCGGCAGATGCGCAATGTGTTGCGTACGTTGGCGGCGTTGTGTGACGGCGGACGGATCGGGCTGGAGGATCTGCCGGCGATGATTCGTCAGGCGCAGCCGGTGGTCGTGCCAAAAATTGAAGAGCCTTGCGAACATCCGCTGGAAGATGCCGAGCGGCTGGCGCTGTTGAATGCGCTGGAGCATACGCGCTGGCATATGACGAATACGGCTGAGCTGTTGGGGCTCAGCCGCAATACCCTCTACAGGAAGCTACGCAAGCACGGGATCTCCCGTTAGGGAGTGGGTGTTTGAGTGAACCTGAACAACTGTGGCTCAACGAAAAAATGTATCCGGGAAGTCATCGAATAGAGTTTCATCAAACTCCATGGTCTTCTGATATTGCCGTAGTTGCTTTAGCCATGATTTCAGGACTTTAGGATCCTTGAGCTGTTCATGCAGAACGCTTAGCTCTTCGATGTCAGTGTTCAACATGTCGAGTTGGTGTTGATAGATGTCAGGCAGGTTCTGAACGGATAGCTCATCGAATGGCTCGAGATTGAATTGTTGCCTGAAAGACAGTTCAAGGTTGAGCACTTCCAGTTCCAACTCATCCAGTTGCTCGGTCAGGACCTGGTTGTAGTGCTTGAGTCGATCAGCAGACAGTGTTTCAAGAGTGCTCGCATTGATGTGCTCCATTTCCAACTGCAGTTGCAGCAGTTCGAGCAAGTTCCGTTCGCTATATGCCTGGTTGACGCGCTGCATCAGCGATGTCTTTCGTTTGCGCTCGTCCGGATCGGTTTCCCGGTCGGGATGCAGGGCACTGGCCAGTTTGCGGTAAACCTCGCGAATAGATTGACTGACTTGGGCAGCCTCTTCTTTCAGGCGCTGTTGGCGTGCGTTTTTTTTACCCGGTTTTTGCTGCTGTGCGGTGTGTTCAGCTTGCTGCTGTTCAAGAATTTTTTGCGCAATGTCTTCAGGGGACTGCATGTCGACATCATCGTCCAACTCAACACCGAATATGTCTTTCAGGCCGAGTTTGAATAATTCGTCTCCTTCACGCTCATCTGCGTCAAAGTCACCGCCGCTATGCTTGTTGTACAGCGCTTTCAAAGCGGCTTCCTGCTCCTCATTACAGCCGCGATCGATCAATGAGTAAGCTTGGTCAAGGATTTCCTGAACCAAGGTCCGGCGATCGACTTTCGAGAGCTTGATCCGTTCGCTGAGATGATCCAGGGCATGCACAAGCTCAACATTGCATTGATGAAATTGCTCGAGCCGGGGGGCGAACTCGAGATGCCAACGTTCGATATACAGGGGAGTAGCGGATTGCCATTCCTGAAGCACCAGGCGATGTTTTTCGATCTTCTTGATGAGCCCGTTGAATTTCCGCTGTCCAGCGGAAAGTTTTTTCGTGCCTGAGGCAGGTGCGATGTTGATCTGGGAAGTGTTGTTCTTCACGGACTGCTCCAAGTGAACGTTCAAGGGATGAGCGGCATTATCAAGGTAAATCCAGCCTGGAACAGCGCATTCTGATGCCAAGTGTTTTCGGATGATGCAATAGTGTAGAGGGAAGCAGCATGGGTCAGCTCAAACACAAGGTGCGATTTTCCCCTCCCTAAGCTAACCTGCGGCCATGTTTTACGAGGTCGACTATGCACATTCATATTCTGGGTATCTGCGGCACTTTCATGGGTTCGATGGCGGTCCTGGCCAAAGAGCTCGGCCATCACGTGACCGGCTCCGATGCCAACGTCTACCCGCCGATGAGCACTCAGCTCGAGGCTCAGGGCATTGAGTTGACCCAGGGCTACGACCCGGCGCAACTGGACCCGGCCCCCGATCTGGTGGTCATCGGCAACGCCATGTCGCGCGGCAACCCGGCGGTCGAATACGTGCTGAACAAAGGCCTGCCTTACGTTTCCGGCCCGCAATGGCTGGCCGACCATGTGCTGCAAGGCCGCTGGGTACTGGCGGTCGCCGGTACGCACGGCAAGACCACCACCAGCAGCATGCTCGCCTGGGTGCTGGAGCACGCGGGCATGAGCCCGGGCTTCCTGATCGGCGGTGTACCGCAGAACTTCTCGGTATCGGCGCGCCTGGGTGACACACCGTTTTTCGTGATCGAAGCCGACGAGTACGACAGCGCGTTCTTCGACAAACGCTCCAAGTTCGTTCACTACCGTCCGCGCACGGCGATCCTGAACAACCTGGAGTTCGACCACGCCGATATCTTCCCGGATCTGCCGGCCATCGAGCGACAGTTCCACCATCTGGTGCGAACCATCCCGAGCGAAGGCCTGGTGATTCATCCGACTACCGAACCGGCCTTGCTGCGCGTGATCGAGATGGGTTGCTGGACCCCGGTGCAAACCACCGGTGCCGGCGGGCAGTGGCAGGTCAAGCTGCTCAGTGAGGATGGCTCGAAGTTCGAAGTGATGTTCGAAGGCGTCGCTCAAGGCGTGGTCGATTGGGACATGACCGGCCAGCATAACGTGGCCAATGCATTGGCCACCTTGGCTGCCGCGCGCCATGTTGGCGTGGTTCCGGCCATGGGCATCGCCGCATTGAGCGCCTTCAAAAGCGTGAAGCGACGCATGGAAAAAGTCGCAGAGGTGCGCGGCATCACCATCTACGATGACTTCGCTCACCACCCGACGGCCATCGCCACCACACTCGACGGCCTGCGCAAGCGCATTGGCGATGCGCCGTTGATTGCGATCATCGAACCGCGCTCCAACTCCATGAAGCTGGGCGCGCACCGTGACGGCTTGCCGGAGAGCGTGGTCGATGCCGACCAGGTGATCTGGTATGCACCGGCCAATCTCGGCTGGGATCTGGCCGGCACCGCGGCGCTGTGCACGGTACCGTCGATTGTCAGCGACTCGCTGGAAGGCATCATCGAGCGGGTCAAGAGCCAGGCCCAGCCGGGCACCCACGTGGTGATCATGAGCAACGGCGGCTTCGGCGGCCTGCACGGCAAGCTGGCCGAGGCGCTCAAATGAGTAACGGTCCGGACCGCATCACGCTGGCGATGACGGGCGCTTCCGGCGCCCAGTATGGCTTGCGCCTGCTCGATTGCCTGGTGCGCGAAGAGCGCGAAGTGCACTTCCTGATTTCCAAGGCCGCGCAACTGGTGATGGCCACCGAAACAGACGTCACGCTACCGGCCAAGCCACAGATGATGCAGGCCTTCCTCACCGAATACACCGGTGCTGCCGCTGGGCAGATTCGGGTCTACGGCAAGGAAGACTGGATGTCGCCGGTGGCCTCGGGCTCCGGTGCGCCGGCGGCGATGGTGGTGGTGCCGTGCTCCACCGGGACCCTGTCGGCCATCGCGACGGGAGCGTGCAACAACCTGATCGAACGCGCCGCCGATGTCACGCTCAAGGAGCGCCGGCAGCTGATCCTGGTGCCCCGTGAAGCGCCATATTCGAGTATTCACCTGGAACACATGCTCAAGTTGTCGAACATGGGCGTGACGATTTTGCCGGCCTCGCCGGGTTTCTATCATCAGCCACAAACCATCGACGACCTGATCGATTTCGTCGTGGCGCGGATCCTCAATCTGCTGAACATTCCTCAGGACATGCTGCCGCGTTGGGGCGAATACCATCTGACCAGCGATGAGTAAGTGGTTGGTTATAGTGCTGGCGTTACAGCTGGCGGGATGTGCGACGGCGCGTACGCTGGATGCGGCCAAGCCAGGCGCGCCAGTGGTGTACTCCGGGACGCGGCTGGATTTGTATGCGCTCAATGGCGGTTGTTGCGCGATGGATCGCTTCGGCGCCGAGGCACCGAGCTATCCGGGTGTTGATCTGCCGGCCAGTGCGCTGTTGGATACGCTGCTGTTACCGTTGTCGTTGCTGACGGTGATCGGCGTGAGTTTCCAGGCAACCGGCGGATTGTAAAAACAAAAGATCGCAGCCTTCGGCAGCTCCTACATTGGGAAGGTGTACACCCTGTAGGAGCTGCCGAAGGCTGCGATCTTTTGATCTATTTGCCCAGCTTCCTCAACTCATCCGACTCGACAATCCGCACCCCATCCTGCTCCTCCAGGGCGAGGCGCCACATCGCGCGGGCCAGCTGACAAGCTTCTATGCCTCGGTACTTGCCGGGAATCAGTTTCGACAAGGGCCCGGCGAACTGCTCGCCCAGGCGTGGCTGGGTGCGTTCGCCCAACAGCAACGAAGGACGGCAGATGGTCAACTGCGGCCAGTCCTGCGCGCGCAAGGCATATTCCATTTCGCCTTTGACCCGGTTGTAGAAAATCGAGGACCTGCGATCGGCGCCCAGGGCGCTGATCACGATCAGGTGCCGTGCACCCATCTCCCGGGCACGCTTGGCGAACGCCACCACCATGTCCAGGTCCACCGCGCGAAACGCCTGCTCCGAGCCGGCCTGTTTGATGGTGGTGCCCAGGCAGCAGTAGGCGATGTCGACGCGGCCGTTCAATTGCGGCAGGAACTCAGTGGGGTCGCCTACCGGGTTCTCCAGGTGCGGATGTTCGGCCAGTGGTCGGCGCGAGGGGGCCAATACTCGCGATATCGTTGGCTCGTTGAGCAAGCGATCGAGTAAGTGTTCACCGGTCAAACCAGTGGCTCCGGCAAGCAACACGTGCTGAGGCGTCAAGTACATAATGTTTCTCCCTTGATACAGTTCAGCTTAGTTGTTCTTTGCATCCTTGCTGTCAATGGAGACACTTTGCAGCGCTTTTCGTGCCTGCTGCTTACGTAACAGTTGCCAATGCGAGAGCACGGTTTTCGGTGCCCAGATCTGCGGTTCGGAGGCTTCGAAATTGTCCGCCAGCTCGCGCTCGGCGACAGTGGCCTTGGCCAGTTTGAAGGCTTGCTCCAGGTCATCGGTCTGGTTCAGCGCCTGGGCGAAAAGGGCGTCGCCGAAGTAGGTGAAGTTAGCTTCTTCGGAACAGCCGAAGGACACGCGGTCAGCTCGCGAGGCGGTCATGATCAGGGTGCGTTCGTCTTTCAGGGCGGGGATGAAACCGCCGGAGTAGCAGGACGAAATCACGATGATCTTGTCGCGGTTTTTCAGCGGGGCAAGGACGGCGGCAAGCTCGTCGGCGGGCAGGTCCGCCAGTTCCATGCGCGGCTGGTCGAGCACCAGTTCGTGCTCGCTGGTGCCATGGCTGGTCAGGTAGATGAACACCAGGTCTTCCGGGCCGCTGCGTTCGGCTAGCGTCTGGGCGGCGCGCCGCAGGTTCTCCCGGGTTGCCATCGGCCGGTCGCCGAGGTGGTCGCGATGGTTCACCAGGCGGATCTGGCCATAGGCGCCGAAGCGGCTGGTGAGCATGTTCGCGACATAGTCGGATTCGCGCAGGAACACGCTCTGCTTGCCGTCGCCGCCAAGGGTCAGGGTATAAAGCTCCACGGCCGGGGTCGAGGCTGGAACGTTGCTCAGCGCCTCTTCGAGCAAGCGCCCCTGGGCCAGCAAGCCAAGCTCGAGGGTGTCGGGCAGCAATTTGCCCTCGGCGTCGCGCACGCGCTGGCCGTTGATCCAGGTGCCACTGAGCACGGAACCGTCGGTGAGGACCAGGGTGCCGCGCCCGGAGTAAGTGTCGTTGTCGAACTGGCCGGTGTAGAAGCTGCCGTCGGCCAGGTTCAAGCGGCCCTGGCCGGTGAAGCGCCAGTCGCTGAAGTGGCCGATGTAATGGCTGCCGTCGGCGCCGATCAATTCGCCCTTGCCGTTGAGCGAACCTTCCTTGAACTGACCCAGCCAGACGTCGCCGTCGGCGTTTTCATAACGACCCTTGCCGTGCAATTGGTTGTTCTTGAACCCGCCGACATAGATATCGCCTTCGGCACTGTTGAAGGTTCCGTTGCCTTCCAGCTGACCATCGACGAAGTGCCCGGTGAATTGATTGCCGCTGCCGTCGCTGCGTTGGCCATCGCCATTGGGCTTGCCGTGGGCGAACTGGCCCTGATAGGCGCTGCCATCTTCGAGCTCCAGGCGGCCGAGCCCCGAATATTGGTCGGCCTTGAACCCGCCCCGGTAAAGCATGCCGTGTTCTTTTAGGGTGCCTTCGCCGTCGCGTCGGCCCAGCTTGAAGCCACCGTCGTAACTGCCACCGTTGGTGGTCAGGGACCCTTGGCCATCGAACAGGCCTTGCTTGAACTGCCCGCGATAGACCTCGCCATTGCTGCCATGCCATTCACCCTGGCCATGCCACTGGCCCTGATCGAACTCGCCGGCGTACCAGCTGCCGTTCGGGTAGTCGATGCGGCCCTGGCCCTGCAGCAACCCGTTGACCAGCTCCCCGCGATAGCGTCCACCGTCCGGCAGGCGGGCGTCCGCGGGCAATAGCGATTCGCCGTCGCCGCAAGCGGTGAGCATCAGGGTCAAGGCGAGGAGTGCAAGTGGGCGCATAGCGGGTTCCGGGCAATTAGGCGACCGAGTATGCCGCAGCTATGTGTCCTTATACAGCCGGTAGAAAAACAGCCGGTGCGAAACAGCCTGTGCTGCTTCGCATCCCGGAGGGCTTACACGAAGCAGAGCGACAGGGATTCGGCGACGTACGCCGGTTTGTCCATGCCGTCGATTTCCAGTGTGGCGATGGCCTTGAGCAGCCATTGACCGGGTTTTTTCTCGGTGACCTCGGACAGTTCGACCTTGAGGCGCACCTTCGAATCGACCTTGACCGGCTGAATGAAGCGCACGCTGTCCAGACCGTAGTTGACCACCATTTTCAAGCCTTCTGGCATGACGAGGATGTCTTCCATCAGTTTCGGAATCAGCGACAGCGACAGAAAGCCGTGGGCAATGGTACCGCCAAAGGGTGTTTGCGCGGCCTTGACCGGGTCGACGTGGATGAACTGATAGTCCCCGGTGGCTTCGGCGAACAGGTTGATGCGCTCCTGATCGATGGTGAGCCATTCGGAACGTCCGAGTTCCTTGCCGATATAATCTTTGAGCTCTGCAACGGGTACATAGGGCATTGAGACTCTCCTGGGTTCATCGATTTTATAGTTTTTAGGTGGGGGGATTTGACCTCCCGGATTTACCACTTTAGATCACCATGGCAAAAGGCCGCGGTCAACAGACCATGCTTATGGCGAATGCCGGTCCATAGCGCAAGCGTGCTTATAATGCGCGGGCCGATGCGGGTGACGGATTTTGCGGGAGATCTTTGATGTTGTTACGTGGCCTGACCTGGCTGGTGCTGTTCCAATTGCTCGGCACCGCGATCAACCATTTGTTCTTGCCCTTCCTGCCGGGGCCGATCATCGGCCTGCTGCTGTTGCTGATATTTCTGATCGGTCGTGGCCAGGTCGGTGAGCCGTTGAACCTTGCAGCCAGCAGCCTGCTGCGCTACCTGCCATTGCTGCTGGTGCCGCCGGCCGTAGGGGTGATGGTGTACGCCGCGGACATCGCCGCCGATTTCTGGGCCATTGTCGGCGCGCTGGTGTTGTCATTGTTGCTGTCGATGGCGTTCGCTGGTGTCCTCATGCAACGCATGGTCAAGCGCCATGTTCAACCTGAGGACGGCCAATGATCCTGGACTGGCACGGCGCCTGGACGTCGGTGATTCATCATCCCTTGTTCGGCATCGGCATCACGCTCGGCGCCTATCAACTGGTGCTGGCGGCGTTCGAGAAAACCCGCTGGATCTTTTTGCAGCCTGTGCTGGTCTCCATGTTGCTGGTGATCGGTGTGCTGGTCGGCTGCGGTCTGACCTACGCCGAGTACCGCAAGAGCACCGAGATCCTCAGTATTTTGCTCGGCCCTGCGACGGTCGCGCTGGCCGTGCCGCTTTACCTCAATCTGCGGCGGATCCGACAGTTGTTCTGGCCGATATTTACTACGCTGGTGATAGGCGGTGTGGTCGCCACGTGCATGGGCGTGCTGTTGGGCTGGTGGTTTGGGGCCGAACACATGATCCTGATGACCATGGCGCCGAAATCGGTGACGTCGCCCATCGCCATGCTGGTGGCCGAGCAGATTGGTGGCGTCGCCGCGCTGGCGGCGGTGTTCGTGCTGATCACCGGGGTAATCGGGGCGATCTTCGGCCCGAGCCTGTTGACCCGGCTCGGTGTCCACAGTCCCGAGGCTCGCGGCATGGCCCTGGGCATGACCGCCCATGCGGTCGGCACCGCGGTGGCGATGCAGGAAAGTGACGAATGTGGCGCCTTCGCGGCGCTGGCGATGAGTTTGATGGGCGTGGCCACGGCGGTATTCCTGCCGTTGGCGGTGTCGATGGTGGTGTAAGGAATATGTCTATGAGTCTGCCGCTTTTTCCGCTGAACACGGTGCTGTTTCCGGGTTGCATCCTCGACCTGCAGATTTTCGAGGCGCGTTACCTGGACATGATCGGTCGCTGCATGAAACAGGGCGGCGGCTTCGGCGTGGTGTGCATCCTTGAAGGGAGCGAAGTCGGTATCGCGCCGCAGGGCTTTGCCATGGTCGGTTGTGAAGCGCGCATCACCGATTTTCAGCAGCAGGACAACGGCCTGCTGGGGATACGGGTTGAGGGCGGGCGACGGTTCAACGTGTTGACCACCGAAGTCCAGCGCGACCAGCTGATCCTCGCCGAGGTCGAATGGCTGGAAGACGAGCCTGAGCAGCCGCTGCAGGACGAAGACGCCGATCTGGTGGCCTTGCTCAAGGCCCTGGCCGAACACCCGATGGTCGAAGCGCTGAACATGGGCACCGAGGCCACCGGACAACAGTCGCTGGCCAACCAGCTGGCTTACCTGTTGCCGTTTGCCGAAGTGGACAAGATCGACCTGCTGCAACTTGATGATCCGCAGCAACGGCTGGATGCGATTCAGGCGTTGCTGGATGAGTTGCAGGGGGAGTTGTTTGCCTGACCCTTTTGGCTAATACGCGTAACGCAACATCGTGTGCGGCAAATGCCTCAATACGAAAAATCCGAACAACGCCACCAGCGCAGGCAGCACCAGCCACCAGACTCTGGGCGGCATGGCGTTGAGCGAAGTCCGGCGCTGACACAGCCACAAACTCGCCGCACAAACACACGACGCCAGCATCGCGCCCGCCAGCACATCTGTCGGCCAGTGTGCACCGAGGTAAACGCGGGAGAGGGCGATCGCCAGCGCCGGCAAGCACGCCACCAGCAACCAGGTCAGGCGCATCCGTGGCGGTTGCCCGCGGCCGGCCAGGACGGCGAGGGTCAGGAACAGTGCAAACGCCCCGGATGCGTGGCCGCTGGGCATGCTGTAGCTGGTCAGCGGGTCGCTCAATACCTCCGGGCGCACGCGGCCGAAAAAGTGTTTGGTCAGGGTGTTGCCCAGCGCGGTGCAGAGCAGGGTGGTGGTGGCGAAGATCAGCTGGCGCCATTGCCGGGTAATCAGCAGCAGCACCACCAGCAAGGCGCTGAAAATCAGCATGTTGCGAAATTCGCCAATCAGGGTGAAGACCACGGCCACTTCATCGAGCGTCGGGCTGCGGTGCTCCTGCACCAGGGTCATGACCCCCTGATCGAGGGCGTCCAGGTGCGGATAACCGATAAACAGACCCGCCAGAATCAGCAGGCTCATGCCGGCAATGAACACCGTGGCCTTGCGATGGCGGCGCAGGCTGCTGGTTGCGCTCAGCCCGACCATGATTGCAATGCTGCCGGCCACGATGCCGGCCTCAAGCCAGAAGCCTTCGGGCAGCGGCAATCGAATCGCCGCGCCTGTGGCCCAGCCCGGTAGCAGGTATGCCACCGACCAGCCGGCGCCAGCCAGCAGGCTGACCGCGAAGAAGCGCGGGAAGGGCATGTCGAACATCCCGGCGACCATCGGCAGCATCGGGCGCAGGGGGCCGATGAAGCGTCCGACCAGCAGGCTGGCGATACCGTAGCGCTGGAAATACGCTTCTGCCCCGGCGATCCATTCCGGGTGATGACGCAAGCCCGGCAGGCGCCGGATGTTCTGATGGAAGTGTCGGCCGAGGAAATACGAAACCACGTCGCCGAGCACGCCGGCGAGAAAACCCAGGAGCAAGGTCTCACTCAATGACAGTGCGCCGCTGCCGGCCAGTACCGCAACGGCGAACAGCAATACGGTGCCAGGCACGATCAGGCCGGCAATCGCCAGGCATTCCACAAAGGCCACGATGAATACCGCTGCCGCCAGCCATTGCGGGTTGACCGTCAACCAGCCGGTCACGCTATCGAGCCATGGGCCCATAAAAACAACTCCATCGAATTCAAATGGCCCTTGGCGGGCGAATATCATCTTAAAACGCTACGTGTCCCCTGTAGGAGCGAGCTTGCTCGCGAAAGCGGTGGATCAGCCAGCGTTGATGTCGACTGACCCGGTGCATTCGCGAGCAAGCTCGCTCCTACAATGAATCATTCCAGTGTCAGGTCAGTATTAGATAATCGCGACCTTCGACCTGGCCCCGTCGCAGCGGGTTCCGCGTGCAATAGGCGGCATAGGCCGCGTCGACGAAGCGGTACATCAGATGCTCGTCGCGTCCATGGGGAATGCCCAGGCGGGTGGCCTGGATGATGTGGGCTGGGGTCTGTCCGACGTCCTCCACCAGTAAAATTTCATGATCGAAGCGCTTGGCGTCCCATACCGGCACCTTCAAGCCCAGCGACTTGCAGAGCAGTGTCTGCCCCGCGCAGAGCTTTTGCGAGGGGCGAGGGCGGCCTTGGGCGTCGGGGTTGTTCAACAACATCTGCGCAAGGCTCGCCGACCCGCTCAACTCGTCGACCCAGGGGTAGGCGGATTTGATCAGCACGGCATTGCCCGGCCCTTGGGCGCTGAAGTTGAGTGAATCGCCGCCGCGAGCGTAGTACATATAGATATGCCCGCCATCCAGAAACAAAGCCTTACGCTTTTCTGTGTAGCCGAGGGAGGCGTGGCTGCCTTTTTCTGCGCAGTAATAGGCTTCTGTCTCGATGATCCGCGCGCTGAGCCACTGATCGCCGACCCGATGGCGGATGACTTTTCCGAGTAGATCGCGGGCGAGAACTTGCGCGTCGCGGTCGAAAAACGCGTCCGGAAGGCCCTTGGGCAGGCCCTCGGCGGAGGCGCGAACAGTCAGGTTAGTCATGATGAACGGCGTTTATCAGGGCTAGTGAGTCGTGATGATAACAATTTGCAGCTTAATCCCGGCTGAACGTCGGCAAATTGCCCTCGATTTCGACCATCCGCCCGTCACCGCTGTTAGTCGGCGGACGCGACAGCTATAATCTGCCGCTTTACTCTTTACCAAGACCTTAGCAAAGACCACTCCAGACCATGACTGAGTCCGTTCTTGACTACATGACCCGCCTGGGTCGCGCTGCCCGCGAGGCTTCCCGCGTGATCGGCCGTGCCAGCACCGCGCAGAAAAACCGCGCGCTGCAGGCGGCTGCCAATGCGCTGGATGCAGCCCGCGGCGAATTGACCGCGGCCAATGAGCTGGACCTGGCGGCTGGTCGCGCCAATGGTCTGGAGCCGGCCCTGCTCGAGCGTCTGGCGCTGACCCCGGCGCGTATCGACGGCATGATCGTTGGCCTGCGCCAGGTCGCGGCGTTGCCCGACCCGGTCGGCGCGATCCGCGACATGAGCTATCGCCCGTCGGGTATCCAGGTGGGCAAGATGCGCGTCCCGCTTGGCGTGATCGGGATCATCTACGAGTCACGGCCGAATGTGACCATCGATGCGGCCAGCCTGTGCCTGAAGTCTGGCAACGCGACCATCCTGCGCGGCGGCTCCGAAGCCATTCATTCCAATCGTGCCATCGCCGCCTGCATCCAGCGCGGCCTGGCCGAGGCCGATCTGCCGGCCGCCGTGGTGCAAGTGGTGGAAACCACTGATCGCGCTGCCGTTGGTGCGCTGATCAGCATGCCTGAATACGTCGACGTCATTGTGCCCCGTGGTGGCCGTGGCCTGATCGAGCGCGTCAGTCGGGATGCCCGGGTGCCGGTGATCAAGCACCTGGACGGTATCTGCCACGTTTTCGTGAGCGAGCACGCCGACCTGGCGAAAGCCCAGCGCATCGCGTTCAACGCCAAGACTTACCGCTACGGCATCTGCGGGGCGATGGAGACGCTGCTGGTCGATCAAATCGTTGCCAAAGATTTCCTGCCGGCGATGGCGGCCCAGTTCCGCGAAAAAGGCGTCGAACTGCGCGGCTGCGAGCGTACCCGGGCAATCATCGATGCCGTGCCGGCCACGCAAGAGGACTGGAGCACCGAGTACCTGGCGCCCATCCTGTCGATCCGCGTGGTCGACGGGCTTGACCAGGCGATCGAGCACATCAACCATTTTGGCTCCCATCACACCGATTCGATTGTCAGCGAACATCAGGGCGACACCCGGCGTTTCGTGGCTGAAGTCGATTCTTCGTCGGTGATGATCAACACCCCGACCTGCTTCGCCGATGGCTTCGAATACGGATTGGGTGCCGAGATCGGCATTTCTACTGATAAGCTGCACGCCCGCGGCCCGGTCGGTCTCGAAGGTCTGACCTGCGAGAAGTACATCGTGGTCGGTGATGGCCAGTTGCGCGGACAGGAGCCGGTCTGACTTGGGCGACCTCGACCCGTCAGTCCCGGTCACCGCCAGCGCGCCTGCACCTCGACGCATCGGCGTACTGGGCGGGACCTTCGACCCGGTGCACATCGGCCATTTGCGGGGTGCGCTGGAAGTCGCCGAATCGCTGGCGCTCGATGAATTGCGCCTGACACCCAGTGCCAGGCCGCCCCATCGGGGTACGCCGCAGGTGTCGGCGAAAGACCGTCTGGCGATGGTCGAATGCGCGGTGGCCGGTGTGGCACCGTTGGTGGTGGACGACCGCGAATTGCAGCGGGACAAACCGTCCTACACCATTGATACCCTGGAGTTGATGCGTGCCGAAATGCCCGCCGAGACCCAGGTTTTTCTGCTTTTGGGCTGGGACGCATTTTGCGGCCTGCCCACTTGGCACCGCTGGGAAGAGTTGCTCCAGCATTGCCATATCCTGGTGTTGCAACGCCCGGATGCCGACAGCGAACCGCCGGATGCCTTGCGCAACCTGCTGGCAGCGCGCTCGGTGAGCGACCCGCTGGCCCTCAAGGGGCCGAGCGGACAGATTGCATTCGTCTGGCAGACACCGCTCGCGGTTTCCGCCACCCAGATCCGTCAACTGCTGGCCAGCGGTAAGTCGGTACGTTTCCTGGTGCCCGACGCGGTCCTGGCCTACATCGATGCGCACGGGCTTTACCGTGCGTCGAACTGAATAGGAGTGCTTCAAGGCACGTGGCAACAACGTGTACCGAAGCGCCCGAACATACGAGCAAAACGAGTTTTATATGACGAGCAACAACGAAAGCAAAGTTAAACGCAAAGGCACGTTCAAGAGCGCTCCGCTGCCTGAGAAGGTACTGGCTGCCGAACCGCCAAAAGGCGACGAGCTGGTCAAGATCGCCGTAGCCGCCCTGGAAGACGTCAAGGCCCAGGACGTGCTGGTGATCGATGTTCGCGACAAGCAGAGCATCACTGACTACATGATCATCGCCACTGGTACCTCCAACCGCCAGATCGGCGCGATGCTGGACAAGGTTCGCGAAGCCGTCAAAGCCCTGGGCATCAAGCCGCTGGGTGAAGAAGGCAAGGGCGACAGCGACTGGGTGCTGTTGGACATGGACGACGTGATCGTTCACATGATGACCTCCAATGCCCGCCAGTTCTACGACCTGGAGCGCCTGTGGAAAGGTGCCGAGCAGAGCCGTGCCGCTGATGGCAAACACCACAGCCCTGAAGTCGGTCATGAGCATTTCACCAAGCTCAACAAAGACCAGGAATAAGGAACGGCTGTGCGACTGCGACTGATCGCCGTCGGTTCCCGCATGCCCAAGTGGGTGGAAGAAGGCTGGCATGAATATGCCAAGCGTCTTCCGTCCGAATTGGCGCTGGAACTGGTGGAAATACCGCTCAATACCCGTGGCAAGAACGCCGACGTGGCGCGCTTCATCCGTCAGGAAGGCGAAGCCATGCTGGCCAAGGTCGGGCCAAACGAGCGCGTTGTCACCCTCGAAGTCCACGGCAAGCCCTGGAGCACCGAGCAGCTGGCGGTCGAGCTCGATCGCTGGCGGCTGGACTCGCGCACGGTCAACTTCATGGTTGGCGGCCCCGAAGGGCTGGCACCGGAAGTCTGCGCCCGTGCCGATCAGCGCTGGTCGCTATCACCGCTGACGTTGCCGCACCCGCTGGTGCGCATCCTCATCGGCGAGCAGCTGTATCGTGCCTGGACAGTGCTGTCCGGTCACCCTTACCACAAGTAGTTGCGCCCTCATGTCCCAACCGATCCGCATCAAGGACCACGAAAAAGACGCCCGTCTGGTGCGTGGCCGCGTCGTGTTCGGTGCCATTGCAGTGGTGCTGCTCATTGGGGTGCTGATCGCGCGCCTGTATTTCCTGCAGGTCATCCAGTACGAATACCACTCGACCCTGTCGGAAAACAACCGCGTCCATGTGCAGCCGATTCCGCCGACCCGCGGCTTGATTTTCGACCGCAACGGCGTGGTGATTGCCGACAACCGACCCAGCTTCAGCCTGAGCATGACCCGCGAGCGCTCTGGCGATTGGCAGCAAGTGCTCGATGTGATCGTCGAAGTGCTGGAGCTGACGCCCGAGGATCGGGTGATTTTCGAGAAGCGCATGCGCCAGGGGCGACGGCCGTTCGAGCCGGTGCCGATCCTGTTTGAACTGACCGAAGAGCAGATCGCCCGCATTGCCGTTAATCAATTCCGCCTGCCCGGGGTGGAAGTGGTCGCGCAACTGGTCCGTCACTATCCGCAGGGTGCGCACTTTGCCCACTCGGTGGGTTACATGGGGCGGATCAACGAGAAAGAGTTGAAGTCGCTCGATCCGGTCAATTACAGCGGCACCCATCACATCGGCAAAACCGGCATCGAACGTTTCTACGAGCCGGAACTGCACGGCCAGGTGGGTTACGAGGAAGTCGAGACCAACGCCCGCGGACGCGTATTGCGGGTGCTCAAGCGTACCGAACCGATTTCCGGCAAGGACATCGTCCTGAGCATGGATATCAAGTTGCAGGAAGCCGCTGAAGCCGCGCTTGGCGGGCGTCGTGGCGCGGTGGTGGCGCTGGACCCGAAAACCGGCGAGGTGCTGGCGATGGTCAGCCAGCCGAGCTTCGACCCGAACCTGTTCGTCACCGGCATCAGTTTCAAGGCCTATTCCGAGCTGCGCGACTCCATCGACAGGCCGCTGTTCAATCGTGTCCTGCGTGGCCTTTATCCGCCGGGTTCGACCATCAAGCCGGCGGTAGCGATCGCGGGGCTGGACGCGGGCGTGGTGACCGCGTCATCCCGGGTGTTCGACCCGGGTTACTACATGCTGCCCAACTACGATCACAAATACCGCAACTGGAACCGTACCGGCGACGGCTTTGTCGACCTGGATACGGCGATCATGCGGTCCAACGATACCTACTTCTATGACCTGGCCCACAAGCTGGGGATCGATCGGTTGTCGGCGTACATGACCAAGTTCGGCATTGGCCAGAAGGTCTCCCTGGACATGTTCGAAGAATCGCCGGGGCTGATGCCGACCCGCGAATGGAAGCGAGCGACCCGCCGACAGGCGTGGTTCCCGGGGGAAACGCTGATCCTGGGGATCGGCCAGGGCTACATGCAGTCGACGCCATTGCAGCTGGCCCAGGCCACGGCACTGGTGGCCAACAAAGGCGTGTGGAACCGTCCGCACCTGGCCAAGACCATCGAAGGCGAGAAGCCGGTGGACGAGAACCCGATGCCGGACATCATCCTGCGCGATCCGTCGGACTGGACGCGGGTCAACCATGGCATGCAGCAGGTCATGCACGGCGCCCGGGGCACCGCGCGCAAGGCCTCGATCGGTGCGCAGTACCGGATTGCCGGCAAGAGTGGTACCGCCCAGGTGGTGGCGATCAAGCAAGGCGAGAAGTACGACCGTTCCAAGGTCCAGGAGCGTCATCGCGACCACGCCCTGTTCGTTGGTTTCGCCCCGGCCGACGATCCGAAGATCGTGGTGTCGGTGATGGTCGAGAACGGTGAATCCGGCTCCGGCGTGGCCGCGCCGGTGGTGCGTCAAGTCATGGACGCCTGGCTGCTGGGCCAGGACGGCCGCCTGAAGCCCGAATACGCCGCCCCAATCAGTGCAGAGGCAACCGCCCGTGATGAATAATTTTGATCGCATGCTCTCCAGCGAGGATGTGATGCGTCGTCGTGCAACGCTGCTGCAGCGCCTGCACATCGACGGCCCGCTACTGATCCTGCTGCTGACCCTGGCTGCCGGCAGCCTGTTCGTGCTGTATTCGGCCAGTGGCAAGAGCTGGGATTTGCTGGCCAAGCAGGCGACGTCGTTCGGCATCGGCCTGGTGTCGATGATCGTTATCGCTCAGTTCGAACCGCGTTTCATGGCGCGCTGGGTGCCGGTCGGTTATGTGATCGGCGTGCTTTTGCTGGTCGTGGTTGATGTCATGGGCCACAACGCCATGGGCGCCACGCGCTGGATCAATATTCCCGGCGTCATACGCTTCCAGCCTTCGGAATTCATGAAGATCCTGATGCCGGCGACCATTGCCTGGTACCTGTCCAAGCGCACCTTGCCGCCGCAGCTCAAGCATGTCGGCATCAGCCTGATGCTGATCGGCATCCCGTTCATTCTCATCGTGCGCCAACCGGATCTCGGCACCTCGCTGCTGATCCTGGCCGGCGGCGCCTTCGTGCTGTTCATGGGGGGGCTGCGCTGGCGCTGGATTGTCAGTGTGCTGGCGGCCGCCGTGCCCGTGGCGATCGCCATGTGGTTCTTCATCATGCACGACTACCAGAAACAGCGGATCCTGACCTTCCTCGACCCTGAAAGCGATCCGTTGGGTACCGGCTGGAACATCATTCAGTCCAAGGCCGCGATCGGTTCCGGCGGCGTGTTCGGCAAGGGCTGGTTGCTGGGCACCCAGTCACACCTGGATTTCCTTCCGGAAAGCCACACCGACTTCATCATCGCGGTATTGGGGGAGGAGTTCGGCCTGGTGGGCATTTGCGCGCTGCTGCTGATCTACCTGCTGTTGATCGGTCGCGGGCTGGTGATTACCGCCCAGGCGCAGACCTTGTTCGGCAAATTGCTGGCGGGTGCCTTGACCATGACATTTTTTGTGTATGTTTTCGTCAATATCGGTATGGTCAGCGGCCTGTTGCCGGTGGTGGGGGTGCCGTTGCCGTTCATTAGCTACGGAGGAACTTCGCTGGTGACGCTGCTGTCAGCGTTTGGGGTTTTGATGTCGATCCATACCCATCGCAAGTGGATCGCGCAGGTTTGAATAAGGTGAAGAGTTCAATGCAAGCAATGCGTGGCTGGGCGACTCGATACGCGCCATGGGTCGGCCTGGTAAGCATCCTTGGCACTGCGCAACAAGCGTTGGCCGGCGATTACGACGGCTCGCCACAAGTGGCCGAGTTCGTCGGTGAGATGACCCGCGACTATGGTTTCGCCGGTGAGCAACTGATGGGCGTGTTCCGCGAGGCGCAGCGCAAGCAGTCGATCCTGGATGCCATTTCGAAACCGGCCGAACGGGTCAAGCAGTGGAACGAATACCGGCCGATGTTCATTACCGATGCGCGGATTGCCCGTGGCGTCGACTTCTGGCGTCAGCATGAGGCCGTGCTGGCCCGTGCCGAGCAGGAATACGGCGTACCGGCGCAGGTGATCGTCTCGATTATCGGTGTTGAGACCTTTTTTGGCCGCAATACCGGCAATTTCCGGGTAATTGATGCCTTGTCGACCCTCGGTTTCGACTATCCTCCCCGTGCCGAATTTTTCCGCAAGGAATTGCGTGAGTTCCTGCTGCTGGCCCGGGAAGAGCAGGTCGACCCACTGACCCTCAAGGGCTCCTACGCCGGCGCCATGGGCTTGCCGCAGTTCATGCCGAGCAGCTTTCGCGCCTATGCGGTGGACTTCGACGGAGACGGCCACATCAATATCTGGAACAACCCGGACGATGCCATTGGCAGCGTCGCCAGCTATTTCAAGCGCCACGGCTGGGTTGCCGGCGAGCCGGTGGTCAGCCGCGCCGACGTGCGCGGCGAACAGGTGGACGATGGTTTGACCGCCGGTATCGAGCCGACTAAAACCGTTGGAGAGTTGCGGGCCCTGGGCTGGTCAAGTCATGATGCGCTGCGCGATGATATGCCGGTTACCGCATTCCGCCTGGAAGGCGACAATGGCCCTGAATACTGGATGGGCCTGAAGAATTTTTACGCGATCACGCGATATAACCGCAGCGTGATGTACGCCATGGCCGTACATCAACTGTCTGAACAGCTGGTCCAAGCACGGGGCGTCAAGTAATGCGGGCATTGCCTATGAATAAACCCCTGAAGCTGATGGCATTTGCCGCGTTGGCAGTGCTGGTTGCCAGTTGTTCTACCAGCCGCGCGCCGGCGCAGAAGACTACCACCGCCGTGCGCTCGACGCCGGGGCTGGACATCAACCGTGCCCACAAGGATGGCGCGCCATGGTGGGACGTCGACGTTTCCCGCATCCCGGACGCCACGCCAACCCTGCACACCGGCCCATACAAGGCCAACCCGTACACGGTGCTGGGCAAGACTTACTTCCCGTTGCAAGAGTCCAAGACCTACGTGCAGTCGGGTACGGCGTCCTGGTACGGCACCAAATTCCACGGTCAGAACACCGCCAACGGCGAAGTCTATGACCTGTACGGCATGAGTGCCGCGCACAAGACATTGCCACTGCCAAGTTACGTCCGGGTGACCAACCTGGACAACAACAAGAGCGTGATCCTGCGTGTCAACGATCGCGGGCCGTTCTATTCGGACCGGATCATCGACTTGTCCTATGCGGCTGCGAAGAAGCTCGGTTACGCCGAAACCGGCACCGCGCGGGTCAAGGTCGAAGGCATCGACCCGCAGCAATGGTGGGCCGCCAAAGGCCGTCCGGCGCCATTGATGCTCAATGAGCCGAAAGTCGCGCAGAATAGCGCCCCGGTAATCACGGCCTCGGCCGGTACCGTCGAGCAATGGACGCCACCGCCGCAGCAACACGCCGCCGCCGTTGTCCCGGTACAAGTGGATGCAAAAAAAAACGCTTCTGCATCAGCGTCTGGCCAGTATCTGCAGGTGGGCGCGTTCGCCAACCCGGACGCTGCCGAACTGCTGAGGTCCAAGCTCAGCGGGATGGTGAGCGCTCCGGTGTTCATCAGCTCGATCGTGCGCAATCAACAGACACTGCATCGGGTGCGCCTGGGGCCGATCGGTTCGCCGGGTGAAATCCAGCAAGTGCAGAACAGTGTGCGCTTGGCTAATCTCGGTTCGCCGAGCGTAGTGACCGAGTAAGCCACTGAGTAATACGTAGAACTTGATTGACGGTTCATCTGCGGTTTTGGGGGGTGAACCAGGTTGTTGGCTCGTTGAAGAACAAAAGCCCGGCAAGGGTTACTGAGTGAGCAGCTGAACACGCGACGGCCCGTTAGAAGGCTGTCTGAATAGTTTTGCCCTCGGGCAAGTTTCCATTAGCGATTTCGAGAGACGGATGAACATCACCACCTTTGCCAAACGCCTGTGCCTTCTAGTCCCGCTGCTCCTCTCGCCTGCCGCATTCGCGGTCGAGATGATGCCGTCGCCACCGCAACTGGCCGCCAAGGCCTACGTGCTCATGGACGCCAGCAGCGGCAACGTGCTGGTCGAAAACAATGGTGACCAGCGTCTGCCGCCAGCCAGCCTGACCAAGCTGATGACCGCGTACATCGCGACCCTCGAAATCCGTCGCGGCCAGATCGGTGAAAACGATCCGGTGACCGTCAGCGAAAACGCCTGGCGTACCGGCGGCTCGCGGATGTTCATCAAGGTCGGCTCGCAGGTAACTGTCAGCGACCTGCTGCACGGCATCATCATCCAGTCGGGTAACGACGCCAGCGTTGCGCTGTCCGAGCACATCGCCGGCAGTGAAGACGCGTTCGCCGACATGATGAACAAGACCGTGGCTGACCTGGGCATGACCAACAGCCACTTCATGAACCCGACCGGCCTGCCGAACCCCGAGCACTACTCGTCGGCGCACGACATGGCCGTGCTGGCCCGCGCGATCATCCACGAAGACCCGGCTCACTATGCGATCTACTCGCAGAAAGAGTTCTTCTGGAACGGCATCAAGCAACCGAACCGCAACCTGCTGCTGTGGCGTGACAAGACCGTTGACGGTCTGAAAACCGGTCACACCGACGAAGCCGGCTACTGCATGGTGTCTTCGGCCGTACGTGATGGCATGCGCCTGATCGCCGTGGTGTTCGGCACCAACAGCGAAGTGGCTCGCGCCGCCGAAACCCAGAAGCTGCTGACCTACGGTTTCCGCTTCTTCGAAACCCAGACCTTCTATCAGAAGGGCACCGAACTGGCCCAGGCTCCGGTCTGGAAAGGCGCCACCAACCAGATCAAGGCAGGCCTGGCTCAAGACCTGACCATGACCCTGCCAAAAGGCCAGCTGAAAAAGCTCGCCGCCAGCATGACCATGAACCCGCAGCTGGTTGCGCCAATCGCCAAGGGCGACGTGATCGGCAAAGTCGAAGTCAAACTGGAAGACAAGGTGGTGCACAGCGCCGACCTGATCGCTCTGGATGGCGTCGAAGAGGGTGGTATCTTCCGTCGCATGTGGGATAGCATCCGTCTATTCTTCTACGGCTTGTTCAACTGATAGTGTGCACCAGCATGGCCCCCGCGCTGATCCGGCGTGGGGCTATGCCCGTCGCCACGGCTTACGCTTACGAGGCCGTTACGCCATGACCGATACCGAAGTAAAGGCGCCCAAGATCGAATTCCCCAACGTTGATTACCCGGTTAAGGTGATCAGCGATACTGGTGTGGGCAACAAGGACAAGATCATCGAGATCGTCAAGAAACACGCGACGATCAACCATGACCGCGTGGATGAGCGCCAGAGCACCAACGGCAAATACACCACCATCCAGTTGCACATCGTCGCGACCGACCAGGACCAGCTGTACA
This sequence comes from Pseudomonas sp. IT-P218, assembly GCF_949767605.1. Classification (NCBI taxonomy): domain Bacteria; kingdom Pseudomonadati; phylum Pseudomonadota; class Gammaproteobacteria; order Pseudomonadales; family Pseudomonadaceae; genus Pseudomonas; species Pseudomonas sp. IT-P218. The sequence goes on from NZ_CATKQQ010000096.1 coordinate 124,545, forward strand.
ACATCAACAGCGAACTGCGAGCCACCGGTTTCGTGCACATGGTGCTGTGATGTCCGCCGCGGTGGGTTTTCGCGAGCTTGGCCAGATGGCTTACGAGCCGGTCTGGCATGCCATGCAGCGCTTCACCAACGAACGCGGCAGCGATGCCGCCGACGAGATCTGGCTGGTCGAACACCCGCCGGTCTTCACCCAGGGCCAGGCCGGCAAGGCCGAGCACTTGCTGCTGCCGGGCGATATCCCGGTGGTGCAGGTCGATCGCGGTGGCCAGGTGACGTATCACGGGCCCGGGCAACTGGTGGCCTACCTGTTGCTGGACGTACGCAAGCTGGGTTTCGGCGTACGCGACCTGGTGAGTCGCATGGAGGCATGCCTGATCGAACTGCTCGCCAGTTACGGCGTGACCGCCGCGGCCAAGCCGGATGCGCCGGGCGTGTACGTCGATGGCGCGAAAATCGCTTCCCTGGGTCTGCGGATCCGCCACGGTTGTTCCTTTCATGGCCTGGCCCTGAACGTGGACATGAACCTGGAACCGTTTCGACGGATTAATCCCTGCGGCTACGCCGGGCTGGCGATGACCCAGCTGAGCGATCACGCAGGATCGATTGAATTTGCCGAGGTAAGTGCCCGGCTGCGCGCGCAGCTCGTCAAACACCTCGACTATGCTGAGCAGACGACCCTCACGGGCGGAATCGACTGATATGACTACTGATGCAGTGCAAACCATGATCCCGACGCTCGATGTCACCGAGCGCCCGGCCCCGCGTGCCAAGGTTGAAGCCGGCGTCAAGCTGCGCGGCGCCGAGAAGGTTGCACGCATCCCGGTAAAGATCATTCCGACCACCGAACTGCCGAAGAAGCCTGACTGGATTCGCGTACGCATCCCGGTCTCTCCGGAAGTCGACCGCATCAAGGCCTTGCTGCGCAAACACAAGCTGCACAGCGTGTGCGAAGAAGCGTCCTGCCCGAACCTGGGCGAGTGCTTCTCCGGTGGCACCGCGACCTTCATGATCATGGGTGACATCTGCACCCGTCGTTGCCCGTTCTGCGACGTCGGCCACGGCCGTCCGAAGCCACTGGACGTCAACGAGCCGCAAAGCCTGGCCATCGCCATCGCCGACCTGAAACTCAAGTACGTGGTGATCACCTCGGTCGACCGCGACGACCTGCGTGACGGCGGTGCCCAGCACTTTGCCGACTGCATCCGCGAAATCCGCAAGCTGTCGCCGAACGTACAGCTCGAAACCCTGGTTCCGGATTACCGTGGCCGCATGGACATCGCCCTGCAAATCACCGCCGCCGAGCCGCCGGATGTGTTCAACCACAACCTGGAAACCGTGCCGCGCCTGTACAAGGCTGCGCGTCCGGGTTCGGACTACCAGTGGTCGCTGACCCTGCTGCAACGCTTCAAGCAGATGATGCCGCACATTCCGACCAAGTCCGGCCTGATGCTGGGCCTGGGCGAAACCGACGAAGAAGTCATCGAAGTCATGAAGCGCATGCGCGAGCACGACATCGACATGCTGACCCTCGGCCAGTACCTGCAACCGTCGCGCAGTCACTTGCCGGTGCAGCGTTTCGTGCACCCGGATACCTTTGCCTGGTTCGCAGAGGAAGGTTACAAAATGGGCTTCAAGAACGTTGCTTCCGGCCCGCTGGTACGCTCTTCGTACCACGCCGACGAGCAGGCGAAGCTGGTCAAGGCCGAGTTGATGTCGTCCTGATTCGGCCATGAACAAACAGCCCGCAACGTTCAATCGGCCTTGCGGGCTTTTTTTGCCTTTCTCACAGGCACATCAGTCTTTTCCTGCGACTGCGAGACGCTTGATCCGCTTCTGTTTGTCTGCGTTCCTGACTAATGTGTGCTTGATGCTTTCACGCAGGGAGATCCATGGATGAACGCAAGACCTGACCCGACGCTCATTCCTCACACGCCTGTACCGGCCTTGCCGATGCAAGGGCTGATCGCTGTTATCGCGCCTGCAGGTCCGGCGGCGCTGGACACCAAGAAGGCCATCGCCTGGATGCGTGCTCGCGGTTATGCGCTGCGGATTTTCCCCGGGGTGTTCGAGAAGGACGGCTACCTGGCCGGCAGCGACGAGGTGCGACTCAATGACCTGCATGCCGCGTTCATGGATCCCGAGGTCGATGCGATCATTTGCCTGCGCGGCGGATACGGTACCCCGCGGTTGCTCGATCGCATCGATTTCCAGCTGCTGCGCCAAAACGCCAAGCCATTCATCGGCTATAGCGACATCACCGCGCTGCATCTGGCGATCAGCCGCTACGCGGGTTTCGTGACCTTCCACGGCCCGTTGCTCAACGCCGATCTGCTGGGCGAGCGGCTGCCGCCGACCGAATCCTCGTTCTTCAACATGCTCAGAGGGCAGTGCAGGGCCGGTATGATGCTTGCCCATCCGGTTGGCCGCCCCTTGACGACAATCGTGCCGGGCGTCGCTTATGGGCGCCTTCTAGGCGGTAACCTGTCGATGATTGCCGCGACCATGGGCACGCCTTTCGAGATCGATGCCGCCGGTGTGATCCTGTTTATCGAAGACATCAACGAGCCGCTGTATCGCATCGACCGACTGCTGACCCATCTGCGGCTGGCGGGTGTGTTGCACAAGCTGCGTGGGGTCCTGGTGGGCGATATAGCGGGGGTAGAGGCACAGGCCCTGGATCGATTGCTGAAGCAGACCCTGGAACCGTTGTGCATCCCGGTGCTGTCCGGGTGGCGCAGCGGGCACTGCAATCCGAACCTGACGCTGCCGATGGGGGCGCTGGTGAAACTGGATGCGGGTAACCAGCAACTGGCGCTGGAACAAAACGTCGTAAGACGCTAAACCTCGCCCCCCCCCCCCCGTGTAGGAGCGAGCTTGCTCGCGATGGACGTCAACGATAACGCGTGTTTACTGGCTAAACGCGGCGCCCTTGAGTCCATCGTCGGAACGCCGCCCGGAGCAAGCTCGCTCCTACAACAGTGGGTAAAGCCTTCAGCGGCTACGCAATCCTTCCAGCAACTTGTGCGTCGGATAACCATCCGCCGGCCAGCCAAACGACTGCTGGGCGCTGCGGATCGCCTTGCGGGTATTGGCACCGATGATGCCGTCGGCAGTGCCCGCGTCGTAGTTCTGCGCACTCAGCAGGTTCTGCAGTTCGATCCGCTCGGTACGGCTCAGGGGCAGGTCATCCTTGGGCCAGGTGCCGCTGATCAACCCGGCGCCATTGAAGCGCTCAGCCAACAGGCTCACCGCCAGGGCGTAGGACGACGAGTTGTTGTACTTGAGAATCGCGCGGAAGTTGTCGAGCACCAGGAAGGCTGGGCCGCGATAGCCTGCCGGCAACAGTAGCGCCGCGGACAGTTGCTCGGAGCCAGCCGGGAACTGGCCGCCGTTGGGCAGCACCACGCCCAGTTGCCGCCATTCGGCGACGCTCTTGCGAATCGAGCCATCGGCGAGGATGTAGTTGAAACTGCCCGGCAGCTGCACTTCAAAGCCCCACGGCTGGCCTTTTTGCCAGCCGGAGCTTTGCAGGTAGTGGGCGGTCGACGCCAGGGCGTCGGTGGCGCTGCCCCAGATATCGCGTCGACCGTCGCCATCGAAGTCCACGGCGTGGGTGTTGTAGGTGGTCGGGATGAACTGGGTCTGGCCCATGGCGCCCGCCCAGGAGCCCAGCATTTTCTCGGGTTCGATATCGCCTTGCTGGAGGATCTGCAGGGCGGCGATCAATTGCGCGTGGGCGAAACCGGGGCGGCGGCCTTCGTAGGCGAGGGTGGCCAGTGAGTTGATCACCGACTTGCTGCCCTGGAACTGGCCGAAGTTGCTTTCCATGCCCCATACCGCGACCAGTGCCTGGCGGTCGACGCCGTAGCGCTGTTCGATACTTTGCAGGATGCCGGCGTACTGCTCGACCAATGCCTGGCCTTTGCGAACCCGCAGCGGCGACAGGGCGCCATCGAGGTATTCCCACACCGGTTTTGCGAATTCCGGTTGGCTGCGGTCGGCGCGGATCACGCTCGGGTCAACGCTGACATTGGCGAAGGCGCGGTCGAACAGGTCGGCACGGATGCCGGCGGCCAGGGCGTCCTTGCGAAAACCCGCCTGCCATTCGGCGAAGGTCTGGGTTGGCTGGATGTCGAGATTTTCACCGGTTGGAACCACGGGTGGAATGACCGCCGGGGCGGTGGCGACAGGCAGAGTCTGAATCGGCTGGGCGTCGGCGGCGGTGGGTTTTTCCGCGCAGGCGACTAGCAAGATGAGGCTGGAGGCAGCGATCAATTGGCGAAACTGCCAACGACGGGAAAGACAAAGGGGCATGCACGGGTCCAGGGAAAACGAATCAGGTATAGACCTTAACATGTTGAGCGGTTGCTTGCCTTTCAGGCCGCCAGAAAGTAAGAAGCCTCCCAGTTGTCAGACTGGAAGGCTTCGCGGCGGTAGCTGCCTTTACCCTTGCCGGCTCGTTCCTGTCGGCTGCGGAACAATGGCTGGGCGATGATGGATTTGGCCTTGTTGGGGCCGCGTTTGGACGGCTTTTTGCTCATGATGGGCGCTCGCAAGTGAGGGGTTTTTGCGGGGCAAATCATCGGCCGAAGTTGGGCGGCTGTCTATAGCGCAAATGCATGTGTGTTTTTTGAGGCTGCGATCTTTTGATTTTATTCAGCAGGCAACGCCAATCGCTGCCCAGCCATCAACAACGTCAGGCGACTCAAGCTCATCCACGGCGAACCCGCCGCCTGGCCCTTGATCTGCGCGTCAATGCGCTGGGCTTCGAGCAGCAATTGCGCCCAGCGTTGCGCCGAATAGCGTTGCAGGGCCTTGCTCATCAGTGGTTTGCGCTTGTCCCAGACCGGCGGTCTGGCCTGGCTGAAGGCCTTGTCCAGTGGCGTGCCCTGGCTGTACTGCAACGAAATGTTGGCCAGCAGCCGCAGTTCCCGGGCCAGGGCCCAGAGAATCACCGGGGGCTCGACGCCTTCACCGCGAAGCCCTTCGAGCATCCGCAGCGCGTGGGCGGCTTCGCCATTGAGAATGGCATCGGTCAGGCCGAAAACGTCAAAGCGTGCACTGTCGGCCACCGCGGCCTGTACGGTTTCGATGGTGATCTGGCCGCCTTCGGCCATCAGCTTGAGCTTTTCGATTTCCTGGGCGGCGGCCAACAAGTTGCCCTCGACCCGGGCGGCGATCAACTCGACGGCGTCCTGGCTGGCGGACAGCCCGGCCTGGGACAGGCGCTGACGGATCCAGCTGGGCAACTGGTTGGCATCCACCGGCCAGATCTGCACGAACTGGGTCTGTTGGCCTTCGACCAGCGCCTTGCCCCATTTGGTTTTCTGCGCGCTGCCATCAAGCTTCGGCAGGCTGATCAACAGCAGCGTGTCTTCCGCTGGTCGCGAGCAGTACTCAATGAGCGCGGCAGCACCTTTATCGCCGGGTTTTCCGGAAGGCAGGCGCAATTCCAGCAGGCGTTTTTCAGCGAACAGCGACATGCTGGCGCCGGCTTGCAGCAAGGTTCCCCAGTCGAAACTGGCGTCGGCGGCGAACACCTGGCGTTCGTCGAAGCCTTGTTGGCGCGCGGCGGTGCGGATGGCGTCGGCGGCTTCCTGGCACAGCAAGGGGTCATCGCCACTGACGACGTAGACCGGCGCGAGGGCGCCTTGCAGGTGTTTGGCGAGTTGGGCAGGGGCGAGCTTCATAAGAGGGGGCAAACGGGGCGCCGGGGCGCCCCGTAAGGCTTACTGCCGAGGCAGTTCGATGGGAGACTGGCGCGGTGTTTCCGCTTCAGCCTTCTGCGCTGCTTCCAGCGCCGCGGCTTCCGCCTTGGCCTTGGCTGCCGCCGTTTGCTGCAACTGGTCCAGCTGGGCCGGGGTGAATTGCTGCAGGCGCAACATCATGCGTTGAACCAGCTCGCGACGCATTTCCCTGCGCGCATCGCTGGCTTCCTGGTCGGAACCTACCAGGTTGTTGCCGTCATGGATGAACACCTTCTGCACTTCGAGTTTGTCGCTCAGCAGGGGCAGGTTGCCCTGGCCGCGAATGTCATAGCTGAGCACCGTGCTCAGTTGATATTCGCCCGTACGACCGGCGCCTGCGTAGCTGAGGATGCGCTGGGATTCCTGCTGGTCAGTCAGGATGAGTTTGTAGGGGGCGCCGCTGTAGACGTTGACGCCGCTGCTGACCAGCGACTGGCGCAGTTGTGTCACGGTTTCGCCGTAGGCGTCGCGGGCGCTCAGGTCGAGTTCCTTGATCGCCAGTTCGGTGGTGCCGGTGCCGCGTAGCTGGAAGCCACAGGCGCTCAACAGGACTGCGAGGCCTATCACCAGCAAGTTGCGTTTGATCATTGTGTTGCTCCCCTTGAAACCATGTGGGCCAATCAAGCGGCCCGAAAGGTTTTATTCGGCGCCTGGCATGGCCAGGCGCCTGATCCAATTAGCTGGCGACGATGTTGACCAGTTTTCCGGGCACCACGATCACTTTGCGAATGGTCAGACCATCGACGAAACGCAGCACGTTCTCGTTGGCCCGGGCGGCGGCTTCGACGTCTTCGCGACTGGCGCTGGCGGGCATTTCTATCTGGCCGCGCAGCTTGCCGTTGACCTGGATGACCAGCGTCAGGCTGTCCTGCACCAGGGCGCTTTCGTCCAGCACCGGCCAGGCGGCGTCGATCACCGGGTCGGCGTGACCCAGGCGATGCCACAGCTCGTGGCTGATGTGCGGGGTGATCGGCGCCAGCAGCAGGGTCACGGTTTCCAGGCCTTCCTGAACCAGCGCACGGTCCTGTTCGGTGCCTTGTGCGGCTTTTTCCAGCACGTTCATCAGCGTCATCACCTGGGCGATGGCGGTGTTGAATTTGTGGTTCTGGCCGACGTCGTGGCTGGCCTGCTTGATGGCCTGGTGGATCGAACGGCGAATGGCTTTCTGCTCGTCGTTCAGGCTGGCGACGTCCAGTTTGCCCGGCAGGCCCTGGGTGACGTGCGTTTGAGCCAGGCGCCAGACGCGCTTGAGGAAGCGGTGCGAACCTTCGACCCCGGAGTCGGACCATTCCGCGCTCATGTCAGGTGGCGAGGCGAACATCATGAACAGACGGCAGGTGTCGGCGCCGAACTGGTCGATCATCGACTGTGGGTCAACGCCGTTGTTCTTCGACTTGGCCATCTTCTCGGTGCCACCGATTTCCACCGGCAGACCGTCGGCGATCAGCTTGGCGCTGATGACCTTGGCCTTGCTGTCGCGTTCGAGCTCGACGTCCGCCGGGTTGAACCAGGTGTAGGCACCGTTGGCTTCGCGACGGTAGTAAGTCTCGGCGATCACCATGCCCTGGGTCAGCAGGTTCTTGAACGGCTCGTTGGAGCTCACCAGGCCTTCGTCGCGCATCAGCTTGTGGAAGAAGCGCGCGTAGAGCAGGTGCAGGATCGCGTGTTCGATACCGCCGATGTACTGGTCCACCGGCAACCAGTGGTCGGCCGCCGATTTCTCTACCAGGCCACCTTCATAGTGCGGCGAGGCGTAGCGGGCGTAGTACCACGAGGACTCGACGAAGGTGTCCATGGTGTCGGTTTCACGCTTGGCAGGCTGGCCGCATTTCGGGCAGCTGCACTCGTAGAACTCGGGCATGCGCGCCAGTGGCGAACCGGCGCCATCGGGTACGACGTCTTCCGGCAGCACGACAGGCAATTGATCTTCCGGCACCGGCACGTCACCGCAAGTATTGCAGTGGATGATCGGGATCGGGCAGCCCCAGTAGCGCTGACGGCTGATGCCCCAGTCGCGCAGGCGGAACTGGGTGCGCGAGGCGCCCAGTTCTTTCTTGATCAGCGCCACTTCGATGGCGTCGAAGGCACCCGCGAAGTCCAGGCCGTCGAACTCGCCGGAATTGATCAGCGTGCCGTACTCACCGTAGGCGTCTTGCCATGGCGCCGGGTTGGTGTCACCTGCGCTTGTGCGCACCACGGATTTGACCGGCAGGTTGTACTTGTGGGCGAACTCGAAATCGCGTTCGTCGTGGGCCGGAACAGCCATCACCGCGCCGTCGCCGTAGTGCATCAACACGTAGTTGGCGACCCATACCGGCAGTTTTTCACCGGTCAAAGGGTGCTCGACAAACAGGCCGGTCGGCAGGCCTTTTTTCTCCTGGGTGGCGACGTCGGCTTCGGCGACGCTACCGCCCTTGCATTCGGCGATGAACGCTTGCAACTCCGGGTTGTTTTTGGCGGCGAGGGCGGCCAGGTGGTGCTCGGCAGCCACGGCGACATAGGTCGCGCCCATCAGGGTATCCGGACGGGTGGTGAAGACTTTCAGTGCACCGGCTTCGCCGATGGAGTCGACGTTGTACGGGAACTGCACTTCCATGCCGCGGGATTTGCCGATCCAGTTGCGCTGCATGGTCTTGACCTGTTCAGGCCAGCCAGTCAGTTCGTCGAGGCTCTCCAGCAGCTCATCCGCGTAGGCGGTGATCTTGAAGTAGTACATCGGGATTTCGCGCTTTTCGATCAGCGCGCCGGAACGCCAGCCGCGACCGTCGATCACCTGCTCGTTGGCCAGGACGGTCTGGTCGACCGGGTCCCAGTTCACGGTGCCGCTTTTCTTGTAGATCACACCTTTTTCGAACAGGCGAGTGAACAGCCATTGTTCCCAGCGGTAGTAATCGGGCTTGCAGGTGGTCACTTCGCGCGACCAGTCCACCGCCAGGCCCAGGCTGCGCAGCTGGGTCTTCATGTAGGCGATGTTCTCGTAGGTCCACTTGGCGGGCGCTACGTTGTTCTTCATCGCGGCGTTTTCCGCCGGCATGCCGAAGGCGTCCCAACCCATGGGTTGCAGGACGTTCTTGCCGAGCATGCGCTGGTAGCGGGAGATCACGTCGCCGATGGTGTAGTTGCGCACGTGCCCCATGTGTAGCTTGCCGCTGGGGTAAGGGAACATCGACAGGCAGTAGTAGGTCTCCTTGCCTGGCTGTTCACTGACTTCAAAGGACTTTTGCTCGTCCCAGAACGACTGGGCGGCGGCTTCGATTTCACGGGGCTGATATTGTTCGTGCATGGCTACTTTTGAACTGAATAGGGGTGGCCTAATCCTCTTCAATGCGACCTTGGACGGTGAGTGCGCCAATTCGGCGTTTCGGTGTCCAGAGGAGCTGGAAGTGGAGTTACAGGAAGCGCCGTAGCATACATGACCGCACTCTATCGAGGGAAACCCTGATTACTGCCGCGCGTCTCGCAAAAACCGCTGCGAGGGCCGTTGGTCGCGGCGTCCAGCCGGTTTGTCGATGGAAGCTAAGCTCTAAATGGGGAGTAGGTCTTATCTTCCAATGAGGTGAGGGATGGTTGAGTCACGGCAAAAAGCTACAAAACCGGAGTTGTACGAAAGACTGATCGATCGTTTGGGCATGGCCCTTGATGCAGCCAAAACAGCTGGTCGGCTGCGCGATGAACGCCCTTTGGAACTGGAGTTGCGTGGCTTGAGCCCCGCAGAGTTTGCACTGGTCAAGGCGTACCTCGATCGCAGTGAGCGTGAAACGCAGGGATGCTTGTCTGAAGCAGTGAAGCAACTCGATGCACCACGTTCGGCCAAGATCATCTGGCTCAAGGACAAAATACCTGGCAGAGACGCGGTAAAGGTCCGGTCCCTGCAGTTCAAGTAAGGCATAGAGCCATGCTCCACGGTTTTCTGAAGCATAGTCCTTCCGTATTTATTGTCGCATTGCGTCAACCCACTTAGGCTTCGGGCATCTTTAAGGAGATGCCCGATGCCTTTTCGCTATTTCGTGAAACACCTTCTGATGCCGCCCGGCGTCCTTATCCTGTTGCTGGTGCTCGCCTGGTGGTGGCGCCGCTCAAGACCGCGCCTTGCCGGATGGTGTTTTGCGCTGGGCGTGGGCGGGTTCTGGTTGATGAGCCTGCCGGTGATGGTGCAATGGGGCGCCGGGCTCCTTGAGCGTGAAGCCCCTTTGCCTCGCGACGAGTGGGCAACCCTGGCCCAGCGCGCCGATGCGATCGTGGTGCTGGGGGCCGGGCGCGAACGGAGTGACCTGGCCTGGGGCAGTGATCAACCCACCGGAATGGCCCTGGAGCGAGAACGCTATGCCGCTCGCCTGGCAAAGGCCTCGGGCTTGCCGATCCTGACCAGTGGTGGCTTGCATTACGGCTCGCCGCCCACCGAAGCCAAAATGATGGCTGACTCAATGCGCGATGATTTTGGCGTGGCTGTGCGGTGGCAGGAAGGGCAAAGCCGAACCACCTGGGAAAACGCGACATTCAGCGCCGAAGTCCTGTTGCCTGAGGGCATCAAGCGCGTGGTGGTGGTCACCCAGGCCTGGCACATGCCGCGCGCGGTCTGGAGTTTCCAGAAGGCCGGGTTTGAAGTGGTGCCGGCACCAGTCGGATTCCTGGGCGTGAACAACGCCGAGCCGCTGGGCGGCTGGATGCCGGAATTCAAGGCCATCTGGCGCAGCGGGCAGTTGTTGAATGAGGCAGTGGGGCAGATCGCTTATAGGCTTTTCTACCGCTGAAAAGCAAAAGATCGCAGCCTTCGGCAGCTCCTACAATTGGAATGCAATCCCCTGTAGGAGCTGCCGCAGGCTGCGATCTTTTGCAGGCGACACAAATCTTCAGACGGTCTTGGCCATCCGGCTGGCAATCAACGCCCAGCCAAACAACAGCACACAAACAATGATCAATGGCCACGACCGCCATTGCAGGTACGGTGTGAGGTTGTGCATTGGCACCACTTCGCCGTACAGGATGCCGCGTTCGAACTGCGGGATCTGCGTGGTGATCTGGCCAAACGGGTTGATCAGGCCGGTCACGCCATTGTTGGTCGCGCGGATCATCCAGCGGCCCGCCTCGAGCGCGCGCATCTGCGCCATCTGCAAGTGCTGCAGCGGGCCGATGGAGGTGCCGAACCAGGTGTCGTTGCTGATGGTCAGCAGCAGGTCGCTTTGCGCGGCAAGGCCGGCGGCGAACTCCGGGTACACCACTTCGTAGCAGATGAACGGCGCAATCTGGTAACCCTTGGCTTGCAACATGGCCTGGTCGGAAGGGCCGCGGGCAAAGTCCGACATGGGCAGGTCGAAGAATGCAATCAAGCCGCGCAGCACATCCTGCAACGGCACGTATTCGCCAAACGGCACCAGCTTTTGTTTGAGGTAGGTGCCGTCGCCTTCGCCCACCACGGTAATTCCGTTGTAGAAACGCTTCTGCTGGTGGACGACTTCGCGGATCGGTACGCCGGTGATCATGGCTGAATCGCGCTCGGCGGCGAATTTCCCCATCATGTCCAGGTAGCCCTGGGCAGATTCCTTGAGCACCGGGACCGCGGTTTCCGGCCAGATCAGCAAGTCGACCCGTTTCGAACTGAAGCTCATGTCGCGGTACAGCTCCAATTGCGCGTTGAGCTGCGCCGGATCCCACTTCATGCTCTGTTCGATGTTGCCCTGGAGCGCCGCGACACTCAGGGGGGCGCCCGACGGGCTGGTCCAGGCGTGGTGCTTGAGCGCCAGGCCGGCCACCCACGGGCCTGCCAGCAGCACAACGCCCACGGCGATGAAGCCTTTGCGTCCCGTGCGCACCAGGCGCACGGCGTTGTAGATCAATGCAGCCGTCAGGGCCAGGGTGAAGGATATCAGCCACATTCCGCCAACCGGCGCGAGGCCGGCCAGGGGGCCGTCAAGCTGGCTGTAGCCAGAGTAGAGCCATGGGAAACCGGTCAGGAACCAGCCACGAAACGCTTCCTGGCCGACCCACAGCGCCGCGAAGGCCAGGGTGTCTGCCAGTGGTGCTTCATTGCGCCGCAACCAGCGCGCCCAAATCCAGGCGGGCAGGGCGAAGAACCAGGCAATCGCCGCCGTGAAGATCAGCATCAGGAAGCCGGCCAGCAGCACCGACGCGCCACCGAAGTGATGAATGCTGTAGTAGATCCAACTGGTGCCGGCGCCAAACAGGCCGAAGCCGAAACACCAGCCACGCCCCAGGGCCTGGCGTGGATTCAGTTCGCGCAAGCCGGCATAGAACAGCCCGACCGCCAGCAGTGCCAGTGGCCAGATATCGAACGGCGCCAGGGCCAGGGTGGTGATTGCACCGGCCGCCACGGCCAGCAGGTTACCGGGCCAGCCGGGGCGGGTTGTCCAGCGCATTTCAATCCTTAGGTTTTACCGGGCGATAGGTGTCAGTCGCAGCAAGTGAATCCGCCGACTGTCGGCGTTCAGGATGCGGAAGCGATAGGCGCCGATTTCAGTGATTTCGTTGCGTTTTGGCAAGTGCCCGAACGCGCTCATCACCAGGCCGCCCACGGTGTCGAATTCGTCGTCGGAAAATTCGCTGTCGAAGAACTCGTTGAAGTTCTCGATCGGCGTCAGGGCCTTGATCAGGAAGTCGCCGCTGGGCAGTGGCTTGATGTAGCTGTCTTCTTCGACGTCGTGCTCGTCTTCGATGTCGCCGACGATCTGTTCCAGCACGTCTTCGATGGTCACCAGGCCCGCCACGCCGCCGTATTCGTCAATGACGATGGCCATGTGGTTGTGGTTGGCGCGGAACTCACGCAGCAGTACGTTCAGGCGCTTGGACTCCGGCACGAACGTGGCCGGGCGCAGCAGGTCCTTGATGTTGAAACTGTCGCCGTTCTCCCTGAGGATCAACGGCAGCAAGTCCTTGGCCAGCAACACGCCCATCACGTCATCGTGGCTTTCGCCGATCACCGGGTAGCGGGAGTGGGCCGAATCGACCACGGCAGGCAGGAACTCGCGAGGTGTCTGGGTCGCCTTGATGCTGACCATCTGCGAGCGCGGGACCATGATGTCCCGTACCTGCAGGTCGGCCACCTGGATAGCGCCTTCGACGATGGCCAGCGCTTCGCTGTCCAGCAGTTTGTTCTGGTGTGCATCGCGCAGCAGCTCCAGCAGCTCCTGGCGGTTCTTCGGCTCGTGGGCAAAAGCCTGGGTGAGCTTACCCAGCCAAGACTTCTGCCCGTTGCTCGATCGATCTTCGCTCATAGCGATTACTCTGAATCCTTTGTTGTTTCGGTAGGGGGTACTTCGATTTCGTCGTCCGCGTACGGATCGCGATAGCCCAGTTCTGCAAGCAACGTTCGTTCCAGTGCTTCCATCTCTTCGGCTTCGTCATCTTCAATATGGTCGTAACCAAGCAGATGCAAGCAGCCGTGGATCACCAGATGCGCCCAGTGGGCCTTGAGTTCCTTGCCCTGCTCGGTGGCTTCGCGCTCGACCACCGCCACGCAGATCACCAGGTCGCCCAGCAGCGGGATGTCGAGAAACTCGTCCGGCACATCGGCGGGGAACGACAGGACGTTGGTGGCGTAATCCTTGTGCCGCCAGGTGTTGTTCAGTTCGCGGCCTTCGGCTTCGTCGACCAGGCGAATGGTCATTTCCGAGTCTGCGGTGCGCTGGCGCAGGGCCAGTTCGCACCATTGGCGGAACTCGGCTTCGCTGGGGGCGGGCGCTTGGGTCGCGATTTGCAGGTCAAGCTCAAGCATCGCGTCGGCTGTCCCTGGCGGCGGCATCATCGGCCGCTTTGGTTTCGAAGCGCTCGTAGGCTTCGACAATCCGCTGCACCAATGGATGGCGCACAACGTCCTTGGGCTGGAAGTGGGTGAAGCTGATGCCCGGCACATCCTTCAAGACTTCGATCACATGGTGCAGCCCGGACTTGGTGCCGCGAGGCAGGTCGACCTGGGTGATGTCACCGGTGATGACGGCCGTGGAGCCGAAGCCGATCCGGGTCAGGAACATTTTCATCTGTTCGACCGTGGTGTTCTGGCTTTCGTCGAGGATGATGAAGCTGTTGTTCAGCGTCCGGCCACGCATGTAGGCCAGTGGCGCGACTTCGATCACCTGGCGCTCGATCAGCTTGGCGACGTATTCGAAACCGAGCATTTCATACAGCGCGTCGTAGAGCGGGCGCAGGTACGGGTCGATTTTCTGCGACAGGTCACCCGGCAGGAAGCCGAGTTTTTCACCCGCTTCGACCGCCGGGCGCACCAGCAGGATGCGGCGGATCTGCTCGCGTTCCAGCGCATCTACCGCACAGGCGACGGCCAGGTAGGTCTTGCCGGTACCGGCCGGGCCAATGCCGAAGTTGATGTCGTTACCGAGGATTTCCTTCACATAGCGCAATTGATTCAAGCCGCGAGGGCGAATCATGCCTTTCTTGGTGCGCAGGGCGACGGAGGCTTCGGCAGGCGAGTGGTTATCCAGCTCTTCGACGGCGGATTCCTGCAGGAACAGGTGCACCAAGTCCGGTGACAGCTCGGTACCCTTGGTTTCCCGGTACAGGCGGCGCAGGAGATTTTCCGCGGAGGTGGTGTGTTTTGGCTCGCCGATCAGCTCGAACTGGTTTCCGCGGTTGCGGATCTCGATGGTCAGGCGCTGTTCGATCAAGCGCAAATGCTCGTCGAATTGCCCGCACAGATTGGCGAAGCGGCGAGCCTCAAAGGGCTCGAGGATGAAACGATGTGGTTCGATGGGTGCGTTCAAGGTCGTATTTAGCCGCCCTGGGGCAATTGGAATGATTCAAGGATAGCGCCAGTGGCGCGGGTGCGAAAGCTCTTAAATAAGGCAACCCGATTCTCGCCTCTGGCGCTGTACCTGTGAGAGCGGGCTTGCTCGCGAATGCGGTCTGTCAGCGCCGTTAATGTCGACTGACACGCCGTCTTCGCGAGCAAGCCCGCTCCCACAGGGATCTTCGGTGTTATTGAATCAGCGAGCCCCGCAGCGAGTGTGGCTGTGCGGCGTCGATGTGCACGTCCGCGAACTGGCCGATGAGGGTCGGATTGTCGCAGCGGAAGTTGACGATACGGTTATTCTCGGTCCGGCCTTGCAGCTCGCCGGGGTCTTTCTTGGAATAATCGGTTACAAGAATCCGCTGAATCGAACCGACCATCTGTCGGCTGATCTCGAAACCTTGCTGGTTCAGGCGATGTTGCAGGGCGTTGAGGCGCTCTTTCTTCAGCTCTTCCGGCGTCTCATCGGCCAGGTCGGCGGCGGGTGTACCCGGGCGCTGGCTGTAGACGAAGGAGTAGGAGAAGTCGAAGCCGACGTCCTGGATCAGCTTCATGGTCTGTTCGAAGTCTTTTTCAGTCTCGCCGGGGAAGCCGACGATGAAGTCCGAACTGATGCAGATTCCCGGCACGGCGGCGCGTAGCTTGCGCAGTTTGGATTTGTATTCCAGCGCCGTGTGGTTGCGTTTCATCGCCGCGAGGATTCGGTCCGAGCCCGATTGCACCGGCAGGTGCAGGTGTTTCACCAGTTCCGGCACGTCGGCGTGGGCCTGGATCAGGCTGTCGGAGAATTCCAGCGGGTGCGAGGTGGTGTAGCGGATGCGGTCGATGCCATCGACCGCGGCGACCACGCGGATCAGTTCGGCCAGATCCGCCAGGCGACCGTCGTGGGTCTTGCCGCGATAGCCGTTGACGTTCTGCCCGAGCAGCGTCACTTCGCGTACGCCGTGTTCGGCCAGGTGAATGATTTCGGCAATCACGTCGTCGAACGGCCGGCTGACCTCTTCACCGCGGGTGTAGGGCACCACGCAGAACGTGCAGTATTTGCTGCAACCTTCCATCACCGACACGTAGGCGCTCGGGCCGTCGATGCGCGGCTCGGGCAAATGGTCGAATTTTTCGATTTCGGGGAACGAGACGTCGACTTGCGGCAGCTTGCTGATGCGTGCGGCGTCGATCATTTCCGGCAGGCGGTGCAGCGTCTGCGGGCCGAACACCACGTCGACGTACGGCGCGCGATCGCGAATGGCGGCGCCTTCCTGGCTGGCCACGCAGCCACCGACGGCGATCACCATGTCCGGGTTGGCCAGCTTCAGTTCGCGCCAGCGGCCCAGCTGGGAATAGACGCGGTCCTGGGCGCGCTCGCGGATCGAGCAGGTGTTGAGCAGAATCACGTCGGCGTCTTCAGCGCGCGCGGTGACTTCCAGGGCCTGGTGTTCGCCCAGCAGATCGACCATGCGCGAGCTGTCGTACTCGTTCATCTGGCAACCGTGGGTTTCGATGTAAAGCTTCTTGGCCATGGACAGGGTCATCACGTGATTCAAAGAACCGCGCATTATAGGGAACATGCACTCAGGTTCCTACCGCTGCGCGTCCGGCGGCTATGCTATAGTTCGCGCCCTCATTTTTATCCCCGATGTGTTTCGCCTGCCATGACCAAACGTGAAGCTCCAATCTACAAGGTGATTTTCCTCAACCAGGGCCAGGTGTTCGAAATGTACGCCAAGCAGATCTATCAGAGCGATCTGTGGGGCTTCCTGGAAGTGGAAGAGTTCGTCTTTGGCGAGCGCACACAGGTAGTCGTCGACCCGAGCGAAGAGAAGCTCAAGGCCCAGTTCGAAGGGGTCGTGCGCAGTTTCGTGCCGATGCATTCGATCGTGCGCATCGACGAGGTCGAGCGCCTGGGCACACCGAAAATCAGCGAAGCCCGCGGCACGGTCGGCAATGTGATGCCGTTTCCGGTGCCGATGCCTGAGAAGTAGGCCTCAAGACCGAGTCGCCCCCTTCGCGAGCAAGCCCGCTCCCACAATGGATCTCCAGTGAAGAGATTGAATGTGGGAGCGGGCTTGCTCGCGAAGGGGTCAGACAGATCAATACAGAAATCAGGGAAGCGGCGCGAACGGCGTACGCCCATCGGCGCTCTGCAATTCCATCAGGTATTTACGGAAAATTTGCCCCAGCACCTGGGTGGCGACTTCCAGTTCCTGGCGGGGCATTTGTTCGGCGACTTCGTCGGCGGTGTCGAGCGCTTCTTCCGCGCCGTTGACCGCGGCCATCTTCAGCACGATATACGCCTGAATGTTATTGGCCGGTACGCCTTCGCCATGAAAGAACATGGTACCGAGTTTGAATTGGGCCTGGGCGTGGCCTTGCAGCGAGGCCTTTTCGAAGTAGCTCAAGGCTTTATTGAGATCGCGTGGCGCGTTTTTACCGTCGTAGTAGAACTCACCCAACTCGTATTGCGCTTGAGCATCCCCTTCATCCGACGCTTTCTGGCAGGCGGCAAGTGCCTGGGCCAGGTCTTGCGGCTGGGTATTGAGGGTGCAGCGACCCATCGCTGGGATTAACAACGAGTTACCGCCTGCTTGTGCGAGCGCGAGCAGGGGCTGAAGGAGCAACAGGCAGCCCAGTGAAAGGGCGCGGCCGGTGCGGTTCATGGGAATCGACTTACCTCTGAGGGGCGCGCGGACCCATCGAGGGGATCCAATAAGCGCGCATTATGAAATAAGCAGGGCCAACCTTACAAAGTCTTTACTCGTTTTTCTGCTGCGCGGGAAATATATCGCCCACTTTGTTCGGGATTATTAGCAGATGAGTAGGAAAAAGGGCAGGAGCGTAGGCAAAAGCTGACGCTGGTGATGGCCAGCGTCAGCGCTACGGCGTTACTTCAGTGCAGCAAATGCGCGCTCGGCGGCATCCAGGGTCAGTTTCAACTCGGCTTCGCCGTGGGCGATCGAGGTGAAGCCGGCTTCGAATGCGCTTGGCGCCAGGTACACGCCACCTTCCAGCATCAGGTGGAAGAAACGGCCGAACAAGGCTGCGTCGCTGGCCATCACGTCATCGAAGGTCACGATGTCGTCGGCGCCACTGAAGTACAGGCCGAACATGCCGCCGGCCTGGGTGGTCACGAAGGGAATGCCTGCCGCATCGGCACGCACTTGCAAGCCGTCGAGCAGGCGAGTGGTGTAGTCGGTCAGTTCGTCGTGGAAGCCCGGGCGGCTGATCAGGCGCAAGGTGGTCAGGCCCGCCGCCATCGCCAGCGGGTTACCCGACAATGTACCGGCTTGATAGACCGGACCCAGCGGGGCGATGCGCGACATGATTTCGCGCTTGCCGCCGAAGCAACCCACCGGCATGCCGCCGCCGATGATCTTGCCGAAGGTGGTCAGGTCTGGCGTCACGCCGTAGTGAGCCTGGGCGCCGCCGAGGGCAACACGGAAACCGGTCATCACTTCGTCGAAAATCAGCACCACGCCGTGCTTGTCGCACAAGGTCCGCAGGCCTTCGAGGAAGCCTGGGGCCGGTGGCACGCAATTCATGTTGCCGGCGACCGGCTCGACGATGATGCACGCCACATCCTGGCCGACTTCGGCGAGCATGGCTTCAACCGCATCGATGTCGTTGAACGGCAGGGTCAGGGTGTGTTTGGCGAACGCCGCCGGTACACCCGCCGAGCTCGGCACACCTTGGGTCAGGGCGCCGGAGCCGGCCTTGACCAGCAGGCTGTCGGAGTGACCGTGGTAGCAGCCTTCGAACTTGATGATGCTGTCGCGACCGGTGAAACCACGGGCCAGGCGGATTGCGCTCATGGTCGCTTCGGTGCCGGAGCTGACCATGCGCACCATTTCCATCGAGGGTACGAGCGAGCAGACCAGATCAGCCATCTGGGTTTCCATCTCGGTCGGCGCGCCGTAGGACAAGCCGTGTTCAAGCTGCTTGCGCACGGCGTCCAGCACGTCCGGGTGGCTGTGGCCGAGGATCATCGGGCCCCAGGAGCCGACGTAATCCACATAACGCTTGTCGTCTTCATCGGTGACGTAGGCGCCTTCGGCGTGCTTGAAGAACAACGGCGTGCCGCCAACGCTCTTGAACGCGCGAACCGGCGAGTTCACGCCACCGGGAATGTGTTTCTGGGCATTGGCAAACAGCGTTTCGGAACGAGACATGATCGGGCTCTCAAAATCAGATTTTTAGTAGTTCGTTGAAGGCGCGGGCGCGGCGGGTCACTTCAGCCGTGCTCTGGGCGCCGAACAGGCCATGCACCACCGCCAGCAGATCGACGCCGTGGGCCACCAGCGGGGCGGCGTTGTCCAGGGTGATGCCGCCGATCGCGCAGATCGGCAGGTGCAACTGCTTGCGGGCCTGGTCGAGCAAGTCGAGGCTGCAGGTCGGTGCGCCGGGCTTGGTGGTGGAATTGAAGAAGCGGCCGAAGGCGACATAAGTGGCGCCCTCCCTGGCAGCTTGCTCGGCCAGTTCGAGTTGCGCGTGGCAAGTCGAGCCGATGATGGCTTTGGAGCCGAGCAGGGCGCGGGTCGGCGACAGCGGGCCATCGGTCTGGCCCAGATGCACTCCCACGTTCAGGCGTGCGGCGAGCTCGGCGTCGTCGTTGATGATCAATCGGGTCTTGTAGCGTTCGCACAGATCGCGCAGGGCCTCGGCCTCGCGCAGTCGACGGGCTTCATCGCTGCTCTTGTCGCGATACTGCAGCAGGGTGACGCCGCCTTCCAGCGCCGCCTCCACGTACGAAAGGAATTTACCGGCCAGCAACTGGCTGTCGGTAATGGCGTACAGGCCACGTAGTTTCATCGAGCAGGCCTCATGGCGTTACGAACAGAAGTCCAGAGGCAGGCGGCGTGGCACGAATTGGCCTTTGCCCAACTGCTCCGCATCGCGCAGGGTGCGCCACGTGTAGTTAAGTGCAGTCTGTACGGCGCTGGCGAGGTTTTCACCTTGGGCCAGACGGCCGGCAAGGGCACTGGCCAGGGTGCAACCCGAACCGTGATAACTGCCGGGCAGGCGTTGGCAGGTGTAGGTTTCGCGCAAGCCATCGCGGCTGTACAGGCGGTTGTGGATTTCGGTTTCGTCGCCATGGCCGCCGGTGATCAGCAGGTGTTTGACGAACGGCAGGAGTTTTTCAGCGCACTGGTCCGCGGTGCCTTCCGGCAGTTCGGCGAGGATCCGGGCTTCGGGAAGGTTGGGGGTGGCGATGATCGAGAGCGGCAGCAGGCGTTCGCGCATGGCGTAGCCGACTTCGTCCTTGCCCAGGCGACCGCCGCCGCCGGCACGCAGCACCGGGTCACAGACCACCGGCAAGTGCGGGTGCGCCGAGAGCAGTTCGACCACGGTGTCGACCATTTCCAGGGAGCCGAGCATGCCGAGCTTGACGGCCGCGACTTCGGAATCGTTGAGCACGGCGTTGGCCTGGGCCAACACCCACTCACGGTCGAGCACGCGGAAATCAGTGACATTGACAGTGTCCTGCACGGTCAGGGCGGTGACGGCCGGAGCCGCATGGCAACCCTGGGCGAGCAAGGCTTCGATATCTGCCTGCAAGCCGGCGCCACCACTTGGGTCGTGGCCGGAGAGACAGAGGACAACGGGGCGAGAGCTGTAGATATTCATGGTGCGCGAGCTTACCACCAAACATCTTTTTTCGGTGCGTGCGCATAACCGCAGACAGCTGCGCGACCTTCAAAAGATCGCAGCCTTCGGCAGCTCCTACATGGGGCGCGGGCTCTATCTCAATAATCTTCGCTGGAACGCCCGTGCTAGAGCCTTTGTAGGAAAAATTTTGGTAGTGCTCATTAGCCATCAACGGCTATGCTAGAGTGGATCCAAACCAATAACAGGTATCACCGGTCTTACGTCTACTCAAAAGGAATGGGGGGCTTCCTGACAGGACCGGACAGGCCACGCTGGGGCATGAATGCGCTATTTGCTGATGTTTGTGTTGTGTTTGCCCCTCTTGGCGAACGCCGTTGAGTTCAATGAACTCACCCAAAGCCTTCCCCTCGGGCGAACCCTGCAAGTGTTTGAAGATGTCGGTGGTCAGTTGACCGTCGCGGATGTCCGTGCGCAGGCCGCGGCCGGCAACTTCAAGGCGCATGATAAAGCCACCCTCAACGCCGGTTACTCGCGTTCGGTGTTCTGGCTGAAAATCGATCTGCATTACCGCCCGACCAACCCGGCTGCGCAAAGGACCTGGCTGCTGGAATTGGCGTACCCACCGCTCGATCACCTCGACCTGTATCTGCCTGATGCAAGCGGAAACTATGAATTGGCCAGGCAAACCGGCGATGCCTTGCCGTTCGACAGTCGCGAAATCCGCCAGAACAACTACCTGTTCACTGTGGATTTTACCCCTGACCAGGCGCAAACCCTGTACCTGCGCCTGCAAAGCCAGGGGTCGATCCAGGCGCCGGTCACGCTGTGGTCCAGCACGGCGTATCTCGAAGACCAGCCGGTGCGCCTCTATGTGCTGGGGCTTATCTACGGTGTACTGCTGGGGATGCTGGTCTACAACCTGTTCATCTACCTCAGCGTGCGCGATACCAGCTACCTCTACTACATCTTCTACATCGCCTCGTTCGGCTTGTATCAGCTGTCGGTGAACGGCGCCGCCGTGCAGTACTTCTGGCCAGACAATCCCTGGTGGGCCAACGCCTCGACGCCGTTTTTCATCGGTTGCGCCGGGTTGTTCGGCAGCCAGTTCGCCCGCAGCTTCCTGCAGACCGCTACCCTCAGCCGCTGGATGGACCGCTTGCTGTTGGCGTTGGTGGCGTTCGGCGCGTTGGTAGT
The DNA here is from genome assembly GCF_949767605.1 of Pseudomonas sp. IT-P218. Classification (NCBI taxonomy): domain Bacteria; kingdom Pseudomonadati; phylum Pseudomonadota; class Gammaproteobacteria; order Pseudomonadales; family Pseudomonadaceae; genus Pseudomonas; species Pseudomonas sp. IT-P218. Next base: position 145,841 of record NZ_CATKQQ010000096.1, read on the forward strand.
CGGGTTGTCCCTGATGACCAGCTACGCCCTGGCGTTGCGCCTGGCCACGACCCTGGCACTGACTTTCACGGTGGTGATCTTTGCCGCGGGGATTTTTGCCTGGCTGCGTGGCTTGCGGGTCGCGCGATATTTCATCATCGCCTGGTCGGCGTTTCTGCTCGGCGGCATCATCAATACCTTGATGGTGCTGGGTTACCTGCCGAACGTGTTCCTGACCATGTACTCCAGCCAGATTGGCTCGGCCATCGAAGTGGCGCTCCTGTCCATGGCCCTGGCCGACCGCATCAACGCCATGCGCGAGCAGCAGGCGCAAACCCTGCTCGAGGCGGGGCAAAAGCTTGAGGTGCTTAACCAGCAACTGGCGCACAGCAACAAGCTCAAGGACGAATTCCTCGCCACCCTGACCCACGAGTTGCGCACACCCATGAATGGCGTGATCGGGTCGCTGGAGCTGATGCAGACCGTCGAGATGGATCCTGAGCTGGAGCAATATCAGCAAACGGCCGCGGGGTCGGCGCGGGACATGATGCGTATGGTCAATGGCATTCTCACCCTCACCGAGTTGCAGGCGGGCAAGCTCCAGGCGACCCCGTCCACCTTCAGTTTGCGCGCCGTGGTCGAGGCCTTGCGCGCACAGTTCGACGGCAATGCCTCGAGCAAATCGCTGGACTTCAAGGTCGACGTGGCACCGGGTGTGCCGGATCGCCTGCACGGCGACAGCGCCAAGTTGGCGCAATGCCTGGAGTGCCTGCTGGATAACGCCATCAAGTTCACCCGGGTCGGCGGACTGGCGCTGCGGGTCACGGGGAAAACGCTCAACCCCGAGCGACTGGCGTTGTCCTTTGCGGTGATCGACACCGGTATCGGCTTCACCGACCTTGGGGAGGCGACGATGTATCAGCGCTTCTTCCAGCTCGACGGTTCGATGACGCGCGAGTACGGCGGGCTGGGTGTCGGCCTGGCCATCTGCCGACAATTAGTGGAGCTGCTTGGCGGGCGCCTGACACACCGCTCCGAGCCTGGGCGTGGCAGCCGGTTTCAGCTTGACGTCGAATTTGACCTGCCGGCACCGGAGCGGTCTGCCACGCCACTCGCGATGCGGCAGTTGGCACAAATGCGCCTGCCCCAGGATTGCAGCGTATTGCTGGTGGATGACAGCAACGTCAATCAGTTGGTGATGCGCGGTATGTTGCTCAAGCTCGGATTCCGTGTGCGCACGGCTGACAGCGGTCACGCCGCGCTCGATTTGCTGCAGCGTGAATCGTTCGATGCGGTGCTGGTCGATTGTCAGTTGCAGTCTTTGGACGGCGTTTCCGTGTGCTGCGAGATCCGGGCAATGCCCGGTTGCGCGCAACTGCCGGTGTTCATGATAGCCCTGGGTACCGACCGGGAGCGCTGCCCGAGCGGCGCGCAGATCGACCATTTGAGCAAACCGGTGAAGTTCGAGGACTTGCAAGCCGCGCTTTATCGTCGAGTGCTCTGTACTGAACAGGGCGAAAGTGCCGACAGTTAGGCAGATATGACACTTTTTTCGGCCAAGGGGCGGTGCTTAACTGAAGTCCCTTGGCTGACCAAAGGAGCCCCGTCATGAACCTGCATCAGTTCGCCGAAACCCACGAAGTCACCAACCAGCCGCCCTCGCTGGACGGCGCCAACCTGTACCGCATCGACTTGGCTCTTCAGGAATGGTCGCGGCGCTTTGGGGCCGGTTGGGCCGAATCGCGGATTGACGCATACGGAGCGCTGGCCGGCGGACCATTGATGGAAGCTGGCTTTCTGGCCAACCAGAACAAACCGGTGTTCAGCAGCCATGACCGCTACGGTCATCGCATCGACCTGGTGGAGTTTCATCCGGCCTATCACGAGTTGATGCGCACGGCGGTCGGCCATGGCCTGACTTCGTTGCCCTGGGCTCATCCGCAGGACGGTGCCCATGTCGCCCGCGCCTCCATGACGTACTTGCACAGTCAGGCCGAAGCCGGCAGTGGCTGCCCGCTGACCATGACGTTTGCCAGTGTTCCGGCGATGCGCCTGCAACCGGACCTGGCAGATCAATGGCTGCCAAAGATTCTGTCCACCGAGTATGACCCGCGCAATGTCGGCATGGCCCACAAGGCCGGCGTCACGATCGGCATGGCGATGACCGAGAAGCAAGGCGGCACCGATGTCCGCGCCAACACCACCAAGGCTTATCCGGTGGGTGCCGGCGGCCCTGGCCAGGCGTACGAACTGGTGGGGCACAAGTGGTTCTGTTCGGCGCCCATGTGCGATGCCTTCCTGACGCTGGCGCAGACGGACAAGGGGCTGACCTGTTTCCTGCTGCCGCGGCATCGTCCGGACGATACGCGCAATCAGTTCTACATCCAGCGCCTGAAAAACAAACTCGGCAACTGCTCCAACGCTTCCAGCGAAGTGGAGTTTCGCGGTGCCCTGGCGTGGATGGTCGGTGAAGAGGGGCGCGGCGTGCCGACGATCATCGAGATGGTCGCCATGACCCGTTTCGATTGCATGGTCGGCTCAAGTTCGTTGATGCGCCAGGCACTGACCCAGGCCAGCCATCATTGCGCCCACCGCAGCGTTGGCGGCAAGTTGCTCAGTGAACAGCCCTTGATGCAGAACGTGCTGGCCGACCTGGCGCTGGAAAGCGAGGCCGCCCTGGCCTTGAGCCTGCGCATGGGCCAGGCGCTGGATCATCTGGAAAACGCACAGGAAGCGAAGTTCGCCCGGCTGGTGACGGCGGTGGGCAAGTACTGGATCTGCAAACGCGCGCCGGCCATGATCAACGAAGCCGCCGAGTGCATGGGCGGCGCGGGATACGTCGAAGACAGCATCCTGCCACGCCTTTACCGCGAGGCCCCGGTGAACTCGACATGGGAAGGCTCCGGCAACGTGCAATGCCTCGATGTGCTGCGCGCCCTGTCCAAGGAGCCGGGTGTGCTCGATGCGCTGTTCAGCGAGTTGGGCGATGGTCATGGCGACAAACGCCTGGCCGCGCACATCAGCCAGCTGCAGAGCGCTTTCAAGGACACCAGCGACATTCAGTACCGTGCGCGGCAATTGACCGAGGATATTGCGCTTGGGTTACAGGCCAAGCTGTTGCTGGAGGCGGGGAACGCGGCGGTGAGTGACGGGTTTATCGCCAGTCGTTTGAAGGGTGGCGGCCGGGTTTACGGTGGGTTGCCGCGAGGAGTGGATGTGGAGGCGATAGTCGCCCGGTCCACCCCGCAAGGATTCTGAACTCAGGTTCATGAACACTACAAAACCATTGTGGGAGCGGGCTTGCTCGCGAAGGCGGACTGTCAGTCAACATCAATGTTGAAAGGGACACCGCTTTCGCGAGCAAGCCCGCTCCCACAGGGTTCCCGTGAAGCGACGATACAGGCAAGATGAAGGCCTGCAAGTCAGAACACAGGATGCTGATCGTGACCGAAGCTTTTATTGTCGTTCAAACCGCCGAGCAAGCTGTAGACCGGCTTGCGCTCTTGCACAATCGTGCAACCACCGCGCTGAACCAGGCGCTCAAGCGTTATCTCAAGGATCGTGTCGAGCCGGACGCCGAACAACGGGCGATGTTTCGTTATCCCGAACTGCGTCTGACCTACCACTGCCAGGGCGAAGTCCCGCAGACCACACGCGCCTACGCCAAGGTCCAGTTGCCGGGCACCTACAGCGTCACCGTCACCCATCCCGCCGCGTTCCGTAAATACCTGCTGGAGCAGCTCGTGCCCTTGATGCACGACTTCACCGTGACCGTGGAAGTCGGTGTCAGCCAGCAGAACATTCCTTATCCGTACGTGGTCGAGCAGGGCGATGAGTTGGCCGGTTCCGGTGTCACCGCCGCCGTGCTGGCGCGGGTGTTCCCGAGTACCGACCTGTCGGCGGCGACCGACGGTATTGCCGACGGTTTGTACGATTGGGAAAACACCGATCCGCTGCCCCTGGCGCTGTTCGATGCCGCCCGGGTGGATTTTTCCCTGCGCCGCCTGGTGCATTACACCGGCAGCGACTGGCGGCATGTACAGCCGTGGATCCTGCTGACCAACTATCACCGTTACGTCGACCAGTTCATCGTCCATGGCCTGGAGCAATTGCGCAACGACCCGCGCTTCGTGCGCATGGTGCTGCCGGGTAACGTGATCATCGAAAAGAGCATGGATCACGGCGAAGCCTCGGCGATTGCCGCTGGCGTGGTCTGGCATCGCTACCAGATGCCGGCCTACCACCTGATCGCCACTGACGGTCACGGCGTGACCCTGGTCAATATCGGCGTCGGTCCGTCCAACGCCAAGAACATCACTGACCACCTGGCGGTGCTGCGTCCGCATTGCTGGCTGATGATCGGCCACTGTGGTGGCCTGCGCCAGTCGCAGACCATTGGCGACTACGTGCTGGCTCACGCCTATATGCGCCGTGACGGCATTCTCGACCGGGTGGTGCCGCCGAACATTCCGATTCCGGCCTTGGCCGAAGTGCAGCTTGCGCTTCAGCAGGCAGCGGCCAACATCACCGGCGAGAAGGGCGACGAACTGAAAAAGCGCCTGCGCACCGGCACCGTACTGACTTACGACGATCGTAACTGGGAGCTGCGCTGGGCCCAGGAGCGGCCGCTGATCAACCTGTCCCGCGCGGTGGCGGTGGACATGGAAAGCGGCACGATCGCAGCCCAGGGTTATCGCTTGCGGGTACCTTACGGCACGCTGCTGTGCGTGTCGGACAAACCCCTGCACAGCGAGATCAAGTTGCCAGGTTCGGCCAACGCCTTCTACGAACGCGCGGTCAGCCAGCACTTGAAAATCGGCATCGAAGCCGTGGATCTGCTGCGCACCGAGCTCAACTCGTTGCACTCGCGCAAGCTGCGCAGCTTCGACGAGCCGCCATTCCGCTGATTTGGCGATGGTCATTTAACGGTCGGGCTACTAGCATTGGCAGCCCTGACCGTTAGATGTTTGTCCGCCATGTCCCGTCCGCCACGTCCTGTTTCCCGCCGCCCTGGCGCAAAGCCATCCCCCACAGCCCCGCGCCGTGTCGCCAAGGCGCCGCCGGCCGCGCCCAAGTTGATCCTGTTCAACAAGCCCTTCGATGTGCTGACGCAATTCAGCGATGCAGAAGGGCGCGCGACCCTCAAGGACTACATCGACATTCCGGGGATCTACCCCGCCGGACGGCTGGACCGCGACAGCGAAGGCCTGCTGCTGCTGACCAACGACGGCCAATTGCAGGCGCGCATCGCCGACCCGAAACACAAACTGGCCAAGACCTACTGGGTGCAGGTCGAAGGCGAGCCGAGCGCCGAGCAGTTGCAGCGCTTGCGTGACGGTGTCGAATTGATCGATGGCATGACCCTGCCTGCCGAGGCGCGGCAACTGGATGAGCCGCAGTTGTGGCCGCGCAACCCGCCGGTACGCTTTCGTAAAAGTGTGCCGACCTATTGGCTGGAGCTGGTGATTCGCGAAGGCCGCAACCGGCAGGTGCGCCGCATGACCGCGGCGGTCGGGTTGCCGACGTTGCGGCTGGTGCGGGTCAGGATCGGTGACTGGTCGATCGAGGGGCTCGATCAGGGCCAGTGGAAAGAGGTGCCGGCGCGCTTATAAAGTGCCGGTTTCGATCAGGCCGATCACCACGCTCTTGATGACGAATGCCGCCACGCCAAGCCCCAGCACGAAAAACAGGATGAACGAGCCGAACCGCCCGGCCTTGGACTTCTTCGCCAGATCCCAGACGATGAAACCCATGAAAATGATCAGGATGCTGACCAGGCCGGTCATCATCCACTCTTCAAAAACTGCAGGATCCATTGAACATCTCCGCGCGGGCGAGGCTGAAAGGGCGCGCGGAGTATACGCCAATGGACATTGGCTGGGAGTTGACCTGCGGCAGTGTGTCGCAGCTATTCGTCGCCTGTGCTGGCCCCTTCGCTGGCAAGCCAGTTCCTACAATGAATCTCCAGCGCAAATGAAACCCTGTAGGAGCTGGCTTGCCAGCGAAGGCGTCCTCAACTGCGCAGATGGGTCAAAGGCAATTCGGTGCTATTCAACACCTGGTTCAACACAAAACTCGAACGCACACTGGTCACCCCCTCAATCCGTGTCAGGTGCCCCAGCAGCAATTTCTGATAATGGTCCATGTCCGGCACCACCACCTTGAGTTGGTAATCGGCATCCATCCCGGTCACCAGGCTGCATTCCAGTACCTGCGGCAAGGTGCGGATGGCGGCTTCGAAGTTTTCGAAGCGCTCCGGCGTGTGCCGGTCCATGCCGATCAGTACGTACGCCGTCAGGCTCAGGCCGAGCATTTTGCGGTCGAGCAGGGCCACCTGGCGGGTAATGTAGCCATCGTCCTCCAGTTGCTTGACCCGCCGAGAGCAGGGTGAAGGCGACAGGCCGATGCGTTCGGCCAGCTCCTGGTTGGAAATGCGCGCGTCACGCTGCAATTCAGCCAGAATGCTCAGGTCGTATCGGTCGAGTTTGCTCATCAAACGGTCCCTTGTCATAACTATTGCGACAGATTATCTATCCAGGGTTAAAAATTGCGCAAGTGATGTTTATTTCAGCAATCTTCGCAATCCTCTGCCGGTGCTCCAGGCCTATTCTTATCACCAGAATCACTGCTCGGACAAACAGTCCAATGCGGCCCGCCGAATCAGGCCCGCCGCGGTCGCCACCCCCACAGGGGATGTGCTGGCCCCCGAGCTGCACACTGTCCAGAAGACGGCGTGAGGTGAGCCGACGTCAAAAGCGTCGAGCACGGACGAAGTTCTCAAGGGGAGGCCGACGGGTCTCCCCTTTTTCTTGGCCGCAATTTGCCGCCCGCCCTCAATAAATAAGTTGCGCGACTGATAACCTGTTGCAGAACCGGCCTGTGCATTTCCAGTCTTACGTACAGGCCCTGACCCGCATTGAGGAAAAGCATGAGATCGCGCATCTGGCGTTTGGCCGGTGTTGGTTTGTTATGTGTCAGTGTCAGCGCGCAATCGTTGGCCGATCAGCCGCAGAACCGCGGCCCCGAGGGTGGACAACACGGGGGCGGCGGGCATCAGGACAACGGCCAGAATCAGAATCCGCACAACAATAACCAAGGGCAAAGCCGTCCAGCGCCGGATTACAACAGCCGGGTGCGCTCGCCGCCACCACCGCCGCAACTGCCGGCCAATGACCTGCCCATCCAGCCTCGACCGGACACGGTACAACAGACTCAGCCGCCGCGGCGTGGTTACTATCAGGACGAGCCGCGGCGCAACGATCCCAACCAGCACTGGAATGGCTACATAGGCGCACCGTCCAATGACAGTAACCATTGGCAGGGTCGCCCCAGTGGCCACGGCAATGGATGGGGCCCCGGCCCGCAATATCGTCCGGGGCACGTGATCGACCGCTTCCCCGACCGCGACTACCGAGTGCCCTATGGGGGCCGGGATTACTACTACTCCGGCGGCTACTGGTATCGCCCGCAAGGTCCGCGTTATGTGGTGGTGCAGCCGCCGCGCGGGATTCGCATCCAGTATCTGCCCGATTACGCCCGTGAAGTCTGGATCGGTGGATCGTTGCTGTTCCTGGCGGCGGGGTCCTATTACGCCTATCAGGAAAGCACTCAGGATTACGTGGTGGTCGAGCCGCCCGGCCAACCGTTGGCGAGTGGCAATGGCTACGATGTGGAGGCCTATCCGGCCAGCGGCCAGTCACCGGAGCAGGTCAACCAGGATGGCTACGATTGCTACCGCTGGGCGGTCGAGCAGAGTGGTTTTGACCCGCGGGTCGATACTTATCAACCGGACCCGACGGTGGTGCAGACCTACCGCCAGGCCCAGGGCGGATGCCTGAGCAGTCGCGGTTATCGGGTGACGTTCTGAGCCCTGGCGGCCTTGACGACTTCCTGCGGATCCGCGTGCACCAGCACTTCGGCCCGCGGGTAGGCGGCATGAATTGCATCGGCGGCCTGATCGCTGATGCCGTGGGCGACTGACAGGGTCAGCTCCCCCGGCAACTCCAGGTGCAACTGCACAAACCACTGGTTGCCGGAAATCCGCGTACGCAAGTCATGGGCGCCTAGCACCCCCGGCACACTGCAGGCCAGTTCCAGCATGTGCTGGCTGACATCCGGCGGCAGCTCTTCGTCCATCAACACGGCAAAACTTTCCCTGGCAATCGTGATCGCGGTCCAGAGGATGTACGCGGCAATCCCCAGGCCGAACCAGGGGTCGACCCGATGCCAGCCAAACCCGGCGAGCACCAGCGCCACCAGGATGCTGCCATTGAGCAGCATGTCCGAACGGTAATGCAGGGAGTCGGCGCGCACGGCGTTGGAACCGGTGGCCTTGACTACTCGATGCTGCAACATCAGCAGCGCCAGGGTCAGGCCCAGCGAAAACACGATCACGCCGATGCTGATCCACGGTGCACCCACCGGTTCCGGATGCTTGAGCCGGTCCACTGCCTGTAGCGCAATCAACACCGCACTGCCGCCAATGAACAGCGCCTGGGCCATGCCTGCCAGCGACTCGGCCTTGCCATGTCCGTAACGATGGTCGTCATCGGCCGGGCGCAAGGCGTAGTGCACCGCCAGCAAGTTGAGCAGCGAGGTTACGCCGTCGAGTGCCGAGTCGGTCAACCCGGCGAGCATGCTCACCGACCCGCTCAGCCACCAGGCGATGGCTTTGGCGACGATCAGCGTGCAGGCCACCGCCACCGAGGCGCGGGTCGCCAGCCGCAGCAGGCGGGCATGTTCGTCGCTGGAGATCATGGGTGCGGATGTTCCTTGTCGTGCCCCGATTACGCGGCGGGTTGCAGGCCGAACATGGCCAGTTGCTGGGCGCTGCCCTTGGACTGGATCAGGCGTGGATCGTCCAGCGGCAAGCTGCGGCCCAGTTCACGCTGCAGGATAGACTGCAACTTGAGGTTATCGACCTTGCCGTCCGCGCCAATGGCGTCCTTGAGTTTTTCCGGATCGACCTGGGCCGTCTTGCCCGGTTCGAAGTAGATCGCACCCGTGGCGAAGTCCACGGCAAACGCGATCAGGCCGGGGATGATGTAGAACAGCAGGCCCACGGCATCGAGCACGGCAATGGCCGGGTCGATCTTGCCATCGATCTGGCCACGACGATCCGGATAGAAGATCGAACCGCAGGCAGTCAGTTGGGTCAGCAGGGTCGCGACCAGAACGCCGCCGATCAGGCGAAAGGGAACACGCATATGAAATCTCCTGGGTAATCTCAAAACGAAGCGTCGTCGATATGAATTAGGACCGCAACGAACACTGGGCAGTTCGCCGTTATACTCGCGCCTCTGTTTGGGAGCCAGCATGATTTCTTTGCCGATTGATGAAGTTTTACCCGCCCTGCGTGAAGCCCTGGCGACACGCCACGAAGCCGTGCTCGAAGCACCGCCCGGCGCCGGTAAGACCACCCGTGTGCCCCTGGCCTTGCTCAACGAGCCTTGGCTGGCCGGGCAGACCGTCCTGATGCTTGAACCGCGCCGTCTGGCCGCGCGGGCAGCGGCGGAGCGCCTGGCCAGTGAACTGGGCGAGAAGGTCGGCGAAACCGTGGGTTATCGCATTCGGCTCGACAGCAAGGTCGGCCCCAACACCCGTATCGAAGTGGTCACCGAAGGCATTCTCACCCGGCGTCTGCAGGACGATCCGGCGCTGGAGGGCGTGGGCCTGTTGATCTTCGACGAGTTCCACGAGCGCAGCCTCGACGCCGATCTGGCGCTGGCCCTGAGCCTCAATGGCCGCGAACTGTTCCGCGACGATCAGCCGCTCAAAATCCTCTTGATGTCGGCCACCCTGGAAGGCGAGCGGCTGGCCGGGTTGCTGGACGACGCGCCAATCCTGCGCAGCGAAGGCCGCATGTACCCGGTGGCGATGCGCTGGGGTCGGCCGTTCCAGGCCGGTGAATTCATCGAACCACGGCTGGTGCAGACCATCCTCGAAGCCTTGAACGATGAAAGCGGCAGCGTGCTGGTGTTCCTGCCGGGGCAGGCCGAGATCCGTCGCGTGCATCAACAACTCGCCGATGCGCTGGGCGATAACCCTCAGGTCCTGCTCTGCCCGTTGCACGGTGAACTGGACCTCGCCGCGCAACGGGCGGCGATCGATCCGGCGCCGCCAGGCCAACGCAAAGTGGTGCTGGCCACCAACATCGCCGAGACCAGCCTGACCATCGACGGCGTACGCGTAGTGATCGATGCCGGGTTGGCGCGGGTCCCGCGTTTCGACCCCGGCAGCGGCATGACCCGCCTCGACACCCAGCGTATTTCCAAGGCCAGCGCGACCCAGCGTGCGGGCCGGGCAGGGCGACTGGAACCGGGGGTGTGCTACCGCTTGTGGTCCCAGGATCAGCACGAACAATTGGCGGCTTATGGCAGTGCGGAAATACTCTCGGCGGATCTCGCCGGGTTGGCGCTGCAGCTGGCGCGTTGGGGCGTGACGCCGGGGCAGCTGGTTTGGCTTGATGTGCCGCCGACCGCCGCTTATGCACAGGCTCAGGACTTGCTGGTTCGTCTGGGCGCGTTGGATGGCGAAGCGCTGACCCGTCACGGTCAGGCCATGGCCGAACTGCCGGCGCATCCGCGCATCGCGCACTTGTTGTTACGAGGACAGGCGCTCGGCCTGGCCGACATGGCGTGCGATGTCGCGGCATTGCTTGGCGAGCGCGACATCTTGCGTGGCGCTGGCGCCGATTTGCACAGCCGCTTGGCCTTGCTGTCCGGCGAACAGCGCGCTTCCCGGGGTGCCCAGGGTGGCGTACAGCGCGCCCGGCAACTGGCGCGGCAGTATCGCGGTTATTTGCGCGGCAAGGCGTCGGAGCCGGTCAGCGACCTCGACCATCCGCGCTGGCTCGGGGCGTTACTGGCCTTGGCCTATCCCGACCGCGTCGCCCAGCAACGCCGTGCCGGCGGTGCCGAGTATCGCCTGGCCAACGGTCGTGCGGCGCTGTTTGCCGAAGCCGACAGCCTGATGAAGCAGCCGTGGCTGGTGATCGCCGATCTCGGCAGTCGTCAGGGCCAGCGTGAAGAGCGGATCTATCTGGCGGCGGATTTCGATCCGGCGTTGTTCGACTCGGTACTGGCCGAACAGGTGCGTTGCGTCGATCAACTGGACTGGGATGAGCGCGAAGGCGTGCTGCGGGCCGAGCGCCAACGCAAGGTCGGTGAGCTCATTCTCAGCCGCGAACCGCTCACCGGCCTCGATGAAAGCGCCCGCAGCCAGGCATTGGTGAATCTGGTGCGGCGCAAAGGCCTGGAGCTGTTGCCGTGGACCCCGGAGTTGCGCCAGTGGCAGGCACGGGTGGCGTTGTTGCGCCAGCTGGACCTGGGCAGCAAGGGTGAAAGCGAATGGCCTGATGTCAGCGACGCTGCGCTGCTGAACAACCTTGAGCACTGGTTGATGCCGTATCTGGGCAAAGTCTCGCGGCTCAGTCATTTCGCCAATCTCGACCTCTCGAGCATCGTTCACAACCTGTTGCCATGGCCACTGCCTCAACGGCTGGACGAGTTGGCGCCACACCACTTGAGTGTGCCATCGGGGTCATCGATTCGCCTGGACTACAGCGAGCAGACGCCGATCCTGGCGGTGCGCTTGCAGGAACTGTTCGGCCTGGCCGAAACCCCGCGCATCGCCGGTGGCCGGCAAGTGGTCAAGCTGCATTTGCTGTCCCCGGCGCGGCGGCCGGTGCAGGTGACCCAGGACCTCGCGAACTTCTGGCGCAGCACCTACGCCGAGGTGAAAAAAGACTTGAAGGGACGCTACCCGAAACATTACTGGCCGGACGACCCGCTGGTGGCCGAAGCCACGGCACGGATCAAGCCGCGCAAGCAATGACGCGACAAGCTACGGCGCGGCGGGCAGCAGGAACCGCGCAATCACCGGCAGGTGATCGGAGATGCGCAAGGTATCGTCCTGCCGGACCATCGCCTCAACCCGTTTGATCCGCGGGCTGTAGAACAGATAGTCGACGGTCCGGTCCGGGCCGTTCAACCCGGCATCGTTCGGGTAATGGGTCAGCCAGCGCGCGCGGTCGATCCCGCCGGACTCGTTATTGGTGGGGATCATCGGGTACTTGTCCCACAACAGATGCAGGGCGCTGTCGGCGGAGTAGGGGGTGCGCTGTTCGTTGGGCAGGCGCTGGTATTGCCCCAGCGGCAGCAGGTTGAAGTCGCCACCGATCAGCCAGGGCGTGCCGCGGCTTTCGAACTTGTCGAGGACCTTGGCCACGGCCGCGACCTGTGCCTGCAGCGTCTCGTCAGGTTGGCTCGCACGGTCCAGATGGGTGTTGAGGACCGCGAGCTGGCCACCGTCGCTCAAGGGCAGGTACGTCACCAGCAAGGCGTTTTTCGGTTGGAACTGGCGGCTGATCGGATTGGCCGAAGTGATCGGCAATTGCAGGCGCTCGGCGTGCTCGATCCGATAGCGGCTCAGGGTCGCCAACTGACGGCCGACGCTACCGAAAATATGCGGGTTGGGCACGAAGTCAGCCTTCCAGTCGAAGGCCTGGGCACTGCATGGGTAAAGGTCGGCGAGCCGCTCCTGCAACAGTTTGAGCTGGTTCTGGTAGTCGCTGGCCTTGGCGCCGTCATCGAGTTCCTGCAGCAGCACGACGTCCGGTTGCTCGTCACGAATCACGCGCGCCACTTCATCGAGGCTGAAGGCCATGTCTTCCGGCGTGGGGGAATCGTCGGTGCCGGCGGCCAGGTCATTCCAGAACACGTAACGCTTGCCCGCCAGGTACTGGACGTTCCAGGTCATGACCTTCAGTGCCTGGCCCGGTGCCAGGGTTGGTGCGAGGGTGGACGCCTGGGTGCAGCTGACTGGCGCTGATTCCCTGGCCTCGGGGCGCCAGGTCAGGCTGTAGACCGCCACGCCGGTCAAGCCGATGACGATCAACAATCCCAGCAAGGTGTAGCGCAGCAGTCGGGTCATGGCTCGGCTTATCGCGTTACGGAAGTTGACCCCGAGCATACCCGACTGACGGGCGGTCGCCCACGGTCAACGTGGCCCATCGATTTTTTCCGGCACCTCGCTGATCAGCATGAACAGGCGGAACAGTACCACGCTGGTGAACAGCTGCAGGAAGCTGTGGGCGCTGTCGATCAGCAGCGAGATCACCGGGTTCTGCGGCTCGGGGTACGCTGCCAATGTGGCGCCCTTGAGCAGCCACAAGGGCCCCATCACACACAGGATGCACACCAGGATGCGCATGAAATGGCCGCGGGTCAGGCGCAGGCTTTCCTTCATGGCCTGCAAGGGCGCCAGGCCGCGCAGCACCAGCAGGTACTCGCCGAAGGCCAGGGTCACCATCAGCCAGATGCCCGGCAGGAAGTACAGCGACAGGCCGAGCAGGATCAGCAGGGTGTTCAGGGCGGTCAGCAGGGCGAAACGCGGCCACAGATAAGCGGACCTCGACAGCAGCTCGCGATTGCTTGGCGATTCGCCACGGCTGCGGGCGTCGAGGAACAGGATCAGGGCGGCGGTGTACAGCGGATAGACCAGCAAGCCGACGATCACACTGATGCCCGGAAAACTGTCCGGCTCGGTGGAGCGGTCGACCACTTGTTGCAACAGGGCCTCGATGATCACCAACGGCAGGCACAGCTGCACGATCTGGCGCAGATTGCGTTTGAAGAAATACAAGGAGTCACGCAGTACATCGAACGGATTCATCAGTTGGTATCGCTGGTTGAAAGCAGTGGCCCACTTTAACCGATGAAACGCGGGAGGGCGCAAACGTAAACGTTCGGTAAAGGTCATTGAAACAACTTGTTTCAGCCTCCATTAAGGTCGGGCACCTTATCCTTTGAGGGTAAAGGCAACGATTTTCCCGGCAATCTACGAGGTCGCCATGAACAGCGAAGAACAAACCCTGATCGATGGACTGTTTTCCCGGCTGCAACAGGCCGAGGCGGACTCAGCCCCGCGCGACGCCCAGGCCGAGGCGCGGATCAAGGAACACCTGGTGCGCCAACCGGCGGCAGGTTATTTCATGACCCAGGCGATCCTGGTGCAAGAGGCGGCGATCAAGAGCCTCGACGGACAGAACAAACAACTGACGGCGCAAATCCAGCAATTGCAGGCCGAACTGCAACAGGCCAAGGCGCAAACGACAGCTGCGACGCCGAGCAGCGGTGGCTTTTTGTCGAGCATCTTTGGTGGCGGCAGCCGTGATCCGCAGCCTGCGCCCGTGCAATCGGCGCCGTCGAGTGGTGGCGGCTGGCGTGAGCCGGCACGGCCGTCGTTCAACGCACAGCCTCAGCAGCAGAACTTCGGTGCCTCTCCACAGCAGGGCTATGCACCCCAGCAACAGGCCCCAGCAGCGGCGGGCAGCGGCTTTCTCGGCGGGGCGCTGAAAACAGCGGCTGGTGTGGCGGGTGGCGTGATGCTGGCACAAGGTATCAGCAGCCTGTTCCACCACAACCAGCCAGCGCAGGAAGTCGTCGAAGTCATCAAGGAAGAACCGGCCCAGGTCAACGACCAGGGCAACACTGGCTGGGGCGATGACCAGCGCATGGCCGGCAATGATACCTACGGCAACGACCAGGGCGGTTTTGCCGACGCCGACTACAGCGATGACAGCTCATCGTTCTTCGGCGGCGACGACGACTCCTTCGTCTGATACGCCATTCGTCCGGGGCGCTGCGGCGCTCCGGGCCGATTATTCGCGAAACTCACCTCTTGGCTGGCATACTGGGCGACTTTTCGGGCCTGGTGCCTGATCCTGCCTGCGCGTTAATGAGGTGTCCGGTGAAAAAAATCGCAGTGTTCGCCGATGTCCAGAACCTCTACTACACCGTGCGCCAGGCTTATGGTTGCCACTTCAACTATGCCGCGTTGTGGGCTGACATCAGCAAGCAGGGCGAGATCGTCGAGGCCTACGCCTACGCGATCGATCGTGGCGACAGCAAGCAGCAGCAGTTCCAGCAGATCCTGCGCAACCTCGGTTTCACCGTGAAGCTCAAGCCCTATATCCAGCGCAGCGACGGATCGGCCAAGGGCGACTGGGACGTGGGCATCACCCTCGACATCATGGACGCGGCCGACCATGTCGATGAAGTGGTGCTGGCCTCCGGCGACGGTGATTTCGACATGCTGCTGGAGCGCATCATCAGCAAACACGGGGTGCAAGCGGTGGCCTACGGGGTGCCGGGCCTCACGGCCAATTCGCTGATCCGCGCCGCCAGCCGCTATGTGCCGATCGAAGGCGCGTTGCTGCTCAAGAATTGATTTTTACGGAGTTGAAACAGGTTTGGAACGCATAGCAGTCATCGACTTTGAAACCACCGGGATCTCTCCGAGCAGCAGCTGCCGGGCCACGGAAATTGCCGTGGTGATCCTCGAGCAAGGGCGCATCGTCGAGCGTTACCAGAGCCTGATGAACGCCGGCGTCCGCGTCCCGGGCTTCATCGAACAACTGACCGGTATCAGCAATGCCATGTTGCGCACTGCGCCTGCGGCGGAGCAGGTGATGAACGAGGTCAACGAGTTTGTCGGCACTACGCCACTGCTGGCGCACAACGCGGCGTTCGACCAGAAGTTCTGGGACTTCGAGCTGGGGCGAATCAAACGCACGCGCTTGCAGAACTTTGCCTGCTCGCTCCTGCTGGCGCGTCGCCTGATGCCTGCGGCACCGAACCACAAACTCGGCACCCTCACCACCTTCGCCAACCTGCCCCACACCGGCAAGGCTCACCGGGCCATGGCCGATGCCGAGATGGCGGCCAACCTGCTGACGCACCTGGCCGGGGAGTTGCGGCAAAAGCATGGGTTGAGTGAGTTGTCCCATGACTTGCTATGCAAGTTGCAGAAAGTGCCGGCAGCGAAAGTGGGTGAGCATCTCAAGCGCTATCGCTGATCCCGAGTCCTGCAAGTAACCCTTGTGGGAGCCAGCCTGCTGGCGATTACGGGGTGTCATTCAACCTCTTGGTTGGCTGATCCACCGCAATCGCCAGCAGGCTGGCTCCCACATTGAAATGGGTTGATGTCAGCCTTGTTTACAGTTGCCCTCGATATGCCCCAACGGCACACGCTTTTCGATGGCACTCGACAGCACAATCGACGTCTTGCTGAAACCAAACGTGGCAATCCGGTTGATCAACTCCTCCAGCTCCGGCATCGAAGCCACCGCCGCCTGCATGATCACGCACGGATCGCCGGTCACCCGGTGGCACTCAGTCAGCTGCGGGATCTTGATCAGGTCGTCGTAGGCCTTCTGATTGCCATGCTGGTTCAGGCGCAATTCGATCACGCACTGGATCGGCAGCCCGAGCTTGGCCATGTCGACTTTCGCCTGGTAGCCGGTGATCACGCCGCTGGATTCGAGTTTGGCCACGCGTTCGGCCACGGCCGGGGCGGAGAGGTTGACCTTGCGCGCCAGGTCGGCATATGACGCGCGACCATTTTCCAGCAGGGCGCTGAGCAGCATGCGGTCATATTTGTCCACGGTCGAACTCCTCAAAATAACGGACTTTCGAAAACACGGTTTATAGCGCTGAACTCCGTGTTTTGAAAAGTGTACTGATGCTTTAAACAGGTTTTGTAACTTATTTTCCCATGTCAGCCTTTCTAAAATAGCTGTTCACTTGTCCTGCCTGTGAGCTGCCCCCCATGCCTGGTCTACGTCGTTTTCCCTTACCGTTAATCGCTGCCTTTTTCGCGTTGTACGTGATTTGGGGCTCGACCTACCTGGTGATCCGCATCGGTGTGGAGTACTGGCCGCCGTTGCTGTTGGCGGGGATTCGCTTCGTGATCGCCGGGACGCTGATGTATGCCTTCCTGCGCTGGCGCGGAGCGCCGGCCCCGACCTGGGCGCAATGGAAAGCCGCCGGGATCATCGGTGTGTTGCTGCTGGCTTGCGGTAACGGCGGGGTTAGCCTGGCTGAACACACGGGCGTGGCGTCCGGTGTCGCCGCGCTGGCCGTGGCGACGGTGCCGCTGTTCACCTTGCTCTGTGGATATTTCTGGGGCGCGCGTAATACCCGTCTCGAATGGGCCGGGATTGCGCTCGGCATGATCGGCATTGCCATGCTCAACCTGGGCTCCAACCTGCAATCGAGTCCGCTGGGTGCGGCGTTGCTGATCTTTGCCGCGGCCACCTGGGCGTTCGGCTCGGTGTGGAGCAAACACTTGCCGTTGCCTCAAGGCGCCATGGCCAGCGCCGTGGAAATGCTGGTGGGCGGCGTGGTGTTGCTGATCGGTAGTGCCGTGAGCGGTGAACACCTGGAGCAGATGCCGCCCATCGAGGGCTGGGCGGCGCTGGCGTACCTGACCGTGTTCGGTTCGATCATTGCCTTCAATGCCTACATGTATCTGCTCAAGCATGTGCGTCCGGCGGCGGCCACCAGTTATGCCTACGTCAACCCGGCGGTGGCCGTGTTGCTGGGGATCGTGTTTGTCGGCGAAACCATCGGCATCGAGGAAGCGCTGGCCATGTTGGTGATCATCAGCGCCGTGGTGCTGATTGGCCTGCCGCAATGGCGCCGCACACCGGAACGGCCAGTGGTCAAGGCAGTGCCGACAGAATCCCGTGTGAATTAGGGTAAACTGCGCGGCATTGCACACTCCTTCTGCACAATCGCGCTGAATTTTCCTACGGTACTCCCATGACTTTCGCCACCCTTGGCCTGATCGAACCCTTGCTGCGCTCCCTTGAGACGCTCGGCTACCAGACTCCGACGCCGGTTCAGGCACAAGCCATTCCGGCGGTGCTGGCCGGTCGCGACCTGATGGCCGCCGCCCAGACCGGCACCGGTAAGACCGCCGGTTTCGCCTTGCCGCTTCTGCAGTTGCTGGCGATGGAAGGGCCGAAAGTCGCCGCCAACTCGGTGCGTGCGCTGATTCTGGTGCCGACCCGGGAGCTGGCCGAGCAGGTTCACGAAGCGGTGCGCCAATATGCCGAGAACCTGCCGCTGCGCACCTACGCGGTGTATGGCGGCGTCAGCATCAACCCGCAAATGATGAAGCTGCGTAGCGGTGTCGACCTGCTGGTGGCGACCCCGGGCCGTCTGCTCGACCTGTTCCGCCAGAACGCACTGAAGTTCAATCAGCTGCAAACCCTGGTGCTGGACGAAGCCGATCGCATGCTCGACCTGGGTTTCTCCGAGGAACTGGCGAATATCTACAAGGCGTTGCCGAAGAAGCGCCAGACCCTGCTGTTCTCCGCCACCTTCTCTGACGACATCCGCCTGCTGGCCGGGCAAATGCTCAATGATCCGCTGAGCATCGAAGTCAGCCCGCGCAACGTCGCCGCCAATACGGTCAAGCAGTGGATCGTGACGGTGGACAAGAAGCGCAAGCCGGAGCTGTTCGTGCACCTGATGCGCAAGGGCAAGTGGAAGCAGGTGCTGGTGTTCGCCAAGACCCGCAACGGCGTGGACGCGCTGGTGGAAAAACTCCAGGGCCTGGGCATCAACGCCGACGGCATTCACGGTGACAAGCCCCAGGCGACCCGTCAGCGCGCGCTGGACCGCTTCAAGCTCAGCGAAGTGCAGATCCTCGTTGCCACCGACGTCGCGGCCCGGGGCCTGGATATTGAAGACTTGTCACTGGTGGTCAACTTCGATTTGCCGATCGTGGCCGAGGATTACATCCACCGCATCGGTCGTACCGGGCGCGCGGGGGCGACCGGCGAGGCGATTTCCCTGGTGTGCGCCGATGAAGTGAATCTGCTGTCGGCCATCGAGATGTTGACCCGTCAGACGCTCAAGCGTCAGAACGAGCCGGACTTCGAGCCTGAGCATCGCGTGCCCGACACCGATGCCAGTGGCCAGGTGGTCAAGAAGCCGAAGAAACCGAAGAAGCCCAAGGCTTCGGGTGGTGGCGGTGGTAAACGCAATCTGGGCAAGTGGGTGGACAGCGGAGAGGTTGCGCCGGCGGAGCCTTCGATAAAACCTGTGCGCAAAGTGCCGGTGTTCAACACTGGGCCGCGTAAGCGCAAACCTTGATTAGCGGCGGCGTCTGTTAGGCCGTCATCGCCAGCAGGCTGGCTCCCACAGTGGACCTGTGTCGTACACAAATATTGTGTTCACAGAAGATCAATGCGGGAGCTAGCCTGCTGGCGATGGCGGCGCCGCGGTCTTCAGCCCTTGCGCTGTAACCACTCCACCATCCCCAACCCCGCTGCACGCCCACTGGCGAAACACGCGGTCAGCAGATAGCCACCCGTTGGCGCTTCCCAATCGAGCATTTCCCCAGCGCAAAACACCCCAGGCATTTGCTTGAGCATCAACCGCTCATCCATCGCCTCGAACAACACACCGCCGGCACTGCTGATGGCCTCATCCAGCGGTCGGGTTTTCACCAGTGTCATCGGCAACGCCTTGATCGCCTTGGCCAGCAATGCCATGTCGATAAAGGTGTCGGCAGATGTCAGCTCTCGCAACAGTGCCGCTTTCACCCCATCGATACCCAACTGGCTATGCAGATGCTTGGCCATCGAGCGTGATCCCCGTGGCTTGCTCAAGGCAGCCTGGACTTTATCCACAGGTCGTCCGGGCAGGAGATCGAGATGAACGGTCGCCGAACCGTACTGGTTGATGGCTTCACGGATCGGTGCCGACAAGGCATAGATCAAGCTGCCTTCAATCCCCGTGGCGGTAATCACACATTCACCGAGCCGCGGCACGTCGTCGTTGAGGCCGATGGCGATGTTTTTCAGCGGTGCGCCGGCGAATTTGCTGATCATCAAATCGCTCCAGGCCTGCACCTCGAAACCGCAATTACTCGGTTGCAGTGGTGCGAGTCCTACACCCTTTTGCTCCAGTGGCAGCATCCACGCGCCGTCCGAACCCAGGCGTGACCAACTGCCGCCGCCGAGGGCCAGCAACGTTGCATCAGGCGTTAAGGTTTTTTCACCTTCGGGGCTCGACACTTTCAGGCTGCCATCGGCATTCCAGCCGAGCCATCGATGGCGGGTGTGGATAACCACGCCACTGTCGCGCAGGCGCTTGAGCCAGGCGCGCAGCAGGGGCGCGGCCTTCATGTCGGTGGGAAAGACCCGCCCGGAACTGCCGACAAAGGTGTCGATGCCCAGGCCATGTATCCACTGGCATAACGCATCGGCACCGAAGGCGCGCAACAGCGGCGCAATCTGCGGTGCCCGTTCGGCGTAACGCGAAAGGAACGCCGGGTAGGCCTCGGAGTGGGTGATGTTCATGCCGCCTACGCCGGCCAGGAGGAATTTTCGCCCCACTGAAGGCATGCCGTCGTACAGGTCGACGTTGATCCCGGCCTGGCTCAAGACTTCAGCCGCCATCAGACCGGCGGGGCCGCCGCCGATGATGGCGACAGATGAAGGGGAGGAGGCGGAGTGCTGGGTCATGGCGTGCGCTGCGGTTCTGCGGAAGAGGGCGGGCATTCTAGCAGCCCCATCCCTTGTAGGAGCGAGCTTGCTCGCGATGGACGTTAACGATGACGCGCTCATCCTGAATTTATGCGGTGCCCTTGAGTCCATCGCGAGCAAGCTCGCTCCTACAGGGTTCAGAGGTCTATTCAGTGGCTGGTTAAAAAATAATCACTTCTCTGTAGCCTGCAGGTGGCATGGGCTGCAGTCCCTTTCACTCAGGTTATCCACAGGCAGTTCCACAGGCATTGTGGGTAAAGCATCCACAACTCAGTGACAGCCTGATGACTGCCAGACCCGCTGGGCGCTGTGATGGAGGATGCCGTGACGGCGGGCGAGGGCCCGGCGGTCCTTGCTGTAGCCGCCGCCAATCACGCCGACAACGGGAATGTCCCGACCCAGGCAATGGCGCATGACGGCTTCATCGCGGGCGGCGACGCCTTCGTCTGTCAGCTTCAGGTAACCGAGCGCGTCGTCCTTGTGCACATCGACACCCGCGTCGTACAGCACCAGGTCCGGCTGATAGAGGGGCAAGAGGTAGTTGAGCGCATCGTCCACCACCTTCAGGTAATCGGCATCGCCCATGCCGTTGGGGAGCGGGATGTCCCAGTCACTTTCGGCTTTGCGTGCAGGAAAGTTCTTCTCGCAGTGCAGGGAAACGGTCACGGCTTCCGGCGTGTTGTGCAGGATCCGCGCAGTCCCGTCGCCCTGATGCACATCGCAGTCGAAGATCAGCACCCTGTTCACCCGACCACTCTCCAGCAGGAATTGGCTGATCACCGCCAGGTCATTGAAGATGCAGAACCCGGCGGGGAAATCGTAATGCGCATGATGCGTGCCGCCCGCGAGATGGCAGGCCAGGCCATGTTCCAACGCCTGTTCCGCTGCCAGCAGCGAACCGCCCACCGCCCGCACCGTGCGCCGGGCCAGGGCTTCGCTCCACGGCAGGCCGAGGCGTCGCTGGTCCTCGCGGGACAAATCGCCGCTCATGTAGCGCTCGATATACGAAGGGTCATGGGCGAGCGCGAGAATCTGCGGCGGGCACAACTGTGGGCGCAGCAGGTCGGCGTCGCGAGTCAGGCCGCTGTCCACCAGGTGATCGCGCAGCAGGCGAAACTTGTCCATGGGGAAGCGGTGATCCGCCGGGAACTCGGGACTGTAGTCTTCGTGGTAGATCAGCGGCAGCGGCATGATGATTTCGTTTCGGAATGAGTGAAGGATCCTACCAGCGTTGTAGACTTGCAGCATGGAATTGGGGGAGGGGGACGATGGAGCCGATACTGGAACTGGCGAGCGCGCGATTGCTGTTGCGGCAGTGGCATGATGGCGACTTGGCGGAATTTGCCGCGATGTGCGCCGATCCACAAGTCATGCGTTATTTTCCGGCGCCCTTGAGCCGATCTGAAAGTGCATCGATGATTGACAGGGTTCGCGAGCACTTTGTCGAGCATGGCTTTGGCCTCTGGGCGCTGGAGCGCAAGGACACCGGACAGTTCATCGGTTTTACCGGTCTGGGCGTGGTCGGTTTCGACGCGCCTTTCACTCCCGCCATTGAAATCGGCTGGCGCCTGGCGCGCGAGCACTGGGGCCTGGGGTATGCCAGCGAAGCGGCATGGACCGCTCTGCGCTGCGGCTTTGATCGCCTGGTGTTGAACGAGGTCGTGTCCTTTACCGCGGTCAGCAACCTGCCGTCGCAGAAAGTCATGCAGGCGATCGGCATGCATCACGATCCGGCCGATGACTTCGATCATCCCAGGCTGGCTCTCGATCATCCCCTGCGTCACCACGTGCTGTACCGCATCAGCCGTGAACAATGGCTGCAAACCTTGCATGGATAACCTGCCACGGACGTTTACAATGGCCCCCATGTTGGCACCGGCCAGAAATTGAATCGACCGACGCAGCCAGGACTGCGCGGCATTTGCGTTGTGTGAGGAGAGTCTGAATGAGCCAAGTGTTGGATGATCTGGTCGACCTGCTGAGCCTGGAACCGATCGAAGAAAACCTGTTCCGTGGCCGCAGCCAGGACCTGGGCTTTCGTCAGCTGTTCGGCGGCCAGGTGCTCGGTCAGTCGCTGTCGGCGGCCAGCCAGACCGTTGAAGAGGCGCGTCATGTGCATTCGATGCATGGCTATTTCCTGCGTCCGGGCGATGCCAAGTTGCCGGTGGTGTATTCCGTTGACCGGGTGCGCGACGGTGGCAGTTTCAGCACGCGGCGGGTGACGGCGATCCAGAAGGGCCAGCCGATCTTCACTTGCAGCGCCTCGTTCCAGTACGACGAAGAAGGGTTCCAGCACCAGACCGAAATGCCGCAAGTGGTCGGGCCGGAAAACCTGCCATCGGAACTGGAACTGACCCAGCAACGGGCTCACCTGATTCCCGAGCACATGCGTGAAAAATTGCTGTGCCCGAAACCGATCGAATTCCGGCCCGTCACCGAGGAAGATCCCTACAACCCGAAAGCCAGCGATCCGGTCAAATACGTCTGGTTTCGCGCCGACGGCGCCATGGCCGACTCCCCGGCCTTGCACAAGTATCTGCTGGCCTACGCTTCGGACTTCGGTCTGCTGACCACCTCGATGCTGCCCCACGGCAAATCGGTCTGGCACAAGGACATGCAGGTTGCCAGCCTCGATCACGCGCTGTGGTTCCACGCCGACCTGCGCGCCGATGACTGGTTGCTGTATGCGATGGACAGCCCGTGGGCCGGCAATTCCCGCGGCTTCACCCGTGGCAGCGTGTTCAACCGCGCCGGGCAACTGGTGGCTTCGGTCACTCAGGAAGGCTTGATTCGCCATCGCAAGGATTGGGCATGAGCCTGGCCGAGGTGCGCCATTGGGTGTTCGACATGGACGGCACCCTGACGGTGGCGGTGCATGATTTCGCGGCGATTCGCGTAGCGTTGGCGATCCCGCCTGAAGACGACATCCTCACGCATCTGGCGGCACTGCCCGCCGAAGAAGCCAGCGCCAAACACGCCTGGCTGCTCGAGCACGAACGCGATCTGGCGCTGG
Organism: Pseudomonas sp. IT-P218; assembly: GCF_949767605.1. NCBI lineage: Bacteria > Pseudomonadati > Pseudomonadota > Gammaproteobacteria > Pseudomonadales > Pseudomonadaceae > Pseudomonas > Pseudomonas sp. IT-P218. Next base: position 169,177 of record NZ_CATKQQ010000096.1, read on the forward strand.
GCTCGAAACCGGCACCGGGGGCGGTGGAGCTGGTGCGTGAATTGGCTGGCCGCGGGTATCGCCTGGGGATCCTCACGCGCAATGCTCGCGAACTCGCGCATGTCACGCTGGAGGCTATCGGCCTGGCTGACTGCTTCGCCGTGGAGGATGTGCTGGGCCGCGATGAAGCGCCACCCAAGCCCCATCCTGGTGGATTGCTGAAGCTGGCCGAAGCCTGGAAGGTGTCGGCCAGCGAGATGGTGATGGTCGGTGATTACCGGTTTGACCTTGATTGCGGTCGCGCGGCAGGAGCGCGGACGGTTTTGGTCAACCTGCCGGATAATCCGTGGCCTGAGCTGACCGATTGGCATGCGGCGGATTGTGTCGCCTTGCGGCAGATGCTCTTGGCTTGATTTGTTGAGAGCAAAAGATCGCAGCCTGCGGCAGCCCTACAGGGGAATTTCGGTTACGGGAACAACGCCTGTTGTCCTTGCGGTGATGTAAACATTCCGTCCCCGTTATGCCCGACCCCGGGCACTTCAATCAGTTGCTGCTGCAACCCCTGGGGTTGCAGGCGCTTCAGATAATTGAAGTAGTAGCGCCCGCGGGCCAATCGATTCGGACCCTGGGCCTTTGCCTCACAGCTTTTGTCCAAGGCTGGATGATTGGGATCGACGTCCTGCTGCCCCAGCAGATAAACGATGTTGCGCTTGAGGTACTTTTCCTGCAGCAGGGCGGCAGTTTGTCCTTCTGCGTAGGCAGGCATATCCGTCAGCCCGTACTTCCAGCGGTTGAATTGCGGACAGCCTGCATGATTGAAGGCCACTGGCCGACGCTCATCGAAATAGGTGTAGGAAGAGGGGTTGGCGACGACATAGCGCAGCTGCACACCGGCGGCTTCCAGGGCCGACTTGTCGTGACCCAGCAGGGCGTAGCGCTGAACCACCTGAGCGCCTCCCGAGTGACCGGCAATGACGATGTGCTTCAAATCCGGAAACTGCTGACGATCACCCAGGCGAGCGATGATTTCGTCCAGCGCGTCGTAGGAACTCAGGCGAAAGGGTGCGGTGGATTCACCGCCAGCCATCCACTCATTGCCCTGCCAGCGCAGGACGGTGTCCGCCACTGGATGCTGCGCAACGTCGGTTTCATTGAGAAACTGCGGGGCGATCACCAGGGTCGTAGCGCTTTGCCCGGCCAGTTCGGCCGCGTGCGTGCCACTCTGCAGATAGGTTTGCGCATTGCGCAAGCGACCATGGACGATGATCAATACCCGCTCGATTTTTGCCGGGGCACGGCTGATGCCCACCGCGATTTCACCGGATTTCAACAGCAGGCGCCCGGGGCTGAGTTCCTTGACCGCGTGCTCGGCGGCCTGGGACGTTGCGCATGTGAACAGTACGACTAACCACCACTTCTTCATCTACAGATTTTTCGCCGCAAAGGTATCGCACTGGCCAACCTGGCCCTGGGCGAATCCGGTTTTGAACCAGCGCACCCGTTGCGCTGACGTACCATGGGTAAACGAGTCCGGCACCACGCGGCCCTGACCCTGTTGCTGCAAGCGATCGTCGCCAATGGCGTTCGCCGCGTTCAATGCTTCTTCAATGTCGCCCGGCTCCAGCCAGTTCAGGCGCTTCTGCGCGTTGTTGGCCCAGACCCCGGCCAGGCAGTCCGCTTGCAGCTCCTGGCGCACCAGCAAGCCGCCATCGCCTTCCATCTGTCGGCCTTGCTGGCGGGCGACCTGCATCTTCGCCGAAACGCCGAGCAAGGTTTGAACATGGTGTCCGACTTCGTGAGCGATCACGTAGGCCTGGGCGAAATCGCCCGCGGCCGCAAAGCGTTGGGACATCTCCTGGAAGAAGCCCATGTCCAGATAGACCTTCTGGTCTGCGGGGCAATAGAAGGGGCCGGTCGCCGAGGTTGCCAGCCCGCAGGCCGAATTGACCCGGTTGCTGAACAGCACCAGGGTCGGATCCTTGTACTGCCGGTCCGCCTGCTGGAAAATCTGCCGCCAGGTGTCCTCGGTATCACCGAGGATCGAGCGGACGAACTCGGCCCCTTCGTCATTGGCCGGTGGCGCCTTGCGCGTCTGTGACGTGGTCGGCGCCGATTGTTCACTCATCTGCCCGGTCAATTGTCCGAGGATCTGCAGCGGGTCCTGGCCGGTGATCCAGCCGATGCCGACGATCAGCAGGATCGCCGTCAGGCTCAGGCCCTTGCCGCCACCAAAACGCATCCCGCCGCCACCGCCGCCGACATCATCGCCACGGGCATCGACCACGTTGTCGCTGCGTCGGCCTTTTTTCCATAGCATGTGGGAATCCTCTGATGTTGCGGGTAAAGAACCGTGGGATGAGTGTTGCTGCAGACCAGACGCGGCGCCAGTCCGGTCGTCAGACAGCCGGGAGCGACGGCGGTTCTATCCATGCGGTGACATCAGAGGTTTCATGGACGGGCGGGATCACAGGGCATCGGCAGTAAAGGTGTCACAGGTCTCTGGCAGGCCCGAGGCAAATCCTGTCTTGAACCAGTTCACGCGCTGGCGGGAAGTACCGTGGCTGAATGTCTCCGGTCGAACCTTGGCATTTCGCGAAGCTTGCAGTTGGTCGTCACCGAACATTGCCGCGGCATGCAGGGCGGCTTCGATATCACCCGGCTCCATCCAGTCCAGGCGCTGTTGCGCATGGTGCGCCCAGACTCCGGCCAGGCAATCGGCCTGCAACTCCGCACGGACCTCCAGTCCGCCATCGCCGCTGACCGGTTGTTGTTCGAGCAAGGCTTTTTCGAAAGGTTCGGACAGTCCCAGTTCAAGCTGCACGTGATGCCCGATTTCGTGCGCGATGATATAAGCCCGCGCGAAGTCACCGACCACTGCAAACTGCTGCTCCAGTTTGTTGAAAAAGCCGAGGTCGAGATACACCTGTTGATTGCTCGGGCAATAGAACGGGCCACTGCTGGAGCTGGCGAAACCACAGCCGGAGACCACGCCGTTTTCGAACAGCGTCAAGGTGGGTAGCGGGTAGTCTCGGCCCATTTGCGCAAACAGTTGTTGCCAGGTGTCTTCGGTATCGCCCAGCACCGACTGGACAAACATCAGCTGCAGATCTTCTTCAGGCTCGACCGATGGTTGAGGGAGGGGGTGGTTCAGGGTGTACGAGGGCGCGGGCGCAATGACGTCCGCTGGCGTGTCCAGTGTCGAATAGAGTCCTGCGCCGGCCAGGGCGACGGCGGCCAGTCCGGCAGCCAGTGTTGTCCCTGTAAGTGTGCGGGCATCCTTGCCCTGGCGAGTGTCGTTCACGTTTTTGCTGCGTCTTGCCTTGTTCCATAGCATGTTGGCGGTCTCTCATAGATGGGTGGGGCGTGTAGCGCCGGGTCTATGAATAACCGCACTGGCCAAGGCGTGTGGGTGAAATGTGTAAGGTTTGGTAAGCCACAGTCATTGCGACGGGTGTCGCACATCAAAAGTGGCCTTTTCGCGGTTATCGATCGAACGCGTCCCACACGGGCGCAAAATCCGGACTGACTTGCCTCTCACGCTTGGACAAGCCGGCAATCAGCGCACGATCCTGATCATCCAGGTTGACTGCGAACGCTTCCAGGTTGGCTATTTGGTTGGCCTTGCTGCTGGCCTTAGGGATGGCGGCCACGTTCGGTTGATCCAGCAGCCACTTGAGTGCGACCTGGGTCGGCAGTACTCCGTGTCTGGCAGCAATTTGCTGGATAGCCGGAACATCCGAGACCTTGTTGCGTGCCAGCGGCGAATAAGCTGTCAGTGCCAGGTCATTTTGACGGGCGTAGTCCAGCAGTGCGTTTTGTCCGAGCAGCACGTGGTATTCCACCTGAATGGCTGACAGCGGTGCGCCCAGTTCCTCGACCACTTTGCGCAGCAGGGGCAGCGGGAAATTCGCCACGCCGATGTTGCGCGCCAACCCCTGTTCCTTGAAGGACACCAGGGTTTCGATCGTGCGCGGCAAGTCCCAATCGGTGCCGGGCCAGTGGATCATGAAGAGGTCAATGTAATCGCTGTGCAGAGCCTTGAGGCTGCGGTCCATGGAATGGCGCATGGCATCGGGTTGCAGCTGGTCCCACCAGACTTTGCTGGTGACGTGGATCTGTTCACGGGGTGTGGGGCTATTCAACAGTGCCTGACCGACAGCGTCCTCATTGTTGTAGGCCGCAGCGGTATCGACGTGGCGATAACCCAGTGCCAGGGCCTGTTCCACGGCCCGGGTGCATTCTTCACCGAGCATTGGCCAGGTGCCGAGGCCGAGCTTGGGCATGTTCAAGCCCTGTGCGTTAACGATGTGTTGCATGGTCGATCTCCTTTTCATAAGCGCTGATGCCGGCGATATGGCGTGCGGCGATGTAGCCGAATGTCAGCGCCGGCCCCAGGTTGATGCCGCCGGCAGGGTAGTGGCCGCCCATGATGCTGGCCATGTCGGCTCCCGCCGCATACAGGCCGCTGATGGCCTGCCCCGAGTCGTCGAGGACCTGGGCGTGTTGATTGACCTTGAGTCCGGCAAAGGTGCCGAAACAGCCCGGTTCGACTTTCACGGCATAGAACGGACCTTGTTCGATGGGTGCGACGCAGGGGTTGGGCTGTTGGCGCGCATCCCCCTGTTTGCGGTTGTAGGGCGTTGATCCGCGGCCGAACTGTGGGTCCTGGCCGTTTTGGGCGTGCCGGTTGTAGTCCGACACGGTGGTGCACAAGCCGATCGGGTCGATGCCGCAGGCTTGGGCCAATTCTTCCAGGGTGTTGCCGGTTTTCAGATAACCGCTGCGGATAAAGGACGATAGCGGTACCGGAAACGGCCGGGAAATACCCAGGCCATAACGTCGCTGGAAGCCATGGCTGCAGATCAGCCAGGACGCCACTTCTTCGCCGGGCGGGGCGCTGGCGACCATGGCCGTCACATAGTCGTAGTAGCCGTTGGCTTCGTTGACGAAGCGCTGGCCATTGCTCAGCACGCCGATGATCCCCGGCTTGCCGCGTTCGATGATGTGCGGGAAGTGGCCGCTGCTGCCATCGCGATAGGGCACGCGTGACACCGGTGCCCAGGCCACAGGCGATGCCTGGTTGGTGTCGACCCGGGCGCCGACGCTCTCGCCCAGTCGCAGGCCATCGCCGGACACGCCGAGGGGCGGCAGTGCCAGGTGTTCGTGTCCGGTCGGTGTGCGGGGGAACAAGGCCTTACGCCGTTCGATGTCATTGGCGAAACCGCCGGCCGCGAGCACCACCGCCCTGCGTGCCTTGATGCGGATCGAACCTTTGCCGGTGCGAACGACCGCGCCCTTTACCTGATTGTTCTCGTGCAGCAACTCGGTAACCGGTGCCGACTCCCACAGCAACACGCCAAGATCATCGGCGGATTTCGCCAGGCGCGCCACCAGCGCCACGCCGTTGACCAGCTGCATCGCCCGGCCATGCACGGCGAGGTCGAACAGATGGCGAGTGAAACGCCGGGTAACGTGCCAGGCCGCCGACAACGAGCGGGTCAGGTTGAGAAACGCGGTGAGGTCGGCGCCCGCCATGATCGGCATGCCCATGAAGGCTGTTTCGCGCATGGTTTTGCGCAGACGCTTGAGCAGCTTGCCGACGTTGCGCGCGTCATAGGGCGCGGCGATCACCGAACGCCCACCGGTGCCGGCCCCCGGCGTGTCGCCATGAATGTCGGCGATCGCATTGCCGTCGGCAAATTGCAACGAAGTGTGTTGTTCGAAGAACGCCACCATGCGCGGAGCGGCCTCGAGGAAGGCATCGATCATTGCCGGGTCATACCGGTCGCCCAGTTCGTGTTTCAAGTAAGTGCGTGGCAGTTCAACTTCCTCGACGATACCGGCTCGTCGGGCCAGGGGGTTGCACGGTACCCAGGCCCAGCCGCCGGACCAGGCGGTGGCACCGCCCAATACCGGGTCTTTTTCCACCACTATCACCTTCAGGCCATGCCATGCCGCCGTCACGGCCGTTGCCAGTCCGGCCGCACCGGAGCCGACGATCAGCACATCGCAATCGATGTCGGGAAGGGGTTGGGCAGGCATTGATTGAACTCCGCTGTTTATTATTGTGGAATCTGGTTCCAGAAAATATATGAGGGCCGCAGAGAGCCGGCAAGTCGATGCTGAGTAAAGCGGGCGGTTATCGGACAGTCAGTTCCAGATTTCGCATTCCTCAGGTTGTCTTCTAGAATCGAGCAAATTTTGCGTGGATACCCCCATGGCCGGCAGTCAGATCGAACGTGTTTTCAGTGTGCTTGAAAGCCTCACCAGCGACCCTCGCGGCCTGCCGATGCAGGTGCTGGCAGAGCAATTGGACATCCCCAAGAGTGCCACCCACCGCTTGCTGGTTGAGCTGATCCGGCTCGGCTATGTGCGCCAGAATCCGGAGAACTTGCGTTATCACCTGTCGACCCGGCTGGTGGCGATGGGCTTCCGTTATCTGTCGAGCAGCGGTGCGGATATCGTGCAGCCGGTGCTCGACCGGTTGGCTCAGGAAACCGGCGAACTGGTGCGCCTGGGGGTCATCGAAGGCGAGCGCCAGACCTGGATTGCCAAGTCGCAGGGGGCTCGTTCCGGTCTGCGTTACGACCCGGACATGGGGCGGGATGCGCCGCTGTTCTACACCGCCTCCGGTCATGCCTGGCTGGCTTGCATGAGCGATGCCGAAGCCTTGTCGCTGGTGGAGCGCCAGGCGGCGGATCGGCCATTGGAGCTGGGCCCGAATGCCCCCAGGTCCAACATTGAATTGCTTGAACGGTTGCGCCTGGCACGGGAGCAGGGCTACGCCTGTGTCGAGGAAAGTTCGGCGGTGGGTACCTCGGCGATTGCCGCGGTGGTGCGACATCCCGGTGATGGACGGGTGATCGGCGTGCTCAGCATCGCCGGGCCGAGTGCGCGGCTGCCGGGGGCGCGGCTGCATGAACTGGCGCCGTTGTTGTTGGCGTTTACCGATGAGTTGTCGGCGGCGAGTCTGGCGTCAGAGCTATTTCCCTGAGGCCTGTACAATCCCTGTGGGAGCGGGCTTGCTCGCGAATGCGGTGTGTCATGCAACGGAAATGTTGATTGATACACCCTCTTCGCGAGCAAGCCCGCTCCCACATTTGGCTGGCGTTGAGCTTGCCAAAGCTGTGCGCTGTTCGAACACTTTCAATGCGTGCTTGTGTAAGAATCTGGAACCAGGTTCTAAATTGTTGATTCCAACAATAACACAAGAGGACCGCACCTTGAGTTCACCATTGCGTATAGCCCTGATCGGCACTGGCAACATGGGCCAGCAGCATTACCAGCAGTTGAAAACCCTGACTGAAGCGACCTTGTGCGCCGTGGCCGACCCTGGCCCGCAAGCGCCGGGCCTCGCGAGAGAATGGGGAGTAGGGTATTTCGCCGATCATCGTCAGATGCTGGAGCAGGCAAAGCCGGAGGCGGTCATTATCGCCAACCCGAATACGCTGCACGTCAGCACCGCGCTCGATTGCCTGGCTGCCGGGTTACCAGTGTTGCTGGAAAAGCCGGTGGGTGTGCACCTGGATGAGGCCCGGGAGTTGGTGGCTGCCTCGAAGTCGAGCGGCGTTCCCGTGCTGGTCGGCCATCATCGACGCCACAACCCGTTGATCGTCCGCGCCCATGAACTTGTCCACAGCGGCGCGTTGGGCCGGTTGAGCACCGTCACCGCACTCTGGCAATTGCGCAAACCCGACAGTTATTTCGAAACGGCCTGGCGCCGCGAGCCCGGTGCGGGCATGTTGTTGACCAACTTGATCCACGACCTCGATCTGCTCCGGCATCTGTGCGGCGAAGTGCGCCAGGTGCAGGCCATCACCAGCAACGCCGTGCGCGGGTTTGCCAACGAGGATTGCGCGGCCGTGCTGCTGCAATTCGACAACGGTGCGCTGGGCAGCCTGACCGGGTCCGATGCGGTGGCAGCGCCCTGGAGTTGGGAGTTGGGCTCCGGAGAGAACCCGGTGTATCCACGCCAGGCCGACCAGCCGTGCTATTTGCTGGCGGGAACCGCCGGGGCGCTCAGTATCCCGCAGCTCAAGCACTGGCACTACACGCAAGCCGACGGTGGCTGGCATCAACCCCTGGCGTCGACGAACGAGCCTTTCAGTGTCGAACCCGCGCTGCGCTTGCAGTTGCAGCACTTCGTGCGCGTGGCGCGTGGGCAGGTCGAGCCGCTGGTCAGCGCCGCTGACGCAGCCCGCACCCTGGCGCTGGTCGAGGCGATTCGCCAGGCCGCTGAAACCGGGCGCGCCTGCGCACCGGCCCTGATCGAGGATTGAGCATGAGTGAACGAATCTTTTCCCTGGCCAGTCTTACCGTGCTGGAGTTGTCACCACCGGACATGGTCGAGGTCGCGGCGCGGGCCGGTTACAGCCATGTTGGCTTGCGCCTGGTGCCGGCGACGCCGCAGGAACACCATTTCGCGCTGGTGGCGGATGGCGATCTGCGGCGCCAGACCCTGGCGCGTCTGCGTGACACCGGCATTCGTGTCCTGGATGTGGAAATCCTGCGGCTGAAACCGGACACCCTGGTGGCCGATTTCGAGCAAGTGCTGGCGGTGGGCGCCGAATTCGGTGCCACTGAATTGCTGGTGGCCGGCAACGATCCTGACGAGCAGCGAATGACCGAGAATTTCGCCAGGCTGTGTGATCTGGCGGCGCCTTACGGGCTGCACCCGCACCTGGAGTTCATGCCCTGGACCGACGCGCGCGATCTGCAGCAAGCCGTGCGCATCGTCGAAAGGGCGGGGCGTGAAAATGCGGCGGTGCTGGTCGACGCCTTTCACTTCGATCGCTCCGGGTCGCGGCTGGAAGATCTGGCCAGGGTTGCCCCCTCGCGGTTACGGTATGCGCAGTTGTGCGACGTGGCGGGGCCCAGGCCGGCCGACATGGCAGAGATCTTGCGGCAGGCGCGTAATGAACGGCGTTTTCCCGGCGATGGCGATTGTGATCTGCCGGGGCTGTTGCGGTGTTTGCCGGCTAACATTCCATTGAGCCTGGAGATTCCCACCGTGCAACTGCTGGAGCAGGGCGTGAGCGGGCTGGATCGGGCGCAGATGGCGTTGAGCAAAACCCGTGAATTGCTGGCGCGGCTGACATAGGTCCCGCGACGCTTTTGATTTGAACAAGGAACCCCAATGACCGTCAGCACCCCGCTTTCCGGCGTCAATCAGCCCTTCAAAGGGATCCTGCTGATCGTTGTCGCAACCTTCCTGTTTTCCAGCCATGACGCCCTGTCGAAGTACCTTTCCGGGTTCTATCCGATTGTCATGGTGGTCTGGGCGCGTTATGTGGTGCACACCTTGCTGATGGCCGGGATATTCCTGCCGCAATCCGGGCTGCGCGTGCTGCGTACCAAGCGGCCGTTGCTGCAACTGATTCGGGCCTTGTGCCTGCTGGGCACCAGCCTGTTTTTCACCACGGGATTGATGTACATCCCGCTGGCCGAGGCAACGTCGGTGAACTTCCTGGCACCGGTGCTGGTGACCGCGCTGTCGGTGCCGTTGCTGGGGGAGAAGGTCACCCGTGGCCAATGGCTGGCGGTGATCTGCGGGTTTATAGGGGTGCTGATCATCGTGCACCCCGGTGGTGATCTGTTCACCCCGGCGGTGTTGTTGCCGTTGTGCTCGGCGTTGTTTTTCTGCTTCTACCAATTGCTGACCCGCAAGCTCAGTGAGATCGACAGCCCGACCACCAGCAACTTCTTTGCCGGGCTGTGCAACACCCTGGTCATGAGTGCGCTGGTGCCGTTCTTCTGGCAGGTACCGACCTTGCTGCACGGCGCGATGATGCTGGCGCTGGGTGCCTGCGGGATGACGGCGCACCTGTTCCTGACCCAGGCCTTCCGGCATGCGGCGCCAGCCTTGCTGGCGCCTTTCAGCTATTGTCAGATCGTGTTTGCCGGCCTGCTGGGCTGGCTGCTGTTTTCCCACACGCCGACCCTGACCACCGTCGTCGGGATCGCCGTGATCTGCTGCAGTGGCCTGGCGGCGGCCTGGCAGCAAAGCCGTCGCTGATCGCTCCTGAACAACAGGCAAAAAAAAGCGCAGGCCCGAAACCGGGCCTGCGCCGAGGGAACATCAGCCTTCTACTTTCGGAATCTTGCGCGGGGCCATGAAGTACATCCAGATCAGCGCGATGAAGTACATCGCCGGGATCAGGGTGAACAGCACGGTGTAGTTGTTGTTGGTGACAGTCAGGATGTGGCCGACCAGCTGGGTCATGAACATCCCGCCAATCGCCGCACACATGCCGCCGAAACCGAACACCGTGCTCATCATGTGCTTGGGCGTGTAGTCCATCACCAGGCTCCAGATGTTCGCGGTCCAGGCCTGGTGCGCACCGATGGCCAGGGAAATGGCGGCCACTGCGACCCACAGGTTGCTGGAGCCGGCCGCCATGATCACGCCGATGATGCAGCAGGCGAACAGGAACATGGACATCAGGCGCGCCTTGATCGGATTGACGCCGCGGCCGATCAGGAACGAGGAGAGGATCCCGCCACCGACACTGCCGAAGTCGGCGGTGAGGTAGATGATGATCAGCGGGATGCCCATCTGGGTCACGTTGATGCCCAGGTTGTATTGCTGGTTGAGGAACGGTGGCAGCCAGTACAGGTAGAACCAGAACACCGGCGCTGTGATCGAGTAGGCAAGGGCGAAGGCCCAGGTGCCGCGCATGCGCAGGATTTTCGAGAAGGGTACGCGGACTTGTTCCGGTTCCACTTCGTTCTGGATGTAGTCCAGTTCCGACTGTTTGACGCGTGGGTGATCTTCCGGGTTGAAGTACTTCAGGCCCCAGAATACCAGCCAGATCCCGCCCAGTGCCGACATGCACAGGAACGCCGCCTGCCAGCCCCACACGTGGAGAATCAGTGGCAGCAACATCGGTGTGAACATGGCGCCGACGTTGGTCCCGGCGTTGAAAATACCGGTGGCCACTGCGCGCTCGCCGGCCGGGAACCACAGGCGCGTGGTCTTCACGCAGGCCGGGTAGTTGGCGGCTTCGGTCAGGCCGAGGATGAAGCGGCACACCATGAAGCCGACCGCCGAAGTGGCCAGGCCGTGGGCGCCGGTCGCCAGGCTCCAGAGCAGCACGGCGCAGAAGAACACGCGCTTGACGCCGACCCGGTCGATCAGGCGGCCTTGCAGCACGAATCCGATGGCGTAGCCGACCTGGAACCAGAAGTTGATGTTGGCGTAGTCCATCGCCGTCCAGCTCATTTCTTTGGCCAGGATTGGCTGCATGACGCCCAGGGCGGCGCGGTCGATGTAGTTCAGGGTGGTGGCGAAAAACACCAGCGCCAGCATGCCCCAACGGGTTTTGCCGACAGCCATGGCGCCGCGGATCTTGTCGCCGATGCCGCCAGTGGCAGCGCTCATGGCCGGAGCCATGCGTGAGCTATGTGTAGGATTCATCTGTGCCATCCGTTCAATGACTGACAAGCGAAGCTCGTCGGGACTTCAAGGGCGCGTGATCAATCGAGGGCGACGGGCGCGGTTGGACTGATCGGCTGTGTTCGTCGGCTGACGAGTTATTCAGCGAGCGGCACGTGGGTGCCAGCGGTGCGCGGGGTTCGGATGGACGCCAGGCAAGGCGTAATGACGGTGGTGTAATCGAGCAAGGCGTTTAATGAGCGCATGAGCGTATACCCGTTTTTTGAAATTTTTATGTGGTGTTCAGGGTCTTGTTAACTGGAACCGATGATTCATGACCGGACCCAATGTGGTGTTGATGTTGCGCAGTGGACGAAAAATCGTCAATTCGCTAACGGCCATTTTGTTCGATAATCGCACGAAAAACTAACTGGATAGTACACTTTGAATTGCCGTGAGGAATCACCAGGCCAATAATTCATTCAAAGCTAAACGCAATCCCTGTTGGAACCCGGCATGCCGGCGATGGCGTCCGCGAGATCGCCATCGCCAGCGACCTGGGCCCAGCGACAAGCGTGCGATACCCCTAACAAGATTGCCTCCATCACCGGGAGTCGAAATATGCAGCGTTCCATTGCCACCGTGTCCTTGAGCGGTACCCTGCCGGAAAAACTCGAAGCCATTGCCGCCGCCGGTTTCGACGGTGTGGAGATCTTCGAGAATGACCTTCTCTACTACGACGGCAGCCCGCGAGAAATTAAACAGATGTGCGCCGATCTCGGGATCGCCATCACGCTGTTTCAACCATTTCGGGATTTTGAAGGCTGCCGCCGTGACCGTCTGTCGCGCAACCTTGAGCGGGCCGAGCGCAAGTTCGACCTGATGCAGGAGCTCGGCACCGACCTGGTGCTGGTGTGCAGCAACGCCTCGGCCGACTCCATCGGTGATGAACAGATCCTGGTCGACGACTTGCGCCTGCTGGCCGAACGCGCCGGCGCGCGAGGCCTGCGTATCGGTTACGAAGCGCTGGCCTGGGGACGCCACGTCAATACCTGGCAACAGGTGTGGAACATCGTCCGTCAGGCCGATCATCCGAGCCTCGGCGTATTGCTCGACAGCTTCCATACGCTGTCGCTCAAGGGCGACCCGAGCGCCATCGCCGAGATTCCCGGTGACAAGATTTTCTTCGTGCAAATGGCCGATGCCCCGATCCTGGCCATGGACGTGCTGGAGTGGAGCCGGCATTTCCGCTGCTTCCCGGGCCAGGGCGAATTCGATTTGCCGGGTTTCCTCGCGCCGATCATCAAGAGTGGCTATACCGGGCCACTGTCGCTGGAGATCTTCAACGACGGTTTCCGCGCCGCGCCGCCTCGAGCCAACGCTGCCGACGGTTTGCGCTCGTTGCTGTACCTGGAAGAGAAAACCCGCGAGCGCCTGGCCCAGGAAGCCAAACCAACGGCCAACCCCGAGATTCTGTTCGAGACGCCGAAGGCTAGCGAATACAACGGCATCGAGTTTCTCGAGTTCGCCGTGGACGAAAGCCTCGGCGCCAAGCTCTCCCATTGGCTGGAGCGGCTGGGTTTCGTCAAGGCCGGGGAGCATCGCTCCAAGAGCGTCAGCCTGCTGCGCCAGGGCGATATCAACCTGATCCTCAACTCCGAACCGTACTCGTTCGCCCACAGTTTCTTCGAGGCCCATGGTCCATCGTTGTGCGCCACCGCCGTGCGAGTCAAGGACAGTGCCAGCGCGCTGGCCAGGGCCGTGGCCTACAAAGGCCAGCCGTATCGCGGATTGGTCGGTCCCAATGAATTGGAACTGGCCGCCGTGCGCGCGCCGGATGGCAGCCTGATCTACCTCGTCGATCAAGACGCCGATGTCTATGGTACCGACTTCAACCTGCAACCGGCCGTAGTGACCGGCGGTGGCCTCAAGCGCATCGACCACATGGCCATGGCGCTGCCCGCCGACAGCCTCGACAGTTGGGTGCTGTTCTACAAGAGCCTGCTGGACTTCGAGGCCGATGACGAAGTGGTGCTGCCAGATCCTTATGGTCTGGTGAAGAGCCGCGCGCTGCGCAGCCGTGACAGTTCGATTCGCCTGCCGCTGAATATTTCCGAAAACCGCAACACCGCCATCTCACACGCGTTGTCGAGTTATCGCGGCTCCGGCGTGCACCACATCGCGTTTGATTGCGATGACATCTTTGCCGAAGTCAGTCGCGCCAAGGCGGCGGGCGTACCGCTGCTGGATATTCCGCTCAACTACTACGATGACCTGGCGGCGCGCTTCGATTTTGACGACGAGTTTCTCAGCGAACTGGCCTATTACAACGTGCTGTACGACCGTGATGCCCAGGGCGGTGAGCTGTTCCACGTGTACACCGAACCGTTCGAAGGGCGGTTCTTCTTCGAGATCATTCAGCGCAAGAACGGTTATGCCGGTTACGGCGCGGCCAACGTGGCGGTGCGCCTGGCAGCCATGGCCAAATCCCGCAGCGGTGCGGTGCGTCAGACAAAGTTGTAGGAAAATCGTAACCACACCGACAAACCGCTGCCGCACGGCTTCCTTCACTGTGCGGCGCGGCTCATAATCGCCAGCCTGTGCAGTGATGGCCGTGAGCCCGCAATGACAATGACTTCAGAACTCTCCGCAGCACCCGATCAACCGGTTGCCGAACCGCGCAAGAGTCGCAAGAACAATCCGGAAAAAACCCGCGAGAACATCCTGCAGGAGGCGATTGTCGAGTTCGTTCAGCAAGGGCTTTCCGGGGCTCGAGTCGATGCCATCGCCGAGCGCATCCACACGTCCAAGCGCATGATCTATTACTACTTCGGCAGTAAGGAACAGCTCTACGTCGAGGTGCTGGAGAAGCTCTACGGCGATATCCGCAATACCGAAAACCGGCTGCACCTGGCGGAACTGCCGCCCGTCGAGGCGATTCGGCGGCTGGTGGAGTTCACCTTCGATCACCATGACCGCAACGTCGATTTCGTGCGCATCGTCAGCATCGAGAACATTCACAACGCCGAATACGTGAAACGCTCCGATGCAATCAAGGCCATGAACAACACCATCCTTGATTCACTGGGCGAGATCCTGCGTCGCGGTGCCGAGCAAGGGCTGTTCCGCACAGGGCTTGATCCATTGGATGTGCATTTGCTCATCAGTTCGTTCTGCTTCTATCGCGTGTCGAACCGCCACACTTTCGGCGAGATCTTTCAGATCGACTTGCCGGACGAGAGCATCAAGCAGCGTCATCGGGAGATGATTTGCGAGTCGGTCCTGCGATATCTGCAGGCCTGAAAAGATCGCAGCCTTGTAGGAGCTGCCGAAGGCTGCGATCTTTTGATCTTTAACCATTCATGCTCTGAAAATGCGCCAGCATCCGCTGCGCATCCGGCACCACGCCGCTGAACAATTCGAATGCCTTTACCGCCTGGAACACCGCCATGTTGCCGCCATCCAGCGTTCGGCAGCCCAGGGCGCGGGCATTACGCAGCAGTTCGGTTTCCAGCGGGAAATAGACAATCTCCGCCACCCACAACTCAGCCCGAAGCAACTCGACCGGCACCGGCATGCCTGGCAGTTTCTTCATGCCCATGGGCGTGGTGTTGACCAGGCCATCAGCCTCGGCCAGGGTCAATGCCAGGTCATGACCGGCCACCGCGCGGTTACTGCCGAAATGCTGATTGAGGTTGTCCGCCAGGCTCTGTGCGCGGCTGATTTCCACATCGAAAATGCTCAGTTGTTGTACGCCTTCGCTCAACAACGCGTGGGCCACTGCCGCACCAGCGCCGCCGGCGCCCATTTGTACGACGCGCTCAACGGCAACGCCTTGCAAGCCACGCCGAAAACCTTCGGCAAACCCCAGGCAATCGGTGTTATGGCCGATGCGTTTGCCGTCTTTCAACACCACGGTGTTCACCGCGCCAATGCCACGGGCTTCTGGCGACAGTTCGTCGAGCAGCGGGATGATCGCCTGCTTGCACGGAAAGGTGATGTTCAGGCCGGTGTAGTTCATGCGTTCGGCAGCCAGCAGCAGCTCGGGCAGGGCGTTGCTGTCGAGTTGCAGTTGATCGAGGTCGATCAGGCGATACAGATAACGCAAATCCTGGGCATCGCCTTCATGCTCGTGCAGGGCAGGGGTGCGAGAAGCCTGGATGCCTGCGCCGATCAGGCCTGCCAGTACGGTTTGATTCTTGCTCATCACGCTCACCCCTTCAGACGTTGGCTGAAATGCTCCAGTGCCAGGCGATAGCCATGGCTGCCAAAACCGGCCATTACCGCCGTAGCAATGCCCGAGACGAAGGAGTGGTGCCGAAATTGCTCACGGGCATGCACGTTGGACAGGTGCACTTCGATCACCGGCAGTTCGCTGGCGACCAGCGCATCGCGGATCGCCACCGAAGTGTGCGTCCAGGCGGCCGGGTTGATCACTATCCCGGCACAACGGCCGCGGGCGGCATGAATCCAGTCGAGCAGTTCGCCTTCGTGGTTGGTCTGGCGAAACTCCACCGCCAGGTCGAACTCTTCGGCGGCTCGGCCACACATGGCGGAAATATCAGCCAGGGTTTCGTGGCCGTAAGTCGCCGGTTCACGGGTACCAAGCAGGTTCAGATTCGGGCCGTTGAGCACCAGAATGATAGGGGACATCAAGGTTTCTCCACTTATTATTTTTGGCGTTGGCCAAGGTCTCGGCCTGTGGAGATAAAATGTACCAGATGGTTAATTTGGTCAATTGGACCGCCCGCATACGGTCCTTTTGTGTGCGGTGATCGGACGGTTTCGTTTCAGCGTGGCAACTGCTCCACCAGGAAGTCGATGAACGCGCGCAACCGCAGGGGCATATGACGACTTTGCGGGTAGAGCAGGGTAAACGGCCGCGAACGCCCCCCATAAGGTTTGAGCACTTCCACCAGCGAGCCATTGGCCAGTTCCTTCTCGACGATAAATCGATAGGTCTGGAACAACCCCGCACCATGTTTCGCCAGGGTCACGCCACCCAATACATCGTCGGAACAACTGAAGTTGCCCTCGGCAAGAATTTCGCGCTGTATGCCACCGTCATTGAACAACCAGGCAATGCGCCGGCCGCTGCTGGGCAGTTCGTATTGAATGCACTCGTGCTGTTGCAGGTCGTCGAGGGTTTGCGGCGTGCCGGCCCGCTTGAGGTATTCGGGGCTGGCAATCATCACCAGCGCGGCATCTTCAAGCTGCCGGGCGATCAGGCCGGAGTCCGGAATAGCGCGCACACGGATCGCCATGTCATAACCTTCGCCGACGAAATCGATGTTGCGATTACTGATGTGCGACTCGACCTTCACCGCCGGAAAGCGCGCGCGAAAGGCCGGCAGCAACGGCAGGATGCGGTGGTGGGCATAAGTGGTCGGGATGCTGATGCGCAAGGTTCCTGAAGGTACCTGTTGCTGGCCCATGACCTCGCGCTGGGCTTCGACCAGTAGCGCCAGTGCCTGGCGGCATTCTTCGTAGTAGCGCCGACCGCTGTCGGTCAGCTTGACGCTGCGGGTGGTGCGTGCAAACAACCGCACGCCAAGGCGTTCTTCCATACGCGACACCGAACGGCTCACCGCGGCCGGTGTGACGCCCGCCACCAGTGCGGCGGCAGTGAAGCTGCCTGCTTCGGCAGCCAGGCAAAAAAGCTCGATGCTGCCCAGTTGAAGATCGTCGAATTGTCGCTGCATGATTGATTGCACCGGGGATCAAATGAACGCATTAAATCAGTATTTCAGGGAGATGCAGGACCTTCAAAAGACAGCCGTCCCAGCGACGGCTTTTTTTGTGGGGTGCGTGAAAGCAATGCTTACGATTTTGCCGGGGCCTCCATCGGCCCAGGGCGCCGCTGAACGCTAGTCTCAGAGGCGTATTGACGATTGAGTGTTCGAGGCACCGGTCGTCAGTTTTCCCCAGGAATGTCGAATCTTTCGACTCATTAACCTAACGGATGGGTTAGCATGAAGATATGCAGCTACAAAGGGCTCTCGGTGGTGATCATGTTGCGTGATGAACATTGTCCTCCTCACGCACATGTGGAGGCAGGCGCGTGGAGTGCGCGATTCAGATTCAGCTTTTGGCACAACGGTGTCGAACTCTGGGATGTGGTTCCACTCTCGCGCAGGCCACCCATTGCGGTACTTGAGGGGTTGCGCCAATCGCTCAAGCTGCCTGCCCATTTGCTGCGTGCTCGTCGCATCTGGTGGCGAAAACTGCAAACGGCCTGCCTTGATAATCAATTGTGGGATTGGCAAACCGGAGAGGTCGTTGTGGTGAAGAGGATTGTCAGTACCACCAACATGATTGGTTCGGCTTTGTATGAGCCGCAAACGAACAGGACGCGGTTATCCCTGATAGGTGCACAGGAATGTGTGGAGATCGAGTTATGAAAACGGTAAAAGCCAAGGTCCAGGTAGATCGGCCGGTGACAGAGGCCCGCCTTGATCGAGCGATTGAACGAGGCAAGTCTCGCCAAAGCAGCGGGCTGCACGCGACGTCGGTCACCTTTCAGGCTCCGTGTCTGGCGGTCAGCTTCGAAGATGGCAGCGGGGTGTTGCTGCCAGTTGGAAATTACCCTGAGTTCGATGGATTCGAGATCGAGGATTTTGCTGGTTTCGAGGTGGGTTTTACCGGAACCGCGCTCTGCCACGAAGGCAAGGACCTGCAGATCTCTATCGCCGGAATGATCTCGGCCAGCGAGCCATTGATGGCGATGGCGGCTTCGGTGATTGCTTCGCGCAACGGTCGGCAGAGCAGCGCCGCCAAGGCCGAGGCGGCGAGGGCCAATGGCAGGAAAGGTGGACGTCCACGCAAAGTCGACGTCGTGGTTTGAACGCCCACAAAAAAGCCGTCGAGATGACGGCTGATTTGTTTGTGGCCACAGCAATCACCGCCGGGTCAACAACACCCCGGATTCCATGTGATGCGTCCATGGGAACTGGTCGAACATCGCGCATCGGGTGATGCGGTGGGTGTCGTGCAACTGGGCGATGTTGTCCGCCAGGGTTTGCGGGTTGCAGGAAATGTAGAGGATGTTGTCGAAGCGTCGGGTCAACTCGCAGGTGTCCGGATCCATGCCGGCGCGAGGCGGGTCGACGAAGACGCTGCCGAACTCGTAGCTTTTCAGGTCGATGCCCTGCAGGCGGCGGAACGGGCGCACTTCGTTCAAGGCTTCGGTCAGCTCTTCGGCGGACAAACGCACCAGCGTGACGTTATCCACAGCGTTTTCGCTGAGGTTGCTCAACGCCGCGTTGACCGAGGTCTTGCTGATTTCGGTGGCCAGCACCTTGCGCACTCGGGTCGCGAGCGGCAGGGTGAAGTTGCCGTTGCCGCAGTACAACTCCAGCAAATCGTCAGGGCGATCACCGAGGGCGTCGTCCGCCCAGTTGAGCATCTTCTGGTTCACGGTGCCGTTGGGCTGGGTGAACGCGCCTTCCGGTTGGCGGTAGCTGAAGGTGCGGCCGCCGACCTCCAGCTGCTCGACCACGTAATCGTGACCGATGACTTCGCGCTTGCCCTTGGAGCGGCCGATGATGCTGACGTTCAGGTCCGCCGCCAGTTTGCTCGCGGCTGCATGCCAATGCTCGTCCAGCGGGCGGTGATAACACAGGGTGATCATCGCATCGCCGGCCAGGGTCGTCAGAAACTCCACCTGAAACAGCTTGTGACTCAAAGGCGCACTGGCTTGCCAGGCGGCCTTGAGCTGCGGCATCAATTGATTGATGCGCTGGCTGGCGATCGGGAACTCTTCGATCAGGATCGGCGTGCGTTTGTCTTCCTGGGAAAACATTGCGTAGTGGCGCTCGCCGGCTTCGCGCCACAGGCGGAATTCGGCACGCAGGCGGAAGTTCTGCAGCGGCGAGTCGAAGACCACAGGCTCGGGCGCGTCGAATGGGGCCAGCAGGTCACGCAGGCGTGTGACCTTTTCTTCGAGCTGGACGGTGTAGGCCTGGGAATCAAAAGTCATGCGTTGAACCAACCGAGCTTGATCACGAACAGAATCGACAGGATCACCAGCGCCGGGTTCAGCTCACGGCCACGACCGGACATCAGTTTGATGGCGGTCCAGGCAATGAAACCGAAGGCGATGCCATTGGCGATGGAATAAGTGAATGGCATGGCCAGCGCGGTAATGACGACCGGCGCGGCGACGGTGATGTCGTCCCAGTCTATTTCGGCCAGGCCGGATGTCATCAGCACGGCGACGAACAGCAGCGCTGGGGCCGTGGCGAACGCGGGAACGCTGGCGGCCAGTGGCGAAAAGAACAGCGCCAGCAGGAACAGCATCGCCACGACGACAGCGGTCAGGCCGGTGCGGCCGCCCGCACTCACGCCCGCAGCGGATTCGATGTAGCTGGTCGTGGTCGAGGTGCCCAGCAGGGAACCGGCCATTGCGGCGGTACTGTCGGCGATCAGTGCGCGGCCCATTTTCGGCATGTGGCCGTCCTTGCCCATCAGCCCGGCGCGCTTGGCGACGCCGATCAGGGTGCCGGAGTTGTCGAACAGGTCGACGAACAGGAAGGCGAAGATCACGCTGACCAGACCGATGTCCAGTGCGCCCTTGATGTCCAGTTGCAGGAAGGTCGGGGCCAGCGACGGCGGCATCGACATGACGCCGCCGAACGGGGTGAAGCCCATGACGATGGAAGCGATGGTCACCACCAGGATACCGATCAGCACTGCACCCCGCACGGCGAGGGCTTCGAGGGCGACGATCAGGGCAAAACCCAGGGTGGCGAGGATGGGTGCCGGTTGCTTGAGGTCACCGAGGCCGACCATGGTCGCCGGGTTGCTCACCACGATACCGGCGTTGTGCAGGGCGATCAGCGCCAGGAACAGGCCGATACCGGCCGCAATCGCCGAACGCAGCGGCAGCGGAATACTGTTGATGATCCATTCCCGGATACGGAAGATCGACAACAGGAAGAAGCACACCGCCGAGATGAACACCGCCCCCAGCGCCACTTGCCAGGTATGGCCCATGTGCAGGACCACGGTGTAGGTGAAGAAGGCGTTCAGGCCCATGCCCGGCGCGAGCGCGATCGGGTAGTTGGCGATCAGGCCCATGACTGTGGAGCCGATGGCGGCTGCCAGACAGGTGGCGACGAACACCGCACCCTTGTCCATGCCGGTCTCGCCGAGGATGCTCGGGTTGACGAACAGAATGTAGGCCATGGCCAAGAAAGTCGTGACGCCCGCCAGAATCTCGGTCCGCACGTTGGTGTTGTGTGCCTTGAGTTGAAACAGCCTTTCCAGCATGTCTGCTCCCCGTGGCGCGCCCGGCGCCGTGAATGTATCGACCTCAACAGCAAAGCACAGACCGCTGAACGCGCCTGGGAAAATACTGTGGGCCGGAAAAAGCCGCGCATCATACCAGCAGCGTGGGGTTATGGCTGCTTATGGCGGTGATCGTCGTCGATGTTTTGTGTTCAGTCCAAACCCGCCATACTGCGCGCTGGTTTTTTTGGGTGGCAATTGGATGAAAAAGCGTCTGACGATCATGTCCGCTGTCTTGATGCTGCTGGCGCTGGCGGCACAATCCGCCTCGGCGGCATCGGCACCGCCGTTGACCCAGGTAAAGGTGCTCAAGGTCGAATCGCCGGGCTGTGGTTTCGAGACGATTGACGAAGGGCAGACACAGACCCGCTGCAACCACGCGGGGCCCAACATCAGGATCTATGTGCTGGAAGTGGGCTACGGTCGCAGCCAGCCCCATGCCGCGCTCGATGGCTTCGAAGTGGACGGCACCCGCGCGCCGGTTTGCGCTTATGACAACGGCAACCTGACCGACTGCTCGCAAAGGACCAGGATCGTCGGCAACCTTTACATTTTCAATCTGGCAGGTAAGCAGGAAGGTACGTTCATCTTCAGCAATACCTCGATCAACGCGCCGGGCAACACGCTGTCGACCCAGCTTTACATCAAGTAACGACGGCGGCCCGAACAGGCGTCAGGAAAGCTGACTACGCTTTAAGAATTCTCCTGTGGATTGTTCCCATGACCTTTCGAGCCTTGATTACCCTCGCCGAGGGCGCCGATGACCTGCAGACCGTGACCTTGATCGATGTATTGCGCCGCGCAAAAGTCGAGGTAGTGGTTGCCAGCATCGAGGGACGGCGCATGCTCACCTGTGCCCGAGGTACGCGCTTGACCTGCGATGCGATGTTGGTGGATCTGCTGGCCCAGCCGTTCGACCTGATCGTCCTGCCTGGCGGTGCCACAGGGACGCAACATCTGAGCGCCCATCAGCCCCTGCAGCAACTGATCAAGGACCAGGCCGCGGCAGGTCGCCTGTTCGCCGGCATTGCCGAAGCCCCCGCAACAGCCCTGCAATCCTTCGGCGTGCTGCGCCAGCGGCGCATGACCTGCCTGCCCTCGGCCAGCCATCAACTGTCGGGCTGCAACTTCGTCGATCAACCGGTGGTGGTCGACGGCAATTGCATCACCGCCCAAGGGTCGGGTGGCGCTTTGGAATTTGCCCTGACCCTGGTGGAACAGTTGTGTGGCAAAGCCACGCGGGTGGCAGTGGCGGGGGAGTTGATGATTTAGACGGCGTCAGGCGTGAGCGGCGATGGGTTTGATGGGCGGTTGCTCACGCTGCTCTGCTTGCCATAGGTCATAGTCGGTCTGGACCCCTAGCCACATGCGAGCCTTGCCGATTCCAGCGCCCTCCAGGCGTACGGCCAGATCCGGACTGACTGGTGCATGTCCATGCAGTACCCGCGACAGGTGAGGACGCGCAAACCCAAGATGCCGGGCAAGTTCCGCGACGCTGATGCCCAACTCGGGCAATACATCCATCAATAGTGTTTCACCAGGGTGCGGCGGGTTGTGCGTGGGCATGTTCTGCCTCCCGTGGGGAATGTGTAAGGCGATACCTTACACTCTATGCGTTAATTACGTATTGCACCTGGTCGGCAAAATTGTGATGGCAACAGCCTCAGGCCTTTAGCTCTTCCACCGGCACATGCATCCGGTCGCGGTTGGCCAGGGTCGGGAAGAGCTTGATCCAGGTCCCTGTCACCACCAGCGTACCGATACCGCCCATGACGACTGCCGGCACGGTGCCGAACCAGTGGGCGGTCAGGCCGGATTCGAATTCGCCCAATTGGTTCGAAGCGCCAATGAACAGCCCGTTCACGGCGCTCACCCGGCCGCGCATTTCGTCCGGGGTTTCCAGTTGCACGAACGAGGCGCGGATCACCATGCTGATCATGTCGGCCGCGCCGAGGACCACCAGCACGGCTAGCGAGAACCAGAACGAAGTCGACAAGCCAAAGGCGATCGTCGCCACGCCGAACACACCCACAGCGGTGAACATGACCCGTCCGACATTGCGCTCCACGGCAAACCGCGCCAGGAACAGCGACATCAGCAGCGCGCCCACCGCCGGTGCCGAACGCAGCAGGCCCAGGCCCCACGGGCCCGTCAACAGAATGTCCTTGGCGAACACCGGCAGCAATGCCGTCGCACCCCCCAGCAGGACAGCGAACAGGTCAAGGGAAATGGCCCCGAGAATGTCCGGACGACTGCGGATGAAACGGATGCCCGCCAGGAGCGAATCCAGAGTGGCCTTGCCCTTGTTCAGAGGCGTTTGTCGGGCGGGCAGGTTGAGCATCAGTGCGCAGGCGATGATGTACAGGATCACCGTCGGGCCATACACCCAGACGCTGCCGAAGGCGTAGAGCAAGCCACCGAGTGCCGGGGCGACGATGGTCGCCGATTGCTGGGCCGACTGCGCGGCGGCCACCGCCCGGGGAAACAGTGCGCTGGGCACGATGCTCGGTAGCAAGGCTTGGGTGGTCGGCATTTCGAAGGAGCGCGCGGCGCCGAGCAGGAATGCAAGGATGAAGATCATTTCCCGAGTGACATGGTCGGTCGCGCTGCCGATGGCCAGCGACAGGGCGATCAGGGCTTGCAGCGACTGGCAGATGGCCGCGACCTTGCGCCGGTCGTAGCGATCGGCAACGTGTCCGGTGTGCAGCATGAACAGCACGCGCGGCGCGAACTCCACGAGGCCGACCAGGCCCAGGTCGAGCACGTTGCCGGTCAGTTGGTAGAGGTTCCAGCCAATGGCCACGGTGAGCATCTGAAAACCGCTGGCGGTGAAAACCCGGGCCAGCCAGAAGCCGATGAAAGGACGATGGTGACGTAACAGCAAGGGCTCTTGGCTGGGCATTTGAAGGCAAGTCTGGGGAGGGAAAGGTCGAGATTATCACCAACCTGTAACAGGAAGTTGCGGCGCGGGAAAATTTCGTTAGCCAAGCATCGATTCCGCTGACTTCTGGTCCACTGCCTTCCATTGATTCATTTCAACCTGTGACTGAAGCCGTGAGGCAACTTGTCACGCGGCAAAAGACCACGCGGGTCATCCCCGTAAATGGGACTACTCTTTCATCGTTGATTGATCCAGATCAAAACCGACAAAAGGAATTGATCCGGCGGCCATGAGGCCAGACTCCCTGCGTTGTGATGCGTACAAAAAAAGAACAAACAGAGATTCGCCACACTCCATATCCGTGGGGGCCGTGGGTGCAGGCTTCGAGCCCGCAGCCGTACTACCTGACAGAGGAAGACTTATGTTCGGTTTAGAGGCACTTGATCTCGCCCGAATTCAGTTCGCGTTCACTATCTCGTTCCACATCCTGTTTCCAGCCATCACCATCGGCCTGGCGAGTTACCTGGCGGTGCTCGAAGGCTTGTGGCTGAAAACCAATAACGACACCTACCGGGACCTCTACCATTTCTGGTCGAAGATCTTTGCCGTCAATTTCGGTATGGGTGTGGTCTCCGGACTGGTCATGGCCTATCAGTTCGGCACCAACTGGAGCCGCTTCTCGGACTTCGCCGGCGCGGTGACCGGTCCGTTGCTGACCTATGAAGTGCTCACGGCATTCTTCCTCGAAGCCGGTTTCCTCGGCGTCATGCTGTTCGGCTGGAACAAGGTCGGACGCGGCCTGCACTTCTTCTCCACGGTCATGGTCGCCATTGGCACGCTGATCTCGACCTTCTGGATTCTCGCCTCCAACAGCTGGATGCAAACGCCCCAGGGGTTTGAAATCATCAACGGCCAGGTGATTCCCACCGACTGGCTGGCGGTGATCTTCAACCCGTCCTTTCCGTACCGCTTGATGCACATGGCGACGGCGGCGTTTGTCGCCACGGCGTTCTTCGTGGGTTCCTCGGCGGCCTGGCATCTGCTGCGCGGCAAGGACAACCCGGCGATCCGCACCATGCTGTCGATGGCGATGTGGATGGCCTTGATCGTCGCGCCGATCCAGGCGGTCATCGGCGACTTCCATGGCCTCAATACGCTGGAGCATCAACCGGCCAAGATCGCCGCGATCGAGGGCCACTGGGAAAACAAGGGCGACGAGGCAACGCCCCTGATCCTGTTCGGCTGGCCGGACATGAAAGAAGAGAAAACCAAATTCGCCGTCGAGATTCCGTACCTGGGCAGCCTGATCCTGACCCACTCGCTGGATAAACAGGTGCCGGCGCTCAAGGAATTCCCACCCGAGGATCGGCCGAATTCGACCATTGTGTTCTGGTCGTTCCGGATCATGGTCGGCCTTGGCTTGCTGATGATCTTCACCGGCCTGTGGAGCCTGTGGCTGCGCAAGCGCGACAAGCTGTACACCTCGCGGCCTTTCCTCTACCTGGCGTTGTGGATGGGGCCGTCCGGGTTGATTGCGATCCTCGCCGGGTGGTTCACCACTGAAATCGGTCGCCAGCCGTGGGTGGTCTACGGCCTGATGCGCACGGCGGATGCGTCCTCCAACCATAGTTTCATGCAGATGAGCATCACCTTGATCCTGTTCGTGGTGGTGTATTTCGCGCTGTTCGGTGCAGGTCTCGGCTACATGATGCGCTTGGTGCGCAAAGGGCCGAAGATCGACGAAGGCAAGGAAACCAACGAAGGCGGTCCCGGCCAGAAACGTACGCCGGCGCGTCCGTTGTCCGCAGCGGACGATGAACACGCCGATCACGACCACACCGTGACCAAGGAGATTTGAATCATGGGTATTGATCTTCCGCTGATCTGGGCCGTGATCATCATCTTCGGCATCATGATGTACGTGGTCATGGACGGTTTCGACCTCGGTATCGGCATTCTCTTTCCGTTCATTCCCGGCAAGAGCGACCGCGATGTGATGATGAACACCGTCGCCCCGGTCTGGGACGGCAACGAAACCTGGCTGGTGCTGGGCGGTGCGGCGTTGTTCGGGGCTTTCCCGCTGGCCTATTCGGTCGTGCTCTCGGCCTTGTATCTACCGCTGATCTTCATGCTGATCGGGCTGATCTTCCGCGGCGTGGCGTTCGAATTCCGCTTCAAGGCCAAGGACGACAAGCGCCATTTGTGGGACAAGGCATTCATCGGCGGTTCGATCGCCGCAACGTTCTTCCAGGGCGTAGCGCTGGGGGCGTTCATCGATGGCCTGCCGGTGGTCGATCGGCAGTTTGCCGGCGGCTCGCTGGATTGGCTGACCCCCTTCACCCTGTTCTGCGGCGCCGCGCTGGTGGTGGCCTATGCTTTACTCGGTTGCACCTGGCTGATCATGAAGACCGAAGGCAAGTTGCAGGAACAGATGCACGATCTGGCGCGCCCCTTGGCGTTCGTCTTGCTGGCGGTGATAGGTGTCGTCAGCATCTGGACTCCTCTGGCCCACGCCGAGATTGCAGCGCGCTGGTTCACCTTGCCGAACCTGTTCTGGTTCCTGCCGGTGCCGATCCTGGTGCTAGTGACCCTCTACGGATTGATCCGCGCGGTGGCGCGCAATGCGCACTACACGCCATTCCTGTTGACGCTGGTATTGATCTTCCTCGGTTATAGCGGGCTGGGAATCAGCCTGTGGCCGAACATCGTGCCGCCGTCGATCTCGATCTGGGACGCCGCCGCACCGCCGCAAAGCCAAGGCTTCATGCTGGTGGGCACGCTGTTCATCATCCCGTTCATCCTGGGGTATACCTTCTGGAGCTACTACGTGTTCCGCGGCAAGGTCACTCACGAGGATGGTTATCACTAGGCCCCTGCTCGCGATGGCGTCAGCACAGGCGCCATCCGACCTTTATTGGAGAAATGTGCCATGCCCGGCAAACATTCCCTGCACGACATCGAGCAAGCCGAAAAAAAACCGCTGTGGCAGCGGCTCGGCTGGTTGGCCTTGATCTGGGCGGGCAGCGTCGGCGCGCTGTTCATTGTCGCCAGCCTGATGCGCATGTTCATGAACGCCGCAGGCCTGACGACTCACTGACAGATCCATGGCGTAAAAAACCCTCCAGCTGGAGGGTTTTTTCTGCGTGTTACTTGCGCGCCTTGAGGATCACGAATTTCGGGGTGGCCGCCACTTGCTCGACCCCGCGGAACAAGCGCGCCAACTTGCTGTGATAGCCCAGATGGCGGTTGCCGACGATGTACAGCGCTCCGCCCACCACCAGCGCCTCACGGGCTTGCTGGAACATCCGCCAGGCGAGGAAGTCACCCACCACCTGTTGTTGGTGAAACGGTGGATTGCACAGCACCACATCCAGCGACTGGGGCTCCTGCCCGGCCAGGCCATCGCCCGCCCGCACGATCACCTCCCGCTCACCCAGCGTGGCGCGCCAGTTTTCGGCGGCCGATTGCACCGCCATGAAGGATTCATCGACCAGCGTGTAGCGGGCTTCGGGGTTTTGCAGGGCACTGGCGATGGCCAGCACGCCGTTACCGCAACCGAGATCGGCGACCCTTGCGCTGCCGAGGTTCTTCGGCAGGTACGGCAAGAAGGCACGCGTGCCGATGTCCAGGCCTTCACGGCAGAACACGTTGGCGTGATTGAGCAACTCGATCGCCGGATCATCCAGTCGATAACGGCTCGGGTAAGGGGACTCGACGGCGGCTTTGGCTTGAGCCGTGGCGATCAACAGCCGGGCTTTTTTTACCGCCAACGAGGCCTGCACCGGGCCAATATAGCGCTCCAGCAGATCGCCGGCCGCACGCGGCAGATGCTTGAGCATTGCTCCGGCAATCACCTGGGCGCCGGGCGACAGTTGGCCTTGCAGGCGGATCAGTTGTTCTTCCAGTAATGCCAGTGTCTTCGGCACCCGGATCAGCACCCGGTCGAACGGTCCCATAAAGGGTTCACTGGCCGGTACGTGGGGCACGGCGTCAAACGCCTGGCCGTTACGGACCAGATTCTTTTCCAGCCCCTGCAAGGCCAGGAACGAATCGCCGCTGCTGGTCACATTGACCCTGCCTGCCAGGCTGACGGCCAATGCGCCAAAACTGTCGTTCAGCACCAGTACCCGCGAATTCGCCGCGGGCTGCTGCTCGGCCAGGTGATTGAGCAGGTACTCGTCTGCGGCGTCAAAGGCTTGCAGCGGTTCGTTCTGCTGTTCGGGCTGGCGGATCAGGTCGAGCTGGGCGAACGGGGTTTCGAGCAAGGGCATCGGGCAGGAGGCTCTGATAGATAAACGAGGATGTTCCGCGGCCCTGAGGCGTTGTTGCGGGCGGGACCGTCCGAGTGAACTGCGGCATGCTTTTTTACACGTCAACACTCGAGAGGGATGCAAATGGTACGATTTTTTCTTTTGGATTACCCGCAGGTTTTGTGATCAGCGCAGCGCGCCGCTGCCGAAATAGCCCGCCTTGACTGCGGCAATGACGGCCGAAATCTTGTTATTGACCCCCAGTTTCTCAATCGCACTCTGCACATGGAAATTGACGGTGCGTGCACTGAGATTGAGAATCCTGGCACTCTCGTAGGCCGTCTTGCCATCGGCTGCGAGTTTCAGCACGTCGATTTCCCGAAGCGACAAATTCGTCGCAGCCGATTTTGCCGAATGCTTTGGAAGCGATTGTGCGGCCAGTGCATGCAGATGCTGTCCTATGAAGACGGAAAAGCCGAAATTCTCGTACAGCTCAAACGCACTGATGGGACAATGGCTCCGGGCCAGGCTCAGGATGCTGAACAGGCCGCTTTCGTCGTCATGCAACGATTGCGACCAGCCGTGTTGAAATCCTTGAATTCCAAGCGCTTCCCACATCGATGGGACTTTGCAGAAGAGCTCTTCACTCCATAGAACGGGCAACATGGTTTGATTGCAATGAGCCACTACTGGGTCAATTTTACCAAGTTTTTTCTGTTCATACTCGGTGTTCCAGCTTGCAGGATAATTGTTGAGTCTGAGTGTGTTTATTTGCTCCGATCTGGTTTTGTAAGTGACTGAAAATTCAAAAAATTTATATCCGATATTTTTCGCGAAACGCAGCGCTACCTGGTAGGCGGTGTCGATCTCCTTTGCGCCGGCTATCTGGCTGAGTTGTAACTCCTTCCACCTTTCCATCTTTGAGCTCCCGTCTTTTTCGGCTCGGGTGTGTATGGATCCAATGTCCAGTACGCACGGATTGTAGGATGTTTCATACAGGGCGGTGAGAATTTTTTGTTTTGTTTAAATTTACAAATCAGGTTTATGGTTCTAATGTTATCGAGTTCGAAAGATGTCAGTGTTAATGTAATTGCGCAGGTTTTCTTATTGTTTAACCAAGTGGTTAAATGTGTTTGGGAATAGTCACTCATCAGAAGATGTTTCGCTAAAAACACTACAAATCGCCGGTGTTTATGGGGCCCGCAATGCGAGACACTGCGGTCATGTGTTGAAGGGAGCACCCCATGACCGCCAGTGAAGAGAAATTTACCCGCCAGACCTTGCTCGATGTCCAGCCGTTGACGTCGAACCTGTTCACCCTGCGCACCACGAGGGATGCAGGTTTTCGCTTTCGCGCGGGGCAATTCGCCCGGCTGGGCGTGGTCAAGGCGGACGGCAGTACGGTATGGCGCGCCTATTCCATGGTGTCTTCACCCTACGACGAGTTTCTCGAGTTCTTTTCCATCGTCGTACCCGGCGGCGAATTCACCAGCGAGCTCAGCCGGCTGGGCGTGGGCGATACGCTGCTGGTCGATCGGCAGTCCTATGGTTACCTGACACTCGACCGCTTCGTCGACGGCCGTGATTTGTGGCTGTTATCCACCGGTACAGGTCTGGCACCGTTTCTATCGATCCTGCAGGATTTCGAGGTCTGGGAAAAATTCGAGCGCATCATCCTGGTGTATAGCGTCCGGGAGTCCAGGGAATTGGCTTATCAGGCGCTGATCGCCGGCTTGGCGCAGCGCGACTATTTGCAGGAGTTTGCCCACAAGTTGCAGCTCATCAACACCGTGACTCGCGAGCGGCACCCCGGCGCCCTCAACGGGCGGATCACCACCTTGATTGAAAACGGCGAGCTGGAGCGGGCGGCTGGCGTGGCGCTGACGCCTGAGCATTCACGAGTGATGTTGTGCGGAAACCCGCAGATGATCGATGACACGCGCAAATTGCTCAAGCAGCGCGACATGCACTTGAGCCTCAGCCGGCGACCCGGTCAGGTGGCGGTCGAGAACTTCTGGTAAAAAAAAACGGCGCCTTGATGGCGCCGTTTGTTTCAAGGTCGGTTGTTCTGGGCCTTGAGCAAGTCGCGAATCTCACCGAGCAACTCTTCTTCCTTGGTCGGAACCGGCGGCAGGGTGGGCGCGACGGCTTCTTCACGCTTGAGGCGGTTGATGGCCTTGACGCCCATGAAGATTGCGAAGGCGACGATGACGAAGTCGATCAGGGTCTGGATGAATTTACCGTACGCCAGCACCACCGCCGGGGCATCGCCCTGGGCGGCCTTGAGCGTAATGGCCAGGTCACTGAAGTCCACCCCGCCGATCAGTAGACCGATAGGGGGCATGATCACATCGCCGACAAACGACGTCACGATCTTGCCGAAAGCAGCGCCGATGATGATACCGACGGCCATGTCGATCACATTGCCTTTGACGGCGAAGGCCTTGAACTCGCTTATCACGCCCATTGGACATTTCCTTGTTACAGATGAGGTTGGTGAACGCAGTGTAAATCAGCAGATCGCATCCTGCTCGAAACGACTGCGTGTGAGGTCTGCCTGCAATCGACTGATTCTGCGGTAAAAAGTTTACAAATTGCGCTTCTCCATGCGCCGGGATCTCCTTGCATCTGCTTCCAGCCGCTGGGCAATCGATGATGGGCTTGCGAGAAATCGCTATGGATTGCACGAGTGATTTGAATGTTCCGACGCTCACCGGTGAATGGGTGATAAGTCTTCCAGCAGGTTGCACTGGTTATTAGGTCAGGGTGTCAATCTATAATCTGAGTTAGTGGGAGGTAAAATTCAGGCGTCCATATTTGTATGGCTATAAAAGGGGTGTTATACGTGCAGGGAGTTGATAGTTAATATTTGTACAGGTTTTTTCTGTCGCTGTTAGGGTGGCCAGGTAGTTTGGGGGATTTGTGTATAAGTAAATAACTTATATGTTATGAATTTGTAATTGAGGTCTTTCGAACAAGATTGCTATTCACCAGCCGTATTCAATTAAGGTTGTCTGGCATCAATCGCGACGTACCAGGACAGCTGACCTGAGCTATCATCGCGGTTTTTGCCGGGAGTTCCGATGGCCAAGGCCAAGCGCATGTACGGCTGCACCGAGTGTGGCTCAACCTTTCCCAAGTGGGCCGGACAATGTGGCGAGTGCGGCGCCTGGAACACGCTCACCGAAACCATGGTGGAAAGTGGCGGGGCAGCGGCGCCCAGCGGTCGCACCGGCTGGGCCGGCCAGCAGGCGCAAATCAAGACCCTTGCTGAAGTCAGTGTCGAGGAAGTCCCGCGTTTCTCCACGGCTTCCGGTGAGCTCGACCGGGTGCTCGGTGGCGGCCTGGTAGACGGCTCGGTAGTGCTGATCGGCGGCGATCCCGGCATCGGCAAATCCACCATTCTGCTGCAAACCTTGTGCAATCTGGCCAAGAGCATGCCGGCGTTGTATGTCACGGGTGAAGAGTCGCAGCAGCAGGTGGCCATGCGCGCTCGACGCCTGGGGCTGCCTCAGGATCAGCTACGGGTCATGACCGAAACCTGCATTGAAACCATCATTGCCACCGCCCGGCTGGAAAAGCCCCGGGTCATGGTGATCGACTCGATCCAGACGATTTTCACCGAACAGCTGCAATCGGCGCCGGGTGGCGTGTCCCAGGTTCGCGAAAGCGCGGCGCTGTTGGTGCGTTATGCCAAACAGAGTGGCACCGCGATTTTCCTTGTGGGGCACGTGACCAAGGAAGGCGCCCTGGCGGGGCCGCGGGTGCTGGAGCACATGGTCGACACCGTGCTGTATTTTGAAGGTGAATCCGACGGGCGCCTGCGCCTGTTGCGGGCGGTAAAAAATCGTTTCGGCGCGGTCAACGAACTGGGCGTGTTCGGCATGACCGACAAGGGCCTGAAAGAAGTCTCCAATCCTTCGGCTATTTTTCTGACCCGTGCCCAGGAAGAAGTCCCAGGCAGTGTGGTCATGGCGACATGGGAAGGCACACGGCCGATGCTGGTGGAAGTCCAGGCGCTGGTCGATGACAGTCACCTGGCCAATCCGCGCCGGGTGACCCTGGGCCTGGACCAGAACCGCCTGGCGATGTTGTTGGCGGTCTTGCACCGGCACGGCGGCATTCCCACCCACGACCAGGATGTGTTTCTCAACGTGGTTGGTGGGGTGAAAGTACTGGAAACGGCATCTGACCTGGCCTTGATGGCAGCCGTCATGTCCAGTTTGCGTAATCGGCCGCTGCCCCATGACCTGCTGGTGTTCGGTGAGGTCGGCCTGTCCGGTGAAGTGCGCCCGGTGCCTAGCGGTCAGGAACGCCTGAAGGAAGCGGCCAAGCACGGCTTCAAGCGGGCGATCGTGCCCAAGGGCAATGCACCGAAAGAAGCGCCGCCGGGGTTACAGATCATCGCGGTCACCCGACTGGAGCAGGCGCTCGACGCCCTCTTCGAATAACACCAATCCCCTGTAGGAGCGAGCTTGCTCGCGATGGACGTTAACGATGACGCGCGCTGTCTGAGTGAGCGCGTGATCCGGACGTTTTTCGCGAACAAGCTCGCTCCTGCAGGGGGGGCGATTCAGATTTCGATGAGGGCACCCAGTTCCCGCTCAAGCTCCTGCGGATCCCCCAGATTGAATTCAATCAATCGCCGCAGGCGCTCAATGGACTCCAGGCTGATATGCCTGCACTCGAAGCCGAGCTGCCCGTGGTCTTGATGGGTCAACTGCACATCCATCTCGATATCGACGTCTTCGCTCAGATGGATGTCGACAAAAAAATCTTGCTGCGGATCGCCCAGCCAGGGTTCCGGCCGCTCGATCAGCAAGCCCTTGAGCGACAGGTCGATCAGTTTCACCGGCCAGATGAACGGCCCCTGGCCCAGCTCGGTTCTGGCATCGAACGCAATACGTTTGAAACGGCGACGTTCGGCACGGAGCTCGCTCATGGCACGATCCTCGGAAATGTACGCTGACTATAGACCGGCATCGCGAAAAGCTGCCAGCGCCGCCAGGTGTCTAGACCAATGTTGGGGTATGGCCTTTGCTGTCAGGCGAGCTAAACTCGATGTTGCTGTCTTTCTTGTCCACTCTGGCTGGAATAATAAAATGAAAAATAATAATAGCCCGCTACGCCACTTACCCTGGCTGCTGCTGGCAATCGTTGGGGCGTGCGCCCTGGGCGTCGTGGCACTTCGCCGAGGTGAAGCGATCAACGCTTTGTGGATCGTGGTCGCTGCCGTGGCCATCTATCTCGTTGCGTATCGTTACTACAGTCTGTTCATCGCTAATAATGTCATGCAACTCGATGCTCGACGGGCTACCCCCGCCGTGCTCAACAATGACGGTCTGGATTATGTCCCGACCAACAAGCATATCCTCTTCGGTCACCACTTCGCGGCCATCGCTGGCGCGGGGCCGCTGGTCGGTCCGGTCCTGGCGGCGCAGATGGGCTATCTGCCCGGTACTTTGTGGCTGATTGCCGGCGTGGTGCTGGCCGGTGCCGTGCAGGACTTCATGGTCCTGTTCATGTCCACCCGCCGCAACGGCCGTTCGCTGGGCGACATGGTCCGGGAAGAAATGGGCCGCATCCCCGGCACCATCGCGCTGTTCGGCTGCTTCCTGATCATGATCATCATCCTCGCGGTGCTGGCGCTGATCGTGGTCAAGGCCCTGGCCGAAAGCCCGTGGGGGATCTTCACGGTGATGGCGACCATCCCGATCGCGATGTTCATGGGCATCTACATGCGCTACATCCGCCCGGGCCGCATCGGTGAGATTTCCGTGATCGGCGTATTGCTGCTGCTGGGGTCGATCTGGCTGGGTGGGCAGATTGCTGCGGATCCGGTCTGGGCCAAGGCCTTCACCTTCAATGGCGTTCAGATTACGTGGATGCTGGTCGGTTACGGTTTCGTGGCAGCTTCGTTACCGGTCTGGCTGATCCTGGCACCGCGTGACTACCTGTCGACGTTCCTGAAAATCGGCACCATCGTGGCCTTGGCGATCGGCATCCTGATCACCATGCCCGAGCTGAAAATGCCGGCGCTGACCCAATTTGTCGATGGCACTGGCCCGGTGTGGAAGGGCGGTCTGTTCCCGTTCCTGTTCATCACCATCGCCTGTGGCGCGGTCTCGGGTTTCCATGCGCTGATCTCCTCCGGCACCACGCCGAAACTGCTGGATAACGAGGTTAACTCCCGTTACATCGGTTATGGCGCCATGCTGATGGAGTCCTTCGTGGCCATCATGGCCATGGTCGCCGCATCGGTGATCGAGCCAGGCGTGTACTTCGCCATGAACAGCCCCGCCGCAGTTGTGGGCGGTGACGTGATGGCTGTGGCGCAAACCGTCAGCAGCTGGGGTTTTGCAATCACCCCGGAAGCGCTGCAGGCAGTAGCGCACGACATCGGTGAAACCACCATCCTGGCCCGTGCCGGCGGTGCACCGACCCTGGCGGTCGGCATCGCGCAGATCCTGCACAGTGTGCTGCCGGGTGAAAACACCATGGCGTTCTGGTACCACTTCGCGATCCTGTTCGAAGCGCTGTTCATCCTGACCGCGGTGGACGCCGGTACACGTGCCGGGCGATTCATGCTGCAGGACCTGCTCGGCTCCTTCGTGCCCGCGCTCAAGCGCACCGAGTCCTGGACTGCCAACCTGATTGCCACCGCTGGCTGCGTGGCGATGTGGGGCTGGTTGCTGTATCAGGGCGTGATCGATCCGCTGGGTGGCATCAATACCCTGTGGCCGCTGTTCGGCATCTCCAACCAGATGCTGGCGGGTATCGCGCTGATGCTCGGCACCGTCGTGCTGATCAAGATGAAGCGTCAGCGGTATGTCTGGGTCACCATGCTGCCTGCCGTGTGGTTGCTGATCTGCACCACCACCGCCGGCTTCATCAAGCTGTTCGATGCCAACCCGGCGATCGGCTTCCTGGCCCTGGCGAAAAAATACAGCGATGCCCTGGCCAACGGCCAGATTCTCGCCCCGGCCAAGGACATCACTCAAATGCAGCACGTGATCTTCAACGCCTACACCAACGCCACGCTGACCGCGCTGTTCCTGTTCGTGGTATTCAGCATCCTGTTCTATGCGCTCAAGGTCGGTATTTCTGCCTGGGGTACGAAAGAACGCACGGACAAGGAAGCGCCGTTCCAGGCGCTGCCGGATGCGTAACCAGAGGATTGCAGCATGTTCAATGACCTGAGTCGCCTCGGTAAATACCTCGGTCAGGCCGCGCGCCTGATGGTCGGCATGCCCGACTACGACAACTACGTCGAGCATATGCAAACAAAGCACCCGGACAAACCGGTGATGAGCTACGAGATGTTCTTTCGGGAACGCCAGGAAGCTCGTTACGGTGGCAAGGGTGGGCCGAAGTGTTGTTGATACAACACGCCTAGGCGACACACCACTGTAGGAGCCCGGCTTGCCGGCGAAGGCGATCGTTCGGACGCCATCGCCGGCAAGCCGGGCTCCTACAGTTTTATCAGCGCATGGGAGATTTTCGTTTTGCTCACTCCAATCCCGGTCACGATCCTCAGCGGCTTCCTCGGCGCCGGCAAAACCACGCTGTTGCGCCACCTGCTCAAAGCCGAGCATGGGCTGAAAATCGCCGTGATCGAAAATGAATTCAGCGACGCCGGCATCGACACCCAACTGTTGGGTGACGAGCCGGTTCAAGTCATGACGCTGTCCAACGGCTGCGTCTGTTGCACCATCCACACCGACCTGACCAAGGCCCTGTATCTGCTGCTCGAACGTCTCGACAGTGGCGAAATCGCCTTCGACCGCCTGGTGATCGAGTGCACCGGCCTCGCCGACCCGGCTCCGGTGGCGCAAACCTTCTTCATCGACGAGGAGCTGCGCGAGCGCTACATCCTCGACGGCATCATCACCTTGGTAGACGCGGCACACGCCGAGCAGCATCTGACCCAGACCATCGCCCAGGCGCAAATCGGTTTCGCCGACCGGCTGCTGGTGAGCAAGCGTGATCTGGTGGACGAACCTGCGTTCACTGCGTTGAGCGAGCGTCTGACCCGTATCAATCGCCGTGCACCGATCCGCGTGGTCGACCACGGCAAGATCGACCTGGCCGAACTGCTCGACGTGCGTGGTTTCAATCTCAATGCCGACCTTGGTGGTGGCGTGAGTTTGCGCCCGGTCAGTCAGGCGCCGTCCGTCGACCGTATTTCCAGCCTGGTGCTGCGCACCGACAAGCCGCTGGATATCGACAAGCTCAGCGAGTTCATGAACGAGCTGCTGGAAGACCACGGCAAGCAACTGCTGCGCTACAAGGGCGTGTTGAACATCCTCGGCGAACCGCGCCGCATGGTGTTTCAGGGAGTTCTTAAGTTGTACGGTTTCGACTGGGACACCGAGTGGGCCGACGATGAAGCGCGCGAAAGCGTGATCGTGTTCATTGCCGATGATTTGCCGGAAGAAAAGATTCGCCAGGGGTTCGCTCGAGTGGTGGCGAACTAACCGGCAATACGCTTGCGGTTGGAGAGCGGTTGAGCGTTCAGCAATACCGCCTCCAGATAATCCAGATGCCGGTTCAGTAATGTCGCTGCCATCACGGCATCCCTACGCGTAAGCGCGTCCACTATTTTCTCGTGCACCTGCCAGGCGCAGTAGTCCTCCCCGCACACCTCAAGCTGCGCAATCGCCAGCGAACTCGGTGGCACCAGGCTGCCGAGAAAATGCGCCAACGGTGCATTGCCCGCCATTTCTGCCAACTGTAGGTGAAACTCTCCTGCCAGACGTATTGCCCGGCCACGCTCAGTGCATTGGCGCTCGCGATCGACCAACGCGCTCAGGCGCTTCAAGGCTTGCGTGCAGGGCCGCTGGCAGGCCAGCTTCACCAGCATGAGCTCGGTCAGTCGCCGCGCATGCAGCGTTTGCCGAACTTGATCGACATTGAGCGCCGCTACACGGGGGCGATGATTGACCCGCAGAATAATGATCTGCTGATGGGACAGTCGCATCAGCACATCACGCATGTCACTGCGCCTTGCACCGAACATTTGCGCCAGGCTTTCTTCGGTAAAGCGACTGGCCTCATGGATGCGCTGTTCAAGAATGGCGTCGAGGACCCGCGAGTACAGATCATCCGCCGCCGGTGGAAAGGGCAGGGTCGTAAGCGTTTGCGGTGAAACGAAGCTGTTCATGGCCAATCTCCAGTTCGAAGAGGGTTCAACTGCCAAGGTTGTCGTCCGGGATGTTCAGTTCAATGCCCATGCGCTGGCCCTCGCGAAGGATGTGCCGACGCATCTCGGCACTGGCCTGGGCGCTGTTCTTGCTGCGGATCGCCCGCACCACCGCTTCGTTTTCTTCGAGGCGTTCGGCCAGATGCTCCGGGGAATTGCGCAGCACTTCGGCGCTTTGTTTGAGCGCATTGCTGGTCTGCTGGACAACGCTCTGGAAGATCGGGTTCGAGGTCAGGGTGAAGAGTTCTTCGTGGAACGCAATGTAGGCGCTCACCCCGGCTTCGCTGTCGTTGGCCTCCAGGGCTTCGCGCATGTCCATCAGGGTCAGGCGCAGTTGCCCGACTTCCTTGCTGCTGATCGACTGCGCCACCAGACCGACGATGAACGGCTCAA
The DNA here is from genome assembly GCF_949767605.1 of Pseudomonas sp. IT-P218. Taxonomy (NCBI): domain Bacteria; kingdom Pseudomonadati; phylum Pseudomonadota; class Gammaproteobacteria; order Pseudomonadales; family Pseudomonadaceae; genus Pseudomonas; species Pseudomonas sp. IT-P218. The sequence continues at coordinate 206,544 of NZ_CATKQQ010000096.1, forward strand.
GGGTGTAGCGCAGTTGCAGTACGTCTTCCAGGCTTGCGGCGGCCACGGCACTGTCGTGCTGTTGGCTGTCGGCAAGATTGGCCTCCAGGACCACCACCCCTTTACCCGGCATGGACCGCACCAGGCCGAGGGTTTCGAGCACGATGACGGCTTCTCGCAGGCTGGGGCGGCTGATACCCAGTTGTTCGGCCAACTCGCGTTGCCCTGGCAGCATGTCACCGGAACGCCACTGACCGCGGGCCAGCGCGGCCCGAAGTTTTTCTACGACTGAATTTACAACGGTCGACGAGGTAATCACTGTTCGCTCCATGAGCTCAAAAACGGTTTTGGCCATGCCTGCCCGGGAGCAGGCACGGCGTTCATTCAAAATTCCTGCTGATGGGCCGCAGCTACCGGTTTTCTCGGCTGGAAGGTATAACCCACCTGGCCGGAAAGCACTTTGTTCGCCCGCTCCACATCGATGTCTTTTTCCCAGCGAGCGATCGCCACGGTGGCCACGCAGTTGCCGATCAGGTTGGTCAGGGCCCGGCCGATCCCCATGAACCAGTCCACGGCCAACACCAGCACCAGGCCCACCACGGGAATCGCCGGGATTGCCGTCAGCGTGGCCGCCAGAATCACCAGGGCCGAACCCGGGATGCCGTGTGCGCCTTTGGAGGTGATCAAGGACACCAATAGAATCGTCAGCAAGTCGGTCATGGCCAGCGGCGTGCCGGTGGCATTGGCGATGAACACGATGGCCAGGGTCAGGTAGATCGAGAAACCGTCGAGGTTGAACGAATATCCGGTGGGAATCACCAACCCGACCGTCGAGCTGCCGATACCCAGATGCTCAAGCTTGCGCATGATTTGTGGCAGCACAGCGTCTGACGAGGCGGTGCCCATGACGATCAGCAGTTCTTCGCGCAGGTACTTGAGCAACGGCCACATCTTCAGGCCGGAAAGGCGCATGACCAGGCCGAGAATCAGCGCCACGAAGGCCACGCAGGTCAGGTAAAACAGGCCGACCAGACTGCCCAGATGCTGCAGCGAGTCCAGGCCGTATTTGCTGGTGGTGAAGGCGATCGCGCCGAATACGCCGATCGGTGCCAGTCGCACGATCATGCCCATGATGCGGAAGATCACATGGCTGAGTTCGTTGATCAGTCGCGAAATGCCCGACGCCGCTTCTCCCACCAGATTCAGGGCGCTGCCAAACAACACCGAAAACAGCAGGACTTGCAGGATGTTGTTATCGGCAAATGCACCGATCACCGAGGTCGGAATCAGGTCCATCAGGAACTGTGTGGTGGTATGCATGTGCTGGCCGCGCTGGGCGATATCGCCCATGTCAGCCGCAGAAAGCTGTTCCAGATGAATGTTCGCGCCACTGCCGATACCGGTGCTGAAGGCGAACACCAGGCCGATCACCAGGGCAATGGTGGTCAAGACTTCGAAATAGATCACGGATTTCAGGCCGATACGCCCGACCTTCTTCAGGTCGCCGGCACCGCTGATGCCGCTGACCACGACGCAGAACACGATCAGGCCGATGAGCATCTTGATCAGCTTGATGAAACCGTCCCCGAGGGGTTTGAGCTGAGCGGAGTATTCGGGAAGGGTCAGCCCGCAGACGATGCCGAGCACCAGTCCGAGAACCACTTGGAGGAAGATTGAACGCGAGCACCATCTGAGCATGGGAGGAATCCTGGTCGGTGTCCTGGCTGCCGAGTTTGAGGGCTTTCGGCTTCAGGACTTAATTATTGTGGTCTTACCGGTATGTCCAGTGCAGGCGCAGTCTAGGCGTGGACTTCGGGTGATCGCAAGGGAAAATGTTGAAATTGGCATGACCGGTCTTACCAGTTGAATGGCAAGGCCCGGTCTTGAGCGGTTTGGGTCTGTGAAAAAAATCGAATCGGGTTCAAGGGGGAAGTCGAGGCGCTTTCGGATCAGTTTTAGACTTCGTCCGGATTGTCGACATAAGAGGCATTGCGCTCGATGATGTTCAGGTGAAAGACCAGGTTGCTCCCGCCTCCGCCTGCATTGACATGATGACCATCGTGGGAATACATATATTTCGTACCGGCAAGCGGGACCCCATGAGTGGTCTGGATCGTTAAGGACAATTTATTGGAAGAGATGTCATCCAATGTAATCACGTTGCCGTTTTTGTCGAGAAGGTTGAAATTGGCAGCGTCTTTATTTTCTGTTGCAATAATGGTTTTGTATTTGTTCATGCCGAGGATGCTTCCGTAATAGGCGCCTGGCGTGCGTATGTAAATATGGTAGTGGTTTGCGGTGCACCTGAAATAAAATCTTAAAGTGTTGTGGGGATTTTTGCTGTCCGCGAAAAGATAGTTGGAAATATCTAGTGTGCCTTCGTACTTATAATGCTTAGGGGGTTGCATGGTGACTTTTTTGTTATGGGTCAGTCGAGGGAAGTGCAGGTGACCGAAATTGGTGGACAGTTCGGCAATGAAGGATTTTTGACGATCGGTGCTCATTTTATCTTCCTTGATAAAGTTTCAACTGTTGGTTGGAGTTACTTAGATTTCATCTGGGGTGCTTAGGTAAGTCGCATTTCTTTCATGAATTTTCAATCTGCAAAGCAGGGGTGTCTGTCCCTTGTTGGCGATGTATGTGTACTTTGAGCCGTAGATATTGTGGCGGTGGAGGAGCCCGGATCCACTGACTTGGATGTAGGTCTCCAGGCTGTCTTCCTTGATGTCGTCCAGTGTCATGGCCCTGTTGTGACGATTGATCAAGTTGAATGTCGTGGAACCGGCAATGGGGAATGCGCCAACAAACCCGGATGTATCGACACTGATGCATTTTCCGAAATACGGGCCTGGCGTCCGGATATAGAGTCTGTAGCCATAATTTGTATATCTGAAATAGAGTAATAGGCCGGGTATGGCATCTGCCGAAATTTCAGGGTGCAGCCCAAGCCGGTGGGAGTCGTCTCTGCGTTGTGGTGGGCCGGTAAAAAAGCCACCACTGGCAAATACACTACTGGCGATGGCTGGCTCGCCATGAAGCAAGTCGAGAAAGTGCAGCGGTATGTTGTCTGTGCCTAGTGTGGCAATAAATGATTTTTGCCGGTCTGTAGTCATTGTCTTGTCTCGCTATTCGTTTGGTTGTAGCGCTTGTTTGAGTGGGTTTGTGCTCAAGCTGAAAGTGCTTTCCTTGGAATATAGCGATTCTAATAAAAGTGGCGTGATTTAAATTAAGGCAGGGTTTTTCCAGGGTTTTATTAAAGGGCTGGTTGCCGTTTTGTTAGTTTGTCTGGAATGTCGACGTCGCGGGTTATAAAAGAATTTACGCATAAAAAACCCGACCACTGAGGGTCGGGTTTTTGTCTGGCTCGGTAAAGCGCTGTAATTAAGCGCCGTACACCGGCAGCTTCTTGCAGATCGCCTTGACCTTCTCACGAACGGCATCGATCACCGCTTCGTTGTTCAGGTCCGCCAGGATGTCGCAGATCCAGCCGGCCAGTTCCTTGCACTCTGCTTCCTTGAAGCCGCGAGTGGTCACAGCCGGGGTGCCGAAGCGCAGGCCGGAGGTGACGAACGGGGAGCGTGGGTCGTTTGGCACGGAGTTCTTGTTCACGGTGATGAACGCTTTGCCCAGGGCGGCGTCGGCATCTTTACCGGAGATTTCCTGCTTGATCAGCGACAGCAGGAACAGGTGGTTTTCAGTACCACCGGAAACCACGTCGAAACCGCGCTCGATGAACACGCCGGCCATGGCCTTGGCGTTTTTCACCACTTGTTGCTGGTAAGCCTTGAACTCAGGCTGCAGCGCTTCCTTGAAGCAGATCGCTTTAGCGGCGATCACGTGCTCCAGCGGGCCGCCCTGGGCGCCTGGGAATACGGCGGAGTTCAGCTTCTTCTCGATGTCGGCGTTGGCGCGAGCCAGGATCAGGCCGCCACGTGGACCGCGCAGGGTCTTGTGGGTGGTGGTGGTCACCACGTCAGCGAATGGAACCGGGTTCGGGTAGACGCCAGCGGCGACCAGACCGGCCACGTGGGCCATGTCGACGAACAGGTAGGCACCCACCTTGTCGGCGATTTCACGGAAGCGCGGGAAGTCGAGGATCTGCGAGTAGGCAGAGAAACCGGCCACGATCATTTTTGGCTTGTGTTCAACAGCCAGGCGCTCGACTTCGTCGTAGTCGATCAGGCCGTTGGCATCGATGCCGTACTGGATGGCGTTGTACAGCTTGCCGGAGGACGAAACGCTGGCACCGTGGGTCAGGTGACCGCCGTGGGCCAGGCTCATGCCCAGGATGGTGTCGCCAGCCGACAGCAGGGCCAGGTAAACGGCGCTGTTGGCTTGGGAGCCGGCGTGTGGCTGAACGTTGGCGTAATCAGCGCCGAACAGTTCTTTTGCACGGTCGATGGCCAACTGCTCTACGACGTCGACGTACTCGCAACCACCGTAGTAGCGCTTGCCCGGGTAGCCTTCGGCGTACTTGTTGGTCAGTACCGAGCCTTGAGCTTCCATCACCGCGGGGCTGGTGTAGTTTTCCGAAGCGATCAGCTCAATGTGCTCTTCCTGGCGCTGAGCTTCTTGCTCCATGGCGGCAAAGAGATCGGCGTCGTACTTGGCAATAGTCAAATCACGGCTGAACATGGCGGTCCTCAAGGATCGGGGGCGGAAAAGGGGGGCATTCTAACCCAATGGGTTTTGGAAGGCATATGAAACGACATCATGTCGCAGACAAGTGGGCTTCATGACGGGATCAGTGGTGATCGTGCCGGCCCAATCGCCAGCAGGCTGGCTCCCACAGAAGTCGCGACAGCCTGCAAATTCCCTGGCCGACCTAAATTCTTGTGGGAGCCAGCCTGCTGGCGATGGCATCCCCACAAAATTTCAGTCGAACATGAAGAGGGCATCATTGCTGAACTGCACTTCAAAGGTATTGGCTGGCATTGGCCGCCCGAACAGGTATCCCTGGACCTCGTCGCAACCGTGTTCCCTGAGGAAATCAAGCTGCTCCTGGGTTTCCACACCCTCGGCGATCACCGCCAGGTTGAGGCTGTGGGCCATGGCGATGATCGCCCGGGCGATCTGCGCGTCCTGTTCGCCCGACGGCAGGCCGTCGACGAAGGTGCGGTCGATTTTCAGGACGTCGATCGGGAACTGCTTGAGGTAGTTGAGCGATGAGTAGCCCGTGCCGAAGTCGTCGACCGCGATGCTCAGGCCAAGGTTTTTCAAGCCGGCGAGAATCTGCATGGCTTCGCTGACTTCGCGCATCAGGATACTTTCGGTCAGCTCCAGCTCCAGGCATGCCGGCGGCAGGCCGGTTTCCTTCAGGATGTTGGCGATCCGTGTGCCGAGCTGGCCGTCGGAGAACTGCCGGGCGGAGATGTTCACCGACACCTTCGGCACACGCACCTTGGCCTGATGCCAGGTCTTGAGCTGACGGCAGGCCTCGCTGATCACCCAATCGCCGACATCCACCACCAGGCCGAGCTCTTCGAGCACCGGGATGAAGTCCCCCGGCGGCACCAGGCCGCGGCGCGGATGACGCCAGCGCAGCAGGGCTTCGGTGCCTGTCAGGCGTTTACCATCGCCGCTGAATTGCGGCTGGTAATACAACACGAATTCGTTCTGTTCCAACGCATGTCGCAAGTCGCTTTCCAGTTCCAGGCGCTCCAGGGCGCTGGCGTTCATGTCCGCCTGATAGAACTGGAAGTTGTTCTTGCCGCGTTCCTTGGCGTGGTACATCGCGGTGTCGGCGTTTTTCATCAGCTGGCTGAGTTCATTGCCGTCCTGCGGGCTCAGGGCGATGCCGATACTGGCCGTGACGAAGAACTCGCGGCCTTCGAGCACGAAGGGCTTGACCAGGCTGGCGAGAATCTGCTCGGCCACGTGAATCGCCCGGTTCAGGGCGATTTCACGGTTGGCCCGCGGTTGCAGGAGCAAGGTGAATTCATCGCCGCCCATGCGCGCGACGGTATCGTCGTCGTCGACGCAACCGAGCAGGCGCGTGGCCATTTCCTTGAGCATGCGATCACCGGCGGCATGGCCCAGGGAATCGTTGATCGGCTTGAAGCGGTCCAGGTCGAGGAACATCAACACCACCCAGGACTTCTGCCGCTCGGCGGCTTGCAACGCGGTGTGCAGGCGATCCTGGAACAGCGTGCGGTTGGGCAGGTGGGTCAGGGCGTCGTAATAGGCCAGGCGGTGAATCCGTTGTTCACTGGCCTTGCGTTCGCTGATGTCGCTGAAAAAACACACGTAACTGGCCAGGTCGCCTTCATCGTCCAGTACCGCGGTTATGCCGACCCAGGCCGGATAATGCTCGCCATTGCGGCGCCTGAGCCACACTTCGCCTTCCCAGGTGCTGTGCTGGTTCAGTTGCTTGAGCACGTAGCGCAAATGGGCTTCCTGCTGCTCGTCGACGGTGAGCATGTTCGGCAACTGGTCGAGTACCTGTTCCACGGCATAACCGCTGACACGGCTGAAGGCTTCGTTGGCCTGGACGATATAGCCGGCCGGGTCGGTGATCAGGATCGCCGAGGTCGAGTGCTCGAATACCGTGGCGGCCATTCGCAGGTCTTTCTCGGCCCGGCGTTGCTGGCTGATGTCGCGACCGACACCCAACACGCCCTCGAACGCACCGTGTTCGTCCCAGACCAATACCAGCCGCAGTTCGATGGGAATCTTGCGCCCGTCGGCGCGCAGGCAGTCGAACAGAAACAGTTGGGTTTGCACCTGGCTGCGCAACAGGGCCAGTTGTTCGGGTTTATCCAGCGCTTTGCTGACGCGATCCATCAAGTGGTAGATGCCGCTCAGCTGTTGCGGATTGGCAATGGTTGATTGCCAGCCATTCTGGAAAATCCACTCCGCTTCATAGCCCAGCACTGCCTGCACCGACGGGCTGACATAGTTGAGCGCCATGCGGTTGTCGGTGGAGAAAATCACGTCGCTGATGCTTTCAGCGAGCATCCTGTAGCGCTGCTCGCTGTCGCGCAGCGACTCACTGGCTTCAATCTGCTCGGTAACGTCCTTGGCCACGCCGATGATGCGGGTGACCTGGTCATGCTTGTCCCGCGCCAGTGCCTGCTCGCGAATGTCGAAGCGCCGCCATTCGCCGTCACGGTGGCGAAAGCGCAACTGGCACTGCATCAATTGGCTGTAACCGCCTTGCCGCTGGCTCTGGCGCGAGCGGTGGTAGTAGTCGGCATCGTCGGGGTGCAGGAGGATTTCCCAGAAGTACTCGCCCATCTGCTGCAGTTCAGTGCGGTTGTAGCCCAGCGTCTGGCCCAGATGGTGGTTGCTGAAGATCATTCGCTGGCTGATCACGTCTTGCACGTACAGGTGATCGGGCACGGTCCGCACGACGTCGGACCAGAAGCCTTCGCGCTCCTGCAGCGACAGCTCGATGAGCTTGCGGCTAGTGATATCGGTGATGCTCAGGATCACGGCCTTGAAGTCGTCCGGGTTTTGCGGCAGGCGCAACACCAGCCACAGGTGCTGGTCACGACCCCCGGCGTCCTGCAGCTTGATTTCCAGTTCAAGCTGCTGCTGTTGCTTGTGCACCGCTTCGAGGACCTGATTGCCGATGGCGCTGCCCGCCACGGGGTTGCCATCGATCAGCAGGTTCCACACTTGCTCACAGGTGTTGACGTTCAGCAGTTGCAGGGCGACCTGATTGACCTCGGTGATGCGCAGTTCCTGCAACAATTGCCGGCGCAGGTTTGGTGTCCCCAGCCAGGTTTGCAGTTGCTCGTCGCGCAGCAACTGAGCCTTGTCGAACAGGCTGCGCAGGCCCGACATGTCGAGGACGCACAGGGCCACGCCGGTGCCTTCGAAAATCTCCTGGTAGCGTCGGCGACCTTCGTGCAGTTGGCGCTGGCGACGGCGCATGTTCAGCAGGACGATGAACGGCAACATGGAAAAGGCCAGGCCCAGCAGGCATTTGCCGATGAAGGCCGGCAGCAGTTCCTCGAGTACTCGCTGACGATCGAACAGGCCTCGTAGTTGCCAGTCGCTGCCGCTCAGTGGGACGGTCAGTACGCTGTTGGCCACATCGTCCTGGGTCAGGGTGCCCGGGTTGACCTGCGGCAACGCCTGGTCGCGGCTGATGATCTGGTGATTGAAGCGGTTTTCCACCAACCACAGCGGAGCCGCCGCCGTTTCATTGAGCTTGGTCAGGGAGGCGAAAAACGTCGGTTTGAAGCGCAAGGCCCAATAGCCGCGGTTGCTGCCGCTGGATTGATGCAACAGCAAATGCACTCGCGAGCCGTCGATGGCGTTGCTGTAATAGTGGGGTTGTGCGCGACTGCGGCGCACCAGTTCCGCCAGATAGTCGGCATCTTCGCGGGTGCCAACCGTGTCACTGAGGATTCTTCCCGAGGGACTGAGCAGTGCGAGGCTCAGCAGGTCGGGCAGGGATTTTTGCAGTTTGCGCTGCAAGTCCAGTAGCTCGTCGGCACTTTGCGGCTGCTCGACAATCGGTAGCAGGTTGAGGGCGATCTGCGCGTTGAGCGCCATGTTCAGGCTGACTTGCGTGGCCAGGTCGGCGGTGTAGTCGATGGTGGCCTGGCGCTTGCTCTTCTGGGTTTCGCGCAGCTGATCCAGCAATTGCCAGAACAGCAATGCGAGCAGCAGCAACACCAACATCGCCAAAGCGCCCTTGAGTGTGCCGCGCATGGGCGAGCCGGGTGCAACAGTCGGTGCACGGGTGATCAGGGACGGAGGGACACTGGACAAACTGTAATCCTGCGGTTTGGCTGGACTGGCGCGACGTGCACTATAAGCCGGACGCCCGAAGGGCGGCTAGCATGCCTTGAGTTGTGGCAAAGTGCCAGTCCCGCTCGGCTGGACTGCCATCTGTCATTAAGGTAGCTTTGCCGGTTACGCGGGAGCGTTCCAGCTCCTAGAATCAGACTTTTTTCAGCGCATACGCATTGGCCTCGTCAAGCGTACAGCGCGCATGGTCTGGCCAGGCCTCGCCTGCACCCTAATCATTTCATCAGTCACTGACCCAAGGTTCTCCATGGCTCAATACGTATTCACCATGCATCGGCTGGGCAAAGTTGTTCCACCGAAGCGGGAAATCCTGAAAAACATCTCCTTGTCGTTCTTCCCGGGCGCCAAGATCGGCGTGCTCGGCCTCAATGGTTCGGGTAAGTCCACCCTGTTGAAAATCATGGCTGGCGTCGACACCGAGTTCGACGGCGAAGCCCGTCCGATGCCGGACCTGAACATCGGCTACCTGCCGCAAGAGCCGCAACTGGACCCGACCAAGACCGTGCGTGAAGTGGTCGAGGAAGCGGTCAGCGTGATCAAGGACGCCCAGGCACGCCTGGACGAGGTCTACGCGGCCTACGCCGATCCGGATGCCGACTTCGACAAGCTGGCAGCCGAACAGGCCAAGCTCGAAGCCATCCTGCAGGCCAGCGACGGCCACAACCTGGAGCGTCAGCTGGAAGTCGCCGCCGATGCGTTGCGCCTGCCGGCCTGGGATGCCAAGGTTGAAGTCCTCTCCGGTGGTGAAAAACGTCGCGTGGCCCTGTGCCGCCTGCTGCTGTCCGCCCCGGACATGCTGCTGCTCGACGAACCGACCAACCACCTGGACGCCGATTCGGTTGCGTGGCTGGAGCACTTCCTGCACGACTTCCCGGGCACCGTGGTCGCGATCACGCACGACCGTTACTTCCTGGACAACGTCGCTGGCTGGATTCTGGAACTTGACCGCGGCGCGGGCATTCCTTACGAGGGCAACTATTCGGGTTGGCTGGAAGCCAAGTCCGATCGTCTGGCTGCCGAATCCAAGCAGCAGTCGGCTCACGAAAAAGCCATGAAGGAAGAACTGGAGTGGGTGCGCAAAGGCGCCAAGGCCCGCCAGTCGAAATCCAAGGCACGTCTGCAACGCTTCGAAGAAATGCAATCGCAGGAATTCCAGAAGCGCAGCGAAACCAACGAGATCTACATTCCGGCCGGTCCACGCCTGGGCGACAAGGTCATCGAGTTCAAGAACGTCACCAAGGGCTACGGCGATCGCGTATTGATCGACAACCTGTCGTTCTCCATGCCGAAAGGCGCCATCGTCGGCGTGATCGGTGGTAACGGTGCCGGTAAATCGACCCTGTTCCGCATGCTGATGGGCAAGGAAACTCCGGATTCGGGCAGCATCGAAGTCGGCGAAACCGTGCAGCTGGCCTGCGTCGACCAGAGCCGCGAAGACCTGGACGGCAGCAAGACCGTGTTCCAGCAGATCTCCGACGGTTCCGACCAGATCCGCATCGGCAACTACGAGATCCCGTCGCGCACTTACGTGGGCCGCTTCAACTTCAAGGGCGGTGACCAACAGAAGTTCGTCAAGGACCTGTCCGGTGGTGAGCGTGGTCGCTTGCACCTGGCCCTGACCCTGAAAGAGGGTGGCAACGTCCTGCTGCTCGACGAACCGTCCAACGACCTCGACGTTGAAACCCTGCGTTCCCTGGAAGAAGCCCTGCTGGACTTCCCGGGCGCCGCCATTGTGATCTCCCACGATCGGTGGTTCCTTGACCGCGTCGCGACTCACATCCTGGCGTACGAAGACGACTCGCAAGCGGTGTTCTTCGAAGGTAACTACACCGAATACGAAGCCGATCGCAAAAAGCGTCTTGGCGAAGCCGCTGCCCAGCCGCACCGGGTACGCCACAAGAAACTGGCCTGATTTGGGTTGGTTGCATGAAAAAGCGGAGCCTTCGGGCTCCGTTTTTTTTGCGTGTGTATTCACTGGCACCGAGTCTCGTTCTTCACGAGCAAGCCCTCTCCCACATTTTGAAATGCGTTCCCCTGTGGGAGCGGGCTTGCTCGCGAAGGCGGGCTAACTGATGGTGCAAAACTGGATTTTGAAATCCCTGTTTGGGTGCAAAAACACCGCGGAAACAGGTTGAATTTATATCCTGTGCACCATTTAATTTCATAAAAGCGACATTCTGCGCTGTTCCTGTGCGCGATTGGTTTGTTAAAGTCCGGCTCAAATCTTCCAATGACAATAAATTTGCCGAGACTTTTCCATGATCGAATCCGTCGACTCCTTCCTTGCCCGCCTGAAAAAACGCGACCCGGACCAGCCTGAATTCCATCAAGCCGTCGAAGAGGTGCTGCGTAGCCTGTGGCCCTTTCTTGAAGCCAATCCACACTATCTGACCTCCGGCATTCTTGAGCGTATCTGCGAGCCTGAGCGGGCCGTCGTGTTCCGCGTGTCCTGGGTCGACGATCACGGCAAGGTGCAGGTCAATCGCGGTTTCCGTATCCAGATGAACAGCGCCATCGGTCCGTACAAGGGCGGTCTGCGTTTCCATCCGTCGGTGAACCTGGGTGTCCTGAAGTTCCTCGCCTTCGAGCAGACCTTCAAGAACTCGCTGACGTCGCTGCCGATGGGCGGCGGCAAGGGTGGTTCGGATTTCGACCCCAAAGGCAAGAGCGATGCCGAAGTCATGCGCTTCTGCCAGGCCTTCATGAGCGAGCTGTACCGCCACATCGGTGCCGATGTCGACGTGCCGGCCGGTGACATCGGTGTCGGTGCCCGTGAAATCGGCTTCCTGTTCGGACAGTACAAGCGCTTGAGCAACCAGTTCACCAGCGTGTTGACCGGCAAGGGCCCGAGCTACGGCGGCAGCCTGATCCGCCCTGAGGCCACCGGCTTCGGTTGCGTGTACTTCGCCGAGGAAATGCTCAAGCGTCGCGGTGAAACCGTCGAAGGCAAACGCGTGGCCATCTCGGGTTCCGGCAACGTTGCGCAATACGCTGCGCGCAAGGTCATGGACCTGGGCGGCAAAGTGATTTCGCTGTCCGACTCCGAAGGCACGCTGTACTGCGAAAGCGGGCTGACCGAGGCGCAATGGCAGGCGGTGCTGGAACTGAAAAACGTCCAGCGCGGACGCATCAGCGAACTGGCCGGTCGTTTTGGCCTGGAGTTCCTGGCTGGCCAGCATCCATGGGGGCTGAGCTGCGACATCGCGCTGCCGTGCGCCACGCAGAACGAACTGGATGCCGATGCGGCACGGGCGTTGCTGCGCAATGGCTGCATCTGTGTGGCGGAAGGCGCGAACATGCCGACCACCCTCGAAGCCGTCGACCTGTTCATCGAGGCAGGCATCCTGTTCGCGCCGGGCAAGGCGTCGAATGCCGGTGGGGTGGCCGTCAGCGGCCTGGAGATGTCGCAGAACGCCATGCGCCTGCTCTGGACTGGTGGTGAGGTGGACAGCAAGCTGCACGCGATCATGCAGTCGATCCACCACGCCTGCGTGCATTACGGGGAAGAAAACGGTCAGGTCAACTACGTCAAGGGCGCGAACATCGCCGGTTTCGTCAAGGTTGCCGACGCCATGCTCGCCCAGGGTGTGGTTTAAGCCGGTTCGATGCGGATGATCTCGATCAGTTGATCGCCGGCAGGGCGTTGCCATAGCACCTCGTCACCGAGTTGCGCTCCGAGCAGCGCCCGGCCCAGCGGAGACCCCCAGTTGATCAGGCCGGCTGGCGCGTCAGCCTGATCTTCCCCCACCAGTTGCACGGTCAGCTCCGTGTCCTTTTCGTCGGCGAAGGTTACTCGACTGCCAATCTGTACTTTTTCCGTTGAGCTCGGGGGCGGTACAAGCTGAGCACTTTGCAGGCGCTGGCTGAAATACCTCAAGTCGCGCTGAAGGTCTGCCTCTCGCTGCTTGTTGGCCAAGTCTCCTTGTGCGCTCAGTTCTCCCAACAGGTTCTGCAACTCGGCGACCTTCGCCTGCAATTGGGCGAGACCAGTGGGCGTAACGTAATTGGGCTGCGCGCTGACCTGCCGTTCAACTGGCTGATCAGCTTGTGCAGCAGCATTATCTTCATTGACGAAGGCACGACTCATGGTTTTCTCCCGTTATAGGGGTTAGGCCATGGTTGCAGGCATTTGGTTGCGTCAGTAGTGATACCACTTCACCTCGAGCATCACTTCATTCTCGGGCGTGGCCAGGTGGCTGAATTCGCGCTGGGCACTCAGGCGCAGACCGAGGTTGCGTGACAATTCCCACTGCTGGTTCAGGCTCAGGCTACGGCGCACTTCACCGTTGGTGAAGAAATCGCCTTTCGCCTCCAGGCTCAGATTGCCCAGCGGGTTTTTCCACAGCAGACCCGTGTTGAACCCCGCCGCCGGAGAGATGAATTCGGCGAAATCATTGTTGTGCTCCACGCGCACGGTGCCCAGGGCAAAACCGAGGGTGTCGTCGGCCAGTTGCCAGGTTCCACCGCCTCCACCATTGACGTGGCTGACCAGGGTTTCATCATCATGCTTGCCCGGCACCCGCTCCAGGCCGCCGGTGACCTGCCACGACAGCGGTTGCAGCAACTCGTTGCGCGGGGTCAGGGAGCGAATCGTCGCCAGGTCCAGTTGCTGCACTTGCCAGTCATTGCCTTCGTACTGGCGCAGTTTCAATTGCAGGATTTCGATCTGAGCGCCGAGGGGGAAGCTTTCGGCGTTGTCGTTGAGGTCGTGATAGGCCATGCGCAGGCCGTACTCGCCAAAGGCACGATCACCGCGGGTGCCGAGGCCGGCCTGCCAGGTGCGGGATTCGTGGCCATCTTCCGGAAGCCCGGGTTGCGGGATATCGAGCTCTGGTGCGGGGTTCTGGTTGATCGCCCGCAGCAGTTCGAAACTGCGCTGTGCCCGTTGCGGGTCGCGCTCCTGACCATTGGCGCGGTAGCGCTCCAGTCGATAGGCCGCATCGATGATCAACGCTTGGCGCGCGCGGGGTTGTGCCTTGAATTCGGGTGTTTGCAGTTGCTTCTGGTCAGCGCTGACTTTCAGCACCCACTGCTGTTCTTCGTCGGTCAGTGTCTCGGCGCGACTCAGCAGTTCGCGCTCGCGGGAAGGGCGGTACTGGATGGACTCCACCAGCCCGGCTTCTTTTACGGCCTTGACGGTGTCTGTGGGAATGGCGGTCAGCGGGAATTGCCCGGTCAGGCGCAGGCTCGGGCGCGCCACTTGCAGCAGTTCCAACAGGCGATAGGAGCAGTTTTCGTCGAAGAAGAAATAATCGAACTGAATCTGTTTCAGCTCCCAGACGTGCTCGACCATCCGCGCCGTTTCCTGCTGGGTCAGGTTCAGCCGGTACTCCCACAAGTCGCGGTTTTCGAGGCTGCGGTATTCCGAGAGTTTTTCCTGGTAAGGCACTAGTGCAAACAGTCCCGGATAGCCACCCATCAAGCCTTTCCATGCGTACAGGATGCTGTTGTCCGACCCCTCGATGTAGGCGCCGAAGTTGATCGCGTAACTGAGCAGCGAGGTCTTGTCGCTTTGTACATCGGCCTGATCAATGCGCAGCAGCGTGTGGCCGAACATCGATGACGGGCTGTTCAGGTAGGCTGCCGGAAAGATCATCACCGCGCTGTGGGGCGAGACGTCCTTGAACCATTGCTTGAATTCGGCGCAGTCCGGTGCCGGAAGATCGGTCAGGTTGAGCTGCGCTTTCAGCCAGCGGGTACGGGCCGGATAGACGCACTGCGCATGCTGTTCACCCGCACTGGCAGGGGCGTACAGCGCTTGCACGGTGGCTGCCAGTTCATGGTCCGGATGTTCGTTGCCATCGGCGGCGAGAAAGAATTTTTTGTCGCTGACATAGCTGCGCCAGCCACCGAGCTTGGCGGTTTCGTAGTGACCGAGGGAGATCCAGAAAGGATCGTTGGCCAGCTGCTGCAAACGTTGGGGATCGATATGAGGCGCGGCGGACAGCGGGGCGCAGACACAGAGCGCCAGCCAGGCAAGGCGTTTGAGCATAAGTGGCAACTTGAACAGGAAAAAATAAAGACCCAGCACAATGGATGCAATTCAACTGTAGGAGCTGGCTTGCCAGCGATGGTCGTTAACGATGACGCGTGTTGACTGGATGAACACAGCGCCTATGAGGCCATCGCTGGCTAGCCAGCTCCTACAGTTGCATGACATTACCCAAAGAGGGGCAGGTCCAAAAAATAAAACCCCGCTTCCCGAAAGAAGCGGGGCGGGTCGAGCTTATGCCTGAGTGGCGTACTTGGCCAGACGAGGATCGCTCTTCAGAACGGCCAGTGTGTTGGTATGCACATCTTCCGCGGTCACGTCAGCCTTGCTGAAGATCTGCTGGAAGTGCTCGTGAGTGACAGCGGCGAAGTGCGCACGGTCTTCCGGCGCCACGCCCAGTACCACGGCGTAGGTGGTCAGCGCTTCGCCCTGACCTTTAGCCATGTCTTCGGACAGCTCGTTCATCATGCCATTCATGGCAAACCAGGATTTGCCGCCATAGGTCAGCGACGCGTTGGTCGAGCAACCGTTGGTACCAGAAGTCATACCGAAAGTTGCGTTGCCGGAAGTGCCGTTGGTGGTGGATGCCAGGAAGTGAGCCGGGGTGCCACGCTGACCTTCGAACAGCATGTTGCCCCAACCGCAATCCGGACCGCCTGGCGCCTGCGCCATGGCGTTGATGGATACAGCGGTGAAGAGAGTACCGAGAAGAATCCGTTTCATAGCTTTTTTCTCTTTGTGTGCATACCAATGGACAAGGGTGCTGGCGCCTACCTGACACCAGTTGGGCCGGTTATTAGTCCAGCCGCGCAGTTTGGAGTTTAGGCACGATCCCGTGGTTCCGTGATTTTTTGCTAAAACTTCA
Organism: Pseudomonas sp. IT-P218; assembly: GCF_949767605.1. Classification (NCBI taxonomy): domain Bacteria; kingdom Pseudomonadati; phylum Pseudomonadota; class Gammaproteobacteria; order Pseudomonadales; family Pseudomonadaceae; genus Pseudomonas; species Pseudomonas sp. IT-P218. The sequence goes on from NZ_CATKQQ010000096.1 coordinate 222,143, forward strand.
CTGCAATCGCGGATTTGCCCCCGGCCCGCCTGGGGCTGGTGGCTTGTCTATGCTTTGCCATGAGGCGCGCCTTGCAAGTGAGGTATGGGCAGCGCCAGAATGCCGCTATCTGCCCCGCCTGATTGTTAAGGAAGCCCGATGCCTGATCCTGTTGCTGCCAGCTTGCGTCTAGCGCCCGAAGCGCTGACCCGTCCGTTTTCCGCTGAACAGTTCAGCTTCTCTACCACCAATGATCTGGAGCCCTTTCGCGGTGTGCTTGGCCAGGAACGCGCGGTCGAAGCCTTGCAGTTCGGTGTGGCCATGCCACGCCCCGGTTACAACGTATTCGTCATGGGCGAGCCTGGCACCGGTCGCTTCTCGTTCGTCAAACGCTACCTGAAGGCCGAAGGCAAGCGCCTGCAGACCCCGGCGGACTGGGTCTACGTCAATAATTTCGATGAACCGCGCGAACCGCGCGCCCTGGAGTTGCCGTCGGGCACCGCCGGTGCCTTCATCGGTGATATCAACGGCTTGATCGACAACCTGCTGGCGACCTTTCCGGCGGTGTTCGAGCACCCGTCCTACCAGCAGAAAAAAAGCGCCATCGACCGCGCCTTCAACCAGCGCTACGACAAGGCGCTGGACGTGATCGAGCGGCTGGCGCTGGAAAAAGAGGTCGCGCTGTACCGCGACAGCAGCAACATCGCCTTCACCCCGATGCTCGAAGGCAAGGCGCTGGACGAGGCGGAGTTCGCCCAATTGCCGGAAGCCGAGCGCGAACGCTTCCATGAGGATATTTCCAACCTCGAAGAGCGCCTGAACGAGGAGCTCGCCAGCCTGCCGCAATGGAAGCGCGAGTCGAGCAATCAACTGCGCCATCTCAACGAAGAGACCATTACCCTGGCCCTGCAGCCATTGCTGTCGCCGTTGTCGGAGAAATACGCCGAGAACGCCGCGGTGTGCGGTTACCTGCAAGCGATGCAGGTGTATCTGCTCAAGACCGTGGTCGAGCAACTGGTCGACGACAGCAAGACCGATGCGGTCGCCCGCAAGCTGCTGGAGGAGCAATACGCGCCGAGCCTGGTGGTCGGGCATTCGGCCAGTGGTGGCGCGCCCGTGGTGTTCGAGCCGCATCCGACCTACGAAAACCTGTTCGGCCGCATCGAGTACAGCACCGACCAGGGCGCGCTCTACACCACCTATCGGCAACTGCGACCGGGTGCGTTGCACCGGGCCAACGGCGGCTTCCTGATCCTGGAAGCGGATAAGATGCTCAGCGAACCGTTCGTGTGGGATGCGCTGAAGCGCGCCCTGCAATCGCGCAAACTGAAAATGGAATCGCCACTGGGCGAGATGGGCCGTTTCGCCACCGTCACCCTGACGCCGCAGCACATTCCATTGCAGGTCAAGGTCGTCATCATCGGCGCCCGCCAGCTCTACTACACGCTGCAAGACCTCGATCCGGACTTCCAGGAAATGTTTCGCGTCCTGGTGGATTTCGATGAAGACATTCCGATGGTCGACGAGAGCCTGGAGCAGTTCGCCCAGTTGCTCAAGACCCGAACTTCCGAGGAAGGCATGGCGCCGTTGACCGCCGATGCGGTGGCGCGCCTGGCAACCTACAGCGCTCGGCTGGCGGAGCATCAGGGACGCTTGTCGGCGCGCATCGGCGATCTGTTCCAGCTGGTCAGCGAGGCAGACTTCATACGTCACCTGGCCGGCGATGAGATGACCGACGCCGGGCACATCGAGCGCGCGCTCAAGGCCAAGGCCACCCGCACGGGACGTGTGTCGGCGCGGATTCTAGATGACATGCTGGCGGGGATCATCCTGATCGACACCGCGGGCGCGGCGGTCGGCAAGTGCAACGGCCTGACAGTGCTGGAAGTCGGTGACTCGGCCTTCGGTGTACCGGCGCGGATTTCCGCCACGGTGTACCCGGGTGGCAGCGGCATCGTCGACATCGAGCGTGAGGTCAACCTCGGTCAACCGATTCACTCCAAAGGGGTGATGATCCTCACCGGTTACCTGGGCAGCCGTTACGCCCAGGAGTTTCCGCTGGCGATCTCCGCGAGCATCGCGCTGGAGCAGTCCTACGGTTACGTCGACGGTGACAGTGCGTCCCTGGGCGAGGCGTGCACCCTGATCTCGGCCTTGTCGAAAACCCCGCTCAAGCAGTGCTTTGCGATTACCGGCTCGATCAACCAGTTCGGTGAAGTGCAGGCCGTGGGCGGCGTCAACGAGAAGATCGAAGGCTTCTTCCGTCTCTGCGAAGCCCGCGGGCTGACGGGCGAGCAAGGCGCGATCATACCCCACGCCAACGTCGCCACCTTGATGCTCGATGAGAAAGTGCTGGCGGCGGTGCGCGCCGGTCAGTTCCACGTCTACGCCGTGCGCCAGGCTGACGAGGCGCTGAGCCTGCTGGTGGGCGAGCCGGCGGGCGAGCCCGATGAGAATGGCGAGTTCCCTGAAGGTAGCGTCAACGCACGGGTGGTGGAGCGCTTGCGGGTGATCGCGGAGATGATCAGCGAGGAAGATCTGAAAGAGGCTGAAAAGGAAATGGCGGTCGAGGCGCTGGTGGAGGCCAAGCCGGCCTGACCCTGAGACTCCCCGATCCACCTGTAGGAGCAAGCTTGCTCGCGATAGCGATCTTTCAGACAACAACGATGTTGACTGTCACTCCGCCATCGCGAGCAAGCTTGCTCCTACAGTTCAATCGGGTGAAACCTGAAAAAGTGCCATCACTCTGGCGCCAATATTCACACTATGACCATTCGGCGCCTTCTGGTCTTACTTGACGTGCTAGTCAGACTTTTCCTCTATTCTCTGCTCAAGGATATCGACAGTATCACTGGATCGAGACAGCCTTCCCGTGGAGGCTGAATACCGGATCTACCGAGGGTCGCCGCCATGTCGCGCAACCTCTGTCTCACCCGTCAATGCCTGGGTCTTGTGACCCGTATCGAATGCGCCATCAAGCCGCTGGCTGGCGATACGGGCATGTGGACCTTGCTCTTCGCCGCCGGAATGGCTGGCGAACAACCTTCAGCCATCAAGGCCCAAGGCCCGTTCCATGGCCCTTTTGTAGCCGAGTCCATCCTCGATACCATTGTTGAAAGCCTGACCCTGCATGGCTATGAACTGGCCGATGACCCGCAGATCTGGTGCCTGCATCTGCAAGCCCAGTTGCGGGAAATCAACGGTGGCCGTTGTCGTAACGTGGGTGGCTTCGAGTTCCGGCCCGAGCACTGACAGCGCTATTGGGGCTGGCTGGACATGTCAGCCTTGTCGAGCTTGACCTCGAAACCGTATTGCACGGTGGCGAGGTCAGTTCGTTGATAGGTTTCCAGGCGCGTGGGTTGCCCGTAGAAGTAATGCACGGCGAATAACGCAGGGCCTTCTGTGCTCGCGTCATGGCTGACTGCAAGAATTTCCTTCAAGTAATTACCGCTGTCATCCTTGGCAAAAAACCGCCAGTCCTGTTCGGGAAACACTTTCGCATCCACCACCAGTGCATTGCCCTTGAGTTCAAGGCCCTTGGGCAATTGACGGGCATCGTAGGCCTGCTTGTCGACGGTGGCCAGGAACAGCGGGATGGAACCGACCACAAAGGCCGGCGTTTGTGGGAACAGGTTCAGGTCGTAGGTGATGGTGCCGCGCAGGGGGTCGACCTCATAGGCCTCGGGTGGCAATTCGATTGGTTCATCGCGGTTGCCGCTGCTGTCTTCGGTGAAGAAACTGACCGGGCTTTCGCCAGGGTTGAACGAGGTGCCGAGCAGTTCATCATTGAAGCTGCGCAGGTGAGTGAACTCCACGCGTGCAGCGCTGGGGTCCTCGACCGATTGATTGATCCTGACGCCTTTTTTCAACTGTTCCTCTGTCAAGGTCGCGCCCTTGAGCCAGGTCGCGGCGTTGTCGTCATAGACCACCACCGGCAAGTTCAGCGGCTGGACGGTTTTCGCCGTGGTATGGGGATCGAAGCGGCGTACCGGCAGGTTCAAGTCCTTGCGGGTCACGGTCACGCTGGAGAAATCCAGCAGGCTGACCTCAAGGGTTTCGATGGGGCCATTGAAATACACCTTGGAGTAGTGGCGTTTCTGTTGTTTCTCGAAGGCTCGCTGTTCTTCATTGAGCTGGTTTTCCAGTGACTCGCTCCAGAGCTTCTGTTGTTGCATCTTCGCCAGTTGCTTCTGGTAGAAGGCGATTTGCGCAGCAGTTTCATTGATGGATCCTGAGCGCGACAGAAACTGCCCTGTGGTATCCCTGGCCTGGACGATCAACGGGTTCAATGGTGTTTCAGCGATCTCGGGGGCGAGCGGCGCGCTGTTGCTGAACTCGATTTCGGCGTGGTTATCCGTAAGGCTCAGCAGGGTGACGCTCAGGTTGTCGTTGGTGCGGGTCTGGCCGACGTCCTTTTTCGTCAGGTCGAAGCTGTAGAGCCGGCGGGGTGCAATGACCTCCACTTTGCCTTGCAGGCTCACCGGTTGTGGCTGGTTTTTGATATCGACGTCCAGGCCTTCAATGAACGGATAGGTCACGGTCAGGTCGTCAGGGTTGGTCAGGTTGGAGCTCGATGGGCTCAGTTGAATGCCGGGGTCGGTTTCCGACCATTCCGGCTGGAAGGCGATGACCCGTTTGTTGCTCAGGGTGACCGACTGCCATTGCAGGCCATGGGGAAACAGGAATGCCGCCGGGATGCTGAAGTTGAAGGGGAACACTGGCTGCAGGTCAGTCAGGTAGTCGGAACTGGAGTCCTTGTGCAGGACGAACAGGCCGTTGATGTAGGTGTCGACCAGGGCCTGGGGCGTCGGGTAGTGCTTGAGCACGGCGAGGGCGTCTTCGCCGTATTCGGTTTCCACGGGTTTGCTGTCGAGCTTGAGTTGTGCGCGCTCGAGCAACAACAGCGAGCCACCCAGCTCAGATATCTCATCCTTGAGTTTCGGGTCCTCGATGGCGTCCAGGGACTTTTCGAACTGAGCCGTTTTTTCCTCGAGGCTGACCTGGCGCTTCTCGTCGCTGGGCGAGCAGGCGCTGAGCAGCAGAGCCAGGCAAATTCCGGCACTCGTAAAAGGCAATCGCCCATCCATTTCCAGTCTTCCTGTCCGATGTCATTTTGCTGTCAATGGGTTGGACACTAGCAGAAAAAATTGACACACACGCGCAGGTTGCGGATTTCCCAATGGTTTCTGGCGGCTTCTGGGTATGGACAGGTGGCTGTTATACTCGCGTCCATTTTCAGACCTACTGTGAGATTCAATGGAACGCTTTATCGAAAATGCAATGTATGCCTCGCGCTGGCTGTTGGCGCCGATCTATTTCGGTCTGTCCCTGGGGCTGTTGGCACTGGCGCTGAAATTCTTCCAGGAAGTCTTCCACGTCATCCCCAACGTCTTTTCGATGGCCGAATCGGACCTGATCCTGGTGCTGCTGTCGCTCATCGACATGGCGCTGGTAGGCGGTTTGCTGGTGATGGTGATGATTTCCGGTTATGAGAACTTCGTTTCTCAACTGGACATCGACGACAGCAAGGAAAAGCTCAACTGGTTGGGCACCATGGACTCCTCGTCGCTGAAAATGAAGGTGGCCGCCTCGATCGTGGCGATCTCGTCCATCCACCTGCTGCGCATCTTCATGGACGCCAAGAACGTCGACCCCGAGCATTTGCAGTGGTATGTCATCATCCACATGACCTTTGTGGTGTCGGCATTTGCCATGGGTTACCTGGATAAAGTGACCAAGCACTAAACAACGGCTGTCCTGTTCCTCACGCGCCGCCCGTCTGTTGCAAAACAGACGGGCGGCGTCGTTTTCGGCTTGTGCTTTGAGGCGCCGAGGCATATCCCTGTAAAGGTGTTAACTCGCCACTGCGTGAGGTGCGTTCATGAACCTGCAAGAGCTGAATGCCTATGCCGTCGCCGGGAAGGTCGATGAGCTGAACCTGATTTCGATGGAAGGGGGTATCTACCTGCTGGAGGCGCGGATGCACGGTGCGGCGTATCCGTTGAGCGATACCCACGGCCATATGCTGAGCCTGCGCTCTGTGGAACATGCCCGGGATGTGCTGCGCTCCTTTCCCAAGTTGCACTTCAACCTGGTGCACACGGTGGTCCATGACGAAATGTGCGGGTTGGTCGCCGATATCGAGGAAAACCTGAAGGTACCGATCGCCTGACGCCTCTCATCAATGCCATGGCAACTGTGCTAGTCTGCTCGCCCTTTTATGTAGGGCTTTTCGGAAGGTTCTGTAGGAATTAGTACCTTTTCGGAAGGCCCCAGAGCGGAGCAGTGTCATGTCCGAAGTAAATCTGTCCACCGACGAAACCCGCGTGAGCTACGGCATTGGCCGTCAGCTGGGCGACCAGCTGCGCGACAACCCGCCGCCGGGCGTTAGCCTGGACGCGATCCTGGCAGGCCTGACCGACGCGTTTGCCGGTCAGCCAAGCCGTGTTGGCCAGGAAGAAATGTCCGCGAGCTTCAAGGTGATTCGCGAAATCATGCAGGCCGAAGCTGCTGCCAAGGCTGAAGCGGCCGCTGGCGAAGGCCTGGCCTTCCTGGCTGAAAATGCCAAGCGTGATGGCATCACCACCCTGGCTTCCGGCCTGCAGTTCGAAGTGCTGACAGCCGGTGAAGGCGCCAAGCCATCCCGTGAAGACACCGTGCGTACCCACTACCACGGCACCCTGATCGACGGCACCGTGTTCGACAGCTCCTACGAGCGCGGCCAGCCTGCGGAATTCCCGGTTGGCGGCGTGATCGCTGGCTGGACCGAAGCACTGCAACTGATGAATGCCGGCAGCAAATGGCGCCTGTACGTGCCGAGCGAACTGGCTTACGGCGCTCAAGGCGTTGGCAGCATTCCGCCGCACAGCGTACTGGTATTCGACGTCGAGCTGCTGGACGTTCTGTAATACCTGGCCCGATATGACCTCGGGTTAATGTGGGAGCGGGCTTGCTCGCGAAGGCGTTGGTTCAGTCAACAAACACGTTGCCTGACACACCGCTATCGCTGGCAAGCCAGCTCCTACAGGTTTAGCGATTTTCATATTTCGATCTTGTGATGCAGTTCATTGGTCGGGCGCAACGCCCGGGCATAGCAGAACAGGAACAGGTTGCGCACCACTTCCTTGAGCACCACCGGCTCGCTGGAACTCAAGCCGTTGACGTCCAGGTCGCCCTGATCCTGCAATTCGCTCAAGGCTTCTTCTTCCAGCACGGCACAGACTTCCCCGGTTTCCCGATGCAGGATCCTGAGGTAGGGGTGTGGGCGGTCCAGCCAGGCATCGATCAAATAAGTCATGTCTTCTCATCTCCGTTGATTGGGTTCAATGAGAATAATTCTTATTCAATAAATAGCAAGGGCCTATTGGCGCTTTGGGCTTTTTTCAGGGTAAAGATTGCGTAAGGTCAAAACGGCTGGCGTTTGGCTATTGCGAGGATTCATTGGGCGAGGCGGGTAGGGCGAAGCACCACCCCACGACAAGGCGCGGGATGGCGTACAGCTGAATCAGACTTTTCGGACGAACTCGGATTTGAGCTTCATCGGACCGATGCCGTCGATCTTGCAGTCGATGTCGTGATCGCCATCGCACAGGCGGATGTTCTTGACCTTGGTGCCGACCTTGACCACCAGCGACGTGCCCTTGACCTTGAGGTCCTTGATCACGGTGATGGTGTCGCCGTCCTGCAGGACATTGCCGACCGAATCCTTTTTCACGGCGTCATCGGACACAGCTTCCGCTTCACCGCTGGCGGACCATTCGTGGGCGCACTCGGGGCAGATCAGCTGGGCGCCGTCTTCGTAGGTGTATTCGGAATTGCATTTCGGGCAGGGTGGCAACGTGCTCACTAAGGCTCCTTTGGATTCAGGATCGCTAAAAAGCGCACATTATATAGGGTTTTAGAGCGGGAAGGTGGGACTATAGGAGCCGGCTTGCTGGCGATGCATACAACCAGGTGTGTCAGGGGCACCGAGGTGATGCGATCGCCAGCAAGCCGGCTCCTACAGGGGTCAGTGTGTGCGGGCTACTGCGAACTCGCTCAACTCGACCAATGCATCGCGATACTCACTGGCTGGCAGCGCATCGAGGCATTTGATCGCACGGGCCACGTAATCACGGGCCAGTTGCGCGGTGTACTCCAGCGAGCCGGAGGCTTCCACGGCTGCGCGGATGTTTTCGAGGTCTTCGATGCCGCCTTTCTGGATCGCCTTGCGCACCAGCGCCGCCTGCTCCGGGGTACCTTCGCGCATGGTGTAGATCAGCGGCAGGGTCGGCTTGCCTTCGGCCAGGTCGTCACCGACGTTCTTGCCCAGGGTCTCGGCATCGCCTTTGTAGTCCAGCAGGTCGTCGACCAGCTGGAAGGCCACGCCCAGGTGGTCGCCAAAGGTGCGCAGCGCTTCGCACTGTTCGGGCGTCGCACCGGCCAGGGCGGCCGCACTGTGGGTCGAGGCTTCGAAGAGCATCGCGGTCTTGCCGCGGATGACTTCCATGTAGGTTTCTTCGGTGGTGCTGGCGTCACGCACCTTCGACAGCTGCAACACTTCGCCTTCGGCGATGATGCGCGTGGCTTGCGAAAGGATCTTCATCACTGGCATGGAGCCGAGCTCGACCATCATTTCGAAGGAGCGCGAATACAGGAAGTCGCCCACCAGCACGCTCGGCGCATTGCCCCACATGGCATTGGCGGTCGAGCGGCCACGGCGCATGCCGGACATGTCGACCACGTCGTCATGCAGCAGGGTGGCGGTGTGCAGGAATTCGATGGTGGCGGCCAGCAGGCGCAGGTCGTCGCCTTCGCGGCCGAGGGCCTTGCCACACAGCAGCACCAATAATGGACGCAGGCGTTTACCGCCAGCCGAGGTAATGTAATCGCCGATTTTCGATACCAGCGGCACTCGGGAAGTCAGCTGCTTCTTGATGATGCCGTCGACGGCGCTAAAATCGTCCGCCACCGCGCGGTAGAAAGCTTGGGGTTGCATCAGCGACAGTTGCTCCAGAAGGGTTGCGCGGCATGCTAGGACCCACGCCTGCAGGTGTCAAGGCGCGATGGACGGCCTATTGCAAGGCGCTCGTGCCTTGCGTACAATCGCGCACCCTGAACTTCCTGGGCAGCACCTGCCTTACGCAATTGCAAGCGGGCCTCCAGCCCCATGCAGCCATGCCAGCCAATACCTCTTCTTATAAAGAGCTGGGTGAGCAGGATTATCGGAGAAATACCATGTCTTATGCAGTAATCGTTACTGGCGGCAAGCAGTACAAAGTCGCCCCAGGTGAATACCTGAAGATCGAAAAACTGGAAATCGCTACCGGCGAATCCGTTACCTTTGATCGCGTTCTGTTGGTTGCCAACGGTGACGACGTGAATATCGGCGCTCCAGTTGTTGCTGGCGCTACCGTTGTGGCTGAAGTGATCTCCCAAGGTCGTCACGATAAAGTCCGCATCATCAAGTTCCGTCGCCGTAAGCACCACATGAAGCGTATGGGCCACCGCCAGTGGTACACCGAGATCAAAATCACCGGTATTCAGGCTTAATTACAGCCTAATTCCTCACTAGGAGAATTGAACTCATGGCACACAAAAAAGCTGGTGGTAGTACCCGTAACGGTCGCGACTCAGAAGCCAAACGCCTTGGCGTGAAGATGTATGGCGGCCAGGCTATCAAAGCAGGCAACATCATCGTGCGTCAGCGCGGCACCCAATTCCACGCTGGCTACGGCGTTGGCATGGGTAAAGATCACACTCTCTTCGCTAAAGTCGAAGGCGTGATCAAGTTCGAAGTAAAAGGCGCCTTCGGTCGTCGTTACGTGAGCGTAGTCGCGGCTTAATTGCGCGATCGCTGGAAAAGCCCTGTCTCGCGACGGGGCTTTTTCGTTTGTGGGGTGAGTCTCTTGCAAAGCTGTTTGTATGGGCTGTTGGCGTACGATGTAGGTATCGTGGTTTGGGGTCGCTGCGCTCATTTTTGCAAGAGTCTTATGTCTTGATTGTTTTTCGGCTCGTCCGTATGGCGAGAGGCGTTTGTTATGAAGTTTGTTGATGAAGTATCGATTCGCGTAAAGGCTGGTGACGGCGGCAATGGCGCCATGAGTTTCCGTCGGGAAAAATTTATCGAGAACGGTGGCCCGAACGGCGGTGATGGCGGTGATGGCGGTTCCATCTACATGATGGCCGACGAAAACCTCAACACCCTGGTGGACTACCGTTACACCCGGCACTTCGATGCCGAGCGTGGCTCCAACGGCGGCAGCACCGACTGCACCGGCAAGAAGGGTGAAGACCTGATCCTGCGTGTTCCGGTCGGCACCACGGTGATCGACTCCGCGACTCAGGAAGTCATCGGCGACCTGACCAAGGCCGGTCAGAAATTGATGGTAGTGCAGGGCGGCTGGCACGGGCTGGGCAACACCCGTTTCAAATCCAGTACCAACCGTGCGCCGCGCCAGACCACGCCGGGCAAGCCGGGTGAGCAGCGCGACCTGAAACTGGAAATGAAAGTACTGGCGGACGTAGGTTTGCTGGGTTTGCCGAACGCCGGTAAAAGTACCTTTATCCGTTCGGTCTCGGCCGCCAAGCCGAAAGTTGCCGACTACCCGTTCACCACGCTGGTGCCGAACCTGGGTGTGGTCAGTGTCGATCGCTGGAAGAGCTTCGTCATTGCCGATATTCCGGGTTTGATCGAAGGTGCTTCCGAGGGTGCCGGCCTGGGTATTCGCTTCCTCAAGCACTTGGCGCGTACGCGCCTGCTGCTGCACCTCGTGGACATGGCGCCGCTGGATGATGCCAGCGCGCCGGATGCCGCTGAAGTGATCGTCAACGAGTTGATCAAGTTCAGCCCGTCCCTGGCTGAGCGTGACCGCTGGCTGGTCCTGAACAAGTGCGACCAGATCCTCGAAGAAGAGCACGATGCTCGCGTCAAGGAAATCGTTGATCGCCTGGAGTGGACGGGTCCGGTCTATGTGATCTCGGCCATCTCCAAGCTCGGTACCGAGCGTCTGTGCCACGACATCATGCGTTACATGGAAGATCGTGCTGATCGCCTGGCCAACGACCCGGCCTACAAGGAAGAGCTGGCGGATCTCGATCAGCGCATCGAAGACGAGGCTCGCGCGCAGCTGCAGGCGCTGGATGACAAGCGTGCCCTGCGTCGCAGCGGCGTGAAGTCGGTCCACGACATCGGTGACGATGATTGGGACGAAGAAGATGTGGATGACGAAGACGGTCCGGAAATCATTTACGTGCGTGACTGATTCGTTGCGATAAACTTAAGCGCCGCTCAATCGAGCGGCGTTTTAGTATCTGTAAATCGATCGTTGGTCACGAATAACGTCATGGGCAGTGCCAGGTCGCGCTGCCCTCAAGCTAAGGTTGAAGATGATGCGGAGCAAGGTGACAGGTGCGCAGCGTTGGGTCGTGAAGATCGGCAGCGCTTTGCTGACGGCGGACGGCAAGGGCCTGGATCGCGCGGCAATGGGTGTCTGGGTTGAACAGATGGTGGCCTTGCATGAGGCGGGTGTCGAGCTGGTGTTGGTGTCCTCCGGGGCGGTGGCGGCCGGCATGAGTCGTCTGGGCTGGACCTCTCGACCCAGTGCGATGCACGAGCTCCAGGCCGCTGCAGCAATCGGCCAGATGGGCTTGGTGCAGGCCTGGGAGTCGAGCTTTGCCGAGCATGGCCGGCACACTGCGCAGATTCTCCTGACCCACGATGACCTGTCCGACCGCAAGCGCTACCTGAACGCGCGCAGTACCTTGCGCGCGCTGGTTGAGCTCAAAGTCATCCCGGTGATCAACGAGAACGACACCGTGGTCACCGATGAAATCCGTTTCGGCGACAACGATACCCTGGCGGCGCTGGTGGCCAACCTGGTCGAGGCTGACCTGCTGGTGATCCTGACGGATCGCGATGGCATGTTCGACGCCGATCCGCGTAACAACCCTGATGCCCAACTGATCTACGAGGCGCGCGCCGATGATCCGGCGCTCGACGCGGTGGCGGGCGGTACCGGCGGTGCGCTGGGGCGCGGCGGCATGCAGACCAAGCTGCGGGCGGCACGCCTGGCGGCGCGGTCCGGTGCCCATACGATCATCGTCGGTGGTCGTCTTGAGCGCGTGCTGGATCGCCTCAAGGCGGGCGAGCGCATCGGCACCTTGCTCTCGCCTGAGCGCGGCATGCTGGCGGCGCGCAAGCAGTGGCTGGCCGGGCATCTGCAAACCCGTGGCACGCTGGTGCTGGATGCGGGTGCGGTGACGGCGTTGTCCCAGGGCAACAAGAGCCTGCTGCCGGTTGGAGTCAAGTTGGTCCAGGGCAGCTTCCGTCGCGGCGAAATGGTGGTGTGCGTCGCGCCCGACGGTCGTGAAATTGCCCGTGGGCTGGCCAACTACAGTGCGCTGGAGGCACAAAAAATCATCGGTCAGTCGTCTGAGGCGATTGTCGGTCTCCTGGGTTATATGGCGGAACCGGAACTGGTTCATCGCGATAACCTGATTCTGGTCTGAAGGAATACCTGATGCGCGTGGCAAAAGGATTGTTGGGATTGCTGCTGGCGATGCCGCTGTTGGCGTCGGCCGAGGAAATTGGCCAGGTGTCGACGGTGTTCAAATTCGTCGGCCCGAACGATCGCATCGTGGTCGAGGCCTTTGATGATCCCAAGGTCGAGGGTGTGACGTGCTACCTGTCGCGGGCCAAGACCGGCGGCGTGAAGGGTGGGCTAGGGTTGGCCGAGGATCGCGCCGAGGCGTCCATCGCCTGTCGCCAGGTCGGGCCCATCAGCTTCAAGGGTGAGCTCAAGGACGGTGACGAGGTGTTCAAGGAGCGCACGTCCCTGGTGTTCAAGACGATGCAGGTGGTGCGGTTTCTCGACAAGAAGCGCAATACGCTGGTGTACCTAGTGTACAGCGATCGGTTGATCGAGGGTAGCCCGCAGAATGCGGTGACGGCGATTCCGATCTTGCCGTGGGCCAGCGCTCAATAATCAGGCGCAAATCCAAATGTGGGAGCGGGCTTGCTCGCGAAGGCGCAGTGTCAGTCAATATTGATGTCGACTGACACTCCGCCTTCGCGAGCAAGCCCGCTCCCACAGTTTTTTTGCGCGCCCATCAAATCGCGGGCAATAAAAAACCGACCCTGAGGTCGGTTTTTTAATGAACGAGTCGCTTAGGCAGCAGCGGCAACGTTCAGGGCCTTTACGTGGCCATTCAGGCGGCTCTTATGACGAGCAGCCTTGTTCTTGTGGATGATGCCTTTATCGGCCATACGGTCGATAACTGGCACAGCCAGAACGTAAGCAGCTTGAGCTTTTTCAGCGTCTTTTGCGTCGATGGCCTTAACTACATTCTTGATGTAGGTACGAACCATGGAACGCAGGCTGGCGTTGTGGCTGCGACGCTTCTCAGCCTGTTTTGCACGTTTTTTGGCGGAAGGTGAGTTGGCCACCGTCGAGCTCCTCGAAAGACTTTTTAGGAAATAGCAAACAAAATAGGCCGCGAATCATGCCGATGAGTTGAGGTCTTGTCAAGGGCGGTTGAGACGTTCCGCTAAGTGGTAGGTACTACACCTCTGGATATTTCTTTCCAGCGTGCGACCTGTAAACTCGCGAGCTTTGGCTCTGTGCTGTTGCGGCGCGGAGTATCGCATAAGTAGGCGCGTAGTTCGCCTGCTGTTTATCGACAGGCACAAACTCTTTCAATGAATCTGCTCAAATCGTTGGCCGCCGTCAGCTCTATCACGATGCTTTCCCGGGTTTTGGGGTTTGTCCGTGACACCCTCATCGCGCGTGCATTCGGTGCAGGAATGGCGACCGACGCCTTCTTCATCGCCTTTAAGCTGCCCAATTTGTTGCGGCGGATTTTTGCCGAAGGGGCGTTTTCCCAGGCATTCGTACCGATTCTTGCCGAATACAAGAGCCAGAAGGGCGATGAGGCGACTCGAACCTTCATTGCCTATGTCTCAGGCCTGCTGACGCTGGTACTGGCGCTCGTCACGGCGTTGGGCATGCTTGCCGCCCCGTGGGTGATCTGGGTGACTGCGCCGGGATTCGTCGATACGCCGGAGAAGTTCGAGCTGACCACGAGTCTGCTGAGAGTGACCTTTCCTTACATCCTGCTGATTTCCCTGTCTTCATTGGCCGGCGCGATCCTCAATACCTGGAACCGTTTTTCGGTGCCGGCCTTTGTGCCGACCCTGCTTAACGTCAGCATGATCATCTTTGCGCTGTTCCTGACGCCGTACTTCGATCCCCCGGTGATGGCGCTGGGCTGGGCCGTACTGGCGGGCGGCCTGGCGCAGTTGCTCTACCAGCTGCCGCACCTGAAAAAGATCGGCATGCTGGTCCTGCCACGCCTGAGTCTGCGCGACAGCGGCGTCTGGCGGGTGATGAAGCAGATGTTGCCGGCGATACTTGGGGTGTCTGTCAGTCAGATTTCGCTGATCATCAACACCATCTTTGCCTCGTTCCTGGTGGCCGGCTCGGTGTCCTGGATGTACTACGCCGACCGCCTGATGGAGTTGCCGTCCGGTGTGTTGGGCGTGGCGTTGGGCACGATTTTGCTGCCGACCCTGGCCAAGACCTACGCCAGCAAGGATCGTCAGGAATACTCGCGAATCCTCGACTGGGGCCTGCGCCTGTGTTTCGTGCTGGTACTGCCTTGCGCCCTGGCGTTGGGAATCCTGGCCGAGCCGCTGACGGTTTCACTGTTCCAGTACGGTCAATTCGATGCCCATGACGCGGCCATGACCCAGCGCGCACTGATCGCCTATTCGGTCGGTTTGCTCGGGATTATCGTGATCAAAGTGCTGGCGCCGGGCTTTTATGCGCAACAAAACATTCGCACGCCGGTAAAAATCGCGATTTTCACCCTGGTGGTCACGCAATTGTTCAACCTGCTGTTGATCGGCCCGTTGGCCCACGCGGGTCTCGCGCTCGCCATCAGTGCTGGTGCCTGCCTCAATGCCGGGCTGCTGTTCTATCAACTGCGCAAGCAGCAGATGTACCAACCGCAACCGGGCTGGGCGAAGTTTGGCGCCAAGCTGGTGGTCGCGGTCACGGTGATGTCCGCGGTATTGCTGGCGGGCATGCACTTCATGCCCGCTTGGGGCGATGGCCAGATGCTTGAGCGTTTCCTGCGCCTGGGCGCTTTGGTGATTGCCGGTGTGGTGGCGTATTTCGGCATGTTAGTGTTGATGGGCTTTCGGTTGCGCGACTTCAACCGCAAGACGCTTGGCTGAGGCCAGGGTCTTGATAAACACGGGCGAGCCGGCGTTTTTGTCGGCTCGATTACTTTGGGATACGGTGTTGCCTGTCGTCGGCCGCCGGGTGTGGTTATAATCGACCACTTTATGAGCAAGAAGCGCGTTATGCAGCTGGTTCGAGGCCTCCACAATCTGCGCCCCCAGCATCGGGGCTGTGTCGCCACTATTGGCAACTTTGACGGTGTACACCGTGGCCACCAGGCTATCCTGGCGCGGCTGCGCGAGCGTGCGCTGGAGTTGGGCGTGCCCAGCTGCGTGGTGATTTTCGAGCCGCAGCCGCGGGAATTCTTCGCCCCGGAAACGGCACCGGCCCGTCTGGCCCGGTTGCGTGACAAGCTGCAACTGCTGGCCGCCGAAGGGGTCGACCGGGTCCTGTGCCTGGCCTTCAACCAGCGCCTGAGCAAACTCAGCGCCAGTGAATTCGTCGATACCATCCTGGTGGATGGGCTGGGCGTGCAGCACCTTGAAGTCGGCGACGACTTCCGTTTCGGCTGTGACCGGGTAGGGGATTTCGATTTCCTGCAACAGGCCGGCGTCATGCAGGGCTTTACCGTGGAAGCGGCGCAGACCGTCGAGCTCGATGGCATTCGCGTCAGCAGCACCCAGGTGCGTAATGCCCTGGCCGCCGCTGACTTTGCCCTCGCCGAGCGGTTGCTGGGGCGCCCGTACCGGATCGCCGGTCGCGTGCTGCACGGCCAGAAGCTGGCGCGTCAACTGGGTACGCCGACCGCCAACATTCAACTCAAGCGTCGTCGCGTGCCGCTGACCGGGGTTTACCTGGTTAACGTCGACATCGACGGCAAGACCTGGCCAGGCGTCGCCAACATCGGCGTTCGCCCCACGGTCCAGGGAGATGGCAAAGCCCACCTCGAAGTCCATCTTTTAGATTTTGCCGGCGATCTGTATGACCGGCGTTTGACGGTGGTTTTCCACCACAAGCTGCGTGAAGAGCAGCGTTTCGCCTCTCTGGAGGCGCTTAAGACGGCGATCAATGCGGATGTCGCCGCCGCCCGTGCCCTGTCGCACCTAGCGCCAATCGCTAATGAAGAGCCTTAAATGACCGACTATAAAGCCACGCTAAACCTTCCGGACACCGCCTTCCCAATGAAGGCCGGCCTGCCTCAGCGCGAACCGCAGATTCTGCAGCGCTGGGACAGCATTGGCCTGTACGGAAAGTTGCGCGAGATTGGCAAGGATCGTCCGAAGTTCGTCCTGCACGACGGTCCTCCGTACGCCAACGGCACGATTCACATCGGTCACGCACTGAACAAGATTCTCAAGGACATGATCATCCGTTCGAAGACCCTGTCGGGCTTCGACGCGCCTTATGTTCCGGGCTGGGACTGCCATGGCCTGCCGATCGAGCACAAGGTCGAAGTGACCCACGGCAAGAACCTGGGCGCGGACAAGACCCGCGAACTGTGCCGTGCCTACGCCACCGAGCAGATCGAAGGGCAGAAGTCCGAATTCATCCGTCTGGGCGTGCTGGGCGACTTCGCCAACCCGTACAAGACCATGGACTTCAAGAACGAAGCCGGTGAAATCCGTGCCCTGGCCGAAATCGTCAAGGGCGGGTTCGTGTTCAAGGGCCTGAAGCCGGTGAACTGGTGCTTCGACTGCGGTTCGGCCCTGGCCGAAGCGGAAGTCGAGTACGAGAACAAGAAGTCCTCGACCATCGACGTGGCTTTCCCGATTGCCGATGAAGCCAAGCTGGCTGCCGCCTTCGGTCTGCCATCGTTGGCCAAGCCTGCTTCGATCGTGATCTGGACCACCACCCCGTGGACCATCCCGGCCAACCAGGCGCTTAACGTCCACCCGGAATTCAACTACGCCCTGGTCGACATCGGCGACAAGCTGCTGGTGCTGGCTGAAGAGCTGGTCGAATCGTGCCTGACCCGTTACGGCGTTGAAGGCACCGTGCTGGCCATCGCACCGGGTTCCGCGCTGGAACTGATCAACTTCCGCCACCCGTTCTACGACCGTCTGTCGCCGGTGTACCTGGCCGACTACGTGGAACTGGGCGCCGGCACCGGCGTGGTTCACTCCGCCCCGGCCTACGGCGTGGACGACTTCGTGACCTGCAAGAAATACGGCATGGTCAACGACGACATCCTCAATCCGGTGCAGAGCAACGGCGTGTACGTGCCGTCGCTGGAATTCTTCGGCGGCCAGTTCATCTGGAAGGCTAACCCGGCCATCGTCGACAAGCTGACCGAAGTCGGTGCGCTGATGCACACCACCGTCATCGAGCACAGCTACATGCACTGCTGGCGCCACAAGACCCCGCTGATCTACCGCGCCACCGCGCAGTGGTTCATCGGCATGGACAAGCAGCCGACCACGGGCGACACCCTGCGTGTGCGCTCGCTCAAAGCCATCGAAGACACCAAGTTCGTTCCGGCCTGGGGCCAGGCGCGCCTGCACTCGATGATCGCCAACCGTCCGGACTGGTGCATCTCCCGCCAGCGCAACTGGGGCGTGCCGATCCCGTTCTTCCTGAACAAGGAAAGCGGCGAGCTGCACCCACGCACCGTTGAACTGATGGAAGAAGTTGCCAAGCGCGTCGAAGTCGAAGGCATCGAAGCCTGGTTCAAGCTGGACGCGGCCGAACTGCTGGGCGCTGAAGCGCCACAGTACGACAAGATCAGCGACACTTTGGACGTCTGGTTCGACTCGGGTACCACTCACTGGCACGTCCTGCGCGGTTCGCACCCGATGGGCCACGAAAGCGGTCCACGTGCCGACCTGTACCTGGAAGGTTCCGACCAGCACCGCGGCTGGTTCCACTCGTCGCTGCTGACCGGTTGCGCCATCGACAACCACGCGCCATACCGCGAGCTGCTGACCCACGGTTTCACCGTCGACGAGTCCGGCCGCAAGATGTCCAAGTCGTTGGGCAACGTCATTGCACCGCAGAAGGTCAACGACACCCTGGGCGCCGACATCATGCGCCTGTGGGTCGCTTCGACCGACTACTCGGGCGAAATGGCGGTGTCCGAGCAGATCCTGCAACGCAGTGCGGATGCCTACCGGCGTATCCGTAACACCGCGCGTTTCCTGCTCTCGAACCTGACCGGCTTCAACCCGGCCACCGACCTGCTGCCGGCCGAAGAAATGCTCGCGCTGGACCGTTGGGCCGTGGACCGCACCCTGCTGCTGCAACGCGAGCTGCAAGAACACTACGGCGAATACCGCTTCTGGAACGTCTACTCGAAGATCCACAACTTCTGCGTGCAGGAGCTGGGCGGTTTCTACCTCGACATCATCAAGGACCGCCAGTACACCACCGGCGCCGACAGCAAGGCCCGTCGTTCGTGCCAGACCGCACTGTTCCACATCTCTGAAGCGCTGGTGCGCTGGATCGCGCCGATCCTGGCGTTCACCGCCGACGAGCTGTGGCAGTACCTGCCGGGCGAGCGCAACGAGTCCGTGATGCTCAACACCTGGTACGAAGGCCTGACCGAGCTGCCGGAAGGCTTCGAGCTGGGTCGCGCCTACTGGGACCGCATCATGGAAGTGAAGGTAGCGGTCAACAAGGAAATGGAAATCCAGCGCGCGGCCAAGGCCGTCGGTGGCAACCTGCAGGCCGAAGTGACGCTGTTCGCCGAAGACGCGCTGAGCGCCGACCTGGCCAAGCTGAGCAACGAACTGCGCTTTGTGCTGATCACCTCCACCGCCAGCGTTGCGCCGTTTGTTAAGGCGCCAGAAGATGCGGTAGTCACTGAAGTCAGCGGCCTGAAGCTGAAAATCGTCAAGTCGGCCTTCGCCAAGTGCGCCCGTTGCTGGCACTGCCGTGAAGACGTCGGTGTGAATCCGGAACACCCGGAAATCTGCGGTCGTTGCGTCGACAACATCAGCGGCGCGGGCGAGGTTCGTCACTATGCCTAATGCAGCCGGGCCTAATGCAGTTGGCCGTTTCGGACGGCTGGGCTGGCTCTGGTTGAGCTTGCTGGTTCTGGTCATCGACCAGGCCAGCAAATTCTACTTCGAGGGCAAGCTCGAGATGTTCCAGCAGATCGTGGTGATCCCCGATCTGTTCAGCTGGACCCTGGCCTACAACACCGGCGCGGCCTTCAGCTTCCTGGCTGACAGCTCCGGCTGGCAACGCTGGCTGTTTGCCCTGATCGCCATAGTGGTCAGTGCGGTGCTGGTGGTGTGGCTCAAGCGACTGGGGCGCAACGAGACCTGGCTGGCCGTTGCGCTGGCGCTGGTGCTCGGTGGCGCGCTGGGCAACCTGTATGACCGCATTGCCCTGGGCCATGTGATCGATTTCATCCTGGTGCATTGGCAGAACCGCTGGCATTTCCCGGCGTTCAACTTTGCCGACAGTGCAATCACTGTAGGCGCTGTCATGCTGGCACTGGATATGTTCAAAAGTAAAAAGACCGGAGAAGCCGTTCATGACTGAACAGGTATTGGCTGAGCAACGCATCGGCCAGAACACGGAAGTCACCTTGCATTTCGCATTGCGCCTGGAGAACGGCGACACGGTGGACAGCACCTTCGACAAGGCCCCGGCGACCTTCAAGGTCGGTGATGGCAACCTGCTCCCAGGTTTCGAAGCGGCGCTGTTCGGTTTCAAGGCGGGCGACAAGCGTACCCTGAGCATCGAGCCGGAAAACGCCTTCGGCCAGCCTAACCCGCATAACGTGCAGATCATCCCGCGTTCGCAGTTCCAGGACATGGAGCTGTCGCCCGGTTTGCTGGTGATCTTCAACGATGCGGCCAATACTGAATTGCCGGGTGTGGTGAAAGAGTTCGATGACGCGCAAGTGACCATCGACTTCAACCATCCGCTGGCAGGCAAGACGCTGACCTTTGACGTGGAAATCATCACCGTCAAAGCGCTGTAACTGCTTTCTGTAGGAGCGAGCTTGCTCGCGATGAACTCATTGGCACCGCGTCAACATAGAATGTGCGCGGTGTACCTGAGTTTTTCGCGAGCAAGCTCGCTCCTACAGTGGTTTTTCATTGTTTTCGCGCGCAAGACACGAGGCACAGCATGCAAATCAAACTCGCCAACCCCCGTGGCTTCTGCGCCGGTGTGGACCGGGCGATCGAAATCGTCAACCGCGCCCTGGAAGTCTTCGGGCCGCCGATCTATGTGCGCCACGAAGTGGTCCACAACAAATTCGTCGTCGAAGACCTGCGTAACCGCGGGGCAATCTTCGTCGAGGAACTGGATCAGGTGCCGGACGACGTGATCGTGATCTTCAGTGCCCACGGCGTGTCCCAGGCCGTGCGTACCGAAGCCGCCGGCCGTGGCCTGAAAGTGTTCGACGCCACCTGTCCGCTGGTGACCAAGGTGCACATCGAAGTCGCCCGTTACAGCCGCGACGGTCGTGAATGCATCCTCATTGGCCACGCCGGTCACCCGGAAGTCGAAGGCACCATGGGCCAGTACGATGGCAGCAACGGTGGTGCGATCTATCTGGTCGAAGACGAAAAGGATGTCGCCGAACTGCAGGTGCACAACCCGGAAAAACTGGCGTTCGTCACCCAGACGACCTTGTCCATGGACGATACCAGTCGCGTCATTGACGCATTGCGTACGCGTTTCCCGGCCATTGGCGGCCCGCGCAAGGACGACATCTGCTACGCCACGCAAAACCGCCAGGACGCGGTCAAGCAACTGGCCGACGAATGCGATGTGGTGCTGGTGGTCGGCAGTCCGAACAGCTCCAACTCCAATCGCCTGCGTGAACTGGCAGAACGCATGTCTACCCCGGCCTACCTGATCGATGGTGCCGAAGACCTGGAAAAAAGCTGGTTCGACGGTGTCGAGCGCATCGGCATCACCGCCGGCGCTTCCGCTCCGGAAGTCCTGGTGCGGGGCGTGATCCAGCAATTGCAGGCCTGGGGCGCAACCGGTGCCGATGAGTTGGCCGGTCGTGAAGAGAACATCACGTTCTCCATGCCCAAGGAGCTGCGGGTCCGTTCGCTGCTCTGAGCCTTCACCCCGGGCATAACGCCTGCGCGGCCTGCTCGTTGCGCAGGCTGATGCGACCGTTCGAGGCCAGTACCACCTGGTGCTGGCTCTGCGCTTCGCGTGCCGCGCACACGTGCAATGTCCCCGCTTGAAATCCCCCCGGCTACCGGCCCACCCAGTGGACCGAAGCGTATGGCTGTCTTGATATACCGATTACCCATGATCGCCACGCCCATGCCGCTGCGGCGCTCGACCAGCAGCGGATTGTCGGGGTCCTCATGGCCCTTGCCGCTGACATCCAGAATGATCCGCCAGCCCTGGCTCCAGTCGTCGTCGATGCCGTGAATGACCACGACCTGGCCACGGGCTATCGCTTCGCTTCTTGCACTGCGCAAACCGCTGACGAGTGACTTGGCTGCCTCCTCGCGATGGTTCGATTCTGTAAGCCCTGCAAAGGCCGGACTGACCAGGAGCAGAACAATCCCGACAATCGCGAGTCCCATAAGCAATTCGATCAGACTGAAACCTTGCTCACGCATGAAATCTCCCTCCCTGGAATATGCTGCCTCGCGCGATCCCTGCGCCAGTAGAAGCAGGTATAGCCGACGGCAACGAAGGGCAACGGTGGATCATCGTTCAAAAGGTTTCACGCTGATCGAGTTGCTGGTGGCGTTGGCGATCTTCCTGGTCCTGATCACCCTGGCGGTCCCGGCGTTCATCCGTTCGACACAAGGCACCAGGGCCGACACCGAGATGGGGGATCTGCGACGTGCCCTGAACTACGCCCGACTGGAAGCCATCGACCGAGGCGTGCCCATTCGGCTGCGACCCACGGCGGGAGGGAGCGGGTGGAGCGGGGAATTGTCGGTCTATGACAGCACGGGCACCCCGGCCAATGTGTTGCGGGTTGTTCCGCCGATGAGCAGCGGGGCGACTCTGGCGCTACCCTCGGATGTCACGGCGATCGATTTCAATAATCTGGGCGGGCTGTCATCACCCTCCATGCCAGTGGTGATCAGCTATGTGCTCGGAACACAAAGCAGGACGCTGAATGTGTGTTTGAACGGACGAATTCTATTGGGTGGAAGTTGCGGATGAGGCCATGGAGCAAGCGTGCCCAGGAGGGCATGACGCTGATCGAAGTGCTGGTGGCGTTGCTGATCCTGGGCGTGGGGCTGTTGGGCGCGGCCGCCTTTCAATTGAATGCCTTGAAGTACACCGACAGTGCGCGCATGACCAGTCAGGCCAGCTTCATCGCCTACGACATGATGGACCGCATTCGCGCCAATGCAGCCGCCGACTACACCGTTACACCGCCAACCTCGGGCAATCCGAACGACGCCCGGGACCAGGACCTCTACGATTTCACCCGTAACATTGCCGGTTTTGGTGGCGAAACGGCGACCGGCAGCATCTCCCTGAGCCAGCGGGTGTACACCATCACCATCACCTGGGACGACTCGCGGGCCGCCAACGCTGCCGACTCACGGCGCAGTTTCGTCCTCACCAGCCGCGCGACTGTCGACCCGGTGGCGAGGCCATGAGCCGCTGCAGTCGCGGCTTCGGCCTGGTCGAGTTGCTGATCGCCCTGGCCTTGAGCCTGGTCGTGGTGCTGGGCGTGGTGCAGGTATTCATCGCCGCGAAAAACACTTACATCAGCCAGAACTCCGCGGCGGCCATGCAGGAGGACGCGCGTTTCGTGCTGAGCAAAATGATCCAGGAAATCCGCATGGTCGGCATGTTCGGCTGCCTGGGGTCTATCACCGATGCCAGCAAAGCGCGTGACTTCAATGCCAGCCATCTAAAGCCGATCAGTTGGGACAACGCCGGTCGCAAGTTGACCCTGGTCACGGCGGACATCGGCAGCAATGGCGGGACGCCGGCCTGGACGGTGGTATCCGATTGTCGCACCAGCGCGACGGCGTATTCCGACTCGCAAGCACCTGCTACGGGGCAACTGGCATTTCCCATCCGCCGATTGATCTACAGCTTGAAGAACGGTGAGCTGAAGATGGGCGTCGGCAGGGATAAGCCGCTCGAGCAAGTACTGGTGGATAACGTCAGTGCCTTCGACGTCAGCTTCGGCCTGGCCAGCTCGGCTTCCGATCTGGCAGTGTCCAGTTACAGCAGCAACCCGTCGGACCCGGCACGCATCCGCAGCGTACGCCTGAGCCTGACCCTCACCGACCCGAACAATCGGGTGGGCGACCAGACCTTCAACGTGGTTGCCGCCTTGCGCAACCGCTTGCCATGAGGCGCGGGCCGATGAGCGTTGCCCCTGGTGCCCAGCGCGGCATGGCGCTGCTGGTCAGCCTGGTGTTCCTGTTGCTGCTGACGCTGATCGGTATTTCATCGATGCAAAACGCCACCCTGCAGGAAAAAATGGCCGGCAGCCTGGGCTTGCGCAATCAGTCGTTCCAGCTGGCCGAAGCGGTATTGCGCGTGGGTGAAAGCGCGGTGCAGCTCGATAGTTACTCGTTGCCCGTGTGCAGCGGCACTGCCCGGTGCGCCCCGCCTGCCGAGTCGGCGAGCCTCACCGCGGCCGGGTTCAATTCCACCTCGGGTGTGACCTGGATCGCGTCCGGCAACGGCTTCTATGGCGTGCAGAACATCGGCACCACCAAGGCGGCGGTGAACGTGCCGAGTAACACCTCGGCGACCCTGTACCGGGTCACCGCCGTGGGCATTGCGGGCAGTTCACGCAGTGTGGTGGAGAGCATTTATGCGAAATATTGAAAGTCGCTCACAGCGCTGGCGGTGGTTGAGTGGGGCCATGTGTGCCTTGTTGCTGGCCGCTCCGGCCTATGCCTTCACGCCTGCGGATTCGCCCTTGTTGTGCAGCAAGGCCGGCTCCGGCGGCAGTGGTGTCGCCAGCGGCACCCGCTATTTCCAGACCAGCTACGACCCCAGGGACTGGCGTGGCACGATCAAGGCCTATGGCTTCACCGCCAGTGGCACGGTCGATACCTCTTCGGTGCTGTGGTCCACCGATACGGCCATCGTGGCGGGCGCCACGGGACCGGCCTATCAATCGTGGAACAGTCAGACCCACAGCGCCGTGACATTGGCCTTTGCCAATTTGTCTGCGGCTCAGCAAGGCGTGCTCAGCCAGGGCTTGCCTGGCGGTATTACGGGCAGCGATCTGCTGGAGTGGAGCAAGGGCGCGAACAAGGCCGGCCTGAAAGTGCGCAGTGTATTGCTCGGCGATATCGTCAACTCGCCGCTGGTCCTGGCGGCGCCTTCGGATAAAACCGCAGCTGATTGGTCGGGGGATACCAGCTACAGCACTTACCTGGCGACCAAGGCGGCCAACATGCATGCCAGCCTGGTGGTCAACGCCAACGACGGTTTTGTCAGCGTCATCAACACCGCCAACGGTGCCCGGCGCTACGCCTACATGCCCGCCAGTGTGCTGCCGTCCTTGCATTACATCGCCGATCCCACCTACATCAACGGCGTTGGCCACAGGTTTCTGGTGGATGGGCAGGTGGGCGTGTTTGATGCCCAGTTGAACAGCGCCTGGAAGACCCTCGCCCTGGGCGGAACGGGCGAGGGCGGGCGAACCTTCTATGCGCTGCAACTGTTCGACGCATCGGCGGGGAATGTGACCAAGGCCCTGTGGGAAATCAGCGCGCCGGACACTGCCAATGCGGCGAACGCTTTTAATGACCTGGGTTATGCCTACGCTCGTCCGGAGGTGGCACGCTTGGCGGATGGGCGCTGGGCGGCGTTCATTGCCAATGGCTATGGCAGTTACTCCGGGGTGGCGGCGTTGTACGTGGTGGATATTCGCGACGGCAGCCTGATCAGGAAAATCGTGATCGACAGCAGCGAGACCACTAACGGCTTGTCTTCGGTGAAACTCAGGGTGAACTCGCAGAATGTGGTACAGGCTGCCTATGGCGGAGACCTCAAGGGGCGGCTCTGGAAGTTCGACCTCAGTGGCGCCACCCCGAACGCCTGGGGCCTCGCATTTGCCGGCAAACCTTTGTTCACCACCGCCGGTGGTGCTACCCAGCCCATCACCGCGCAGCCATTACTGGCGGACAGCGCCCAGGGTGGAACAATGGTGTTTTTCGGCACCGGCAAATTCAACGAGACAGCGGACAGGATCAACAAAGACCTGCAGGCGTTCTACGCGGTGTGGGACGCGCAGGGTGGCTCGGGACAAATCACCACGTCCAACCTGCAGGCCCAGGCAGTGACCGGGGTGTCGGCGCAGTCCATCACCACCAGCCAGTACGAGGTCACCTACCCGACGCAAAAGGGCTGGTATTTGCCGCTGGTGTATAACAACGCACTGACCGGTGAGCGGGTGATCAACCAGGCCAGCCTGGTGCTCGGTCGGATCGTCTTTACCACGGCCAGCGTGGATACCACCGACCCTTGCGCCAGCTTTGGCAGCGGCAAACTGATCGAACTCGATGCGTTCAGCGGTAAGATGCTCAATTACGCGGTGCTCGACACCAACGGCGACGCCGTGGTCGACAGCACCGACACGCTGTCCAGCGGCGTGGTCTTTACCGGCGGGATGCCGACCCTGAACGCCATCGTCAATGGCGCGACGCGCAAGATCGTGAACGATTCCAGTGGCGGTATCTCCACGCTGGTGGAAAAATCCGGCGGCGGCAGCCGTCGCATCATGTGGCGACAAATACAGTAAGTGAGAATTGAGGCATGCGCAGTTCCAACCGCGGTTTTACCCTGATCGAAATCATGATCGTGATTGCGATCATCGGGATCGTCATCACCATTGGCTATCCGAGCCTCACCGAGTACGTGAACAAGGGGCGTCGCACCGAAGTCGCCGGCCTGCTCTCGGAACAGGCGCAGATCCTCGAGCGCTACTATTCGAAAAATAACGTCTACACCAATGCCACCGATCTTAGCGCCGGCAACGATTACTACAGCATCACACCGACCCTGACGGACCAGACGTTCATGCTGACGGCAACCCGCAAGAGCGATGCCGCCATGGCCGCTGACAAGTGTGGTGACTTCACGCTCACCAACACCGGTGTCAGAAGCATGGTCAATGCGGCGGACGGCCTGACCACCAAGGATTGCTGGGGTCGCTGAGTTCCTTTTCGGGCGCCCTTTGCGCCTCTGTCTATTGAACGGTTGGATCAGAACATGACCAGGCAACAGCAAGTGGTGATCGTCGGTGGTGGGGTAATCGGGCTGCTGACGGCATTCAATCTCGCGTCCCAGGTGCAGAGTGTGGTGCTGCTGGACCGCTCGAATGTCGGCCAGGAATCGTCCTGGGCCGGTGGTGGCATCGTTTCGCCGCTCTATCCATGGCGCTACAGCCCGGCGGTGACCGCGCTGGCGCATTGGTCCCAGGATTTTTATCCACAGCTGGGCGAGCGCTTGTTTGCGGCCACCGGCATTGATCCCGAGGTGCATACCACAGGCCTGTACTGGCTTGACCTGGACGATGAGGCCGAGGCGCTGGCCTGGGCCGCGCGCGAGGGCCGGCCGCTGCGGGCTGTGGATATTTCGGCGGCCCACGATGCGGTGCCGGTGCTGGGCGGTGGTTTTTCCCGGGCGATCTACATGGCCGACGTGGCCAACGTGCGCAATCCACGGCTGGTGAAGTCGCTCAAGGCGGCCTTGCAGGCGCTGCCGAACGTGACGATCCATGAGCAGTGCGAAGTCAGCGGGTTTATTCGGCAGGACGAAAAAATAGTCGGTGTGCAGACCTCCACCGGCGCGATCCATGGCGACCAAGTGGTCCTCACCGCTGGTGCCTGGAGCGGCGATCTGCTCAAGAGCCTGGGCCTTGAATTGCCGGTCGAACCGGTGAAAGGGCAGATGATCCTCTACAAGTGCGCGGCGGACTTCCTGCCAAGCATGGTGCTGGCCAAGGGGCGCTATGCGATTCCGCGCCGCGATGGTCACATCCTGATTGGCAGTACCCTGGAGCATGAAGGCTACGACAAGACGCCGACCGAATCGGCACTCGAAAGCCTCAAGGCCTCGGCTATCGAATTGATTCCGGCGTTGGCCGATGCCGAGGTGGTGGGGCATTGGGCCGGGTTGCGGCCAGGCTCGCCGGAGGGCATTCCCTATATTGGCCAGGTGCCGGGTTTCGAGGGGCTTTGGCTCAATTGCGGGCATTACCGCAACGGGTTGGTGTTGGCGCCGGCGTCGTGTCAGTTGTTTGCCGATGTGATGTTGGGCAGGGCACCGATCATCGATCCGGCACCTTATGCGCCAACCGGGCGGATCTGAAACAAGATCAAAAGATCGCAGCCTGCGGCAGCTCCTACAGGAGAAATGCGTACCCCTCCTGTAGGAGCTGCCGCAGGCTGCGATCTTTTGAGGCCGTCAATCCAAACCGAGTTTCTTGAGCCTGTAGCGCATCGATCTGAATGACAGATTCAACCGCTGAGCCGCCGCCGTGCGGTTCCAGCGGGTCTCTTCCAGCGCCTGCAAAAGCAACTGGCGCTCAACGTTTTCCAGGTACGCTTCCAGGTTATCGATCTGCGTAAGGTCCGGCACACCCGCTTCGGCGGCACAGTTGCCTTCGGCCAGGCGCAGGTCGCTGGGCTCGATCTGCTGGTTGTCGCATAACGTGTGAGCCCGTTCGAGCATGTTCTCAAGTTCGCGCACATTGCCCGGGAAACGGTAGCTTTTCAGGACCTCGAGGGCATTGGGGTGGAGTGTTGCCGCGGGCTGCCCGGTGTCTGCAGCCAGGCGCTTGAGCACATGGCTGGCCAGGGGCTCGATGTCGTCACGGCGTTCGCGCAACGGCGGAACCCGCAGCTCGATCACGTTCAGGCGGTAGTACAGGTCCTGGCGAAAACGTTCGGCAGCGACTTCGGCGCCAAGGTCTTTGTGGGTGGCGCAAAGGATGCGCACATCGACCACCACTTCCTGTTGCCCACCGACGCTGCGTACTGCTTTCTCCTGGATGGCCCGCAACAGTTTGACTTGCATCGGCAGAGGCAGGTCTGCCACTTCGTCGAGAAACAGGGTGCCGCCGTGGGCCGCCTGGAACAGTCCC
Source organism: Pseudomonas sp. IT-P218 (assembly GCF_949767605.1). Lineage (NCBI taxonomy): Bacteria > Pseudomonadati > Pseudomonadota > Gammaproteobacteria > Pseudomonadales > Pseudomonadaceae > Pseudomonas > Pseudomonas sp. IT-P218. Next base: position 250,301 of record NZ_CATKQQ010000096.1, read on the forward strand.
GGTTTATCTTCGATGGCGCCGCTGAAGCTGCCTTTTCGATGGCCGAAAAACTCGCTCTCCATCAGCTCGGTCGGAATCGCACCGCAATTGACCGGGACAAAGGGTTGGCTGGCCCGTGGTCCTCGCTCATGAATAAGGCGGGCGACCCGTTCCTTGCCGCTGCCGGACTCGCCACTGATGTACACCGGTGCCTGGCTACGGGCCAGCTTGTCGATCTGTTTGCGCAGATCGCGCATGGGCGGTGAGTCACCCAGCAAACGACGATCGATGGCGGAGCCAGGGGCGGGCAGCAGCAAGGCACTGGTCACCAGTTCCCGAAGGCGGGTCAGGTCCACCGGTTTGGTCAGGAAATCGAACGCACCGGCCTTCAACGCATTGATCGCCGTGTCGAGGCTGCCATAGGCCGTGATCATGGCCACCGGGACTTGCGGGTAGCGTTGCTGGATGTGTTGCACCAGCTCCAGGCCGCTGCCGTCGGGCAAGCGCATGTCGGTCAGGCACAGGTCAAACGCCTCGCGCTGGAGCAGGATCAAGGCCTCGCCAGCGTTGCGTGCGCTGTAGGTATCGAGCTTCATCCGGCCCAGGGTGATTTCCAGGAGTTCGCGGATGTCCGGCTCGTCGTCGACGATCAGGACTTTTTGCCGTGGGCTCTTGTTCAACCTTGTTTGCATCCGTGAGCAAAGGTAATGCGAAAGCAGCCGCCGCCCTGGCGTGATTTGAAGTCCAGGCGAGCCTGGTTGCTTTCGCACAGCTCACGGGACAGATAAAGGCCCAGGCCAGTGCCCTGGTGGCTGGTGGTGAAGAAAGGCTCGAACAATTGCGCTTGATGGTCCGGGGCCACCCCGGGTCCGTCGTCGAGGATTTCGAGGATCGGCAGCTGACTCTCAGGGTCGATGAACAACTCAAGCCAGACCTGCGCCTGGTCGTGGTTCAGGGCGCTATGGCGCCATGCATTGCGGATCAGGTTGTCGAGAATCTGCTCCAGCTGGTTCGGGTCCATCAAGGTACTGAAGTCACCGCAAGCCATGCGTAGATGGATCTTCTGGCGCTCGGTCGCCTGCTCGCGGGTTTGTGTCACGAACTGCTCCAGCCACGGCTTCAGGTCGAGTCGTTGCGCCACGGTTTGCTGGCGACGGGACAGTTGCAGGACGTTTTCGATTACCCGATTCATTCGCTGAGAGTGGTCTTGAATAATCTGCGTCAGACGTCGATCCGCGGCATTCAGTTCCTCCGATTCGCGCAATAGCTGCGCGGCGTGACTGATGGCGCCTAACGGATTGCGGATTTCATGGGCGACACCGGCGGTCAGGCGGCCGAGGGCGGCGAGTTTCAGTTGTTGAGCCTGCTGGGTGACCTGGGCGAGGTCTTCGAGAAAGACCAGGATCTGCTGATGCGGGCCAGGAGCCAGGGCAATGAAGCTCGGCTGCAGTTCAAGGCCGCTGCCGGGGATTTTCAGGCTATGCGGGCGCAGCGTCGGGTTGTTGATCCACAGTTGCAGACGTTCGACCAGGGCGGGGGCCTGTTCGTCGATCCGCCGGCCTTCGAGGCGCTCGCAGCCCAGCAGGGCCAACGCACTGTGATTGGCCAGTTGCACGCGCCATTGGTCGTCAAACACCAGAATGCCAGTACGCATGCGTTGCAGGATCAGGGCATTGAGGGCTTCCAGGCCGATGACTTCGCTGGTTTTCTGTTCTGCCAGGGTTTCGCTGACTTCCAGTCGTCGGACCAGGCCTTGCACCAGCAGTGCCGCGGCAAAACACAGGGCGCCGAGCGTGCCGATCTGCAAGTAATCGTTGGGGCTGGCGGGATGGCTGAGATTCAGCAGGAAACTCGAACCCAGGATGCCAAGTGCGCTGATGGCGGCGATCAGCAAGCCGATGCGTCCTCGCAACAAGGTATTGCTGATGGCCACCGAGACGATCAACAAGTTGCCGATGGCGCTGGCCACACCGCCACCGGCGTAGAACAACACGCAAAGCAGCAGGACATCGACCAGCGCCAGGCTGAGCAGTTGTGTCGGACGGCGGGTGTTTGCGAAGAAGACCACCAGCAGGATGTTCAGCACCAGGTACAACCCGCTGGCGTAGCGCAGCAGGTCGTCATTGGCGGACGTCAGCAACCGGTAGTCCAGGTTGCTGGAAATCAGCAGCACCAGGGTGATGCCGATGCTCAGGCGGTAGAGGTGATAGAGGCGCAGCAGTCGCTGGGCCTGTTTGTCGCCGGGACTGGTCGTCTCAGCGATCACTGGAGCCTGGGCCTTGCTCAAGGTGAGCCTGGCTGCAATACCACTGTTGTTGAAGGCTCAGCGCACGGTCGCGGGGCAGGTGCACGCCGCAATGGGCGCAGCGGACCATGGGCGCCGCTTCCAGCTCGGCGGAGGACTTGGGTGCAGAGACCTGGCGCTTGTACTTGCGCCAGAACCAGACAGCGGCGGCAATCACTGCGATCCAGAATAGTAAACGAAGCATGGTGAGCTGCTTTATGACGGATGAGCCGCCAGTTTAGCCAAGGACATGACAGGCGCACAGCGTATTCGCGCGGCATAAAAACGGCGCAATAAAAAAGGGAGACTCGAGCGTCTCCCTTTCTGTACCACCGTCGTATCAGTCGAATACGCCGAAGGTCATGTAGCTGAACCACGAGCGGTCTTCGTTGTTGCCCTCGGCCTCGTGATCCTCTTCCTCGATCACATCGCCGTTGCCGTCTTTAGGCTTGAGCTCGCTCGGAATCGCGTCCTTGGCATCCTGGAACTGCTTCTGCACGTCCTGGTTGGCGCGGGTTTCTCCCGGTGGCAGCGGCGGACGGGATTCGATCAGGCCCAGGGTGGCCTTGCTCAGCCACGAACGGTTGTCGGCTTCGGCGACCGATGGCACGAACTGACCGTCCACCAGGCTTGGGTGGTTCGGGTAGTTGAGCTTCAGGGTTTCGAGGCTGGTGGCAGCCAGTTCATCCAGGTGCAGGCGCTGGTAGGCCTCGGTCATCACCGCCAGGCCGTCGCCGACCGCAGGGGTTTCCTGGAAGTTTTCCACCACGTAGCGACCGCGGTTCGCGGCGGCGACGTAGGCCTGACGGGTCAGGTAATAGTCGGCCACGTGGATTTCGTAGGCGGCCAGCAGGTTGCGCAGGTAGATCATGCGCTGCTTGGCGTCCGGCGCATAACGGCTGTTGGGGAAGCGGCTGGTCAGCTGGGCGAACTCGTTGTAGGAGTCGCGAGCGGCACCCGGGTCACGCTTGGTCATGTCCAGCGGCAGGAAGCGCGAGAGCAGGCCAACGTCCTGGTCAAAAGACGTCAGGCCCTTGAGGTAGTAGGCGTAATCGACGTTCGGGTGCTGTGGGTGCAGGCGAATGAAGCGCTCGGCAGCGGCCTTGGCGGCTTCTGGTTCGGCGTTCTTGTAGTTGGCGTAGATCAGCTCCAACTGGGCCTGATCGGCATAACGGCCGAACGGATAGCGCGATTCCAGAGCCTTCAGCTTGGCAGTGGCGCTGGTGTAGCTATTATTGTCCAGATCGGCTTGAGCCTGTTGGTACAACTCGACTTCGCTCAGGTTTTCGTCTACGACTTCCTTCGAAGAGCAAGCAGCGGTCAATGCGAGGATGGCGATCAGCAGCAGGTGTTTCACTTGCATGGCGGCTTGCGTCCCTATGACGGCCGCTGTCTTGGGCGAGGCCGTCCTGTTATGATGAGCGCCCCGTTGAATAGCCTCGGGGCAAAAGACGCCGTATTTAACCACAAGCGCGCAGCCGAAACCAAAGGCTGTGCCGACGCCTAGTCCGAGCATGTCCGATAAAATTGAACTTAGCGCAGAGGTGCCGTCCGAATTGGGCGGCCAACGCCTCGATCAAGTCGCCGCACAATTATTCGCTGAGCACTCGCGCTCGCGCCTTTCCGCCTGGATCAAAGACGGCCGCCTGACTGTGGATGGGGCGGTTGTCCGCCCGCGAGACATCGTTCACGGTGGCGCCATTCTTGAACTCACTGCCGAGCAGGAAGCTCAGGGCGAATGGGTCGCTCAAGACATCGCCCTGGACATCGTCTATGAAGACGACGACATCCTGGTGATCAACAAGCCTGCGGGCCTGGTGGTTCACCCGGCTGCTGGCCACGCTGATGGCACCTTGCTCAACGCCTTGCTGCACCACGTGCCGGACATCATCAATGTGCCCCGCGCCGGTATCGTGCATCGCCTGGACAAGGACACCACCGGTCTGATGGTGGTAGCCAAGACCATTCAGGCGCAGACGCAGCTGGTTACACAGTTGCAGAGCCGCAGCGTCAGCCGGATCTACGAGTGCATCGTGATCGGCGTGGTGACGGCTGGCGGCAAGATCAATGCGCCGATCGGTCGTCATGGCCAGCAACGCCAGCGCATGGCCGTGATGGAAGGTGGCAAGCAGGCCGTCAGCCACTACCGCGTGCTTGAGCGTTTCCGTTCCCACACCCACGTGCGGGTGAAGCTGGAAACCGGTCGTACACACCAGATTCGCGTGCACATGGCGCACATTAACTTCCCGTTGGTCGGAGACCCTGCCTACGGCGGTCGTTTCCGGATTCCGCCGGCCGCCAACCCGACCATGGTCGAGTCGCTGAAAAACTTCCCGCGTCAGGCGCTGCATGCGCGGTTCCTCGAGCTGGATCACCCGACCACCGGTGAGCGCATGAGCTGGGAATCGCCGTTGCCGGAAGATTTCGTCTGGTTGCTGACCCTGCTCAAGCAAGACCGCGAGGCGTTTGTCGGATGAGTGACTGGCTGATTCCTGACTGGCCCGCGCCGGCCGGGGTCAAAGCCTGTGTCACCACCCGTGCGGGCGGCGTCAGCCTGGCGCCGTTCGACAGCCTCAATCTTGGTGATCACGTCGACGACAGCCCCGAAGCTGTCGCCGAAAATCGCCGGCGTCTGACTGATCGTTTTTCGATTCAACCGGCCTGGCTGCAGCAGGTCCACGGCATCGTCGTGGCGCATGCGGATCCGAGCCGGGTGGACACTGCCGATGCCAGTTGGACCTCAACGCCGGGCATTGCCTGTGCGGCGATGACTGCGGACTGCCTGCCTGCGTTGTTTTGCGACCGTGCCGGTACGCGTGTCGCGGCGGCCCATGCCGGTTGGCGCGGGTTGGCGGCGGGGGTGCTGGAAGCGACCCTCGACAGCCTGGACGTGCCACCTGCCGAGGTTCTGGTCTGGCTTGGCCCGGCCATTGGTCCGAAAGCCTTCGAAGTCGGCCCGGAAGTGCGGGCAACCTTCGTCGAGCAACTGCCCGAAGCTGCTCAAGCTTTTGCGCCGAGTCAAAACCCCGGCAAGTTCATGGCCGACATCTATACGCTGGCGCGCTTGCGCCTGGCAGCCCGTGGTGTAACCGCTGTCTACGGCGGCGGGTTCTGCACCGTCACCGATCCACGCTTCTTTTCCTACCGCCGTGCGTCCCGCACCGGTCGATTTGCCTCCTTGATCTGGCTCGAACGCTAGACTTGTCTGACCTGCATCAACGTCTCGACGCTTGAAACTCCCAGAATCGACCGCATCTATTGTGGTATCTGGCAGGTTTCTTCATTCAGGATGTTTTATAGGTCCGGCCTGCTCAAAAGGAAGGTGACCCATGCGTATAGACCGTTTAACCAGCAAATTGCAGTTAGCGTTGTCCGATGCCCAATCCCTGGCCGTCGGTCTCGATCATCCGGCCATTGAGCCGGCGCACTTGATGCAAGCCCTGCTCGAGCAACAGGGCGGCTCGATCAAGCCCCTGCTGATGCAGGTGGGCTTCGACGTCAACAGCCTGCGTAAAGAGCTGACCAAAGAGCTCGACCAGCTCCCGAAAATTCAGAATCCGACCGGCGACGTGAACATGTCGCAGGATCTGGCGCGTCTGCTCAACCAGGCCGATCGCCTGGCCCAGCAAAAGGGCGACCAGTTCATTTCCAGCGAACTGGTGCTGCTCGCCGCGATGGACGAGAACAGCAAGATCGGCAAGCTGTTGCTCGGTCAGGGCGTGAGCAAGAAAGCCCTGGAAAACGCGATCAACAACCTCCGTGGTGGTGAGGCAGTCAATGACGCGAACCACGAGGAAGCCCGGCAGGCGCTGGATAAGTACACGGTCGACCTGACCAAGCGTGCCGAGGAGGGCAAGCTCGATCCGGTGATCGGCCGTGACGATGAAATTCGTCGCACTATCCAGGTGCTGCAACGCCGCACCAAGAACAACCCGGTGCTGATCGGTGAGCCTGGCGTCGGTAAGACCGCCATCGCCGAAGGCTTGGCCCAGCGCATCATCAATGGCGAAGTGCCGGATGGCCTCAAGGGCAAGCGATTGTTGTCCCTGGACATGGGGGCATTGATTGCCGGTGCCAAGTATCGCGGTGAGTTCGAAGAACGCCTGAAATCCCTGCTCAACGAGCTGTCGAAGCAGGAAGGGCAGATCATCCTGTTCATCGACGAACTGCACACCATGGTCGGCGCCGGTAAAGGCGAGGGCTCGATGGATGCGGGCAACATGCTCAAGCCAGCCCTGGCGCGTGGCGAACTGCACTGCGTCGGTGCCACCACGCTCAACGAGTACCGTCAATACATAGAGAAGGACGCCGCCCTCGAGCGACGCTTCCAGAAAGTGCTGGTGGACGAGCCGAGCGAAGAAGACACCATCGCCATCCTGCGTGGCCTGAAAGAACGCTATGAGGTCCACCACAAGGTGGCGATCACCGACGGCGCGATCATTGCGGCGGCCAAGCTCAGCCATCGCTATATCACTGACCGGCAGTTGCCGGACAAGGCCATCGACCTGATCGACGAGGCCGCCAGCCGCATCCGCATGGAGATCGACTCCAAGCCGGAGGTGCTGGACCGCCTGGAACGACGTTTGATCCAGCTGAAGGTGGAATCCCAGGCGCTGAAGAAAGAAAGCGACGACGCAGCGAAGAAACGCCTGGAAAAACTCCAGGAAGAAATCGCCCGCCTCGAGCGTGAGTACTCGGACCTGGAAGAAATCTGGAACTCGGAAAAAGCCGAGGTTCAGGGTTCTGCGCAAATCCAGCAGAAGATCGAACAGTCCCGTCAGGAACTGGAAGCCGCTCGCCGCAAAGGCGACCTGAACCGCATGGCGGAGTTGCAGTACGGGGTGATCCCGGACCTGGAGCGCAGCCTGCAAATGGTCGACCAGCATGGAAAACCTGAAAACCAGTTGCTGCGCAGCAAGGTGACTGAAGAAGAGATCGCCGAAGTCGTGTCGAAGTGGACCGGTATTCCCGTGTCGAAAATGCTCGAAGGCGAGCGCGAAAAACTGATGAAGATGGAAAGCCTGTTGCACCAGCGTGTGATCGGCCAGGACGAAGCGGTGGTGGCCGTGTCCAACGCGGTGCGGCGTTCCCGCGCCGGGTTGTCCGACCCGAATCGCCCGAGCGGCTCGTTCATGTTCCTCGGCCCGACCGGTGTCGGTAAAACCGAGCTGTGCAAGGCGCTGGCTGAATTTCTCTTTGATACCGAAGAGGCGATGGTGCGGATCGACATGTCCGAGTTCATGGAGAAACATTCCGTGGCTCGCCTGATCGGTGCGCCACCAGGCTACGTCGGTTACGAGGAGGGCGGTTACCTGACCGAGGCGGTGCGTCGCAAGCCATACTCGGTGATCCTCATGGACGAAGTCGAGAAGGCGCACCCGGATGTGTTCAACATCCTGCTGCAGGTGCTGGAAGACGGTCGCTTGACCGACAGCCATGGCCGTACGGTGGACTTCAAGAACACCGTGATTGTCATGACCTCCAACCTGGGTTCGGTGCAGATCCAGGAATTGGTGGGTGATCGTGAGGCGCAGCGCGCGGCGGTGATGGATGCGATTTCCAGCCACTTCCGGCCGGAGTTCATCAACCGGGTCGACGAAGTGGTGATCTTCGAGCCTTTGGCGCGGGATCAGATTGCTGGCATCACCGAGATCCAGTTGGGTCGCCTGCGCAGTCGCCTGACCGAGCGGGAGCTGAAGCTGGAACTGAGCCCAGAGGCCATGGATAAGCTGATCGCGGTCGGCTACGACCCTGTGTACGGCGCACGGCCGCTCAAGAGGGCCATACAGCGCTGGATCGAGAACCCGCTGGCGCAGTTGATCCTTTCCGGTCGATTCATGCCGGGTGACACCGCTCAGGGCGTGGTGGAAAACGACGAAATCGTCTTCGTCTGATCCGTAACCGCAGCAAAATCGAAAAGGCCTCGCACAACGAGGCCTTTTTTTCATTCAGGCTGTTGAACTCTAAGGAAAAGGCTTGTAAAGTGCGCCCCGCAGTAAGTCACCCGCCAGGGTTTCTGCTTCAGGCAGGAATCTAAAATAAGTTGCAAATCATTAACTTGAATGCAAATTAGGGGGTTGACAGAGGTGCTGAAGATTGTAGAATAGCGCGCCTCAGACACACGAACGCAGCGATGCGAACGGGTCGAAGAGAACGCAGTAAAGCTACAAAGTTGTAAATTGAAATGTGTAGTTCCGTGATAGCTCAGTCGGTAGAGCAAATGACTGTTAATCATTGGGTCCCAGGTTCGAGTCCTGGTCACGGAGCCAATTTCAAGCCGGGGTATAGCGCAGTCCGGTAGCGCGCCTGCTTTGGGAGCAGGATGTCAGGAGTTCGAATCCCCTTACCCCGACCATTTTTGGGTCGTTAGCTCAGTTGGTAGAGCAGTTGGCTTTTAACCAATTGGTCGTAGGTTCGAATCCCACACGACCCACCATTTTTGAAACCAGTTAACGCTGGAATCGAATCTTAAGATCAGAGGCCAAAAGCGCTGATCGAAGAAGGCGACTTTAGTTAGGTCGCCTTTTTTTTACCGGGGTATAGCGCAGTCCGGTAGCGCGCCTGCTTTGGGAGCAGGATGTCAGGAGTTCGAATCCCCTTACCCCGACCATATTAAAAATCCTCGTATCGAAAGATACGGGGATTTTTTTTGCCTGCGAAAATTTCCAGAACACTGCAAAACCAATGTGGGAGCCAGCCTGCTGGCGATGGCGCCATGTCAGTCAACATCGATGGTGACTGATTCGACGCTATCGCCAGCAGGCTGGCTCCCACAGAAGTCGCGACAGCCTGCAAATTCCCGGGCCGACCTAAATTCTTGTGGGAGCCAGCCTGCTGGCGATGGCATCCCCACAAAATTTC